>CANNDC010000001.1 GCA_947503265.1 uncultured Alteromonadaceae bacterium
AGAAGTGAAACGTATTAGCGGCGATGGTAGTGTGGGGTTTCCCCATGTGAGAGTAGCACACTGCCAGGCTCCCAATTTGAAAAGGGCTACCCAGTTGGGTAGCCCTTTTTACTTCTGATACTGTTAATTTATCTTATATTCTATACTTATCTATTATCGAAAAAATTAAAATAATATATTGAGTTAAATTGGCGTATAGATTATTATCCGCGCCTAGGTGTGTTATTTTGAAAGTGTCATATTTTAAGGAATGATAATGAAGAAAACGTTAATTGGATTGGCGGTTGCTGCAGCTGTAGCTTCTGTTAGTGTCCAAGCACAAGATCAAACTGGTGGTTCAGCCGCTGGCGGATCTGCAGCAGGCGGTGTTAGTGTCGGTGTTGTTACTGCTGGTGTAGTTGGCACTGTGATAGCAGCCGCTGTGATTTCTAATAGTAATGGTTCGGCTCCTACGCCTCCAGACGTAGTTACTCCACCGCCTCCACCGCCTCCACCACCACCATCGTGTGAAGGTGATGACGCGCTAGTAGATGGTGTTTGTGTTGGTACTACAGTGACCGTTACTGTGTCTGGTACATCAACTGTGACTGTTCCTGTGACATTCACTTATGCTCCAAGTGCATAGAATTAACAATTCGTGAAAAGCCGCCGTATTGGCGGCTTTTTTATTGCATAATTTCTTTGGTGTAAAATGAAACCAATTTCTATATTTCCATTAGCCCTTTTAGCCTTTTTTCTAGTGTCATGCTCCTCTACACAACAAGCCTATCTAAAAAATATTGACATATTCTTAGAAGCTAATGAGGGGGTAGTACTTAGTGACGAAGAAATAGTCAGATCAAAAGCAGATTTAATCTATGTCATTAGCGGTGACAGGGCGCAAGCCACCATGGCATTGGCCTTTATAGAAGAAAATAACTACAAGTGGGTTTCAAGGGACAATGCCGTATTTATCAATCAACAAGGAAGGTTAAAAAGAACGAGTGGATTTGCTCGAGATCTTCTATTTGTAAGTAGTATAGACGAAGATCCAATTCAGTTGGGATTAGGTATTGAAGACAATTCTACTTGGGTTAGATATGTGGATGTAGAATCTGATTTCTATGGCGTTCAGTTGAGCTCTAAGTTCAGTGTGGCAAGCGATATAGAATTAAGCATCCAAGGTAAAGTTTTCCGAACTAAGAAAGTAACTGAATATGTTGCTTTTACCAGCAATGCTCATAAAAACGATAGTTGGGAAAACATATTCTGGTACGACTTAAATAGCGGTGCTCTATTAAAGTCAATTCAAAAGAATACACCAGAAGCAGATGTCTATCAGATTACCTATGTTAGCAGAGCATTGAGGTTGGCTAAATCATGACACTTAGTTTAATGAGCATAAGTTACTCACGAATCTTGATTACATTAATCGTAGTGCTCTGGTCCAATACTGGTAATACTCGCGTGGAGATTGGATTGGATGGAAAAACGTATACATACGCGTCTAATCCAAGGTTATCAGATGTTCTGTCTCCTATTGCGAACAGCAAAGATTGGTATTGGACAGGAACGGCAATTTACCAATTGGAAGACAAATCAGTTTATGCGGCACAAACTAAGGTTATTAATTCATTGGCGATGTTGGGTCAGCAAAATACGACCAACAAGGCTGATTATCAATTAATCATTGATAAAATAAAGGGATTTCATTTAGCTAAACGCATTGGAATGGATGTCGATTTTGAGCAGGCAAGGTTTAATCCACGTTACAACCCTTCTTTTGAGCAAGGTAAGTACTTAATTAATCTTCAAACAAGACCAGATAAGCTGTTTGTAACGGGTGCGGTAAAAAAAGATCTAGAACTTAATTACCTTAACAATACTTGTTTCTCAGAGTATTTGAATGACATAAGCAAGTTAGAAATCGCAAGTAAAGATCATGTTTATGTGATTCAACCAAATGGAAACATACAGTCAATAGGAATTGCCTACTGGAACGAAGAATGTAATCTGGTCATGCCGGGGTCACAGATTTATTTTCCGATTGAAGAGAACATCTTATTTGATGATGTGAGCACAGTTAATCAGTCTATCGCAAAGTTACTGAGCAATAGGATTTTATCGAGTGAAAAATAATTCTATAGTTTTGATTGCAGTATCAATAATGTTCCTATCTTTTAACTTATCAGCAGATGAATTGGGGAACATTGGCAATGAAAATTACCTAAGCCAAATGGCTCGTGGAGGCGCGGGATTACTGCAAACCCCTACAGCAAGAATGTCTAAAGAAGGATCTTTTTATATTAACTACAACGATATCAATGAATATCGTTTTTGGTCAGCGAGTTTGCAGTTATTTCCATGGATGGAGTCGACCGTTAGATATACAGATGTAAGGACTCAATTATACAGTCCGTTTGAGGGCTTTAGTGGAAATCAAACCCTGAAGGACAAAGGAATTGACGTTAAGTTTAGACTATTAGAAGAAAGCTATTACATACCTGAGCTATCAGTCGGTTTTATGGATATTGGAGGCACTGGCTTTTTTAGTAGTGAGTTTATTGCTGCGAGTAAAGGCTTTGGCCCATTTGATTTCCACCTTGGACTAGGAACTGGCTATTTAGGAGCAGGGGGAAATGTTTCGAGTCCTTTTTGCAAACTGACCGATTCTTTCTGTGACCGTCCAAGGGGACTAAGAGGAGAGGGCGGAAAAATCGATTATAATGAATTTTTCAAGGGTCCAACATCCATTTTTGGTGGGGTGGAATATCAAACTCCCATCGAAAACCTCATTTTGAAACTAGAATATGACGGTAACGATTACCTCAATGATCGCGCAGGTGAACTAGTACAAGATAATAAATGGAATTTTGGCGCAGTTTACAAGTGGAACAATTTTGATCTGAGCCTCAATTATCAACGTGGCAACACGGTTGGCTTCGGTGTTTCTTATCATTTTAATATGCATACCATCCGTCAAGTTCAGTTCGCAAGTAAGCCGCGGGAAATCATTTCTAGTGAGCCGGCTAAATCTATGGAAGAACTTGATCGAAATCGATTGTACAACGATATATCAAGGGAAGGTGCGTTTGTGATAAATGCAACCCATCAGGATGGCGAGCAAATGACTTTCTATGGAACGCAAATTGGCTATCGCGATTTTGACATTGCTACAGAGCGAGTAGGGAGAATTATCGCTTCGGAATTACCTGATTCAATCAAAAAATATCGGCTAGTTGAAACCATCGCACATACTCCCCTCGTGGAGACCGAAATCAATGCCGATGAATTCAAAAGAGCAGCTCGTTATGAATATTTGGATGCAGATATAAAATCTACCTATGTAAGGCGTGACCCTTCAGCTTCAACGCTCGAAAATTATAGACCAACAAAGTTGTCTGGGCCTATCTTGAGCGCCGAAGCATTTTGGATTCAGACGTTTGGTAGCCCAGAAGATTTCTACTTGTACCAAGGCGGTGCATTTGTGAATACCGGCTATGTTTTTAATCCTAATTATTCTTTCAGAGCGGGTGTGAAAGTGACGCTAGTCGAAAATTTCGATAAGTTTCGTTTCTTAGTTGATGGTGAGGAATCTACTTTGCCGCGAGTTCGTACACAGATTAGGGAATATGTCACACGAAGCAACGTGACTTTAGAGAATGCATACTTACATTGGTTTGATCGCATTGCTCCGAACGTGTATGCCCAAGCTTATGGGGGTTACCTTGAAACCATGTTTGGTGGAGTTGGTACCGAAATTATATATAGACCAGTGGATAGCAGTATTTCATTTGGTGTTGATTTAAATTATGTTCAACAAAGAGATTTTGATAGCGAAACAGCCTTCTTTGATTACAAAGCGTTTACTGGGCATGCTAGCGTGTATTGGCGTCCTGAGTTTTTACCTGACATGCAGTTGTCAATCAGCGCTGGCCAATTCTTGGCGAAAGATAAAGGCGTGAATGTTGACTTTGCAAAGCGTTTTGATAGTGGAATCATAGTAGGAGCTTATGCTGCTTTTACCAATGTCTCTGCAGCAGAATATGGAGAGGGTAGCTTTACCAAGGGTTTTTATATTTCTATTCCGTTTGATTTGTTCTCGTTTAGCCCGGCAAAAGGACGAGGAAGAATTCCTTGGGTTCCAATTGGACGAGATGGTGGGCAGATGCTTCAAAAACCGGTTAATCTGAAAGATATGACTGAAGCTCGTTCCCCTTTTTATAATTAGAGGTGTGATTTGGCTCTTTCTGCTTCGTTAGATAGAGATGCATTTTGTGTGTTTTATCCGATCACCACGCGTTGGGCAGATAATGACATTTATGGTCACATCAATAATGTCGTTTATTATTCCTATTTCGATACCGTGGTGAATCGCTTTTTGATTGAGCAGGCTGGCTTGAATATACAAGAGGATGAAATCGTTGCTTTCGTGGTTCAGTCGCACTGTGATTATTTGTCTCCGCTAGCCTATCCAGATTCGATTGAAATTGGTTTGGGCGTTGAAAAACTGGGAACTAGCTCGGTAACCTATTGCCTTGGTGTATTTAAAAAAGGGGCAAATACGGCTTCTGCCCATGGCGGTTTTGTACATGTTTTTGTTGATAAAATTACTAACAAGAGCGTTTCAATTCCAGTTCATCTGCGAAGGGCTCTAGAGTTAATTAGTCTCAAAGTTTGACTTGGTCTTGTTGGTTGTTGACGCCGTTTATTCTTTATTTATTGTAAAATATTGTTGTGATTTACATCATATTTTCGTTAGTGAAAGTCTCTCGAAGGTGTATTTAAGCGGGCAAGTAAATGACTGAGATCGGTGATTTTGCCAGCAATGATATGAGTTACATCACCATCTCCTCTTTCCAATATTCCACCCACTTTGACTATTTTGGATTTTAGGAAGGCTTTCTTTTGGGCCCTAGCGGTTGCTTGCCATACAACAATGTTAGTATTCCCCGTATCATCTTCTAGTGTCATGAAAGTTACTCCTGCTGCGGTCCCTGGTGCCTGACGACCTATTACTACGCCGATTACGTTAACCAAAGACTTATGGGGCTTTTCGTGTAATTGATTCGCGGGAGTGTAACGGCTTAATAGTCCAGACTCCCGTAAAAGCTTAATTGGATGATGTGTTAGTGACATACTCGTTGCAGCATAATCTTCCAGCATGGACTCTGTGTTAGAAGGTACTTTTTCAAAAGAGAATGTTTGTTCTTGTTCTTTGAGTAAGGGGAGGTCTGTCTCTGACTCCATAAGTGCCCAACGCGCTTGGTAGCGATTATTGCTAAGTACTGAAAGCGCATCAGCACTTGCTAGCGCTTCAACATGATCTTTGGGTATGTCTAAATGCTTAATTTCAACCACAGTTTGATAACCTTCTGGAGGTCTATTGACCAGTAAGATCTGTGCGGAACTTTCTGGAAAACTTTTTACAATACGAAAGCCGAGGCGAATAGCAAATTGTCCTTCTGATTTTTCAAGCCTATGATCATAATGGGAATGATTCACACAGACGGGTAACACCAAAATGTGGTGTCTTTTGGCATCTTGTATAAGTTGTGCTGGAGGGTAAAAACCCATAGGCCAGCTGTTTAGTAAGCCAACATAAAATGCCGCAGGATAATAAAACTTAAGCCAAGAGGAGACATAAGCGAGGACTGCAAAAGAGGCTGAATGGGACTCGGGAAATCCATATTCCCCGAAGCCACAAATTTGGTTAAAAATACGTTCGGCATACTCTTGCGTGTAACCACGTTCTAGCATGCCATCAATAAGCTTGTGCTGAAACTGCATAAGCTTACCGTTCTTTTTCCAACTGGCCATTGCTCTTCTCAGCTGGTCTGCTTCACCACCACTAAACCCTGCAGCTACCATCGCTAATTGAATCACTTGTTCTTGGAATATAGGCACACCCATAGTACGGCTCAATACTTTCTCTACTTCCTTGGAAGGGTAAGATATAGGCTCTTTTCCATCGCGTCGCCTTAAGAAGGGATGCACCATGTCACCTTGAATCGGCCCTGGACGGACTATCGCTATCTGGATGACTAAATCGTAGTAGGTGGAGGGCTTAAGCCGCGGAAGCATGCTCATTTGAGCTCGGGACTCAATTTGGAACACTCCGACCGTATCAGCTTGCTGAATCATGTTGTAAACCGCAGGGTCGTCTTCTTGCCGTGTGATATGGGCGATACTCAATACCTTTCCATAGTGCTGTTCAATTAAGGCAAACGAACGACGAATAGCGGTTAACATGCCTAGAGCGAGCACGTCGACTTTCAGCAAACCTAGACTCTCTAGGTCGTCTTTATCCCATTGAATGACACTTCGGTCTTGCATGGCGGCATTTTCAACAGGCACCAACTGATACAGAGGGCCTGATGAGATCACAAATCCGCCCACATGTTGTGAGAGGTGTCTTGGAAAGCCTTTAATTTGATTGACCAGTTGAATAAACTGTTGACCTTTGTCTGAGCTGGGATCTAAACCAAGCTCAGCAATTTGTGCCTGCCAGTTAAGGCCGCTGTCTCTGCGATTAATATTCTTAATAAAATAATCCAACTGGGTTTCAGCGATACCTAGAGCCTTACCGACTTCACGTAAGGCACTTTTGAAGCGATAGCAAGAAACAGTGGCGGCGATAGCGGTACGTTCACGTCCATATTTTTGATAGATATACTGAATGACTTCTTCGCGGCGCTGGTGTTCAAAGTCGACATCTATGTCAGGTGGTTCATCTCGTTCTTTAGAAATAAAACGCTCGAACAAGACATTGATTTGCCTAGGATCGACTGAGGTAATTTCAAGACAGTAGCAGACAACCGAATTAGCGGCTGAACCGCGCCCTTGATAAAGAATTTTTTGCTGCTGGGCAAATTGGACAATATCGTAAATGGTCAGAAAAAAGAATTCATATTCCTGCTCATTAATTAGCCTGAGTTCTTTTTCAATAATCGTGCGAATTTCCCCTTTGAGCCCCTCGGGAAAGCGTTTTTTAATACCTTGCTCTACTAACTGGCGTAAGTAGTTTGCTGGTGTATTGCCTTTAGGGATTAGCTCGGCAGGATATTCATAACGCAATTCTTGCAAATTAAACGTACACATCTTGCTGATGTGCAGTGTCTCGGCCAGATATTGCGGATCAAACAGCTTAGCGAGTTTGGATTTGCTGCGAAGGCAACGTTCTGCATTGGATAATAGTTCGCGCCCAAGATTTTGTACTTTGCTGTGCAGCCTGATTGCGCTTAATGTGTGTTGCAAGGGTTGACGGCTAGGGCAGTGCATTAATGCTCCTCCCACCGCGACAATAGGAAGGCTGAAAAGCTGACTCAGTTTTTTATAGTGATTGAGATAACGATTTTCATTAGCGGTAAGATGACGTTGATAACCTAACCAAAGCCTTTGAGGATAATGTTTCTTGAGCCATATAGCCCAATGTTCGTCATGCTCGTTCTCGCCATTAGGTAGCCAAATCATCAGGCAGTGTTTCACCGTTTTAAGATCCCATTGCGCAAGCTTGTATTCTCCTTTAGGGGAACGTCTTCTGGCATTGGTGATGATCCGGCATAGCTCCGCATAAGCTTCGCGATTGGGACATAGCAATACAAATTTTAAGGTGCTGTCGAATTGAAAGTAGCTACCTACAATGAGTTTGATAGTAAGTTTGTGTTCTTTTATTTCCGTGTAAGCTCGCACTACCCCGGCAACAGAGCATTCGTCGGTAATGGCGATGGCCTTGTAACCTAAAAAGTGTGCCTGAGAAATCATTTCCTGAGGATGGGAAGCGCCTTGCAGGAAACTAAAGTTCGTTTGGCAAAATAATTCAGCATAAGACATGGCGTTACTTAGCTGAAAACGCCATGTACAAACCATTTACCCTCTGTTGTTTTAAACAGCCACAACCATTGGCCTTGGTATGTATGCGCAATAAAATAATCACGGGTAATCAACTGATTATCCCACCACCCTGTGCTGATACGTTCTGGGCCATTCACAATAGCGGCTTTTTCCCTCAATGGCTGTGGTGAGGGAAGTAAAAAAGCAGGCCTTAGGGCTTGTAGGTATGATGCTGAAAACGTACTTTGCTGATTTGCCGTATGAAAAATATTGGCAATTTCAGGCCTAAAGTCATCTATTAGCATCGGTTGTTTGACAGCACTTTGTCCTAATTTTGCCTGAAGTAATGATATCAACTGTAAATACGATAAAGCACCTTGACTGTTCGAGAACAAGTCTGCTTTTTCGGGGGCTCGAATACTCGTTTCTCCGGTGGTTAAGTTGATGCCATAAACCGGAGCTTCTAAGCTGAGATTTTCTAGTCTAAGTTGAGTGAGTGCTGACCACTTTTTGGCTTGATATTCTCCTTGTGCGGAGCCTACCTCCAGTTCTAAAGGATCGGTGTCCCTTTGTATAAACTTAAACACTATCTTTTGTGTGAGCAGATCTCGCACTTTCAGAAAATGTTCCAAGGCATTAAGTAACTGGTGAATAGGACGAATGAGTGTATCGGTATGGCTTATTTCATAAAGTAACTCAATATATTGATGAAAAGTGGATTTAGGATGAAAATACGTCATAGGATGATGAAACTCACCCGTTAAACGGCCTAAATAGGTGACCAAATCAATATCAAATCGTTTAGCTATATCTTTAAGAGAAAGAGCTAACAAGTCAGATAATTGGTGTATGCCAACACGCCTTAACGTCAGTATTGTCTTTTCTGGTAGCTCAGAGTCCGTCAGTTGACATTGAAGCAAGGCTTTTTGAAGTTGCTGTGAGTCTTCAGTAATCATGTCTCTGGCTGTGCGAGCAAACATGCGAGCCGCGAACGGAGATTGACCCGTCGCGTAATGGTAACTGATATTAAAGTAATGAAGCTGTTTCTTAAGCAGTATCCAATAAGCCTGTAAGCCACCATAGAGTGACAACATATTGTGAATACGAAGCAATAGTCCATTAGGTGAAAAAAAGCTGATGTCGGACGTAACCAAGTAAAGGTGCTCGGCAATTTCCTGAAGTTTTTTTTCCTCCAGTTCATATTGATAAGGTATGACTTGCAGTTCTTGTGATAGTGCCGCAGCCGTCCCTAATCCCATGTTACTGTTGATGCCCAAGTTTGCTGCAGCTTGATTGAATTGTACTATTTGGTTTTGCTTACCGTGCAATATTACCAGAGGCTGTTCAGCTTCTGTTTTACTCCCTGCATTTTTAAATAAGGTATCCAAATGCAAATGGGGAAAATGTAGATACAACCATAGGGGTTTCATTAGCCGACTTTGCTTTGTGGAAATGAAATGACATTAGAGGGCTGATGTTGACGACTGAGTTCAGGCCAGTATGTGTGCATGCTAACGACGAAAGGATCAGCTGACCATCCGCCCCTGCGTTTGGTTATTTGTACCTTGACCCCTTGTTGTTTGGCATTCAGCTTCATTGCAAGAGGAACCGGTAGCGACAGGCTAATCTGATGCTTTTGGCGAAACATAAACTGTATACAATTACCTTTTTCGGCGGCCAGTTGCAGTCGCTTCACTTGATGTATTTCAAGATTCTTATGCCACAACAAAACACTATGACAACATCCACTTTTTAGACATTGTTCGGCACTCCACAAAGCCTCATCTGCCGTGCTTGGCTCAATGACGAGTACCTGCTCCAGTGTTAATCCATATTCTGCCAACATTTCTGCATTAATTTGCATCGGAGTGGCAACGAATGCCAAAAGCTTGTTGGTTTGGTTTTGTCGTGCCTTTAATGAAGGCATTAACAGGCGTAATTCACCAATACCCAATGGGCTGTCGATATCGACTACGCCTTGTTGTGGAAAGCCGCCTTGCAATGCCTGATCGAGCTCTGGATAGCCGGTTAACGCGTTATCGTTAAGCATTTCACAAGGTTTTTTTTGATTTGCTTGCCAAATCAAACGCTTATTCTTTAAATGTTCAATAAGTGGGTTCATAGACAGAATGTTAACTCAATATACTGTATTTATATACAGTATATTTGATGCTAAAAAAGATGCAAGCTTAGTTCGACAACCTTAATTTTAAAATTTATGGGGTAAAGCATGTTTTTCTTGATTGCGTATATTTAGGCATCTTAGCCTCCTCAGTGTAATAAGGAGGTGTCTACTAAAATGGGGGAGGAGCAAGCACCAATAGTGCTAACTTGTTATGAGACGATTTCATATACTGCTATTGTGAGAGACATATTTATTCGTAACGTTTTTATCAAAAAACTAAGCGTGAAGAAGGGGGTAGCAAGTTGCAGATGAATCTTGAAACCGCAATATTGCAATGGGATGGTAAATCAGCTGATGATATACGACAGGTGCATAAGCAATATGCCGGTAGTGCCAACTACTTGAGTCAATTAACTGCTATGGTTTCAAACAAAACCTTGTGCACAGGGGCAAGCTGGTTGCTAAAAGCTGAACTTGAGTCTGGTGCAGCCCTAACAAGAGAAGATACAAGAAGGATTATAGCGAACCTATGCGAGCTGGATTACTGGCAACAGAAATTGCATATACTGCAAATCTTTGAATTTATATCCATCGAGATAGATCAAAAACGATACGCTGAAACATTTTTACGCGCTTGCCTGTCGGATGATAACAAGTTAGTGAGAGCTTGGGCTTACAATGGATTCTTTTACTTAGCTAGACAATATGAGGAATTTCAGCCAGAAGCGGCGGAATTCTTTAATATGGCGCTTAGGGACGAAGTGGCTTCTGTAAAAGCAAGAGTGCGCAAACTAGTTAACCTGAACTCTGGATAACAACTTGCGTTCTAGCTGCTATTTTTCCCTATTACTGCGTTAAATTCGTTTGCAATAGGCCAGCTATTGACGCACAAATTTGCCTTGTACTAGGGAAAAATCGCTAGCTAGAACCAGACGTGAAGTTAAACTTTGTAATTCAATCTGTTAGCTAATTTCTTATCCAGAGTTCAGGTTAGTTAAGATAGGGTTTTAAAACAATTAGAAGATGACAAATTAGGAGAGAGGAAATGGCAACAAGTACAGGATATTGGTTATTTAAGACCGAACCTGATGCCTTTAGTATTGATGATTTAGCAGCAAAACCAAATCAAACTGAGCATTGGGATGGCATTCGCAACTATCAGGCAAGAAACTTTTTACGGGATCAAGTGAAGCTAGGTGACCAGGTGTTTATCTATCATTCGAGTTGCAAAAATGTAGGCATAGTTGGTTTATCTGAAGTGGTAAAAGAAGGTTATCCAGACCACACACAATTTGATCCAGAGAGCCATTATCATGATCCAAAATCCACGCCTGATAACCCAAGATGGTACATGGTTGATGTGAAGCTAGTTGAAAAATTTCCACAACTACTGCCCCTCAAAGAGATCAAAAATATCCCCGAGATTACTGAAATTGGTTTAGTGAAGAAAGGGCATCGCCTGTCTATTATGCCAGTTACTGAGTCTGAATTTTCGATATTAAAACAGCGCTGCCAGCAGGGATAGATTCCCCCTTATTCAGCAGCGCTATTAAATCTAAACGGTTATTTCGATTGGTCTTGGATAAATAACTCAATGTTTCCACGAAGAACCGAGAGGGGGATAGAACCATGCTCCAGTACGGCATCATGAAAAGCGCGCAAATCAAACTTATCGCCTAGTTTTTGCTCTGCTTCTGCACGGAGTTTTTTGATCTCTATTTCGCCAATTTTGTATGACAGTGCTTGCGCTGGCCAAGAGATGTATCTGTCAATTTCGGTAGTGACATTATGTTCAGACAAGGCGGTATTTTCTAACATATAGTCCAACGCTTTTTGTCTAGACCAGCCCTTAATATGCATCCCTGTATCAACTACCAAACGACATGCACGCCACATTTCATAACTCAATCGACCAAATTCATCGTAAGGGTCATCGTAAATACCCACTTCCTTACCCAAATACTCCGAATATAACCCCCAACCCTCACCAAAAGCAGAAATGTAGGTAAAACGGCGGACAGGTGGTAAATCCTGCATTTCTCGGGCTAACGATATTTGTAGATGATGCCCGGGAACAGCTTCGTGAAGTGTTAATGCGGGAATAGCGTAGAGCGGACGTTTGTCCAAAGCATAAGTATTAACCCAATAATAGCCGGGTTGATCATCACGGCTGGGAGAAATATATCGGCCCGTCGTGTACTTAGGTGCAATATTATCTGGCACCGGCGCAACACCGTAGGGTGTGCGGGGCAATTTGTAGAATAGTTGAGGCAGTTTTGCGTCCATGTTTTTGGCAACAAATGAAGCGTGTTTCAATAATTCCTCAGCTGTCTTTGCGTAAAATTGTGGATCAGTTCGCAAAAACTCGATAAATGCATTGATGTCGCCATCAAAGTTAAGTTCATCCACGACTTTTTGCATCCCAGCGCGAATGCGCGCTACTTCAGCCAGCCCCATCTTATGAATTTCATCTACAGACAAATCAGTTGTAGTGAAGTGTTTGGCTCTATTTTGATAGTAAGCTTCGCCATCTGGCCAAGTCTTAGACGCAATGTCTGATTTAGCATTGGGAATATAATCATTCACCAGAAAATCATAAAATGATTTATATGCTGGGAAAATATTGTTCTTCACAGAGGCTTTAGCTTGCATTACTAACTGCTTTTTTTGGGCCTCCGAAATGGAAGAGTGATTAATCGACTTAAATGGGGCAAAGAAGACACTGTCTTCAGGCTTTCCTTTAAAATAACCCGTCACGGATTCTTCGAAACCTTGCATCACTACTTTAGGTTGCACCATGCCCACAGTCATACCTCGTTTCATCCAAGCCATTTGTTGGGCGAAATAGGTAGGGATTTGCGCCAATCGCTTGAGGTAATTTTGATAGTCTTGCAAATGTCGGAATTTCGCTGTCTTGGGCAAGCCAGCAATGCTGCTATGAAAACCATACTCCGACGTTAACGGAACGTAATGAGATTTGAACCGATAATTGTCGACGTAATTTTGCAGTCGATATCTCTGCATTAAAAGATTGATTTGTTCTGGGCGTGATAGTGCCTCTTTATCGATAGTATTGAGCTGTCCTAGAAACTCTTCAAAACGACTATTTTTTACTTTCAGTGCTTGAGGCGAAATATCAGATAGTTTGTCATCGTAATCATGAACACCCCTTGAAGTAGCGTAAACGGGAGAGGTAGACAATTCATACTGCCAAACGTCATTCATAATATCAGCTAACTTTTGCGATTCTGAACCCTGAACCGAGAAAAGAAAAAAGCAGCATAAAAGCGTACCAAAGCGGATTAAACTCATCGTTATCTTCTTATTTTTCTACTTAATGATTTAGCAGCTTAAAGCAAAAGTCCCTGTGAATACAAACCGACTAGTTTTTTGGTGTATAAATTGGGCTAGGGAAGGCGGCAACCTTATCTGACAGTTCGGAAATCTTTGCGCTGCCCTGTTTTTTCACTTCATCAATTCTAAGTACACTGTGCATAGGAATATAAGTGTGGGTGACATCAGCAAATTCAGACTTCAATTTTTCGTGACTTGGATCCAGCACTAAACTTGTGTGGGTATCCCAAACAAAATCGCCAATTTCAACAAAGCCAAACATACTACCCTGACTGACTTCTCTCACATACAGCTCGTAACGATCACCGTTGCTAATAAATTGCACACGAAATAAAGGTTTTTTGCTACTCATTGGTTCGTTTATTCCATCGTTTGTTCAAGGAATCACTAATGTTTGGCCGATTACCATAGAAATAAAGGCCTGAGTGTTAATTTTGGCACTCTTTTTTGCTTTCTCAAGTTCAATAACAGGAGCGCTTGGTTCTTCGGCTGTTAAAGGAAAGGTTCCCCAATGCATACCGATACTCATTTCTGCACCAATATCTTGGTGAATTTTCACTGCTTCAGCTGGATTCACATGATAATGCTGCATAAACCATCTAGGGGCGTAAGCCCCAATCGGAATCAAAGCAAGGTCAACAGAAGCGATTCTTTCCCCTATCTGTTTAAACTGCACTGGGTTATATCCGGTGTCGCCAGCAAACCAAAAATGCGTATCAAATATGGTGATAGACCAGCTAGCCCACAAGGTTTCAAACCTATCCCCCAAACCACGCGCCGACCAGTGTTGAGAAGGCAGTGCTTGGATAGTCAAATCCATACTTTGCTCATCAAATTTCTTGGTTTCCCACCAATCGAATTCATTAACTCGTGTAGCATCGACGCCTATATCAACAAGCCAGTCTTTGATTCCTAAAGGCACATAAAAATATGCTGACTCTGCCAGCATAAGAATAGATGCTTCATCTAAATGGTCATAATGATTGTGGCTGATCACCACCGCATCAATTTTCGGTAATTGTGTGTAATCAATTACGTGAGGTACATAGCGCTCCGGACCAGTGAAGCTAAAAGGAGAAGCCCTATCAGAAAAGATAGGATCAGTAAGCACGTTGACTTTTTTGTGCTGAATCAGAAAAGTTGAATGGCCCAACCAAGTAATCTGAGGTTCTTCAGCGGGTTTGAGAATGCTATCTAAATCAACCTGTTGAGTTGGGACTTGGTCAGCTAATGCTGCATGGTCCGCCCACTCCTCATCGCCAAAAAAACGCATGCGCATGAAGTCAAAGAAACTCTTTTCTGGGTCATCAATATGCAGATTCTTAAACCCATCAGAGGTGTGATGTTCAGGAGAAGGTTTCTCTGGAATTTGTTCTTGAGCAACGCAGCTGGTGGACAATAAAGAAAGACTGAGAACACAAACTAGCCATGAAAAATTCAAATGCGATCTACCGATAAACAAGTCAATACGGAGGTCAACAAGAGAGGGATTACTTTATTATAAATTAACAGTTAGCCGACAATTTTTTAGGCGCAAAAATACCCAGTAAAAGCAAGCTAAACGATTACTATGAAAAGTACTGTTTATTAATAAACTGCCAATGCTCAGCGAAATTTTCAGTTGGGCGACGTTTGAATTCACTACGAATAAACAAATTAATTCGACCGTCTGTGTAACAAATCAACATATTGGCCACAATTCCCTCATCGGCGGGAAGGGATTTACCTTCTCGTAGCTTCCTCTCACGTAAAATTTGTTTAAGTTGAGTTTCAAGTCGTTCAAATATTTGTGCAATGCGCCCGCGTAATCGATCTTGTTCGCCCATTAGTGCGTCGCCATTGAGGATGCGAGTAATGCCTGGGTTCTTTTCAGAGAATCCCAAAATTAAATGCATAATTAATTGAATCCGAGTAGCGCTGTCTTTCTCTTCACTGATAATCTTATTAATTCGGGAAAATAGGGTCTCTTCAATAAATTCAATTAGGCCTTCAAACATGCGTGCTTTGCTGGGGAAATGTCTATATAAAGCGGCTTCAGATACACCAACTTGAGCTGCTAACTTAGCTGTTGTAATGCGTTGTCCTGGATTCGTTTCTAACATACTGGCTAAACATTGAAGAATTTGAGCGCGGCGATTGGTGCGTTTTGTTGCAGGCATTATTGATCTCTCCGTTGAGGCGAGGCAGACGAATTTTTAAACATGAATTTAAGCATTTTTTTGTTCGAATCTTTCCGAAATTAATTGTACTAATTGGACAGCAAGTTGTTCCTTATCGGCAACACTCAATATTTGTTCACCATTTTTCCAAAAAACCGTCAACGCATTTTGATCGCTATTAAAACCAATCTGCTTGTTAGATACGTCGTTGGCGGCTATCATATCGAGCTTCTTACGAGCCAACTTATCTTTCGCATAGACACTTACATTTTGCGTTTCTGCAGCAAATCCGACAGTAAATGGAGGCTGTTGCTGATTGGCGACATCGGCAAGAATATCAGGGTTTTTAATAAAAGTAAGTGTTAACTTATCATTAGTTTTCTTAATTTTTTGGTCTACAACGCTATCGGGGCGGTAGTCGGCAACCGCTGCGCAGCCGATAAAAATATCTGCTCCGGCTAAACTGTCCATGACGGCTTTATGCATTTGTGCCGCGCTATCCACTTTTATTAGTGTTATGTCACTGGGAGCAGAAATTGTTACTGGACCACTAACAAGAGTGACTTTAGCACCGGCGTCCCTTGCTGCTTTCGCTAATGCATATCCCATTTTGCCTGAACTATGGTTGGTAATGTAGCGGACCGGGTCGATTGCTTCGCGAGTTGGCCCAGCAGTAATCACTACATGCTTGCCGTTTAGCGTATTTGATGGAGTCGATTTACTGGAATCAAGAGACGAAGTAATCAAATCTGCTAAGTCTTGTGGTTCAGGCATTCTGCCAGGTCCTACATCTCCACAGGCTTGTTCACCCGAATCCGGTTCAATCAAATTAACGTTTCGTTTTTTAAGTGTTTGCAAGTTTGCTTGTGTTGCAGGTGCATGCCACATTTGTTGGTTCATGGCTGGCGCAATAAACATCTTTGCCTTGGTAGCAAGGCACAAGGTTGTGAGTAAGTCGTCGGCGAGTCCGTGGGCCAGTTTTGCAATAAAGTTGGCCGTCGCAGGGGCCACGAGTAATATATCTGCCCATTTAGCCAGTTCAATGTGTCCCATAGCAGCTTCAGCTGCTGGATCGAGCAGATCAGTTGAAACTGGGTTTGCTGATACTGCTTGTAAAGATAATGAGCTGACGAAGTGTTCTGCGGACTCGGTTAATACAACGCGAACATTGGCACCCGTTGCGGTTAACTTTCTTACTAAATCAGGGGCTTTGTAGGCTGCAATACCGCCAGTCACACCGAGTAATATATTGAGTTTTCTGTGCGTCATAATGAAAAACAACAACCTATTGCAAATATGAATTAGTAAGTCCAGATACAGTATTGTACATATTTCCTATTTAAAATTCGCCCGATGCGTGAAGTTTTGCTAGATTTATTTTTAATCAAATTTTCGAGCACGGACGCATGAAACTATCAAATTGGCCACAACAGGAACGGCCACGAGAAAAACTCCTGTCACAAGGAGTCGCTGCACTATCTGATGCAGAGCTTTTAGCTATTTTTCTACGCACAGGTATTAAAGGGTCGAGTGCAGTTGACTTAGCGCGCACATTAATTCAACAATTTGGCTCCTTGCGCGGTTTATTTGCAGCCAGCCAAAGTGAATTTTGCCAAGGAAAAGGCTTGGGCGTTGTTAAATACGTTCAACTGCAGGCGGTAATTGAAATGTCAAAACGATATCTATCCGAGTCCTTAAATCGCACACAAGTGTTTGAAAGTGCACAGCAGACTCGCTTGTATTTGAGTAGTCAATTGCGAGATGAGCCCAACGAGGTTTTTGCTGTTTTATTGCTCGATAGTCAACACCGTATGATCGCCTTTAAAAAATTATTTTTCGGTACAATCAATGCGGCAAGTGTGCATCCAAGGGTAATAGTTCAAAAAGCGTTAGAGAACAATGCAGCGGCAATGATACTCGCCCATAATCACCCTTCAGGCGTTGCAGAGCCTAGTCAGGCTGATCAGCAAATCACCCAACGAATTAAAAAAGCCATGGATCTCATTGATGTTAATGTCCTGGATCATTTTGTTATTGGCGATGGCGAGTGTGTTTCCTTCGCAGAAAGAGGGCTTTTGTAGAACGAGTTTTAGCGATCCAACACAACAAAAATCTTGATCCTACGGATTATATACTGTATAAAGTGCGCCCTCTTGTTTACTACGCTCTTTTTTAGTTGAGCGGTTAGTGTGAAATATTAAAAGTTGTTCGGAGACAAATACGATGTCAAAAGTATGTCAAGTAACTGGCAAGCGTCCAGCGGTAGGAAACAACCGCTCTCACGCTAAAAACGCGACTCGTCGTCGTTTTTTGCCAAATCTACAAACCCACCGTTTTTGGGTTGAAAGCGAGAATCGTTTCGTTAAATTGCGCCTAACGCCAAAAGGCATGCGTATTATCGATAAAAATGGTATTGATTCAGTATTAACTGATATCCGTGCCCGTGGCGAGAAAATTTAAGGAATCTTGTTATGCGCGATAAAATTAAATTAGTTTCTTCAGCCGGTACTGGTTACTACTACACCACTGATAAGAACAAGCGAAATATGCCTGGTAAAATGGAGATCAAAAAGTTTGATCCTAAAGTACGCAAGCACGTTATGTTCAAGGAAGCCAAGATCAAGTAAAACTTACTTGTTTTGTCTCCCGAAAAGCCCGGTTTAAGCCGGGTTTTTTGCGTTTAATACGCTAATATCAGTTCGCTTCCTTTTAAACCACTTTGCCATTATATTTAGGCATCTCAATTAGCTACTAATTTTTCACATGATTCGTTTATCCCGAAAAGCTTGGAATAACATCATCATCTTTGCCATGTTGTTGATGATTTTTTTATTCAATACTACCAACAACATTCTTGTTGGCTCAGGGGATGACCAACAATCGATCGGTTTGCTTCCTGAACATGCTGTATTGATGACACTTGAAAGCAACGGCATTGAGATCCAGCGGATAGGAACGGGTTGGCGAGTTAATCCTAATGCCGAGATGTCGACACAAAAGATTTCTAATCTTGTTACTCACTGGCAACAATCAACCATGTCTCCAACAAGTTCAGCAGATGTATCTGATCAGCCAGTGATTGTAGTCGCCTGGTTAGCGGGAACGGAAAATGGGTTGGTATATCAATTCCATCAAAACGACCAAGATGTGAAGGTTCAGGTCAATGGTGATTGGTTTGTGATTGAAAACGCCAATATCAATGACTATGTCATCCCTCTCTAATTTGTATTCAGATTCTAAAAGGACCAGACCCCGTGCCTGAGTTACCAGAAGTTGAAGTTAGTCGTATGGGTATAACACCGCATATGATCAATCAGACCATTGATAAAGTTGTCGTGCGAAATCGTCAGTTGCGATGGCCCGTACCAGATGAAGTCCATCAAACTGAAGGATTGACGATTGACAAAATTAGTCGTCGAGCAAAGTACTTACTGATTGAAACCAAGGTCGGCAGCATAATTTTGCATTTAGGCATGTCTGGTAGGTTGAAAGTTGTCCCAACCAACACGCCGTTACAGAAACACGATCATATCGATATACAGATGACTAGCGGCCATTGTCTGCGCCTTAATGATGCTCGTCGATTTGGTGCTTGTTTATGGCAAAGTAAAGACGAGATTTCTCACACCTTATTTTCAAACCTCGGCCCAGAACCACTTACCGAAGACTTTGATGGTCAACGATTGTTTGATATGTCACGAGGGAAACAGGTCGCCGTGAAAAATTTTATTATGGCTAACAATATTGTTGTAGGTGTCGGCAATATTTATGCGAATGAATCGCTATTTATTGCAGGTATCGATCCGAGGAAGAGTGCAGGTAAAATCAGTAAAAAACGCTATCTAAACTTGGCAATTATTATTAAGCAAGTATTGGAAAAAGCCATTCAACAAGGCGGGACTACGTTGAAAGACTTTGCACAAGCAGATGGCAGCCCGGGTTACTTTGCCCAAGAGTTGTTGGTCTATGGCCGCACGGGTGAAAAATGCGTGAAATGTGAAACCACGATTGAGTCGGTAACTATTGGACAACGAAATACTTTTTTCTGTAAACAGTGCCAAAAATAGTTAAAAGTTGGATTTATTGATGACAAGCTTCGTCATTCACTTTGAACGACAAGGTCGTTTTATTGTTCGACAGTAGCAACAATCTGACCTCTTGTTAAACGTTCTAGCTGCTGTTTTTCCCTATTACTGCGTTAAATTTGTTTACAATAGGCTGTCTATTGATGCACAAATTTGCCTTGTACTAGAAAAAATCGCTAGCTGTAACCTAATATAAAATTAAGAAATATAATTCAATGTGTTAGCTAATTTCTTATCCATAGTTCAGGTTAAATAAACGTAGTGCAAAGAGGACTTTCTCACTGCTCAAACAACGTCAGTAAATATCGAGTTGGGTAGCTACTTGTGAAACTTTTCTAACAACGCACTTTGTACTACCGGGTGACAAAACCCATCAACTTTGCCTCTGTGCATTGCGACTTCTTTGACTAACGTTGAAGAGATAAATGAATTCTCTTCCGCGGGTGTTAAAAAGACACTTTCCAATTTTGGATTCAAGCGGCGGTTCATATTGGCCAATTGAAACTCATACTCGAAGTCAGATACTGCACGTAAGCCGCGAATCAATATTCTGGCGTTAAGGGTGTCGGCAAAATCGGCGAGTAACCCCCTAAAGCCAACCACTTCGACATTCTTAAGATTTGCCGTAACTTGTTTAATCAGGGATACCCGTTCTTCTAGAGTAAAAAGAGGCCTTTTGCTGGGATTAGATGCAATACAGACAGTGACAGAAGTAAACATCTTAGATGCTCTTTCTATTAGGTCAGCATGACCATTAGTGATAGGATCAAACGTGCCTGGGTAAATGGCTTTTGTTTGCATAAAGCATCTCAATAAGTTTCGCTTAACAAGTATTCAAGCTTATAATAGACCGATCAATAATTCCAAGTGCTTTAACAATAATAACTTTCATATAAACCTTGGTAATACATAAGCATAAGCTCAACACTATGTCAGGCTTGTGTTTCGCGGGAATCTTAAGGAGTAAAATAAGTGGTATTTAAAGGACTAGGTCTAATTCCCCTAGTGTTGTCTGTAGTTTGTTGCTTATTCTCATTAAAAATCAATGCTTCCCCATGGGTAGGAACGACAGATCCTCAGTTGCACTATGACCTACAAATTTTAGTTGATCATGGACATCTACAAGCTTCAGTCACTAGCTATCCGATTCCATGGAAAGGGATTGCAAAACAACTCGATCAACTTAACTTCAATGAAATGTCAAAAATTGCGGCAATTTCTGCAAGACGTTTAAAACATTATTCAATCTTGTTGCAAAGAAAGGCCTCACGTTCTTCAGTAACCCTATATGGGGGAACAGATCGAAGTCGTTTTGCTAGTTTTGATGGCCAGCAAGGAGAAAAGTGGCGAATTAACACAACAACCGAAACGCGATTCAAGCGCCTTGCTGCGAAAATCTCGGTAAATTACGAAACAAATGGTGAAACGAACTTTGACCAAAGTTACATTGCCTATCAATTTGGCGACTTTAACTTACGTTTAGGATCGATAGATCAATGGTGGGGACCTGCACACTCAAATAGTTTAGTGCTTTCTAATAATGCCCGTCCTATTCCGACTCTTGCACTATCTAAGTCATCTGCAACTGCATCAGAGTCACCCTGGCTCTCTTTCTTAGGGCCTTGGTATGCCACAGCCCAAGTCGGTCAGTTGGAAGACAGCCGCAGTGTGCCAGATGCTAAAATTTGGGCCACACGATTCACCAGTCAACCTATTACTGGATTGGAAATAGGCTTGTCTTGGGTCGCGATTTGGGGTGGTGAAAACCAGCCTGATAGATTCAGTGATTTCTTCAAAGTATTGACGTTTAGGGAGCGTTGCAGTGACGGTAGCGATTCCTGTGAGCCGGAGTTAGAGACTCGCATTGGCAGTCATTTAGGAGGACTTGACTTCAAATACACCTTCAATGCATTTGATAGACCAGTAAGTCTCTATTCTCAGTTCATTGATGAAGGTGAGTCAAGCGAGTTTAATGCCAGTAATACCGCTTCTACATTTGGTCTTTCAAGCTATCTGGCGGGGGCAAAAGTCTATTTAGAGTATAGCGATACCAACGTTGCTTGTTCAGAAGCGGTAAACGATATTACAAGCTGTTTTTACGAAAGTGGCACCTATTCTTCCGGATATCGATACTACCGCAGACAATTGACGGAGAGTATCGATGCCGAAGCGCAAATGTGGTCAATAGGCTATCTTCGCCATTTTTCTGATGGTGATGTCATTGAGCTGGCGCTAAGACATATAGATCTAGACAATCAAAATCAGTTGGAAATGCCTCTTGTGTCGACTGAAAAGATATTTCAACTAAGTGGTTATTACCAAACGGTTTGGCAAGATTGGCAACTGAAGCTTGGTGGTGTGCTTGACTCTAGTGATACACGAGAGCAGGGCATTGACCATGACGCCATGATTTTTGCCGAATTAAAATACAGCTTGTAAATCGTTTACTTGGTTAGGTTTACCTGCATAAAAGCGACACTTGGCCCTTGTTTTGAGGGCGGCTGACTGCCAGTTTTTTCAGTTTAGGTGCTGTGCTTTCAATTTAGGTGCCGCACTCTCAATTTTGGAAATAGTTTGTCTGCTGCTAGCTTCATTTTTCGGTTTAAATTCTGACGTCTATATTGAATCGGCAGTTCACTCAATTTGATTTTACGAAATGCCTGCATCATTTGTTGCTCGTTTCTTTGTTCATAAAAAGAGTCGCAAATAAAATTACCAATTAAATCGTCCCAAATTGGTTTGCTTCCCCAATAGTGCATAATTTCTTTTTCAGTGAATAAGACCTCTTTATATCGCCCTAAAACCATAGAAAATGCTAGTTGCTCAAGGTAAGTTTTGTCTGCTTTTGTTGCACAAAGCAGATCGCAGATTTCAACACATTCCTGTACAAGTGAAAAAGCTGTTTGTTTGGGCAAACCAATAACATCTGCGTTATACATACAAGTATGTTGAGTAAAGGTGTAATTTGAAAAAGATTTGCCATTTAAATGCTTAAATAGATTTTTTTGGCCGCTTCCTTTGTTTTCAGAGATAACTCCCTCATTGGTATGCATTAAAGAATACCCAGAGGATAAGGTACGATTTAGATTCTGTAGCGGGTTAATCGCTACTGTATCAGAATCAAAATAAAGTATATTTGAATCCGAGTACAGGCTCACGCAATGCTCAATGGCTTTAATTTTAATTCGCCACATAAAATTGTGAGTGCCAGACCAATCTTTCAATACGTCAGACGTTAGACGGACAAGGCGGCAATAATTTTTAGCAAATAAGAATCGCTGTGGAGAGTCCGTCATAACCACAATAGCCACGTCTTTTTCATTGAATTGTTTTATAGATAGTGCTGAAAACAAGATTTGTCTAACGATGTCTTTTCTTTCTCCAAAGGCTAAATAGACGACGGTTAATTTATCCAAAATATGCTCTTCCATGAAATAATGTGGGAGTATTTAAATTACCCGTTAATCTAGTGCAATCAGATGACGAATACTGTTCAAGGTTTTAGTTACTTTGTAATTATTTGTAGCCAATCACTATTTTCATCGACTATATAATTTCATCGTATTAAACTTTCGACCATGAACAGAAAAAAAATATCGTGTTTTATCATCGTCTGTAATGAAGCGGATCGTATTGAAAGTTGCCTCAAACCTCTTCAGGGGTGGGTTGATCAACTGATCGTATTGGATTCTGGTAGTACAGATAACACAGTTGAAATTGCAGAAAAATATGCTGATAAAGTTTATCAAACTGATTGGCCCGGTTTCGGCCCGCAAAGAAATCGGGCGCTTGGTTATTGCCAGTATGATTGGGTGATGAATATAGAT
The DNA here is from genome assembly GCA_947503265.1 of uncultured Alteromonadaceae bacterium. Classification (GTDB taxonomy): domain Bacteria; phylum Pseudomonadota; class Gammaproteobacteria; order Enterobacterales; family Alteromonadaceae; genus Aliiglaciecola. The sequence continues at coordinate 23,363 of CANNDC010000001.1, forward strand.
GCCGATGAAATCGTTTCAGAAGCATTGAAGCAAGAGATTGACGACACTTTGTCGCACGATATTGGTGATGTGACCATGTTAGAAATTCCTTGGCATACCTATCTTTTTGGCAAGCCGTTGAAGCGCGGTCGTTATGCTTCACCACAAGGAAAAATTTTCCTCAAGGCAGGTGCAAATTTTAAAGATCGCAGTGTGCATGAGTCTTTAGAAATGCCGATTAAAAAAATAAAAGTACTCAACAATGCTTTAGCTCACTACAGTTGGCGTGATTACTACCATGCTCAAGAAAAGCATTTGAAATACGGTGTGTTGGGAGCACAAGAAAAACGTAAGAAAGGCAAAAAATCCTCGCTCAGTTTTGCCGTATTGCGCTTTTTTGTCGATTTTACTCAGCAATATATCTTTCGGCTTGGCTTCTTAGATGGAAAACGCGGTTTTTTAATGGCAATTATTTTGGGTCAATACGCGTTTCATAAATACGCCGCACTTTGGTCAATCGAACAACAAGAAAAGCACCCATGAAACATACTCCCATCAGTGTTTTCATTATTACTCTCAACGAGCAGCAACATCTGCAAGAGGTATTAATGTCTGTGCAATGTTTTGATGAGGTTGTATTAGTTGATTCAGGAAGTACAGATTCAACAGTGGAGATTGCACAAGCCTTTGGATGTAAAGTTGTACATCAAGATTGGCTTGGCTTTGCCAAGCAAAAAGCCCATGCCATGTCGCTGTGTAAGAATAAATGGGTATTCAATATAGATGGAGATGAAGTGTTGAGCGATGAACTCGCAAAACAAATTCAAACTCTAGTCGACGAAAATACAGCCGACGCGTTTAAACTTTATTTTGAGGATCTTTTCTGGGGCCAGCCTATGTCGGCATCATCAGCTAAGCGCTCGATTATAAGAGTTTATAACAAAGAGAAAGTATCCTTTCCTACCAATCGTCTTGTACATGAAAATGTCGTTTTAGATTCTGGTTCAGTGGTCAAAGATGTTAAGGAACGAGTTAAACATTATGGCTATCACAGTACCGACATTTTGATGTCAAAGCAGAACAGTTATTCATCTTTAAAAGCACAAGAAAAATTCAATAAGGGGGCTAAGCCATCAATAATCAAATTGCTTTTTATTTTCCCTTTGATGTTCATTAAAGAATATTTTCTTCGACGAATGTTCTTGTCTGGTAGGCGAGGGTTAGTAACTGCTACGGTCAACGCTATGTATGGATTTTTGAAAGAAGCGAAGTTACATGAGCTTACTTATAAATCGAGAAACAAGTAATTAACCTTAACTCAGGTTAAATAGACTCTCACAACAACTCAGTTTTGAGCAACACAATTAACTGCTGGAATACCCGTTTTTCAGTGTATCCCAATTCTCATCTCTAAAATGATATTCAGAGTGCTTATTTTTTTCCTTTTTTAACGACCTAGCTAATCTATCTAGATTTTCCTTCTTCCATTTCTCGCCATTTCGCGTAGCGCACTTATCAAAATCAATTAGCCATACCTTATCGTCCTTATCGAGCATGATATTGTGGATATTAAGATCGTGATGGTAAATTTGGTTGGTGTGAAACTTAGCGATGGTCGCACCGATACACTCCCATATCTCTGCTGACAACGGTTCAGTAAGTAAGTGCTGGTGGACGTCTTGGGCATGAGGTATTTTTTTAGTAATGATGTCTGCTTGATAATAAAACAAATTTTTTGTCACGCGAGCGGCAACGGGAGTCGGGGCTGGTAAGGTTAATTCTTTTAATTTCAATAACAAGCTCATTTCTTGCCAAGCGCGAGTGTTACTCAAACCGGTATAAAGATACTGATCTGTCAGCAATTTACCAATCAATCCCCCCCGACGGTAATGTCTTAGCACAAACTCACTCCCCGCATGCGCAAAGAAATACGTTGTGCCCCTGCCTAAAGCTGAACCAATGATGGAGTGGTTTTTGTGCCAATATTCAGGTTCAAAATGGTCACTGGTGATTGAGTCAAATTCATCAGAATCAAACCAAATAGATTCATTCTTAGGTTGGGAGTTATGTGAACTTCGAAAGCTACTTTTAGCGACTTTTGACATAGTTTGTTGAAATTGGCCTTGTTTAATCAAACAAAGTGTAATGAAATTAACGCAAGTTTGCAGCCAGAATAAGTTCAGCCTCTTTGAATATTAAAAAACTTTGTATTTTACGACTTTCTGCTATTGGCGATGTTTGTCACGCAGTGGCAATGGTTAATCGCATTCAAAGGCAAGCTCCAGAAATTGAAATTACCTGGATAATAGGCAGAGTCGAATATCTATTACTGAAAGACTTGCCCAATATACGTTTTGTGATTTACGACAAAAAAGAAGGACGGGCTGCAAACAAGAAATTAAAACAGACTTTCTCTGGGGAAGAGTTTGATGTGCTATTTATTATGCAGGTGGCTTTTAGAGCAAACCTAGCTTCATTGGGAATAAAAGCGAAAACCAAGGTAGGCTTTGATTGGAATCGCAGCAAAGAATTGCATTGGTTGTTTGCCAATAAACGTATTGCTGAGAAACCTTTTTCTCATGTTTTAGAAGGATTTATGGGCTTTGCCGATGCCATTGGTATCCCTTCTGAGAACATGGTTTCTTGGCAAATGCCCATTGCCAAAGAAGATGAAAGTTGGGCTGATTTAACCTGCAGTGAATTGAGTGATTTCGTCGTTATTAGTCCAGCAGCCAGCAAAGCTGAAAGAAATTGGTCCGCTGAAGGGTATGCACAAATAGCCGACTACATGAATAAAAAAGGACTTAAGGTAGTGCTATGCGGCGGCCCAGCAGCATTAGACAAACAAGTTGGCGACGAAATAATGAAACTATCCTCCTGTATTGCTCTTAATTTGATCGGACAAACCAGTTTGAAGCAAATGTTGTCCGTGTTAAAGCGAGCACGACTAGTTATTGCACCTGATACTGGCCCAGCCCATATGGCAACAACAGTCGGTACTCAGGTTATTGGATTGTATGCTCACAGTAATCCAAGGCGCACTGGTCCTTATTGCAATCTAAACAATGTGGTATCGGTTTACGACGACATGATAGAACAACAGTATGGTAAGACTTGGCAAGAATTACCTTGGGGAACCAGAGCGAAAGGACAAGATCTCATGAATGAGATTTCTCTAGAAAAAGTAGTACAGCAAGTAGACGCTCTATTGGCGTTGAATACCGAAACCTAAGTGTATTAGGGTGTTATCCAGCGCCCCCTGATTCCTTTGGATAACATCAAGGCCTGATTGAGCCGCCTGTTGGCGCATTTCTTCATCTTCTAACCAAATTAGACACTGTTTTGCAATATCTTTAGCAGTAGCGACATTTATAAGGCAGCCCTCTTGTCTGAGTGTGCTAGCTATCTCTGGGTTATTGTATTGGTTTTCTCCCATCAATACAGGCACACCAACCTTGACTGCCTCTAGCGCATTGTGTCCGCCTTTATCTGCAATACTTCCTCCAATAAATGCTATTTTTGATACCTTATAAACATCATTTAATAGTCCCATGGCATCTACTAGCACTATTTGGGTATTGTCAGTAATTTCAGGCTTATCAGACAGGCGTACGGTATTAAGAGTTGATTCAGAGCACAGCTCATGAACTTGCGAGAATCGTTGCGGATGCCTGGGCACTATAAATAATATTGCCCTTGGAAAACGCTCTTTAATCATCTTAAAAGCGTCCAGTAAAATGCTTTCTTCTGGATCATGGGTGCTCCCCCCTACAATGACTATTCTGCCGTCGATTTTCATGTGATCAATTAACGAAGAACTATTTGTGCTCCGGTTTTTTCCATTGTCTAGATCGAATTTAAGGTTTCCCGTCAAAAAACATTTGTCTTCCGGTAAACCCAACAAAAGATAATTGTGGTAGTCGCGTTGACCTTGGGCTAAAACCTTATGTAGGGATCTCAGCATTGGCTGAAATAGCAGCCCCATCTTCTGATACCCCTTAACGGAATTATTGGTCATGCGCGCGTTTACAACAGTAACTGGAATTTGCAATCTGCTAGCTTGTCTCAACAAGTTTGGCCATAACTCCACTTCTACAATCATTATTTGCTGAGGCGAAATACGCTTGAGTAACCTGCCCATAATGAGTTCAAGATCAATGGGCAAATAAAGATGTTGAACAGCATCCCCTAATAGTCGCTTTACATTTTCCGCTCCCGTTGGCGTGGTTGTGGTTAAAGTAAAGGTTAACTTTGGATCAAGCTTTGACAGCCTTTTTACTATACTTGCTGCAATGTTGACTTCACCCACTGAGACACAGTGGATCAAAATACTCGTTGGCTGAGTCTTCCGAGGTATGAAGCCAAATCGGCTAAGTCGTTTGCTACCAAAGCCGGGTTTTTTCAATAACGAATTTGTGGCCCAATGCAGCACAAGCAAAGGCGTTAATACTGCGATAAGGCTAGAATATAGCCAATTAGCAAGAATTTCTGCCGCAGAGAGGGTAAATTTCGTGTGTTCCTGAGATGAGTGTGCCATTATGGTAAATAAAGTAACCTGAATTGGTTGTTTATAAAGCATATTTATTCATGCAATAATTTTCACAACTATATTACGTGTTGGCTGCAAACGGTAGCAACATGTTCTGAAATTGGGAATATGCAGAAAATTGGACAAGACATTAGATTTTTTTGGTGCGGTACCTCCATTGATGGATAAAGGTGAAGGGATTGACAGGTAGATTGGCGAGGGTCGCTACACTCTTGTTACTGATATTGATTAGTCACGCTGTGGTTGCGCAAGAACAGCGTGTTATTGTCATTGCTAACGTATCGGTAACCACCACTGAATTAAACTCCAACCAATTGCGCAAGATTTTCTCGATGAGACAGACTACATGGCCTGATGGTCAACAAATTACTGTTTTCGTGTTACCAGCCAATTCCAAAGCACATACCAAACTCTGCAAAGATATTCTTAAGATGTTTCCTTATCAAATAGAAAGGCTTTGGAACAAGCTGGCTTACTCTGGTTTGGGCGAAGCTCCAATCGAGGTCGACTCACCTGAAGATATGAAATCAAAAATTGAAAACACCCCGGGTGCGGTTGGCTATATTTTATCATCAATGGACGATCTCGATGATTCAGCAATTCAAATAATAGGGGCCGAATAGATGAACATATTCAGATTAGTTCTGTTTGTGGCATTGCTAGTTTCTAGTTTGGCGAATGTGCAAGACGCGTTTGCAGATGACTTCAAGTGGCGAGGCTTCATCTCTCAAGGACTTATTCAAGCTGATGAATCCAATTTTGTCGATGATCATAAAGATGTTTCACTGCGATTGACCGAGGTGGGCGTCAACGCGTCCTACAGATTAAACCCCAAATTTAGAATCGCCGGCCAAGCAGTCTATTTAAATGGTGGCAATCGGTATACCGAAGGTGTAAGAGTAGATTTTTTGTTCGCCGATATTCAGATAGCAAATAGCGCTGATTGGCGGGCTAATTTGCATCTGGGTCGATTCAAAAATTATCACTGGTTGTATTCAGCAACAAGAGATATTCCCCATACCCGTCCCAGCATAATACTGCCTCAATCTGTGTATTTTGATCAATTCCGAGATGTTGCATTGGGCTCGGATGGCGTTGCGTTGGTAGCAAATACTAGTAATAGCCTTGGTGAATGGGATTTTAACTGGAGCTTCGGTGCTTCTCCTATAAGTGATAAGCAAGCGCGAAATTTACTGGGCGATGGTGCAGCCGGTGATTTAAAACAGAAATTCGCACACCAAGCCAATTTAGTATGGAAGCCCGCTAGTGGCGTTTTTCATATTAGTTTAGGGTTTCTAGATTCTGAATTTAAATATGATCAAGCTGAGCAAGATACGTTGATAGATGGAAGAGCCGACGTCAATCGGATAATGATCCATTCAGTTTACGATGCACAAGACTGGCAATTTGCCTTCGAGATTTTTAAAGAAAGAACCATATACAAAGATCTTATTGCGCCAGGGTTTATTAACGACTCAACATCTGAAGGCGGGTATGCGCAATTCAGATACTTTGTTAACAACGACATTACCCTTTTAACTCGTCTTGATATATTTGATTTAGACCGCAAAGACAGAGACGGACGAATTAGAGAAGCGCAATTTGGCGGTTTTGTTCCCGCATATTTTGGTTTTCAAGACCAAGCGACACTAGGATTGAGTTGGGATTTTACCAAAGATTGGCGTATCAGTGCTGAAGTTCACCGTGTCAAAGGTGCGGGCAGGTTAGCTCCTCTGTTGATGCCAGATGTTGTTACTAATAACAGCAAGTACTGGAATATTTATGCATTCCAGCTAATGCACTGGTTCTAAAACATGCGCTCTTTTGTCAGTCTACCTAATAAAATGGTATTGCTACTGATAGTGATGCTTTTGGCACTTAGTATCGCGATGTCTATTTTATGGTTAAATAAAACTAATGAAGACTTCCAACTAAAACAAACCGAAATGCGCCAACAAAACCAAAAACAATACGCGCTATTAAACCAACTATTCAGGAATCGTTTGGAATCTTGGGTCGAACTCTTCGTGCAGATTCATCAAGAGGAAACGGATTTTCTAGAAGCCATGGGAAACACACTCTCGATGCGCTTCGAATTTCTCGAATTGAACTGGAATGTGGACGGTGTTTGGCTGATTAATCAAAATCGAAACTTAATTTACGGCTCTAAGAGGCTAATTCCCGATTATATAAACGCGCTTTCCGAGCAGGTTTTCGAACAGCAACGGTCGCTTGTTGTTACCCATTGTGAAAAAGAGTGTACGCAAGTGCTTACTATCCCCATATTAGACAAAAATGGTGAGCTAGCCACATTATCTTTAAGTTATGGACTCATAGAGACATTGGCATTTTTGAATCAATCAAAAGATGCTTCTCTGGCATTGGTCAATATCAACGATAAAGAAAAGAACAATCAAAAAGATAGCTACTTAATTCGCGGCCCTTTGATTAAGAAACAACGAGAATTTATGGAGCAAATTATTGAGTTATTGCCTGCAGATTTGACTTCAACACAATTTTTAAACAATGGGGTCAGAGTTAACCTCAACAATAGGAACTATTTTTTGATATTGATTCCTATGTCGACCATTACATCAGACCAAGACTTTGTGCTAGCGTCACATGACATCACTCCTCTAATGCAGACACACCAATCCTATCAGAAGAGTTTTCTTTTCACTGCGCTAGCCATGTTTTTGATCTCTATTTTGTGCTTTTATGTGTTAACTAACAGTATCAGGCTCAGACTCATTCGATTGGCTAGACGCCTTCCTCTTTTATCCCAACGCAATTACAAACTTTTCAGAGCAAGGAATGTTGATTCTCCTCACCTGTTCAGAGATGAATTAGACACTTTGAACGATTCTGCTGATGAACTGGCCTTGCGACTGGAGCAACTGGATCATGAGGTATTAACTAAAACTAGTGAGCTAGAAAACATCGCCATGTTTGATCAGTTGACTCAGTTACCCAATCGAAACATGCTGACTTTCCAATTAGTTGAAGCAATAAAAGGGCTAAGAAAAACCTCTGGCTATGTTGTTGTCTTATTCTTTGATTTGGATGATTTCAAAAAGGTCAATGATAGTTATGGGCATGAAGTAGGCGACAAATTGTTGAGCGAAGCAGCGACACGATTTCTCAGTGTTGTGAGAGATACTGACGTCGCATGTCGACTTGGTGGGGATGAATTTGCCATCATGCTGCGACATGTCAATGAAGTGGAAGATGCCGTAGTAGTAGCGGATAAGCTTCTTGAACGTTTCCGCCAGCCTATAAGTGTCGATGAACTGCGATTCTTTGTTTCAACCAGTATCGGCCTAGCTTACACAAACTCCGCTAAAGCCGACGTGCAGGAGTTGCTCAGATACGCAGATGTTGCCATGTACTATGCGAAAAGCAATGGCGGTAATTGCTATCAAATTTATACTAAAAAAATGTCTCAACAAGCGTTGGACAAAGTGGCACTAGAGGATGAAGCAAGAAGTGCCTTAGTCAGCAATCATTTTAGTTTTGCGCTGCAACCCCAGATTGAATTAGCCACAGGCAAATTGGTCGGCTTTGAAGCACTACTTAGATGGGTGCATCCAAAGCGCGGCTTCGTTTCACCGGGGCATTTTATCCCAATTCTGGAAAGCTCAGAATTTATGCTTTCGTTGGGTTATTGGTGTATCGAACATGCCTACAATGTTCTTAAAGAATTTAAGCGCAGAGGTTACACAAATCTCAAAGTAGCGATAAATTTAGCTGGCATTCAATTTCTTGATCCAGAACTCATCCCCTACCTAGACGATAAATTAGCCAGTTCTGGGCTAGCACCAGAGCTTCTTGAGCTTGAATTAACAGAACGTACACTAGTTTCTGATGTGGAACGCACAACCGAAATTATGCAGTCTCTAGTCGAACGTGGATTCTTGATCTCGATTGATGATTTTGGCACCGGATACTCGTCGTTAAGCTACCTGAAAAAAATGCCAGCTCATTATATCAAAATAGACAGAGCCTTCATTGATGGCATGCTTAGCAGCAACGCAGATATGCAAATCGTGACTTCTACGGTTGCTATGGTACAAAACTTGGGCATGAAAGTGATTGCAGAAGGAATAGAAGAGCAGTCACAAATTGATATATTGAAAGCCTTAAACTGTGACATGGCCCAAGGTTTCCACATCGCTAAACCCATTCCTGAAAGTCAATTATATGAACAGCTCGAAAAGCACTATAAAAACGGCGTCTGGGATTACACTAGTTTCAAATAAATTGTTGTCTTAGTGACATATGATTCGGTTTAGTTTCAATCACGTAAGCAAAACCTTACACCCCTACTACTAAGTAAATTATTGCCTTTTAACGACTTACCCATATTCCCATCCTGAATAATGCCTTACTATACAAATAATACTAACCACCCGTTCGAGGTCACCCATGAGCCAAGCCTTTAGCCAACACATTTCTGCACAAATAGAGCAAGTAAGAGAGCAAGGTCTGTACAAAACAGAACGAGTCATCACCTCACAGCAAAAAGCAGATATCCGTGTGAGTGGCGGTAATCAAGTCCTTAATTTCTGCGCGAACAATTATCTGGGGCTTGCCAATGATAGCCGTTTGATTGAGGCAGCAAAACAGGGTCTGGATGATCACGGATTTGGCATGGCATCTGTTCGATTCATTTGTGGTACTCAAGATATACATAAAGAATTGGAAGGAAAAATAAGCCATTTTCTCGGCATGGAAGACACTATTCTTTATCCTTCCTGTTTCGATGCTAATGGCGGTTTATTTGAAACGATATTGACAGCTGATGATGCCATCATTTCAGATGCCCTCAACCATGCGAGTATTATTGACGGTGTGCGCCTAAGTAAAGCCAAGCGTTATCGCTACGCAAACAATGATATGGCAGAACTCGAAGCTCAATTGAAACAAGCCACAGCGGACGGTGCAAGATTCAAGCTTATTGCTACTGATGGCGTATTCTCGATGGATGGTGTTATTGCAGATTTACACAGCATTTGTGATTTAGCAGACAAATACGATGCCATGGTTATGGTTGACGATTGTCACGCTACCGGATTTGTCGGAGAAAATGGCAAAGGAAGTCACGAATATTGCGATGTAATGGGCAGAGTAGACATTATTACCGGTACTTTGGGTAAGGCATTGGGCGGAGCATCTGGCGGTTACACAGCAGCCAGCAAGCCAATTGTCGAATGGCTGCGACAACGCTCTCGACCTTATTTGTTTTCAAATTCTGTTGCACCTCCTATTGTGTCGGCATCGCTAAAAGTGTTCGAACTTTTGGAAAATGGCAGTGAGATTCGTTCAACGTTAAATCGCAATAGCGTGCATTTCCGAAAGAGAATGGAAGAGGCAGGCTTTACGTTATCTGGGAAGGACCATGCTATCATTCCAGTGATGCTTGGAGATGCGAAGTTAGCCAGTGAGATGGCAGACAAAATGCTCGAAAAAGGGATATATGTCGTCGGTTTTTCGTTTCCGGTTGTACCTAAAGGGCAGGCAAGAATACGTACACAAATGTCAGCAGCTCACAGTTTAGAGCAAGTAGATCAAGCCATTGATGCGTTTATTGAAGTGGGTAAGGAATTAGGAGTGATCTCATGAAATCGCTAGCGAAACTTTATCGCGAAAAAGGGATTTGGCTTACTGATTCTGAAATGCCTGAAGTAGGCCACAATGATCTACTGATAAAAATTAAAAAGACCGCTATTTGCGGCACAGATATGCACATTTTTCATTGGGATGAATGGTCACAAAAAACAATTCCTGTGCCTATGGTTGTTGGCCATGAGTATGTTGGTGAAGTTGTCGATATGGGACAGGAAGTCAAAGGTTTTGAAAAAGGTGATCGTGTTTCCGGAGAAGGTCATATAACTTGCGGACATTGTCGAAATTGTCGAGCAGGGCGTCGTCATTTATGTCGAAATACCGAAGGTGTTGGCGTTGATCGTCAAGGTGCTTTTGCAGAGTATTTGGTTATTCCAGCCTTTAACGCATTCAAAATTCCAAACAATATTAGCGATGAATTAGCTGCGGTCTTTGATCCTTTTGGCAATGCTGTACACACCGCATTGTCATTTGATTTGGTTGGCGAAGACGTATTGATAACAGGCGCTGGACCTATCGGTATTATGGCGGCAGCAGTTGCAAAACATGTTGGGGCTCGTTATGTCGTTGTCACCGATATTAACGAGTATCGATTAGACTTAGCTAAAAAAATGGGCGCAACTCGAGTCGTCAACGTCGCTAAACAGAATCTTGGTGAAGTGATGCAAGAGTTAGGAATGACCGAAGGGTTTGATGTTGGACTTGAAATGTCCGGAGTGCCTGCGGCGTTTAGCGATATGTTAGCCAAAATGAACAACGGCGGAAAAATTGCCATGCTAGGGATACCGCCAGAGAATGTCGCGATTGACTGGACCCAAGTGATCTTTAAAGGTCTTAATATCAAGGGTATTTATGGCAGAGAAATGTTTGAGACCTGGTATAAAATGGCGAGTCTTATTCAGAGCGGCTTGGACTTATCTCCTATTATCACTCATCAATTCCCAATTGAAGATTTTCAACAAGGATTTGATACAATGGCATCAGGCCATTCTGGTAAAGTAATACTGAATTGGTAAATAACGTTTATTTTGAATGTTCACATTGGTTGAAATTGAATTCTAAGAGGATAAGTAATTTAAGTGGAAGAGTTTGAGCATATTTCTGTTGAAAAAACGTTTGAGTTACTCAGCGCTAAAAAAGCAAAGTACGTTGATATTCGGGATGAGCAATCCTTTGAACAAGCTCACGTAGAAGACTCTTTTCATTTGACCAATGGCTCATTGCAACAGTTTATGTCGAATACCGAATTCGATATGCCCATAATTGTAGGGTGCTACCACGGAATTAGCTCGCAGCAAGCTGCACAGTTCTTAATTCATCAAGGTTTTGATGAAGTGTATAGCATGGACGGAGGGTTTGAGGCATGGCGAACTAACTACCCAGTCGTGTCTTCAATAGAAAACAACGAGTAAGTGCAATAAATGCAGTTAGTTGCTTTTAATCGAGAGAACGCGGCAAGACTACTGGTGAGCTATCTAAACAGCCAAAAAGTCGCAGCCAAATATGCCTTTGATACTACTGATTCAGATCATAACAGCATGCCACATCAGGTTTTACTCTCTGATCCCGAGCAATTTACCCTCGCTAAACATCTTTGTGAAGAATTTATTGCGGACCCACAAAATCCTAAATATCAAAACTTAGCATGGCAATCAGACCCAGTGGGTAATCTTTCAGATAAGACGCTGGGCTTACCCAGTTTGAAGCTATCTGCTGTCAAACAATCCCCCTTAACTTGGTTGGTACTGGTATGTTGCCTAACCGTTTATATTCTGTCTGTATTTGGAGCATTTGGTTGGGTTCGTTCAACGCTAACAATCCAAGACTTGGGCTTACTACTAGAATCAGGACAATGGTGGAGGGTTATTACACCAGCCTTTATCCATTTTTCTGAAATCCATCTGGTGTTTAATCTGCTTTGGTGGTGGTATCTAGGTCGTCAGATTGAAGCCAAATTTGGTACCAGTGCACTTCTGATGATTTTCGCAGTTTCAGCCATTGTTTCCAATATAGGGCAATTATTAGTAAGCGGCCCTAATTTTGGAGGGCTATCTGGTGTTGTTTATGCCGTGGTAGGTTTTGTATGGTGGATAGGATGGCTGAGACCAAAATGGGGTTTAAGGTTGCCCAATGCAATGATTGGATTTTTGTTAGTTTGGCTAATCCTCGGTTACGCAGACTTACTTTGGGTCTCGATGGCAAATACAGCTCATACTGCAGGACTTATTAGTGGTTGTGCACTTGCTTGGTGGTTTGTACGAATTGGTGACAAGCGCAAAAGTTAACCACCTTGATAAAGGTATTTAGTAAAAATCACATCTTTAACCATTTCATTTCCAGTTTCTTTTTTCAGTAGACTGCGCAATTTATCGAGACTCATTCGCCGGATATCTTCGCGTCCAGTCAATGACTTAACTTTTTCTTCGGGTTGCCGACCAAAAATATCGATCATAGTTGCTCGAAGTAGGGGGGAGTGGTGTTCTGCGGCTTCTAAATATTCAGCATCTTCTAGCATCAGCTCCACGGTAATTCTCACGTAACCGAGGTTTCTTGCGTTAGTCCCCAAATAATTGGTGACTATATCTGGCTCTAAACCAAAGTAAGCGAATGACACTTGGGCATTGGCTTTTGACTGCATGGTCAGGGAGGCAGTACAAAACATGATAGTGAATATTAAAAAAGCTAAAAAGTTTTTCATTTACGCAATCCCAACCACTTTGGTTAATTTTTCACTCATAATATCAATAATTCTGGGTTTTGAAAAAACTAAATTAAGCATTGCTTTTGTCTGATTGAGGCTATTGTTATCATATGACATATCTCACTAATTTGATGTTTACTTTGTCCGATATAAAATTCCCTGTCAGGCTACCAAATCAATGGTCTGAACTATCCGAAACGTCCATCGATCATGCCTGTCTGCGCAAATGGTTGCTAGACACCAGCTCGTTAACAGAAAGAGTGCAGTCTCACTGTCAGCAATTTTCATTGACGGTAATAGGTCAACGGCAGATGAATCCGGAGCTTGAGGAAATTGACCGATTAAATTTCAATCTACCTAGTGACGCCAACCCTTGTGCAAAGCAGCAATGGCAAATTCGCGAAGTGCTTTTATGCGGCAATGATCAACCCTGGGTCTTCGCACGTTCTGTTTTACCACAAGCGTTATGCGAACGAGATTTATCAGATTTAGGCAGTCGACCCCTTGGACAAATTATTTTCAATGACAATCGATTTGTCAGGCAACCTTTTGAATTAATTGAAATTTCAAAGCAAGATGTTTTTTTGAAGCGCTTGGCAATAGAATCTGAATTTTCATTGTGGGGTAGACGTTCGTTATTCCAATTTGAGCATCATCACTTAATGGTAGCTGAAGTTTTTCTTCCACAATCGCCGGCTTACCAAACACTGGAAACCAATGGACAAAGATAAGTTGAAAGCATATTGGCTGCTCATGCGAGCAGATAAGCCCATCGGCGTTTTCCTGTTGTTATGGCCAACGCTTTGGGCGTTACTCTTTGCTGCACAAGGAATTCCGTCTTTATCTATTCTAATTGTATTTGTTCTGGGTGTATTCGTGATGCGCTCTGCAGGTTGTGTCATTAATGATTTTGCCGATCGAAAAGTAGATGGAGATGTACAGCGAACGGCAAATCGGCCGATAGTATCTGGACAAGTTACAGAGAAAGAAGCGCTAGGGCTCTTCGTATTTTTGATACTGATTGCATTTGGGCTGGTTCTCACACTAAATTGGCAAACCATAGTTTTGTCATTCGGCGCACTAATATTAGCCAGTGTTTACCCATTTATGAAGCGCTATACCCATCTACCTCAAGTGGTGTTGGGTGCAGCATTTAGCTGGGCGATACCAATGGCGTTTATGGCTGTCAATCAGGATATACCTTGGTGGTCTTGGTGGTTATACCTAGCTAATCTGCTTTGGACGGTTGCTTATGATACCGAATACGCCATGGTAGACCGTGACGATGATGTGAAAATTGGTGTGAAGTCTACCGCTATTTTATTTGGGCGCCTTGATAAATTGGTTATTGGCTTGTTGCAATTGCTTTCATTAAGTATTTTGCTCTACCTAGCAGACGTACTAGCGTTAACTTGGGTTTTCTACGTTTCAGTAGCGTTGGCAGCGGGGCTGTTTATTTATCAACAATGGTTGATTAAAGATCGAGTGAAAGAAAATTGCTTCAATGCATTTCTAAACAATCACTATGTGGGAATGATTATTACCATAGGGTTAGTGCTGCATTTCACTTTGATGGTGAACTAGTCTCTGCAAAAACGACGCATTATCTCAATTAATTACGAATGCTGAAAAGTTAGTCAGCGAAGACAAACACAGCAACACACCGCCATGAGGAACGATTAACAATGATAGAGTTGTTTAGAGCGTTAACAAGCCCAGCCAAAAAACTCATGGCAGAACTAAAGTATTCCGTTAAGTTCATTTTAATCAGTCTGATTTTCATCATACCTCTGGTGCTTAGCTTAGTGTTGCTGCAATACGAATATGGTGAAGACATTAGATTCACCAATAAAGAATTGGAAGGATTGGAGCTCATAAACATTGTTGGCAATGAACAAGTTAATTTGTCTACAGCAATAATTAGCAACCGTTCCTTTACAGCAAGTCTTACTCGACATGAAGATAATTTTACGGCATTGCAATCCGACGTGGTGACCCGTAATTTGGCAAAATATTTAACTGAAATTGGCGACAGGGAGCTTTCGCAAGGGTTTAGCTCGCTCAACGAATTGTCTCAATCAGTTGCAGACTATAGCAACTTAGAATTAGATTTAGAGCTTGCGACTAGTTATCTAGTCACAGTCTTGGTGGAAAATGTACCACAGGCACAGCTGCAGTTGGCGAGAACAGCTCATTTAGCTAGAGATATTTTATCCAGTGGTTCTTTTTCACCAGAAACCTATGTTGAACTATCAAGTGCAAACCAAAAGTTACTCTTGGCCATAAACGAGATAGAACAATCGTTAATAGTCAGTTTAAATGACAATGAAGACATTAGAAAAGCATTGTCTAAAGAATGGTCGGATCTTCAATCTACCTTGCTTAAGTTTCAGAGCCGAATTAAAACAGATATTCTCGATCCAGATGATTTTTTGTTAAACGAAGAACAATTGGTGCAGTTGGCTCAGAATACGAATAATAATTTACACGCGTTCACTTCTAATCTTTCACCAGTTTTTAAAGCGCAATTAAAAATTCGCATAGATGACGCAAAATTTAAAAACCGGATCATATCAACTATCTCCATTGTCGCAGTCATGCTGGCAATCTATTTATTCATCGGAATGTATCAATCTGTTATCGAAAATATTCGAAGAGTCGTGGCTGGTGTGCATAGTGTTGCTGAAGGTAACTTATCTACACGGGTTGCTGTCATGGGAAATGATGAAATGAGCGACATAGCCAATGATATGAATCAAATGACAGAAAACTTCGAGACCCTAGTCAATCGGTTGAGCGATGCAATACATACACTTAGTCAATCATCATCAGAACTTAAAGGCGTGACCGAGCAAACCATAAACGGAGCACAACAACAAAGATCAGGCACTGACTCTATTTCAAGCTCTATGGGACAGTTAACGAGCGTTTCTACAGAGGTAGACGAGTTATCAGAAAAAGCGTCAGAATCTGCGATTGAAGCGGTTAAAGAAGCTCAGCAAGGTCTTTCTCTTGTTGAGGGGTTGCAAACGGTGATGAACGATATGCAAGTGGAATCGAGCCGTTCTCAGGAGGCACTAAACCGATTAGTGGAAGACAGTAGAGATATTGGACAAGTTTCAAGTGCCATAAATGAAATCGCAGAGCAGACAAACCTACTTGCTCTAAATGCCGCTATTGAAGCGGCTAGAGCAGGTGAACAAGGGCGAGGCTTTGCAGTTGTAGCCGATGAAGTAAGGACTTTAGCCCAAAAAACACAAGAGCAAACCAATCAGATACACGACATCATTACGCGCTTGCAACAAGCGACGAAAGACACAAGTGAAAGCATGGAGCAAAGCCGAGAACAGATGAATCTAAGTGTACAAGAAGCAAGAGTGGTGGCTGAAGCGCTAGTTCAAATTAGTTCGGTAATAGGAACAATTAACACCAGTAATACGGAAATATCTGATTTGGCAAGTGAGCAATCAAATGTCACCAATGCCGTCGCAAACAAGGTAAAGGATATTGCGCTTGTATCTGAAACAACGAAAGAAGGTGCTGAAAATATTGATAGAGCGGCAGATGGCCTAATGGAAGTAGTCAAAACTCTCCGCACTGAACTCTCTAGCTTACAAAAGACCTCTTAGTAAAATTTTCTTCCTTCATTCCTTTGATTCGCTTGGGGCTTCTAGCTGAGCTAAACGAGCTTCAAGGGCTTCAAGTTTTTCTCGGGTGCGAATTAATACCTGACTTTGCACATCAAACTCTTCACGACTGACAAAATCTAAGCGACTAAGTTGCGACTGTAATATTTGTTTCACCTTTGCTTCGGCCCCTTCAGCCATGCTTTTCACCCCTGGAGGTACGGCTTCAGATATTTGTTTGGCGATTTCTTCAAGTTTTTTAGGGTCTAACATGTCGTGGATCTCATTTTTCTAGTTTGCAAACACAATAACGTATTCTAGCGTAAAGTCGATGGTATTTGAGCTTAATATTTCTTACAATTCCCGCCCAATTACAAAAGACGTATTCATGAAGCTTAATTCCGGACAAAATGACGCCGTAAAATATATTTCTGGACCTTGTCTAGTCCTAGCCGGTGCTGGAAGTGGCAAAACGAGAGTGATCACCAATAAGATCGCATATTTAGTTCGTGAGTGCGATATTCCTGCAAGATTTATCGCGGCTGTGACTTTTACCAACAAAGCCGCACGTGAAATGAAGGAAAGAGTTGGGCAAACCTTAGGCAAAAAAGAAGCAAGAGGGCTTAAGGTATCCACGTTCCACACCCTAGGCTTAAACATCATTAAGTCTGAATATCGGAACATTGGCATCAAAGCCGGCTTTTCATTGTTCGATGACAAAGATACGCTCAGCTTGTTACGGGATTTAACACAAGACTCACTTGATGGTGACAAAGAGCAACTTTCGCTATTGCAATCTTGCATTTCAAACTGGAAGAACGATCTAATTTTACCTGAGCAGTTGCAAAAAGTGGCGTTGTCTCCCGGTGAAGTTGAATTTGCTAAGTTTTATCAAGAATATCAGAACAATCTCAGAGCCTACAACGCCCTTGATTTCGACGATTTAATCCTAATGCCAACCTTGTTATTAAGAAGCAATGAAGCGGCGAGGCAAAAGTGGCAGAATAAAATCAAATATCTGCTGGTGGACGAGTATCAAGACACTAACACTAGCCAATATGAGCTGGTTAGATTATTAGTTGGTGAACGTTCTCGCTTTACTGTGGTAGGCGACGATGACCAGTCCATTTATTCTTGGCGAGGCGCGAAACCGCAAAATCTGGTGTTGCTACAAAAACACTATCCAAAACTGAAATTGATAAAACTAGAACAAAACTATCGATCCTCTGGCCGAATTCTACATTGTGCGAATATTTTAATTCAGAACAATCCCCATGTGTTTGAGAAGCGCCTGTTTTCCGAATTGGGATATGGCAATCAACTTAAAGTCATTATTGCTAAAAATGAAGAACATGAAGCAGAGCGAGTCATTGCGGAACTACTTGCACATAAATTTATGCAAAACACTTCCTTTAAAGATTATGCCATTTTGTATCGTGGCAATCATCAATCAAGGCTTTTCGAAAAGCTCTTTATGAGCAACCGCATTCCATACAAAATTAGCGGAGGCATGTCGTTCTTCGGCCGCACCGAAGTTAAAGATATCATGGCCTATTTGCGATTGCTGGTTAATCAAGATGATGACAATGCGTTACTTCGCGTTATCAACACCCCAACGCGAGGAATAGGAAGAGTCACTCTAGAAAAGCTTGGAAACTTCGCCAATCAACTAAATTGCTCCATATTTGAGGCTGCCTGTCATCCTCAACTGAACACCATCATTAGTGGAAAGTCGTTAAATGGTGTGGAGCATTTTAGTCGGTGGCTAGTGGAGCTTTCAGACAGAGCTGTGCGTGGTGATGGTATTGCAACAATTCGCGAAATGATAAAAGCCATGCAATATGAAGAATGGCTTTATGAATCCAGCACTAGTCCAAAAGCGGCTGAAATGGCTATGGCCAATATCAGCACATTATTTGGCTGGGTCAATGATATGTTAGAAGGTTCTGAGCTAGATCCTCCTATGACGCTTCAAGAGGTCGTGAATCGATTGATACTGCGGGATATGATGGAAAGAGGTGAAGAGGAGGGGGATGCCGATCAGGTTCAATTGATGACCTTGCACGCCTCTAAGGGATTGGAATTCCCTTATGTATTCATGGTGGGGATGGAAGAAGGGTTGCTCCCTCATCAAAGTAGTATTGACGAAGACAACATTGAAGAAGAACGCAGGCTTACCTATGTTGGCATTACTCGAGCCCAGCAAGAGTTGTTTTTCACACTTGCCAAAGAGCGTCGACAATACGGTGAGGTCATTCAACCTGAGCCAAGTCGCTTTTTATATGAGTTGCCACAAGATGATGTGTTATGGGAACACAAGAAGGTAAAGGCTAGTGCTGAGGAGCGTCAACAAAAAGGTCAAACAAGCATCGCTAATATTAGGAGTATGTTATCCGGTACTAAGTGACGGGCCATCGAAAATTTCAGTGATGGGTTTGGGTGTTTCAATCATGGTTCCCTGACCGTATTCACAGCCCAATTCTTTCAGAATCGCGTGCTGTGTTTCACTCGAAATACCTTCGGCAATGAGACTGAAATCCAGCTGTTTAGACATAAAGATTACCGATTCTACTAGACTTAAGTTCCTACTGGAGCGTGGTATTGATTTGATAAAACGATGGTCTATTTTTACAAAATCAAAGGGATAAGAATATAGATAGCTTAATGACGCTAAGCCACTGCCGAAGTTGTCTAAAACTAAAGTCAAACCAGCTTTCTTGAGCTTTTTCAGCGGTGTAAGAGCAAATTGAGAGCGTTTATTTAGCTCATTTTCGTCAAATTCAAGAACCAAGCTTTCTGGTGCGATCCCAGCGGTTTTAACTTCCCCAAGAATTTGCTCAACAGAGTTACCTTGCAACAAATGATTGACTGATATGTTAATTGCTATCTTGCTTGTCGCTTCTTTAGTCCGGTTCCTCTGCCAATATTTCAGAACCTCAAGTGCCTTTGACAGCATATACATATCAACTTCAACCGTCAGTCCGCAATGATGAGCTACCTGCCAAAATTGCGAACGCTTGATTTTACCTAATGTTGGATGTTCCCAACGTAGATATAACTCGTGATACAAATTTTCATCACTCGTCATGTGTCTGACAGGTTGTACAAAACAATCAAATCTATCTTCTTTGAGTGAATGCCGGAAGTCATTCTCAAGTTCCAATTCTTCAAGTAACTTCTGACGCATATTGGTATTGAACAGTATATAGCGACCTCTTCCTAAAGATTTCGCGTGATACATGGCTGCATCTGCGTCGCGAATTAACTCGTCTGCAGTTTGGTAGCCAGTTTCAATATTGGCGATGCCAATACTGGCACCTGAATACATTTCGTTTTCTTCGAAGTTAAAGGGATTATTGATTGACTGAATAATTCTTCCTGCAACGTCTTCAACATCAGAGAAGTCGTCAAAACTGTCGAGTAAAATAACAAACTCGTCACCGCCAAGGCGAGCAAGTAGGTCATGCGCCCTGATGCACTTGCCAATACGATGAGATACTTCTACTAAGAATTGGTCCCCAGCATGATGGCCGAGGGTGTCGTTAATTTGCTTAAATCGATCAAGATCAATAAATAAAACCGCGAAATTATGTTCTGGATATCGTTGTTTGTTCGCTATTGCAAGTTCCAGACGACTGTTGAACATGGTTCGATTGGGCAAGTTGGTCAACGAATCATGATGAGCGTCATGAATGAGCTTTAATTCTATTTCCTTACGCTCTTCAATCTGTTTCTTCAAATACAGATTGGTTTTATGTAATTCATCGGTTCTTTCTCGCACCTTCATCGTAAGTTGTTGATTGTATTTCTGGATCGATTCAGCGGCTTTTTTTCGTTCCATTGCTACGGCAATGTGATGAGACACAAATTTTAATAATTCAAGATCTTTGGTGGTATAGCGACTTTCTTTACCGTATGTCTGAACTGCAATTACACCTGAAATTTGGCCATCAACAACCAACGGCGAACCTAACCATGAGTTAGAACTCTTGATCATATTGTCCACAGTATCCTGATCTAATTCATTGTTTTCTGAAAGGCCTAAAACGCGGGAAGAATCAATCAACTCGGCTTTTCCAGAGCGCAATACAAATTCAGTTAAACCATGACTCAGAGGACGTGGTTCAATAGTGGTATTTTGCTGATCGCAATAGTAGGGAAATTCTAAATAATCTTTGCGATCATTTAAGGTCGCCACATAACAGTTAGGCGCACTCAATAGCCGAGCTAGAATATCATGGAGGCTAGCATAAAAATCTGACATCTCGCCATCAATAGAGGCGGCAATTTCAGATATTTCAAAAAGCGCTTGTTGTAGAGACTCTACTTTTTGACGTTCCAATATCTCATCTTGCAACTCTTCATTGATATTACGTAATTGCTTTGTCCGTTCTCGAATCGTTTGTTCAGTCAGTTCTCGGCTTTTTACTCTGTCTAGGGCGTTGACGATGTGCTGAGAGACAAACAGTAACAAATCAAGATCTTGTTGGCCGTATCTGACTCTGTCATCGTAACTTTGTACGACCATAGCACCAATTACGCGACTCCCGCGTTTTAGTGGGATACCAATAAAATCGATGGGGGGTTTACCAAATATTTTAAAGCCGAGTTCTTTTGAGGTGGCTTCAATATTGTCAACTGTGAGTGTTAGATGCTCACCAGATTTCAGAATATAGCCGGTGATTCCATCAATCAGTTCCTTGGTTGGAACTTGCTTGACTACGATTTCGTCAAATTGATCGACGAAATAGGGAAATTCAACAAATTCATTATTTTGTTCATATAGGGCCACGAAAAAATTTCGCGCATCCATGAACTGACCGATTATTTCATGAATTGCACTGTAGAGTCGCGACAGTTCGCTAAACGAGCCGGCTAATTCAGAAATATCAAACAGGGCTTTCTGAGTCTGTTCAGAGCGTTTGTACTTCTGTGTAAGCTGCTGGAGCTGAGGAATTAACTCACGCAACTCCTCAGCGGATAAATGCTCTGCATCAACCGAATCGTTCAAGTGATTAGAGGCCTTCGATCATGTATTCGATGGCGGCTTTAATATCATCGTTTGAGCATGAACCGCAGGTACCCATAGCAGGCATCGCGTTAATACCATTAATGGCATTTTCCCATACGGTATCAAAGCCTTTTTCCATTCTCGGCGCCCAATCGCCTGCATCTTGCAGTTTAGGCGCACCTAACACACCAGAACCATGACAGGCGACGCAGGAAGCGTTATATATATCTGCGCCAGACTTTGGTCCTGCATCGGCTGCAGCTTCTGCTTGAGCCCCAGCTACGTGAACAGAGCCGACAGGTTTAATTCTTTCTTTTATTGCTTCATCGCTCATGTCTTTTGCTTGAACAGCAAATACAATAAGACAACCTACAAGAGCGCTCAATAAAACTTTCAATTTCACAATGTTCTCCAACTGTGTTTTTAATTTAGCGTAAAAGCCATAACTGGTTTAAATTATAGCGACTTATCTTCACTGAACAACAATTTACTGCTTCTGATGTGAATTGATCGCTAAATTTGTTAAATAATCGTCCGGCAATCTTGACCATTTGTTATTCGATACCATATTTACTATAAATCGCAAAGGGCAATATGCCTGAATTAGTTTTGGAGCAAGTTAGCATGTTACGAGTACTTTTGTTTTTGGGATCCAATATCGCAATCATTGCTTTGCTGAGCATTACATTTAGTTTGTTCGGCATTCAAGGCTTATTAGCCGAAAATGGTGTTGACTTAAATTTACAAGCCTTATTGGTCTATTCAACCGTTATAGGCTTTAGCGGTGCATTTATATCACTTTTTATATCCAAGTTTATGGCTAAACGCAGCATGGGTGTGCATATTATTGAGCAGCCTTCCAACGCGACAGAAAAATGGTTAGTTGAAACCGTTCGCCGTCAAGCAGAAATGGCCAATATCGGTATGCCAGAAGTAGGGCTTTTCAATAGCCCATCTCCAAATGCGTTTGCAACTGGCTGGAATAAAAATAATGCGTTGGTGGCCGTGAGTACTGGCTTGTTGGAACAAATGCGCAAAAATGAAGTAGAGGCAGTGTTGGCGCATGAAGTCAGTCATGTAGCAAATGGCGACATGGTCACCATGACTTTGATTCAAGGGGTGGTGAACACCTTTGTGGTATTCCTTTCGCGAGTCATAGGTCATGTGGTGGATAGAGTCGTATTTAAAGTTGAGCGGGGACATGGACCCGCATTCTGGATTGTGTCAATCATTGCAGAGTTAATTCTCGGTTTTTTAGCCATGATGATTGTCATGTGGTTTTCGAGGTACAGAGAGTTTAGAGCGGATGAGGGCGGTGCCAGACTAGCTGGCTCTGCAAACATGGTAGCGGCGTTAGCTAGGTTAAAAAGCTTTCAAGGTACACCTGATATGCCAGATGAGATGGCTGCGTTTGCAATCAATGCAGGTAAAATTCACAAGTTATTTTCAAGTCATCCACCACTAGAACAACGTATTGAAAACTTACGTTCTAAGGCAGGGTAATAATCGCCCTGTCCTTGATAACTGAAACTTGATAACTGCAACCCGACAACTAAAAACAAAAACTGGTCTGCAAACGCTTTGATCTGGCTTTTGCAGACCCTTTTAACCTAGCAATCCGTCTTAGTCTTTCCATACGCTGCAAGATATTGTCGAACCGCTCATCTTCTTGCATTTTAATTACCGCTTCTTCATTCGCTCTTAACTTCTTGCGTGACTCGTAATTTTTGGATTCAATTGAGTCTCGTAACGTCAGTAAATCACTAGTCATATTGCCTCCGATAAATATACTGTTTATATGTACAGTATAATATCGAATAAAAATTATGCAAATAATATTAGGCCAGTTCTTGGTATTGCTTTTCGAAGAGTGCTGCCAGATAATGCCACCGCTCCAAGAACTAGGTCACTTTTATAAACCTAATGCAATGGAATACTAACAAACCTGAACTCTGGATAACAACTTGCGTTCTAGCTGCTATTTTTCCCTATTACTGCGTTAAATTCGTTTGCAATAGGCCAGCTATTGACGCACAAATTTGCCTTGTACTAGGGAAAAATCGCTAGCTAGAACCAGACGTGAAGTTAAACTTTGTAATTCAATCTGTTAGCTAATTTCTTATCCAGAGTTCAGGTTAACAATACTTTATGGAAGACAAATCAAATAAGGATTAAAAATGACTGAAAACGTATATGAAAGCCCAAAATCTGATTTGAATAACGGCGACCATCAAATAGCTAAACTGACTACTGCGCAGGTACTTTTTTCGTTTCATGGGCGAATAGGCCGTAAGATTTATTGGTTGCATTACCTGGCTTTATACTTGGTGGCTTTGGTTGCTTATGGGGCTATTTTCGCCATCATAGG
This sequence comes from uncultured Alteromonadaceae bacterium, assembly GCA_947503265.1. Classification (GTDB taxonomy): domain Bacteria; phylum Pseudomonadota; class Gammaproteobacteria; order Enterobacterales; family Alteromonadaceae; genus Aliiglaciecola. Next base: position 47,222 of record CANNDC010000001.1, read on the forward strand.
AATAGACCCTGAAAATCAAAGTAGCGGTATTGGTGCAACCATTGGCATGATATTTCTGCTGGTGTTATATGTACTGTTTATTTGGACAAGTTTAGCGCTTTCCGCAAAACGCTGGCACGACAGAAACAAATCTGCATGGTGGATATTAATAGCCTTAGTTCCGCTCATTGGGCCGATTTGGGCTTTGGTCGAAAATGGCTTCCTAGTAGGCGATGCAGAAGCTAACAATTATGGACTGCCATCCTTTTAAGTGAACTCCCATTTCGACAAATAAAGAACAACTTTTTAAAGGTGCCTACATGGACACGTATTTAGCAAACCCCGATCGTTACAAAGATACAACATACAAAAAATGTGGTGATAGCGGCCTCAGACTACCGCAAGTATCCCTTGGCTTGTGGCATAATTTTGGGGGTGTTGACAATCAAAGCAATGCATTGAATATGCTACTGAGCGCATTTGATTTGGGAATTACCCACTTTGATTTGGCCAACAACTATGGCCCGCCTCCGGGTAGCGCAGAAACATTTTTCGGTAAGGTCTTGGCGGCACAGTTAAAACCTTATAGAGATGAACTTATCGTTTCAACTAAAGCGGGTTATACCATGTGGCCAGGACCATATGGAGATTGGGGATCGCGTAAATATTTGATTTCTAGTCTAGATCAAAGTTTGTCTAGAATGCAGCTGGACTACGTTGATATTTTTTATCATCACAGACGCGACCCTGAAACGCCTTTAGAAGAAACCATGCAGGCGTTGAGCGATATCGTTAAAGCAGGAAAGGCTTTGTATATCGGACTATCTAACTACAATGGTGCAGATCTACTTGCGGCAAATAAAATATTGAAGGATCTGGGTACGCCTTGCGTGATAACTCAGCCTAGATTCAGTATGTTGGATAGAGAAATAGAAAAACAAGGTGTTTTGTCCGCTGCAACGGAAGCAGGAATTGGCACAGTACCGTTTTCTCCTTTAGCACAAGGCATGCTGTCCAACAAATACTTAAAAGGTATTCCTGCTGATAGCAGAGCAAACAACCCAGATAGTTTTTTGAAACCAAGTCAAATAACACCTGAAAAATTGAAAAAGGTTATTGCATTAAACGACATTGCAAATGACAGGGGACAATCTTTACCGCAACTAGCCATAAGTTGGCTTCATTCCAAGCCATCTGTATGTTCCTGTATTATTGGTGCAAGTAAGGTCAGTCAAATAGAAGAATTGGCAGCTACTCAACATCAAGCTAATCTCACGGCCGAGGAGTCTTCTGCCATTGAAGATATCTTAAAAAGCGACATAAACATTGAGAACAGCTGATTTATATCTTGTTTGAGTTTAGGAGCTGTTGATCTTTGCTGCATGTTTTTGCAGCACAAACCTTGTCCGTAGGATTCGTCTTAAAAGCTTTTAATTAGAACAAGACGCATACTGCAAAGATCAACAGCCCTTGTGTTGTTAGTGACAGGATTAATCTTTAAGTTAACTAAAAAGGCGTTTCTGTGATGAAGTTCATTATTGACGCCTTAACAATATCATCTGGCTTATTGATGTCATTGATGACGCTTTTATGATCTCTGTTAGCTGCTTCTAGTACTAAGATGGCGTTCTGATTATTTGTCATGTTATTAGCAAATTCTTCAATTTTATTGTCCATTCCAGCGTGATCATTTTGTGCATAGATGATCAACATAGGTTTGGTTTTTCGTCCAACGTAGTTGGTAACCGATGCGGTAATATGTAATTGCTTATCTGTTCCCCAAACTCTCTCCAAATGCTCCTTGTCGTGGGTTTGCAAGTCCAATAATGGGCTAATTGGAATAACACCTTTTATCCTACTGTTTAGGTTGGAATATCTATCTAAGTATTGGGTGTCAGCCCCGATTAGGGCGGCCAAATAAGCACCTGCAGAATGACCTGAAACATACATGTTCGACGTATCACAGCCATACTGTTGTACATTGTTTGCAGCCCAAGCTATTGCAGCTGTGGCATCATCTATCTGCGCCGGAAATTTGTGCTCTGGAGCGAGACGATAATTGGAGGCGACAACACAAAGCCCCTGTTTGGCAAACGTACGGGCATACTCTCTTGATCCTCGTTCTTTGCTGCCTGATGTCAATCCACCTCCATGAAAGTGCACTAAGGTTGGTGCTTTCGACGGGCGTTGAGGTAGGTACACGTCTAGCTTATCTCTATCGTCTTTGTATTCCAAGGCTGGCAAATAATCTTGGTTCTTAAGAGCAGCTTGAGGAGACCAAGGCTCATTTCCGTTTAAAGGCCGTAAAAATCGTGCTTCAGTTGTTTCGTACCAGCGATGAAGTTTGTTTCTTAACTCGTTGGTTTTTTCTGGATGTGTTTTTGCTAAATCGTTTGTTTCACCTATGTCTGAGGAAAGATTATATAGGTGTACTTGCCCATCTTCGAAGCGTTCGATTAGCTTCCAATTTCCTTGGCGGATAGCCGCTCCGGGAAATCCACCTTGATTAGAATAGTGTGGATAGTGAAAGTAAATTTCACGTTCCATTAGTTGGTTCTGACTAGTGCTTTTAATGGTAGAAGCAAATATATCAACACCATCAATGTGTTGTTGTTTCTGTTGAGGCAACCCTGCTGCGGCAAGCAAAGTTGGGAAAAGGTCAGTAGAGACTACCGGCTCATCTATATGTTTACCGTTAGTTGATGCTTTCGGTAATTTAATAATATAGGGAACTCGTATCCCCCCTTCATACAACCAGCCTTTGCCACCTCTTAGAGGTAAATTTGAAGTAGGAGAACCCTCCGCAGTAGACAAACCTCCGTTGTCAGAGGTAAACACCACAATAGTATTGTCGGCAACGCCCGCTTTTTCTAATTGTGCTAGTAAACGCCCTACATGCCAGTCCATTTGATTGACCATCGCGGCATAGGTGGGATGATTTTGTACAATGCGAACTTGCCGTTTCTCATCCGTTGGCCAAATTTGTTCTTCGTCAGCATAATGCGCTCGTTTATTCTGTTTTAGACCTTTTTTCTGGTAGTTTTCTACCGATTTTTTAGGTGCTTGTAACGGCGTGTGCACGGTATAAAAAGACATCAACATAAAAAAGGGTGAGTCAGATTTAGCAAACGTATCTACTAGGCTAATTGCCTCGTCGGTTAATCGCTCTGTGAGATACTCACCATCCGGGCCATCCGATAACCTAGGGTTTTTATAGGGGGAAAAATAGCCACCTGGGGGGTGTCCGTTTTTTATACCGCCAACATTTACATCAAAACCATGATGTTCAGGCCAGGTGTCTTCACTTTCGCCTAGATGCCACTTGCCCAAAAATGCCGTTTGATAGCCATTTTGCTTAAACGCCTCTGCTATTGTTAGCTCTTCATGTGCAAGAACCTGGTCGAATTTGGCCGCTCTAAATTTTCCCTGTCGAGAGGGTTTATTATGAGGATGGAACCACTCTGTTGTATTCGCTCGAGTTGGGTGTTTGCCCGTTATAAGGGCAAACCTTGAAGGGCTGCATACCGGATTAGCCGCATATCCATTAGTAAATTGAATGCCTTCTTTGGCAAGTTTGTCTATGTTAGGCGTGTCGTAGAAGCTGTTTGGATTGTAGGCCTTGATATCAGCGTAGCCAAGATCGTCTACCAAAATAATTACCACATTCGGCTTAGCTGAGCTGCCATCCGTTTCTAGCACTTTATGGCTGCAAGAAGTTAAGCACAGGGCGATTAAGGTCAATACGAATGTAACCTTTAGTTGATTTTTGAGAGCAGAAACAAGCATTAAACGTCTCGTGTCGGTCTTATTTCTTCTACCCTAACCAAGCCAAATGTCGATAACAATAAGTTTTTTTAGCTAATACGATTTTTGCCTATATTTTCGTCCTTATGAATGGTTACCGGCCATCCTGAAAACTGATTGTTTGGGTTACCATCTTTTACATCAATGAGAAAACGATAAGCAGCCACTTTGTATGTAAGTGCTTCAGTATCAAACTCGATATAGCCAAAGCCGCTGCATTTTTCGTGTGCTTTGATGTATCGGTTAGAAGCTTTACTCACAATGGGGTTTTCCACGGCATAAACGTACGACTTGTTACCGAAACTATCTAGATACTCGCCGGTTTGTGCCAGATCATGGTTTGGTCTATTGTTCACTTTTAGCCCTATGCCATCTGGATTCCACCATCTTGGCCACCCAGCGGAAATTGCAGGTGTACAAAAAGCCCAATTGCTATCTCTCTGACTGTCCACACCATACTGTGACAGACTAGCTAAATGGGTATCTCCACAAATATGCAATGCTTTTGATTCACGCATGATGCTCACTGCGCGGTTTCGAGCAGTTGCTGGCCAGCCACTGCTGTCAAAGTCGTATTTGATATAATTTTTCGGGTTAGGTTGATGTGTGGCGATGCCAGAAAACACGGTTTGGCTCAGCACGGCTTTTAACGTATGACCTCGCCAATCTTTGGCCCAACGGGCGAGGAATTTTTCTTGTCTTTCGCCCAATAGTTGCAAATCTTCTCGGTCATAATTTGGATTTACGTATGCGGGGTCTTCGCCCTGCCCAGTAGTTCCAACAATGATGTCCAATTGTTCGGGTCCACTTTTCCATTGCCTGTCAGCCAATATGGCAAAATTAACGTTTCCATAAACCATATCTGTGTAGTAAACAGTCATACCTCTTGGGGTCGCTTGTTTTTCAGCTGGGTCAGGATGATGAGCAGTATGTGTGCGATGCACAGCATTCACCATTCTTATAGGTTCGATGTAACCTCCACGTTTGTCGGCTCCTTCAACTTCAACGTTTTCAGCATTCATTGCGGCACCTCCTTCGCCCCACAAGTTTCCTTGCAGTACGTCGTGATCATCAGGCAGCACAACAGTAGGTGCATTTCGCATGGCTTCTCTAAAAGCCCAACCAAATTGATAATATTTTCTCAAATAATTCAATATCGCGAGCTCAGCAGGCGTGCGGATTATACCGAAACCGCCGTGTGTTTCGTAAATTTGATCGCCCGAGAAAAAGACTAAATCTGGATCCATCGCAACCACGTTGTTTGCGACAGGTTCATACGGGAAGGCGTAATCGTTTTGACAGGTTAAAGCGGCCATTCTAAGAGGGCGATTAGACGGATTAGCTCGAATAATACCTTGGTACGTATCTAGAGACTCGCTGCCATCTCTGTGTTTCTCCAAATAGCTAACTCGATAAGGTGTGTTATTCTTTTCATTCCAATTCGCGACGCTAAATGTGGCGACCCAAGCATCGCTATCTAAACTCGCTTTTTCAACAACCTGCCAACCATTTTCTTTTTTTACTTCAAGGGTTAACTCTTTATTATCTTTTGCCCCCAAAGGACCAGTAAACGCGCTCAGTTTCATGACGAAACCCTGTTCGTTTCTGGCGTCACTTAGTGTGTACATGGTCCAAAGAATAGGACCGAATTTTTGTTCAGGAAGATGGCTAATCGCTTCGCCTTGAATTTGCCAGTTGGAAAAGCGATATCTGCTGCCATTTGGTAATTTGGATTTTTTCGACGATACAGAAAAATTGCTCACTACAGCAATATTTCCCAATATCTTATCTGTAGACGCTAGTTCCACCAGACTGGCCAACAATTCGTCAGTGTCCGTTGTTCTGGCTTCAAGTTTTAACGCCATTGCTCCATAACGAGGTGAACCACTCAATGTCAGATTGACTTCTCTAAGATCAATCTGCTTCGCCAAGGGAACCTGCTTTTCACCAAGGACTAAACTATTGTGGACTATGCCGGCATCCAAGCCTTTTTGTACGAAACAATTGCTTTTATATTCATTGATGTCGCTTCGAATACCAACACGTAATCCACCGCCACCGTCATTTGATCCCAGTTCTGCACGCTGGATAGTAACGGATAGTTTAAACGCAGAATTCGTGTCTACAATTTGATGTATCAACGAATGAATACTTCGATTTCCACCTGTAGATAGGCACTCAGCTCGGCCTTCTTTTATTTGCCAATCTTCCATTGGATTGGCCCAGTAATTACCGCCTATCCAGATTCTGTCATGGGTAATATCCCATTCATCCTTTGATGATCCCTTAAGCACATTATTTTCTGTGTGCTTACTTCCCACTCGACTTGTACAGCCGATAGCACCTGACGCTAAGCCAGCGACTGCCAATTTAAGAGTATTGCGTCTAGAGATAGTATTTTTCATTGTCCGGTTACCTTTGGGTCGTCCAAATCAACAGATTTACGTGGCGAAAAGTTAACATAATTTTCAATAGATTCTCATTATTGTTAACATATGACAATATAAAAAGGCCAAAATACAGATTTTGATAAATATAAAACGACATTTAATAAAGGATATATTTGTTGAGTCATGGGAACAATATTAACTAGTCTTAGCTGGCAAATTACCGAAAGATCCCGACTCGTGGTAGTAGAATGTAGACGGTGGTGTTGCAGGCCATAAAATTAATATTTTAGTCATGCTATTAGCATCCTAGACCTTACTTAAATTCGACTTAAATGCCTCTGGAATCAATTTATGAACCTACAAAAAATACAATCTACAAATTTGCAGAAAATACTGCTTTCTCTAGCATCAATTAATATGTTGATAGCTTGCAGTGCCACTGAAAACGTTGAATCTGCCGAACCTATACTGGTCAATATTGATACTCAGGTTATTACTGAACAAAGCGCTTTGCGGGAAGATGCGAATTGGGGGGTATTTAGGAAGTATTTTGAAGGGAATAGCGCAGGTACCAAAATGGTACTCACGGGCACTGCTGAAATAAAACCGGGGATGGAAATACACCCTCCGCATACTCATGCAGAGGAAGAATATTTAATGGTTTTAGAAGGAGAAGGCACTTGGACGGTTAACGGAAACTCGTTTGCAGCAAAGGCTGGTGATATGCTCTATGCTGCACCTTGGGATTCACACGGGATTAAAAATACCGGTGACAAAACCCTCAAGTTTGTATTTTGGAAATGGGTGTCTGAGCACTGATCATTCAGCGCCTCTCCCTGTAGCTGCCCAGAATATTCCACCATACAAATGATCGCGAAATAGCTTCATATTGTGTGTTTCGGGTAAATGGCCCAAAGCGGTATAAAAGGATCTACCGCCATCGTAATTGTGGTACCAAGAAATGGGATGGAATTCGCCCATACCCTCTGTTTTCACCTTTCCCCAATCAGCCTTCGGATCATAAGTCTGCTCGTCAACCGTCAAAAGGTAATTCAAATTATCTGATTTGCCGGTTTTAAAGTCGTACCATTCTTCTGTCCACCATAGCTTAGCTGGGAAGTGCTCTAAACCCGGGAAATCTGCATTTAATGTTGTCATCTGGGCAGTTTGAATCGTTGGATGGATTTTAAATTGATGACCGACTAATCCTGCGTACCAGGGCCAGTCATACTCAGTATCTGCAGCGGCATGCACCCCAACAAACCCTTTGCCTGAACGAATAAATTTTTCCATCGCAGCCTGTTGCTTTTCGTTTAAGACATTTGCGGTCGTTTGCAGGAATAATACGACGTCGAATTGCTGCAATTTTTTATCGTTAAATTGACGAGCATCTTCGTGCCATTCCATTGCGAAATGATGTTGCTTAGCCATCTCTTCCAATGCCGTTACGCCAGCGTTGATCGATTTGTGATGAAATCCATCAGTTTTAGTGAAAACCAATACTTTGAATTGATTGGCAAAGGCAAAATTAGCGTTCAATACGAGTGAGAAAATAATAACTGACAAATAGAAGAAGCGTTTCACAGAGGGTTTCCTTTTGATACAAATAGACTAGGGTCTGTTGACTACTGCCCTTCGGGTTCGTCCTAAGCGCCTCCTGCTCTGAGTTACTGACTTTTAGCTTAGAACCACTAGGCTTTCAATTCAGTGCTGCGATCAGCAGGCGCTCTAGATGGCAACCACGTTATAGAACAAAATTTATACAGCAAAGGTCAACAGACCCTAAGGAGTTGTCTATCAATTTAATAGAATTAACCAGCAAATTCTAATTATTGTCTTTACGAAATTTGGTTTTCTTGTCTAAGGCTTAAACAGTTTAAGGCGCAATCAGTCAGAGGATATTTATCGAATAATCACCAAACCTTCGAAAGTAGAAGTATCTTGCTCTGCCTGATCGATCACGACTCTCACTTTTACAACTTCATTCCGTCCTTTGATCTTGTTACCGGCAAACATAATGTGAGTTTTAGTGTAAGGCGCTAGTGCAGGAACAACAGCTCGATCAAAAACATGCCAGTTCTTATCTTTGTAGTACTCGATGCTAATAGTAGAATCAACCGAGCTGACTTGACCAAAATTTTCAACTTCAACTCTAGCGATCAATTTCTTTGCATTCACCGAAAACTCAGGAAGTTTGCTCGATAGAAATGGTAATTCGTATTCAATCCAAGACAGTCTGGTAAACCCAAAAAGGGGCTCCTCTCGTTTAGTGCTGCCCAGTAGCTTGCCTGCGAAATCATCCTCATTGAAGTCATTTTGAGTTGTGGCAAAGGTTAGCTCTAGGTCTTTACCAAGTTTTCTACTGGCAATAACACGCCCACCTCTGCCATAATTAACTTCCTGTGATGCACCAAATCTAAGAGACTGAATATCGATTTCAGCAATAGGATCAAAGCCCGCCTCAGCACGAATTAACAGAGTTAACGCATCACCTTTCGCAGCGCTAGTTTTGTCAGTTATAAGTTCAACCAATCGACCTACACGTAGCGGTATACTGATATTCTTAGAACTGTGAATATCTTTCCCTAAATCTTGCTTTTTGGCAGTATCATTGACCGCAAAATTAGCTTGATACGCTCTGCCGTGTTGGTCTTGCAGTACCTTTATGCGCTCAAATTTGTACCAGTCTTCAACTCTCCCATCTTTATGTCGAGCGATTCCAGGTTGGTATGCTACTCCAGGATCTAATTTCCAATGAAAGCCGTCTTTGGAGCGCATATAGTATGCAATACGACCCAGCCAGTCGTTAACAATCAGGTGATATTGTATATTGGTCCGCCAGATAACAGGATCTTCATAGCGCCCATCAAATTTAGGGTAAACGGACTCGGTCGACACTAGTTTATAGGGTGGCAACCCAGTTTCGCTGACCCATATTCCGCCGCCTCTACCTACCATCAACATAGAACCGTCGTCTCGTTTAGCGAAGCTGCCGTTCGCCATATGATCGACTATCTCTCGTTGGCGACTATCGAAATCAAATACTCGACGTTGCCAATCTCCGTTTAAATCTTTTGCATAGTAATAATGAAATGACCCATGTTCATAGGAATACAGAAAAAAGCTACCATCTCGTAGTTGTTGAATTTCCGGATTGTGGCCCTGGCCAACCGTATTTATGACTCTGTATGGGCCGATTGAATTATCAGAAATCCCATGAACTATTTCTGATTTGGGCCAAGCCATGTGTCCTTTAGGATTATCTTCAAGCCAGCGGCATACAAACAGATGAAATCTTCCTTGTTCATCTTCATAAATGTTGCCACCCCAATAGGACCATTCTTGATCTTCGATTCCATTTTCAATATATCGCGGTTTGACTGCGTCGCGTCCCCAAGTATTACTAGTTAGCTTGCCAGTAACCGGTAAGGGTAGGAATCGCTCAATAAATTGGCTTCCTTTAACTAAGTTTTTCCATTCTTTTGGTAACTGTCTACTGGTATCTTCGGCTAAACAAAACAATGACACCATGCTTAAAAGTAATGTCAGCACCCAACTTTTGGGGCTAGTACTAGTTTTACTTGTGATGTTCATATGGTTTTGCGTCCTCCCCTAGAGACGTTAATTTCTCGTTTCTTAACAGCTGTATGTTCGAATTAGTAGCAACGAGTGTGGAGTGATTGTTTATTTTACATATTAACAAAATAATTTATATATAAAATAAATAAAGAGCATCGATTGGGGAAGCGATTCATTATTGAAACGGTCGATAATCAACTGAAGAATATATCTTACATCCTACATTCCAGACACCGCAGTTTTCATAGTCTCATGCTAAAACTACAAAAAGTGAGCTTCAATGTTGGAAGTTCAAAGAATTAAGTTCTATCTATAAGTATCAAGTCCTTTATAGTTCGTAATTGTCATGTTAAAAAAGAGATGAATAGATCAAAAGGGATAACTGGTTGGAAAAGAATAATTTGAGAGTCCTGATAAAAATAGTGCTCATCGTTTTATTGATTGCACCTACAAGTACATTGCTTGCGGATATAGCGAAGTCTCCACCTATGGGCTGGAATAGTTGGAATTGGTGGGGTAAACAAAACATCAATGAAAACGTGGTTAAACAAACAATTGATGCAATGATTGAAAAAGGCATAGCTGAAGCAGGGTACAATTACGTCATAGTCGATGGCGGTTGGCGGGAGTCCTATTTAGGGCCTAAAGGCGAGTTGCTGGTACATAAAAAGCGATTTCCCAGCGGTATAAAGGCCTTAGCCGATTATGCACATTCAAAAGGCATGAAATTTGGTTTGCATACAGTACCAGGCTCTCATGACTGTGGTGGCGATCGAGTAGGCTCCTGGGGAGTCGAAAAAGTGCATGTCCAACAAATGGTCGATTGGGGAGTCGATTTCGTCAAGTTGGATAAATGCTATTTTTGGTTTGGCAATTCCCCTAAAGTGCCAAAGCGAATGGATCTTAGAAATCAAGGTTGGTTAATTGGCGACAATGTGAAGACAGCGTACAAGCGATGGCATGATTTGATTGATCAAAGTGGTCATTCAATCGTCCTCAGCGCGAGTGCCTACGAATTTTTCGATTTTTATCCAGAGTTAACACAAATGGGACGGACGACTCTTGATATCACGGCTAAATCCAATGGCGGAGCCTACTTCGATAAAAAACCTAAATACCATGTCAACGTAATGGACATAGCCGAACAGAATAGTCGATATGCGAAATATGCAGGCAATGGCTATTGGAATGATCCTGATATGCTAATTACCGGCGGACAAGGGCTAACTTTTGAACAGGAAAAAGTACACTTCGCGCTCTGGAGTATTATGACTTCGCCGCTATTCATTGGCAGCGATCCAATCAGTATGGGGCCAAAGGAATTAGCGCTTATTACCAATAAATTGGCGATAGAGATCAACCAAGATCCCAACGAGCAAGGCACCCGAATTCGTCATGTTGGAAAGAAAGAAATCTGGGCTAAAAGGCTCTCCAACGGCAATGTCGCCCTGTTACTGTTAAATCGCAGCGATAAAGAGTCGATGGACATCGGTTTTTCTCTTGAGGAAATTGGACTCACACCCAATCAACCGTTTGTTGATGTGTTTAACAACGAACATCAAGGTGTAGTTCGAAATAGTTTTAGTCAAAAAGTCGATCCCAGTTCAGGTGTGTTTTTGTTGATTGGCAAACGCTAACTTTGCCATCAAAGCCAGTGATCGTGAATCAACGGAATTCAGTTTTATGTAGCATTGTATAGAGCACAACATGGATAAAAAACCGAGTAAAATGAAAAATCGATTTGCGAAATGGACTAAATTTCATATTACCACAAGCATTGCAATAGCTTTCTTTTGTTCTACAGCGGCATCATCCCCCATCAGTACGCAAGTTGAAAAATATGGAATACTCAGTGATGGCACCGAGGTTTATCAGTATTCTTTGAAAAATGGTCAAATTGGTCTAAAAGCAATTAATTATGGTGGGATCATTACAGAAATAAGCGTGCCGGATCGAGATGGCAAGCTATCCAATGTGGTGTTGGGATACGACGATTTGCGTAGTTACGAAACCAAAAATAGATTCTTCGGCGCTATCGTTGGCCGCTATGCAAATCGCATTCGCAATGGCAGGGCGCTAATCGATGGGAAGCAAGTTCCTTTATCTAAAAATAAAGGCATTCATCAAATACATGGCGGAGCTAAAGGTTTCGACAAGGTATTTTGGCAAGGTAAAACAGAATCGGGTAAAGATTTTAGTCGTCTTGTGCTTAGTTATAAAAGTGTGGCGGGTGAAGAAGGATTTCCCGGTAACTTAGACGTAACGGTCACTTACACACTACTCACCGACAATACCCTCAAGGTTGACTATCTTGCTACCACAGATGCACCTACTGTGGTCAATTTAACTCAGCACAGTTACTTTAACTTGCGGCCTGAAACCCAACAAGATGTGTTATCTCATCAACTAAAAACGTACTCCTCCAAGTTTTTCCCTATCGATAAAGAAGGCTTCCCTGTTAAACCGGCTAAACTAGTTGCTGGCACTCCCTTTGACTTTTCACGTTTTAAGACGATTGGTAGTGCACTAAATGAGCATGATGAGCAGTTGGAATTCGCCAAAGGCATCGATCACTACTTTTTGCGTCCACCACCATCAAATTTCCCTGAAATGGCAGAGATGGCCGTGCTGAAAGACGATGTGAGTGGCAGACAACTGAGTGTGTCTTCTACTGCTAGAGGTATGCAAATATATTCCGCCAATTATTTAAATGAGAGTGTAGTCGGAAGATCAGGTCAAAAATATAAAATCCACCAAGGCATATGCCTGGAAACGGGTGAATACCCAAATGCGCCGGCAGAACCTAGTTTTCCGAGTACTGAAATTACGCCAGACAGGCCTTTTCAGTCCAGTACTGTATTTCGTTTTTCAGTAGCCAATTAGTAGTGCAGAACATGGTCGAAATGGCAAACTTCAATCAATAACGAAGCTCGCATTTTTGCACTTGCCTGAATGACGGTAAAATAAAAATGTCAACTTAGTCACAATTTAAAAGTGTTAATTATGAATAATTTAAAAACTTCCATCGCTGCGTTAAGTCTCGTTCTCTCAGGACTCTTTGGTTGCTCATCCGAAGACGGAAAGCAGGTTTCGGATTCGGTTCAAGCCAACGTAAAGCCGAATATCATCTTATTTTTTGTTGATGATCTTGGATGGACATCAAGAGAGAGTAAAAATAGCGCATTTGAAACACCAAACATCGAGAAATTAGCCGCAGAAGGTATGGAGTTCAGCAGTATGTATATCGCTTCTCCGACTTGCAGCCCAAGCAGAGCAACACTTGTGACTGGGCAGCATCCTGCAAGATTGAAGATGGTTCGACACATTCCCCACAAACCTAAATACGGATTTGACAAGTTTGGCAGGACAACACAACAGTGGAATTTGTGGGAGAAAGATCCTGCTCAGGTGCCGAGTGTAAATTGGTTAGATACAAAATACCTTACCTATGCAGAAGCCCTCAAAACTCAAGGCTATTACAATATGTTTTTGGGTAAATGGCACTTAGGACACGAAGGTTTCCACCCTACAGACAATGGGTTTGACCAGCAAATAGGCACTACCAATTGGGGACACCCACCTAGCTATTATCCTCCGTATTTCAAAAATACCGACGTTTACAAAGAGGTGAAAGATACCTATCTCACCGATAAACTCACTCAAGATGCGGTTGCATTTATCAATAGTTACGATAAATCCCAACCGTTTATGATGTCGATGTGGTATTACGGCGTGCACACACCATTGCAAGGTAGGAGGGATCTGTTTGAACATTTTAAACAGAAAGGCCTAGCAGACAATGAAGCGCATTTGGCTGCTATGACCAAGGCTGTTGATGAGTCTATTGGTGATATTAGACAAGCGCTAGAAAGCAAAGGTATGGCGAATAACACCGTTATTATGTTTCTCTCAGACCAAGGTGGGTTATTAGATAACTCTCCTTTGCGAGGCACCAAAAGAGTCGACACCTTATTTGAAGGGGGAGCCAGAGTGCCATTTATCGTCAGTTGGCCCGGCGTAACCCAATCAGGTGTTATCAATGACAGTGTTGTTCAATCCACAGATTTGTTTCCCACCCTCGTTGAATTAACCGGGGGCAGTGTAGACAAATATGACAACCTTGATGGCGTATCTTTGCTAGACACGATTAAAAATAATCAGAAACTCAATCGCGGCGAACCCATTTTTGGTTATCGTGCGTACCAAGATTTGTATGCATCGGTAAGAGAGAATGACTGGAAATTGTTTGCTTATCGAAGTGGCAAGTTGGAATTATTCAATATCGCAAAGGATCCATCTGAACAAAATGAAATTGCTAAGCAGCACCCAGCGATTGTCGAAGAGTTGAAGCAGAAGCTCATCGATTGGGAAAAAGACGTTTCCATGGAAGCGTACTCTGGCGTTCAATAGAAAGAATTGCTCTTTTTTAGATTAGTAATCAGTTCAGCCCCGAGGTGGTTATATCCTCAGAGCTACAAATCGCCCCACACAATAGGGAAGAACACCGACATTTCGGCTTGCCCGCGGTTACTCCATGCATAATAAGGTACAAGTTGTGCCTTAACAGCTTTGAAATCGGGTTTAGTTATTTTGTCATACATTTTGTTTTCTGGTGAATTAGTACGAATCAATAACTCGCCTTCTAGCGTCACAACTTGGTCATTGTTACCCGAGAAGTTATCTACTTTCTTGGGCGTAAACTGGGTATTGCTAGACAAGTAAACGTCTAAAATGTCAGTACTTTTGGGTAGGTCAGGCGATTCTGCTAGATAAACGATGGGGCCTCTACGCACGGCCACTTGATTTCGAATTTGCTCAATTAACGGGTTACCCTCAATAAAATCAACCGGCATCGGCATCTCTACGGTAATTTGATCACCTCGTTTCCAAACCCTATTTATTTTCGTGTACTGGCCAGAGCGAATAGGTGAAGATAGGGCTTTATCGTTTACTTTAACAACCGCATCTTTTGCCCAACCAGGAATACGAAGTTGAAATTCAACATTTGACTTCCTTACTTGGTCAATTTCGATTTTTATCGAACCGTCCCAAGGATAGTTTGTCGTTTGTGTCAATTTGAGATTTGAGCCATCTAAAAGAGTGGTATCTAGGGTATTTCCACCATATAAATTGACCGCTAGACCATTGTCAGTGAGGTTGTACGCCCAACCAGATAACTTTGCCAAAGTACGTACCAAATTTGGTGGGCAACAAAAACAATTTAAATAGGCCTCACGATCTATAGTAGCGGTGACATCTTTCTGGCCGAATCTATCGGTGTGTATCCTATGACTACGTCTAAGTGGATTAGTGTAAAAGTAGGCTTTGCCATCGGCACTAATGCCTGATAGAGCGCTGTTGTAGACTACGGTCTCTATAACATCTGCATGCTTAGCTTCTCCGGTTAGAGACAACATACGCCAGTTGAACATGGCATTGGTAATGTTTGCACAGGTTTCATTGTAGGCGGTTGAATTAGGCATGTCGTATTCACCAAGAAAGGCTTCATGGACCATATCTTTATTAGACGAAACACCATGGTGAGCTTGTCCTACTGCACCCGTTAAATACATTTTCTTTTCCGTTGCATTGCTCCAGACTCGGTTTAATGCATCTAACAGGGCTTTTTCACCTGTTTCCGCATAAACGTCTGCGGCACCAGCATAAAAGTACATTGCCAATACAGCATGACCAACAGCTTCACCTTCTTTTCTAAACGGGGTTCTCTCTTGCGTCATGTCGCCAGTCATGTTCAATCTGACAGACTCATCGTGTTTGGTGTTGCCACCACGAGCATTGATAAACTGCTCCGCTAGTTTGAGATAGCGCTTGTCTTTAGTTTCTCTATAAAGTTCAACAAGGCCAACTATTTGAGTTTGGTTAAAACCAAAGCGGCGCAGTTTTTTCGGACGAGTATGAAACTTATCGTAGATTAGATTGGCATTCTTAATGGCGATATCTAGAAAGTTAGTTTTGCCCGTGACTCTATGATGGATAATCGCTGCATTAATCAAATGACCGCTATTATACATTTCGTGGGCTTTACGATTTTCGTAAGGAGGAATTCCCTTAATGATGGAGTGGGTTTGTAAGTATCCATCTGGACGTTGTGCTTTGCCTATCACAGCTATTATTTCATCCAATTGTTTTAGCAAGGCTTTATCTTTATTGATTGCATAAAGGTATGCGGTCGATTCCATCCACTTATAAAAATCACCATCATGGAATTGAAAACCTTTTGCTTTGCCTTCCTTTAACCCCGCCGCAATTTTGAAATTGTTGTATCCGTGACCGATATCTCCTTTTAACAACTCGCCCATGTATGGAACCATGGCAGATTCAACCAGCTTGAATTTGTCGGCCCAAAACCCGTTAGTCCATTTTGCATCACCAATGTTAATACTTCTAAACTCAACGTGAGGGCTATCCACATTGTGCACTATGCCTTTGTCAGCAGCTTTGGTGGCTGAAGTATATGAAACAAAAATGCTAACTAATAATATCGACAATTTAATTTTCATATTTAATACCTAGTGTATTTTCGCATTGAACGTTCAGGCCTATTTTCTATACTACAGGGTTTTGATTAATGGCATCTAATTCTTTGGTACACGGCTATCTATGCTCTGAACTATGGCAAGCAGTTCTTCAGCACTGTGATAACCAGATAGCATCAAACCACTACTAAACACTATGGTGGGTGTTCCGGTAACGCCGATTCGTTTTGCCAGTTTGAAATGTGATTCTATTGGAGCATATTCACAGTCATCTAGTTCAGTCGTTAAACCTTGCTGGAGTATCGGCAGCATTTCTTTCGGGTCGGTGGAACACCAAACGGCCTCTAGTTTCGAATGAGAAGGCGTGTAAAGACCTGCCATCGGATAAGCTAGATACCTAACTTTGACTCCGTTGCGGTTAAGTGCATCGATTTCATTGTGGAGCTTGCTGCAGTATGGGCAATCAACATCTGTGAAAATGCTTATTTCTGCTATTTCTGATTGTGCCGAAATAGCAGGGTAAATAAGCATGGTATCTTCATCAATCTGGGCAAGCAGTTTTGCTCTTGTTTTAGCGCGTTCCTTTTGCTCCAAATCAATGAACTTGTTTTCCTCGATGGCAAACATTTTACCCGAAATAACATAGGCGCCAGTCGCATCAACAAAAATAGAATTGCCGTCCGATAATTTCACGCGATACAAATTTGCTATGGGTGTGTGATGAATCGAAACGTAATTAATGTTGCTAGGGCCTTGCGCCAAATTTGCAAAAATTTTCTGCGCTACCTCTTCTTCTACTTCAGTGCCAGCCTCTTCCGCATAGGTGATTGGCATAACCAGCAGTGACCAAGTGCAAAGTGCCCAAAGTAAACAGTCAAACACACGGTTGCAGCGGTATTTTGAAACATCTGCCTGTATCGCGTAGCTGCTGATTACATTCTTGTTATCTTGACTCTTCATCTGCTCATCTAACCATTATATGGATAGTGTTTTACCCAGTGTTTTTTTAATCAAGTGATGTGTTGACAATGAATGTGCATATTCAGCGTCTCGCATATATTTTTAACCTTGCTCAGACGAAGTGCGTTTTGTTCGAGATTCAATTTGTTGCAGGCTTGTTTCCATCTTAATGACGCGATCAGGATATTTATCAGCCAAATTTATTAGTTCACCCTCATCAACAGAAAGGTCAAATAGCTGTGGAACTTTCATCGTCCCAGGCTCTATTCCCTTTTTCGTTTTGATAAATTTAGCGGTCCTATTGGATGGTCTAATGTATTTCCAATTGTTGTGTCGTAAAGAGAGAGTATTGGATGATTCCTCGATCAAATAGTTTCTGCCATTTTTGGACGCGTTGAACAAAGATTCAAGCTGGTCCTCGCTGTCTATAGCTTCATTGTCATCCAGAGAAACACCTAATAGGCTGGCAAATGAAGCATAAAGGTCAATTTGGCTCGTTAATTCAGTGCTAGTGCCCGACTTAACCTTTGCAGGATAGTGAACAATAAATGGTACCCGAGTGCCTCCCTCAAATGCACTGTATTTACCGCCGTTGTATGGACCATTGGCTTTGTGATTGCCCAGTAACTCAACCGCTTGGTCATCATAACCATCGGGTATAACTGCGCCATTATCTGACGTGAAAACAATGATAGTATCGTCTAACAAGCCTAGCTTTTCGAGGTGATCAACAACTCGGCCAGTTATCCAATCCATTTGCACAATGGCATCTCCTCGTACACCCATGTCAGTTTTGCCTTGGAACATTTTATTAGGAAGTCGAGGAACGTGAATATCGTGAAAGGAAAAGAAAAGAAAGAATGGCGAGTCTTGATTTGCTGAAATGAACGCATTTGCCTGATCAGTTGTTACAGTATGGAATTCTTCATCCACCCATTCGGCAGATTTTCCACCCGCCATCCAACCGATTCTGCTTATTCCATTGATTATTGTTTTATTATGTTGATCATCTGCAGGTTGACGCAATAACTCAGGGCTTTCGTATCCGGTAGGGCGGGTGCCGATCTTTTGGATATAATCCACAGACAGAGGGTCGTCCTCGTCTAGGTTCAAAACTTTGTAGTTTTCTAAGTATACCGTGGGCACCCGATCGCCAGTTGCAGGAATTAAAAAGCTGTAATCAAAGCCAATTTCCAATGGACCGGGTTTGACTTCTTTATTCCAGTTAATGGGATTGATGCCATCACCTAACCCTAGATGCCATTTACCCACTACGGCAGTTTCATATCCGTGATTTTTTAACATTTTAGGCAGTGTAGGTTGATCGGGTGAAATGATCATGGCCGCATCACCCTTGAGAATTTTAATGTCTTTACGAAATGCATGCTCTCCTGTTAAAAGCGAATAACGTGAAGGGGTGCAGGTAGCTGCAGAACTATGAGCATCGGTAAAGCGAATACCGTTGTCGGCTAGTTTATCAACGTTTGGCGTACTGACTCTGGTTGCGCCGTAAGAGCTTAAGTCGCCAAACCCTAAATCATCCACATAAAAAATAACGATGTTAGGCTTTGCTGTTATTTCTTGTTTGACGTCGCCCACTTGGACTTTATTGTCACTGGAGCAAGCAGTCATGAAAATTGAGAAAACACCGCATATCAGTGCATATTTATAGCTAACGTGCATAACCTAATCTCTCAGAAAAATATTCAATCTGGTGAATGTGTTGACCATTGTTGTTCATTAACACCGCTATATTACACCGTCCAACCTGTTGTAAAGTCGATAAAACTCTAGACTGGTGATTAAATAACGATTTTAGGAAAACGTTATCTGTTCATAGCTTTGATTAAACAACTAACATCAATTTCACAATACTATAGGACAATAAGAGATAATGAAATTATAAATATATGATATTTATAGTATTATTTATCAAGAGTCGTCAATTGTTAAAAAATATAGATATTATTGGAGTTTACGAAATGCAATGCGTAACATTGTAATAACCTATTCCTGTGAGTGAGTTGAGTTGGATAAATGACATTAGCAGCGAGTTTAAAACAGTTGATTGTAAGCGTCCTTACGATCTTGCTTGTGGCCGGATGCACGAGTAGTGAGAATCCAGAAAATGCCTCTTCAACAGAAACGTCAGCGAGTCTGAATAAACCCAATATTGTTATCTTTTATGTAGATGATTTGGGTTATGGTGATCTCAGCAGTTATGGAATGACAGCGACATCGACTCCTAATGTTGACGCATTGGCAGCAGATGGAATTCGCTACACGGATGCTCATAGCTCTGCAGCTACCTGCACCCCCTCAAGGTATTCAATGTTAACTGGTCAATACGCGTTTCGAAATGATGCAGCGATTCTACCTGGGGACGCTCCATTAATTATTGATCATACCAAACCGACATTGCCAAAAATGCTCAAGAAAGCTGGATACAAAACTGCCGTAGTGGGTAAATGGCATCTTGGTTTAGGTGACGGATTCGTAGATTGGAACAAAGATGTGAAGCCAGGCCCGCTCGAACTCGGTTTTGACTATAGCTTCTTAATGCCTGCTACCGGCGATCGCGTTCCGACAGTCTATTTAGAGAATCACAACGTTGTGAATCTAGACCCAAATGACCCTATAACGGTTAGTTATGAAAAAAGGATTGGTGATCGTCCAGTTGGCACTGAATCCCCCGAACTGCTTAAACAAACAGCTGATCTCCAACATAGCGCGACTATCGTGAATGGTATTAGTCGAATCGGTTGGATGGCTGGCGGAAAATCTGCTGAATGGGTTGACGAAGACTTTCCGTATATCTTTACAGATAAGGCGATAGATTTCATAAAAGCGAGTAAAGACCAGCCCTTTATGTTGTTTTTCCCTTTCCATGACATTCACGTGCCAAGGGTGCCCAACGAAAAATTTGCAGGCAAGTCTGGAATGGGTCCAAGAGGGGATGCAATATTACAAATGGATTGGATGACGGGCAGAATTGTTGATGAATTGAAGCAACTAGGGCTCTATGAAAATACCATCATTCTATTCTCCAGCGACAATGGACCTGTTATGGATGATGGCTATGCTGATCAAGCTGAAGAATTAAGAGGAGATCACGATCCCGCTGGTGGTTTTAGAGGTGGCAAGTACAGTGCATATGAAGCGGGAACTCGAGTACCCATGATTGTGACGTATCCAAATGGTCTAATTAATAAAGGTGACAGTGATGCCTTGATTAGTCATATAGATTTTTACAAGTCACTTGCAAAATTAACTGGCGTGAAACTTAAAAAGGGTGAAGCAATTGATAGTCAAAATGTACTGGCAGCTTTATTGGATAGTCAGGCTGATGGCAGAAAAGAAATGCTTGAAGAGTCTTTCACCTTGTCGATTCGAAGCGGCAAGTGGAAGTATATCGAACCTTTCGATGGCGACACTCCCGGCTGGTTAGCCAATAAAACCGCAATAGAGAATGGATTGCAAACAAAGCCACAACTGTTTAACTTAGAAAACGATTTAGCGGAACAAACTAATCTTGCAGAAAAGCGCCCTGAGGTTGTCGCAAGATTACAGAATAGAATCGATACAATCAGAGCAAAAAAATAAATAAAACGTATTCAAAATAAGCATACTATTTAGCAAGATTGTAAACTAGTGATTGAGTTAGTTTTAGTGAGGTCAACGGGCCCGAGCTATATTAAAAACCATGGAACTCGTTGTTTTCAATCACCACATTGTCACTGCTTCTCACTCTAAAAAACTTCGGCGTTTTAAGTTTACGTTCTGGGAATGCATCGGTTTTATTGACTTGATTATTTTTAAAGGTCACCGAGTCAACAGAAAACAAATCCAACAATAAACCCTCATCGAACACGTTGAAAACGTTGTTTTCTATACGAATGTTGCGGTTATAGCGAGCGATGTCCTTGTACTCATCATCGATTCCTGCATCCACAGCAATGACGGCTTTGCCCCAGTTGCTAAATCGAGAATTATCAAAGGTATTGTTACGAATAACGACGTCGCGTACTCCACCTTGTTCATACCAGTTACGCGCATCACCCTCGAACAAAATAGCGGCGCCAGGTGCTTGAAACAGATTGTCCTCAACGATGGTTTTGCCTCGGCAGTTTAATAACATACCGCGAGCACGATTGCGTCGTATAATATTCCCTTTAATAAGTATTTCTGGGTATTCACGCAGTTCAGCAACTGAATCACCAATTTTGATGCGTTCATCGATAGCATCGACAAACTTTACCTTGGTTATTTCTTTACTAATCCGTTCAGCGCTTGCGACTTTATTCGTGCCATAAGTAATCAAACTCTCACCTTGAACCAACTCCATGGTGTCGCCTTCTTGAATGAAATCGAATCCCCATTGCTGCGGGTGCTGGGTTTTAATGTATGCACTGTGAGAGTCAATTAGGTCGTAGAACATGGCGTAAATACCATGGATGTTAGTCGCGTCGTCTTGTTGATTTTCAAACAAATTGTCGATGAGTTCTATTTTACCTGTGCAGTTGTTGAAATGGGTTGCATCTGCGGTAGCACTAATGATCCTGCCTTCAGACGGCGTCACTTTACTGTTTTTCACAGTAATATTATGGCAACGCTGACCAATGATACCCATTCCGCCAGCGTGATGAATGGTGATGTTATCGAAAATCACGTCAGCACTGTCTGAAACGACAAATCCCGGATACTCTCTGGTCTTAGCAGAGAAAGTCATGATATTGCCAACTTTGCCATTCAGATTTGGATGGAAGATACGAATGTTTCTTTCGCCTTTGAGCTTCTCAGCGGGTAACCAGGAACCCGTGTGAACATCAACTTTCATGAACGCAGTCGCCCGTGTTACTGGATCATACTCAAGCATTCGCTTGAATACATAACTCTTTGCTTTAATAGCATCTTTGCGGCTCTCCAATCTGCGATTGATTGGATATCCAGGTGGATAGTCACGAATACCGCGAAACTCTAATATTCCGCCCGAATTGATAACGAAAGGAAATTGTTCTGGAATGTGTAGATCAAGGAAACCGTCGCCTGCCGCTAAGATTTCACCTTCGCTGTGGAAGGGGCGAGTGAAGTCGATGCTAAAATTAGTTAGCTTGATCTGCTTTGAATCTTGCAAAATAAAAGGGTTTAAAGAACCATGAAAGATAAATTTAGAACCTTGTCCATCGATCTCCAGGTTCTCATGATTGTACAACGGAAATACTACGCGTTTTAATCCTTCATCGTTATTACTGATAAAGGCATAGGCTTCTTGCGCTTTTTCTGGATAGAAATGATATGTACCTTTGTCAAAAACAATCTTTTTCATTTTTTGCTGTTTTGCCTCATCTAACATTTTAGACAAAGCAAGGGTCATATCCTGTCCATTTGCTACCAAGCCATGGTCACTAGCTTTAATAATGGTTACTTCAGGAGCAGCCGCACTTGCTTGCGCGTAAGTGATTGGCTGTAGCAAAATAAAAATAACGGCAACAATCGACAACAACTGACGATTTGAACTGTATTTCGACTTTATTGAAATCATTTCGTGTAATCTCATTGGTTTACTCTTTCGTTTTATTGGGGTATCACTTGCTGCTTTAGTGGCAAACGACGAAGATCGAGTATCAATTTTATTGGTAATGAATTGATGGAACAAAAGCAAGAAGACTGTTAAACACTATGCACACAACCTTATAAACCCAATAAACAATAAATTATACGCAAAAGATCATGTCTTTTGCTTTGATTGGTCTAAATTTACAATTCAGTTAGCTCTGCCAACTGTAATGAGGACAAACTTATGCACGCTCGAATATTTTGTTGTCTTGTTACTATTTTGCTTGTCAGTTGCAAAGGTGAACAAACAGCAAGTACAACTACAATGGTAGAGAAAGAAACTACACCACCCAATATTTTGTGGATCTACATCGAAGATCAAAATGCATGGAACAATGCGTGGGGAGATTATACGGTAGAAACGCCAAACGTATTATCCTTTGCAGAAACAGGCGTTAAATTTACTAATATTCATCAACCTGCACCAGTTTGTTCAGCAACGCGTTCTGCATTAGTAACAGGTAAATATCAAACAACCTTGGGTGTTCACCAGCACCGATCGTTTAGAAGCGAATACAACGGTTACTTTCTACCTCAAGAGCACAAAACCGTGCCTGAATTATTCATTGAAGCGGGTTACAAGACTTTTAATATTGGCAAGGACGATTACAACTTCAAATACGATAGATCTCGCCTTTATAACGCCCATAGCGGTATCGCTGGGTTTCAAGGTGCGCATGATGGCGAAGATTTTGATTGGGCAAAAGACTTAAAAGACACACCATTTTTTGGGCAAATCCAATTAAAAGGCGGCAAACACAACAAATTTAAAGGAATGCCAATTCCTAAGGTAAATCCGGATGAAATGGATATGCCGCCTTACTATTTTGCTGGTCCAGCTACGCGTAAAGATTGGGCAAAACACTACAAAACGCAAGTTGTATCAGATATTGAATTAAAACAAATATTAGATGAACTTGATGCCAACGGAATACTCGACAATACCGCGGTATTCTGGTTTTCAGACCATGGAATGGGTTTATTAAGACACAAACAAGATTTATATGAAGACGGTGTCAAAGTGCCTTTGATTATCAACTGGCCAAACGGCCAAAAGCAGTTGGCGAAAAAAGGTAAAACTCGAAATGAGTTGGCGAGTGGCCTAGATATTACCGCAACTAGCTTGGCATTAGCCGGTATTGAAATACCAGATTACTACGATGGAAAAAATTTGTTTGCAGAGGACTTTACAGGGCACGAATATGTCATCTCGGCAAAAGATAGAATGGATTTCAGTTTCGATCGTGGACGAGCTGTCAGAACCGAGAACTTCCGTTATATTCGTAACTTCACTCCGGAAATACCGCGGGCACAAAGTCAATTCAGAGACGGCAAGCCATTCAGCAAAGAATACCACCAAGCTTATAAAGATGGGATTTTAACGCCGGCCCAAGCCGAATATTTCAAACCCAGAAAGCCGGAAGAGGAGTTATATCACCTTGCCAGCGATCCTCATCAAATCGTTAACTTGGTAAATGATCCAAGATATCAAGGCGAATTAGTCAAACACCGACAAATACTTAAGAATTGGATAGCGGAAACCAACGATCAAGGGGCTTACCCCGAATCAGAATTAGCGATCAAAGAAATCCTTGATATGTGGGGTAAATCTTGCGTTAGCGAAAGTTGCAATGCTTACCGAGAAAAGCATCAAGATACCCTGTCAATAAAGGGGTCAGAGTTATATCCAGAAGTAGAATGGCCGGAATATATGCCAAAGCCTAAACACGCATATTTTGAAAAAATGGAAAACATTTATCAAGAAAATTTCCAATAGTTAACTATTGTAAAGCCAATGGGATTATTCCGTATCATCGATATCAACCTGAAAGAGGGCCTCTAGAGGTGTATTTTAAAAGTATCGCCAAATTAGTTATTTTGAGCGTCAGTATTGGGGTTTTACTAAGTTGTTCGACTCAACTCACAACTCAAAAATCAGGCACCATAGACACGGCAACCAAGGTAGTATTGCTGGCGGGTCAATCCAATATGGCAGGTCATGGTAATTTTGATGATCTTGATAAAAGCACTAAACAAAGAGTGATAAACGCCGCTTCACGTGTGTTTATCAGTGAGGGTAATAATCCACCAAAACCCTTATCTTATAAACCGCGTAAAAAAACGGAAAAATACCCGTTTGAAAAGGGCTTTGGGCCAGAGTTAATGGTTGGGGTCGTTCTTGCTGAACGTTATCCAGACAATAACATCCTGTTGATTAAACACTCGAGGGGTGGCACGTCACTAGAGGGAGCTTGGAATCCAAATTGGGATGCCGAAAAAGCCAAATATATGGAAAAAGGCCCAAAACAAACCGCAAAATTGTATTCAGAACATCTCGGTTATATCCAGTCTAATTTGAATAAGCTAACCTCAAAGGGTGAAGACTTCAATGTTATTGGTTTAGTTTGGGTGCAAGGCGAAAATGACGCCAAAACGATGCAGTCTGCCAGTAACTACAAAGACAATTTAACGCAATTAGTTAAAGCATATCGACAAGAGTTTAACCCAGACATGCCATTCGTTTTTCTACAAACCAACTCTCGATATGGTCAAAAGGGTGCGGCTGCAATGGTTAGAAAGCGAATGGCCGAATATCCGAAAACAGATGCTAACAGTAGAATGATTTCAACCTCTGCAGATATATCATGGTCAGACTACCCGAAACATTCCGACAATGTGCATTACAATGGTGAAGGTCAACGACGTATAGGTGAGGCCCTTGGTAAAGCCCTGATTGAGTTGCAAAAAGACTAATATTCGAGATTAATAAACGAAGCCATCTAAATAGCTAAATGAAAATTCTCTGTGCTAAAACTCGTTTTGTTTTTGTTCTTGCCTTCTTGGCATATAGGAAGGTCAAGAAAAAACTCACTGAGTAAAGGTAGATACTGACCAAATCAACTATTTTTGAAAATGCCTAGCGGCGTTTTCCGTAGCAGATTCTAAATGTTTCCTCATAGACTCGCGCGCGCGCATTGGATCACGAGCTTTGAGAGCTTCAAAGATAGCTCTGTGGTCTGAAATGGAAGGATGAATTCCCTCTTTTCTAATTCGTTCTAAAAAGCGAGTGCTGATAACGGATTCGTTGCGTAATTGCCAAAGCCACCTGATGACAGATTCTATAGCGCTGTTTTGACAGCTTTGTGCGATTATCTCGTGAAAGCGCTGATCTGCTTTTTCAGAGGCATCAGGTCGTTTCTCTTCTTCCTCCATTTCTTTTAACGATTGCTCAAGCTGCGACAGCTCCTCATCAGTAATTCTGGCCGCTGCCAGTGCGCATGCTTCAGACTCAAGAATCTGTCGGATTTCAAGCACCTCAAAAGGTCCGATACCAGTATCATCGTTGGAAAATTGCCGGGAAGGTTTTGTTTTAGAAACATAGATTCCCGAGCCTGATCGAATTTCGATGACACCTGACAGTTCAAGTGCAATCATGGCTTCTCTGACTGTTGGTCGACTCACACCTAACTGCTCAGCTAATTCTCGTTCCGAAGGCAAGCGTTCACCCGGTTTCATGACTTCTTTTTCGACGAGTGTTCTGAGCTGTTCAGCAACTTTCATATACAAACGACCGTTTTTAATTACTTCGAGTTGCAGCGACTTCATGTTTTTCTCTTATTACTCGGCAAATGACACTGGCCGGAAAAAAAGAACAAAATCCAGCCATCAATATCAGTGAAATGCTAATTAAACTAAAATTTTAAACGACTTTAAGTCAATCAAAGTCAGGCACAGTAAACAACTTTTTATCCACAATTGCCCCACGGTGCTGAATAACCTGCGCAGCAACTTTATGCCCAATTAAAGCTGATTGTGTTGGTGATTTTCCGTGCATTCTAGCGGCGATATAGCCGGCATTAAACGAGTCACCAGCAGCTGTAGTATCAATTGGTTTGACGCTTTCTGGAATCGCCACATGTGAAACCTGATCTTCCATCACGATAGAGCAGCCATTACCACCGTCTTTTATGACGACTTCTTCGATTTCGTGTGCCGCGTGGCGAGTAATAAGGTCTTCTTGGCCGCCTATTTGAAATAAATCTTGCTCATCGTCTAAGGTAGGCAGATACCAATCAACTAAGGGTAATATCGTATCACTCCAATTTGCTGCTTGCTCTCGGCTGTCCCAATTTTTTGGTCGATAATTGCCATCAAATGCAATTTTCTTTCCAGCAGCTTTTAGCTTTTTCAACACTTCCAGCAAAGTATGGCGTTGTTCTTCATCTAGAATTCCTAAAGAGATACCTGAAAAATAAATCACGTCCATTTCTAAGCACTGTTGCAATAGTTTTTCGGCGCCTAAATCCCTCACAAAGTCTCTTGCAGCACTTTGTTCTCGCCAGTAAAAAAAGCTTCTCTCCCCCGTATTGTCAACTTGGATTGCATACATGCCAGGCAACTTATTTGCATTGATATTGACACAATCTGTCTGTACCCCTTCTTTTTGCCATTGTTCCATCATCCACTCACTGTATGGGTCTGTCCCCAACGCGGAAAAGAAATAGCAATCAATATCTAACCGAGAGGCATAAATTAGGGTATTTAGTGTGTCACCACCAAAGCCAAGATTCGATGTTGAAAGATCTTTGTTATTTGGGTGGGAGAGTTCCAACATGCATTCCCCAATAGCACCAAGTTTCATGAAGTTTTTCCTCAAAAGTTTTTAGCCACTAATTATAGCCACAATCCTGTCATTCATTGACATGAGTCTAGCATAACGTTTACATTGACGGTAAGGTGGCATGACCAATTTCCTAAATCAATAAACAAAAAAAAGAAACGAAAACAACTTTATAACTACGATAGACTCAAATTTTGTGGAGTCAACAATCAGATTTACTCGGTGACACATGGCTAAACCTCTTTACTTACATGATGCGAGATTATTTCCGTCAGAACCTAGCGCACGGAGCATATGCGAGCGTCTATACAAAGAGGTTAAAATGCTACCTATTATTAGCCCCCATGGACATACAGATCCTAAATGGTTTGCAGATAATGAAGCGTTTGGCAATCCAGCAGAACTCCTTTTAATTCCAGACCATTACGTTCTAAGAATGCTGTATAGCCAAGGAATTAGCATGCAGGAATTAGGCGTAGCACCGATCGCTGGGGGTCATGTAGAGAAAGACCCTCGTAAGGTGTGGAAAACCTTTGCAGAGCACTACTATCTATTTAGAGGCACTCCCTCGCACATGTGGCTCAACTATGTATTCAGCCAAGCATTCGGAATAGATGTTCAATTAGATGCCTCAACGGCGGATCATTACTTCGACCTAATCGATTCTGCACTCAAAATGGATGAATATAAGCCTCGCGCCCTATTTGACCGCTTTAATATTGAAGTGATATCTACCACTGAATCCCCACTAGATGACTTGCGATATCATAAAAAAGTTGCGGCAAGTGATTGGTCAGGAAGAGTGATATCTGCATTTCGACCCGACCCTGTGGTTGATCCAGAGTTCGAAGGCTTCCGACAAAATATTGCGCGTTTATCAGAAATAACAGGTGAAAGTTGCAAGAACTTTGCTAGTTACTTGGCCGCATTGGCTAATCGTCGCGCATACTTCAAATCCACTGGCGTAACGTCAACTGACCACGGGCATCCGACAGCAGCAACAGCCGACTTATCAGCCAAGGATGCCGAAGCTCTATTTCAAAAAGTGTGTTATGGCGAATATTCTGCAAAAGATGCGGAGCTGTTTAGAGCGCAAATGCTGACCGAAATGGCGCGAATGAGTATCGAAGACGGATTGGTAATGCAACTTCATCCGGGCTCTTACCGGAATCATAACCCTTCACTGTTTCAACAATTTGGAAGAGATAAGGGTGCAGATATTCCCATGCAGACGGAGTTTGTCAATGCACTCAAACCGTTGCTAAACAAGTTTGGCAATGATCCTCGCTTTACACTCATTTTGTTTACCTTGGACGAAACAGTATACAGTCGAGAACTAGCACCTTTGGCAGGGCATTATCCTGCAATCAAACTTGGCCCTTCTTGGTGGTTCCATGACAGCCCCGAAGGTATGCGAAGATTTAGAGAGCAGGTAACGGAAACAGCGGGTTTTTACAATACGGTGGGATTCAATGACGATACTCGCGCATTCTTATCTATTCCCGCACGACACGACCTAGCGCGTCGCATGGATTGCCATTTCTTATCAACCTTAGTGTCGCAACACAGACTAGATGAAGATGCGGCTCAAGAATTAGCACATGACCTAGCGTATGGCTTAGCTAAAAAGGCATATAAACTGTAATGGCGGGGAATCTCACACGTCTATCTCTCGAATCGAGCGAGATAATCAGGAAGAATGGTAAAGGCATTGTTCATTTGGGAATTGGTGCTTTTCATCGGGCGCATCAAGCATGGTATACACATAAGGCTATGGCCGAATATGGCGGCGATTGGTGTATCACCGGCGTAAGTTTGCGCAGCGCTACAATGGCCGATCAGTTAAATCCTCAAAATGGGCTGTACACTCTCATAGAACAAGATAGCCAGGGGTATAAGCCGACTATCATATCTGCGGTTGAAAACGTTGTTGTTTCTCGAGAGGATCCCAAGAGCGTGCTCGAGGTTTTGACCCATTCATCTACTAAAATTGTTAGCTTGACGATTACGGAAAAGGGATACTGTCACGATCCATCTACAGGCAAATTGAATTTAGACCACCCCGATATTCAACATGATTTAGCACAGCCACAATCACCAAAAACAGCCATCGGATATTTAGTCTGTGCAATGCAGCAGCGACTGGAAAATGGCACTAGTCCATTTTCAGTTTTAAGTTGCGATAACTTACCCGCGAACGGTCAACTCCTTGCTGGGTTAGTATTGGACTTTGCAAAACAAATTGACATGTCTCTGGCAAACAAAATAGAACAGTTCTATAGTTTTCCAAGCAGTATGGTTGATCGAATAGTACCAGCAGTAACAGCCGATGTGCGTGCGTATTTTTGTCAGCGTTTGGGATACGATGATCAGGCTTTAGTCGCCACTGAACAATTCAGCCAATGGGTGATTGAGGACAATTTTGTTGCCGGTCGCCCAGATTGGGATAAGGTTGGCGCTTTAATGGTTAAAGATGTTCATGCATTTGAGACAATGAAGTTGCGCTTACTTAACGGTAGCCATTCAGCAATAGCTTATATTGGGTATTTGAGCCAATTAGAAACTGTTTCGGACGCGATTTCCGTCAGCTCTCTAAGGAAATTTATATTTGAGCTAATGCAAAATGAGTTGCGACCTAGCGTATCTGTTCCAGATAACATAAATTTAGACGAGTATTGCGAAAAACTACTACAACGATTTGAAAATCCCAATCTAAATCATCAGACTTATCAAATCGCAATGGACGGCTCACAGAAGTTACCTCAACGCTTGCTAAAACCGCTTCTATACCAAATCCAAACCGGTGGTGATATTCAACGAATTTGTTTCGTTATCGCTGCATGGATTCAATACGTTTCAGGAAGGAATTTGAGCGGACAAGTCATTCAAGTTGAAGATCCTATGCGAACAGAATTGGCGGAAATTTACTCAACACATCATCACGATGAAAAGCAATGGGTGGAGCAAGTGTTTTCAATCAACTCCATCTTCGATAATTCGTTAGCGAGCAATACAGAAGTTAAAAACACTGTTACGAATTGGTTGAAGCAGATTCGTCAGCAAAAAGATGCTATTTCACTGTTGCCTAGAGTGATGGCTGAAAAATGGCCCGCCCGAGAGGATTCGAACCTCTGACCTCAGCCTCCGGAGGGCTGCGCTCTATCCAGCTGAGCTACGGGCGGTCTGTGGCATTTGCGCTGGGCCAGTGATTCTAAAGAATTAAAGTGTTTTTTCCACTGTTATTTTTTGCGACATACTAATTTGTTAGAAATTGTTCGTTTTGCGAACTTTACGGTTTTATTTCTATCCTAAGGCTATCTATATACTAGTCGAGTAAGAAATTGGAAATTAATCCAGCACGTCGAATAACCCTCATATCTGCTTTTATTTTACTTACCACTCTTGGTTTTTCTGGATGCACAAGTATCCCGATTATGAGTATGTATAAGCTCAGTCAAATGAATCCCATGGAAGCTAACCCACTCAATATTCGAATCGCATTACGCACTTTGGACCAATTAGAACTTAAAAAGGGTGATGTCACCCTGGATCTGTCATACCTAACGGAGGACGGCAAAATAGATTTGCAAGAGAATTTGACGGTCGAAGTAGGTGGAAACGATATCGCTACTAAGGAATTATTTGACGGCATGGAAAACGATGAATCCATCACAATCATGCACCTCTCAGAAGAGGACGCAATGAAAATGCGTCGATTCCAAAATCACGTGAGAAATTCAAAATCAAACGGTGAGGAGGGCAAAGGAAGTTTGGGAGTTAGTATTACAGGAAATTGTTTAAAAACGCCCATTTCAGGAGATGAACTCTTGGTTGATATTTTCATCCAGCTTGACCCTACTGAATCTTATTTTGCCATACTGAATAATCTTGATTTATTGGAACAGGAAGAAGCAGTGGCATTAAAAGATTGGCCAATTTGCGAACAATAAGTCAATTTATGTATGCAAGCACTAACTTACATTAAGTGTTTTTTGGTTGATTTTAAAATGAATTTGGATTTTTATATGTAAGTGCTTACTAACATAAGGTCAATCTATCAAATTTTAAAATGCGCTCTGTCCTCCCCAACATTAATCAAATGTCATACAGAAGAATTCGATGCTAGTAATAACGGATTCTTCATCTTCACCAGCCATTATAGAAGATAAAATACCTCTTATCAGAGTAACTAAGGTTTGTGCTAGCTCGACAACATTATTCGATTGCATTTCTTCTAGCCGAGCAGTGATTAAATGAGTGACTAACTTAGCTTTTTGATCGACTAGATCGATGACATTGGGATCTTTACAGAAAGTGGCTCCATTGAAGATTAAACACCCTAAGCCTTGGTTTTCATTAAGATAAAATTCCGCCATTGATTCCAGTGAATTTCGATATAAATCAGCAAATGATTCAGCGTTCGCCAGAGCACTTTCTAGCTTATCTAAAAAGACCAGTTCATAGGCATTTAAGCAGGCAGTAAATAGCGCGACTTTATTTCCATAAGTTGAATATAAACTTGTAGGAGGGCAATTTAATTTGGTGCAAAGTTCGGACACAGACACATTGTCAAAACCATATTCTAAGAACATTTTTTGCGCAATTTCTATCCCTTGTTGGTAGATAAGCTTTCTCGGTCTGCCTCGATTTTGTTTCATTTTGTTTGATTCACTATAAAAATAGATATGCAAAGTTAAGACATTTTTACTACATTAAAATAAGACTCGCTACAAAAATATTAAAAATATGGGCTGGAAAATAGTTTGATTAGAATTTATGGCCGTTTTTATCAGTATTGGAGATTGAGGAAAAGGTTGGAAAAGGTGATCGATACAATAAAAAAGTGCAAGACGAAAAATATTATTATAGCGATCACTATTTAAAATTTAGAGTAAAAATTAACCAATGGTTTGCTTATACAATTCAAGTGCATTTACATTGTCTTTTTGGGCTTCTTTGATTTTCGCGAGCAATAATACGTCACGTCTTTCGCCTGCCAACTTAACGGCTTTGCTTAGCGCTTTTTCTGCCAGCAATTCATCCCCAGAATTTAAAGCAAGCTCTCCTAAGGTAGACAATAAGTCGACATTGTCATCATCTGATTTAAGCCATTTTTCTAACTGCTTAATGGCTGATGTTGGGTTCGGATTTTTAAGTTCTCTGAACAGATTATAGAGTACCGGGATCGGTCCACTTTTTTGTCCTTCAACCAAAACTTGTTCAGCATCAACATACATTTTCTGGTCTATTAATTGTTTGGCATAAGCAGCTCGTTGCCCAGGTTCTTTGCGCGATGCTCTTGGCAGTTCTTGCCACTTCTGCTTGAGCATATTAGCGCCTTCTCTGCTGGCAATTTCCGCGAATTGACCTTTAGAGGCTTGTAGCAACCAATAGTCATATTCATCACCAAGGGCTTTCTTCCAACCCGGCAAGTTTGCTTTTAGTTCAGAGTAATTTCGGTCTTGTTCCAGAGCACGAGCCCATAATTTTATCACGCTAGGGTTGCGTTTTAGCTTATCTGAAAGTTGATTTATGTTTGTAAGTGCTTGCTTACTATTTTCATTTGCTAAGTCATCTCTGATGAGGCACATGGTCGCTGCCAATTTGGTTTTACTGACAGTCGATGCTTGAAACCAATACTCTCTTGCAGCAGATTTATTATCTAATTGTGCTTCAGCTTCAGCCAGAGCAAGTAAATTTAGTCCATCGAAATCTTCGTCTTTAATGCGCACTAAACTCTTTTTAGCTTCGATGTAATTTGCTTCGGCTAGACTGATTAACCCTAAGGTAAATGCTTTTTGTTTGCGGCGACGACTAAAGCTAAATAGCCAGTCTTGTGAACCGGCGAGAATCCGCAATAGCTTTTTGGTGAGAATCAACAACAGCCATAAACTAATAAACAACAC
The DNA here is from genome assembly GCA_947503265.1 of uncultured Alteromonadaceae bacterium. Taxonomy (GTDB): domain Bacteria; phylum Pseudomonadota; class Gammaproteobacteria; order Enterobacterales; family Alteromonadaceae; genus Aliiglaciecola. Next base: position 80,574 of record CANNDC010000001.1, read on the forward strand.
AACCATGCTAAATATTAAACCAAAGATGGATAGTTGAAATGTGCCGCTTTCCAATACGATTAAGAAATAACCATCGTAATTGACCAAGGCTGGCCCAGCCGACAAGCCGGCAATGATAATGGCTATGAGCAAGACTAATAAGAGTATTTTTCTCATAGTTCAAACTTCCCATTTGAAAATGCGCTGTCTAAGCGTGATTCCATCAAGTCTTTTAAGGGCAATGCAGACTGCAATTCGCTGGGGTAATTTCTCTCTATCTCAGTCTTCTCTATATTCTGCAGACTAGTAATAAATTGATTAACTGAAGTCTGTTCAAGATCATAGTGATCTACTAATAATCCAATGGATTGCTGCACAGATTGTTGTAATAAAGTCCCTTGTTCCTTCAATACGGCAGACTGGGCCAGCAACAGTGAGTATTTGAGTTGCTCTCTTGCTAACCATTGTTGTTGTTGATCTAGCAGCGGTTTCAACGGCTTATCATTGGACTGATATTTGAAATTATCGGTAAGTTCTCTTAAGAATCGTTCAAAACCTGTGAGGTCTTCTTTCTCTGGCCCGTCTAACTTCACTTCCGGCAACGATAGGGGCAGATTGTCCACCTGCTGAATCATTCCTGACAGTGCAAGTGCTAATGAAGTCAATGACACCTGATTAACCTGCTGTAAGCTTTGGATATCGTTGGCGATATATTGGCGAATAGGCAACAGACTGGGGTCTGCTAAATCTTGTAATCGACTGTCTGCTGACTGAAGCATCAATACGGCAGTTTTCACATCATGTTCTAGCCATAGTTTACGCCCTGCCATTCTGACTAAGTAGTCGGCTTCGGCCAAAAGCCAATCAGACGGTCTTCTACCTGACACATCATCTAGCTTCTTATCAATTGTAGCGACATTAAGTTGGGTTTGAGACAATTGTTGTTCCAGTCCGCTCACCGAGTTTTGTAGAGAAGATGCTTGACGATCCATCTCAGAGCGCAGTTTATCGTTATCTGAATTCTGACTATTGAATTTTGCCAACTGTGAAGACAGCGCGGTCTCTTGATTGGCGAAAAAGGATTCTTGTTCAGATTGAGCATTCTGCCACTGCATCCAAGCCCAATAGCCTGCGCCAACGAGTGCAATAAGTAACAATAGGTTAAAGACAGTAAACAACCACAACATTCCCGTTTTCGCAGGTCGAGATCCTGAACGTGCCTCAGAACTTGTATTAGAACTTGTATTAGAGCGTGTGTTAACGACCGATTTTTCAGTACTGCTGCTTGGAGAAGTTTTATAGCTGGTACTTGCCTCTGGAGTTGGGCTGGCCTTCGGAGGAGAACTGGCTTCTGGAGATGCGCTAGGAGTTGAACTCGGCTCTGATTTCTTACTAGCACTAGTATTATCGCTGGGCTTGGCTGCTTGTTTTGAGGCAGACTGAGATTTTGGAGTTGGACTAGTCGCCTTAGGCTCATCATCAATGTATGCAGCATTCTCTTTCTCAAGTGCTTTCATCTCATCTTTAATAGAGCTCTTTTTGTCTTTATCCGTCATTTATAACTCCAACTTGGTTAATTGCTTCGATGAGCTTATCTGTAGCAGCGCCATCACTTTGCAAAACATCTTTTATTTCCAGTTTAGCCGCAAATTCGACTAAACGTCGACTTACAACTATCCATGTTAAACTTTTTAACCATTCTGCTTCAAAATAATCGAATGCGGCGGCCATTATTTCACCACTTGTAGCAACAACAGTGTCGATTTCGCTTTGGCTAAATTGTTTGGTAAATATTAGCTCAGAGACGTTTATCCTATGATAAAGATCAACGCTTGTTAATCTTGCACCGCGTTTTTCTAAGCTTTCAGGAAGTAAGGATCTTCCACCCTTGCCTTTGAACAAGAACACAGGGTGTTGCTCTATATCCTGTAACTCTGCTAACTCAAGCAAACCTTCGGTGGTCTCTACTTCAGGAACAATGGCGTCTACACCCTGCTCAGCAAGTATTTTAGCCGTCCCCTTACCTATGGCTATAGCTTGAATATTCTTTGGCCAAACTTTCAATGTTGAAAATAACATTTGAACCGCAGTTGTGCTGATAAATATTGCCAATCCTGAGTTATCTTGACTATTTAGCTGGTCAATTGCCCCTGCAATGGCGTTATCGATAGCCTGTGTTTTAATCAGCCCAACTCCAACACAGTTAATACCAGCGCTTTCCATCATTCTGCAGGTTTCAGCTATTTTAGTTTCCGGTCTGAGGACCAACACCGTCATATTTAATTGGCCTGTGCTTCCGCCAAAAATTTCTCGGCGCCTAGCGTCAGTAATTTTTCTGCTACTTCAATTCCCAATGATTTTGGATCGCTAATTGACCCAATGGATTCTGCTTTGATCAGCCCATTTCCGCTGATTGAACCCACAAGCCCGCGAAGATAAATCTGATCTCCCTGCAGTTCAGCATAACTTCCGATGGGAACTTGACAGCCGCCCTGCAATTTTTCATTTAGTGCCCGTTCAGCAAGAACTCGGATTTCAGTTTCTTTATGGTTTAGTGGAGCAAGTAAGTCGATCAATTCTTTGTCATCGTTGCGGCATTCAATACCTACTGCACCTTGACCAACGGCAGGCAAACTCGTTTCGCTACTCAATGAATGGCGAATTCGGTCGAACATGTCCAATCTGAGTAATCCTGCACTGGCTAAAATAATCGCATCGTACTGGCCGTCATCGAGTTTGGCGAGGCGTGTGTTGACGTTGCCTCGTAAATCTTTAACTTGAATATCTGGACGTATATGTTTTAACTGACACTGTCGTCTCAAGCTTGAGGTGCCTACAACGGCTCCTTGCGGCAGTTCATCTATGTGCCCAAACTGATTAGAAACAAACGCATCAAAGGGATTTTCTCTTTCACAAATAGCGTGTAACCCGAAGCCTTGTGGGAATTCGACAGGAACGTCTTTCATGGAGTGCACGGCAATATCAGCTTCACCGTTTTGCATGGCCACTTCTAGTTCTTTGATAAATAGACCCTTACCACCCACTTTTGCAAGGGGGGTATCGAGAATGATATCGCCTTTTGTTGTCATGGGGACAAGCTCAACTTCAAGGCTAGGGTGTGCAACTTCAAGTGCATTTTTAACGTAGTGAGCTTGCCACATTGCAAGGGCACTTTTGCGGGTCGCGATGCGAATGACTCGCTGAGACATATTTAATCCAGTAAATGATCAGACTGCTAATATCTTCATTTTAGAGAGTTGATTGGCTAATGTCTTTAAGTACTGGCATAAAAAAAGCAGCCGAAGCTGCTTTTAGGTTAGATTCAAAATCGATTCGACTTATAAATCGACCAAAGTTGGGTAGAGAGCATCCGCCTCTGCAATGAATTGCGCCATATTTGAACGCCACTCTTTCATCACACTTTTGCTGTAATTTAGGTAAAGCTTACCTTCATGAATCGTAAAAGCATCTTCATCAATGCCCACTAAGCGGCCATCTGACATAGCATAGGCACAGTAACCGCCGTATTGTGGAGCATATTTTACCGGGTCGGCTTTAAACATGTCACGATTCGCTTCACTAGAGAAATGCCACTCTGCTCCGCGCCATTCATGGGTGATTTTTTTGTTACCTTTCACTGCTTTGTTTTCAGTAAAGAAAGCCACTGTATCGTAACCATAGATTGCATAGTTATTAAACGTGCCTGTTTCGATTGGGTCATCTGCCAAGGCAGGAAGGGCAAACAATAACGCCACTGAAAGTAAAATAGATTTAACGAATTTCATAAGTTCTCCAAAAGTGTTCAAAAATAAGTATCGTCTACAAAACCGAGGTTAGCAGCATTAAATTTCATCACATTTTTATCACAGCGCTGCAAAGCTCATCTTCGCATGGCGATTTTGGCTAACAAACTCGGTCAAAGAATATTGTGAATCATTGAAATAGAGGAGATATTTGCGTCACGATAACTGCGCAACTATAAAACTTTCTGAATCCAGCTTGAAATATCAGCTATTTCTTGTGGGCACACATTATGCTGCATCAAATAGTCTTTCCATTGGGCGTTATATCCGTTTTCTTTGAGCACTTTGAAGGCAGTATTGCCTAAAAACATAGGAACAACTTCATCTTGTTGGCCGTGCGCGCAGAAAAACTCTGTGTCTTTGTTTACATCAAGCCCTTTTTCACTAAGCTTCTCTGGTTCACACATGTAAGTAGATAAGGCCATAACACCAGCTAATTTGTGCGGAAAGCGAGTACCAATATTCAGCGCAATTACGCCGCCTTGAGAAAAACCAGCAATAACAATGCGATCGTAAGGAATTCCTTTGGCATGTTCAGCTTCAATCAGTGCAGAAACACTATCAGATGATTCAGCAACACCCTGTACATCAGCTCTGTGATTAAAATCTATGGTTTTAATATCGTACCAAGCGCGCATAGGCATGCCATTGTTAATCGTTACCGGGCGCACGGGAGCATGAGGAAATACGAATCTTACTGCCATGCTCTCAGGTAACCTTAACTCTGGAACAATTGGCGCAAACCCATTTCCAGAATCGCCCAAGCCATGCAGCCAAATAACCACGGCAGTGGGTTCTGAAGTTGGGTTCACTTCAACGAAGGGCAACTCGGACTCATTTATCATCTTAATATTCCCTTTCAACTAGCTCAAAGACACGGTTTGTCCAGCTTGCTTGCTGGTGGCCTCATCGATAAATGACCAAAATTCAACACCCGTGCGCTCATCAATCCATTTTCCATCTTGATAATTGAAATGGTGACCATTAAATTTGGTCGCAACCCAGAGTTGATGCAGTGGAGCTTGCTTGTTAAGAATGATCTTCGAGCCATTCAAAAATATTAATGTGAGGATACCTTCAGCAGACTCATAATCGATATCAACTTCGCACTCGTCTAATGCTTCTTCAAGTTGAATCAAAACGTCATCGACCATTTGATGGTATTGGCTGTCATTCATAGTAAAAATTGCCTTAAAGCTGATAGGTATAAATTAAGAATATGCTACCATTGCTGAATCACAGCGACACCTACTTTTGAATTTTTTTATGGCAAAACCACTCGGCAATCTATTTATTCTTGCTGCTCCATCAGGAGCGGGCAAATCTAGCTTGATAAAAGCGCTCCTTGAGCGACATACTGAATCACACAATCATAACACTGAAATGCAGGTGTCTGTTTCACACACAACACGGGAACCTCGCCCCGGTGAAATAGATGGAACTCATTATCATTTTGTTTCACGCAATACTTTTGAGGCTTTGATTAAGAAAAATGTTTTCTTCGAATGGGCTGAAGTATTTGGTAATTTTTATGGTACCTCTCGTGTAGTGATTGAAAACACCTTGAAAGCAGGCATTGATGTGTTCTTGGATATCGATTGGCAAGGCGCACGGCAAGTTAAGTCACAAATACCGGATACCGCTACGATTTTTGTCGCACCTCCTTCAAACGACGAGCTCAGAAAACGATTAACCGGTCGCAATCAAGACAGTGAAGCTGTCATCGAAAAGCGAATGCAGAAAGCGAAATCAGAAATTGAGCATTATCATGAGTTCGACTACATCATAGTCAATGATAATTTCGATGCTGCATTGGAAGAGCTGAGTGCAATTGTCAGTGCTCGAAGACTCAGAAAAGAAAAGCAGGTTGTTCGTCACAAAGCACTGTTTGAAGACTTATTGGATAAATAACTTTAAATACATTTCTCTTTTTGTTGGCAAGCTTCAGCACTGTTAGATTCCAAAATAAGTGGGTTTAGCTTAACTAGATTAGGCTTTTCAAGATTTCAGTTGGCTAGATCTTGCTTTGTTAGATTTCACTTGGCCAGATATATCTAATCTAGAAATCTTTTGCCTAGTTTTCGCTTGTCTAGATTTCACATAACTAGCTCTCACGTTTTCAGATTTCACTTGGCGAGATGCCGCTTGATGGGCAATTAACATTGCCGCTGCCTAGTGCTTGGTGAAGCTTTGCTACTAGCTTGTTTCTGGTGAAAGATTAAGGTTAACTGCGTAAAAACTGGCGTGAAAAAGTGCAAATTTGTTTTGCTGAACAAGATTTTTCACAATTGATCGCTAAAGATCTTCCAAACACTGCCATAAAGCCGTAAACTACGTGGCCTTTTTTAAACAAACCCGTACCGGAGAGATTAGATGGCTCGCGTAACAGTTGAAGATGCCGTAGACAAAGTTGGTAACCGATTTGATTTGGTTTTGGTTGCAGCGAAGCGTGCACGCCAAATTGCCACTGAAGGTAAAGATGCACATGTACCTATGGGTAATGACAAAGCAACCGTTGTTGCCTTGCGTGAAATCGAAGAAGGTTTCGTAGATGCATCGACAATCGAAGCTGAAGAAATTAGAGATCAGCAAGAAGCCGATCAAGCAGAATTCGCTTCAGTTGCAAATATACTTTCAGAATAGCTCCAAATAAAGGCGTTTCATCACGCTTTTTTGCCTATTTTTAGTTGATCTCTAGCAAATATTGCCAGAGATCAAACTATCGGCTGACAAGCCAAAAAAATCCCCGTATTCTAAAGCTATAAAGTGTTATTTAACGGTTTGTAAGTGTATCTATTTGAAGGTCTTAAAACGAAGATAAGCGAATACCTGTCTGCGGAAGCAGTAGCAGATATTCAGCGTGCCTACGTTTTGGCAAAAGATGCCCACGACGGCCAAATGCGCTCAAGCGGCGATCCCTATATTACTCACCCTGTTGCAGTGGCGGGTATCTTGGCTGATATGAAGCTGGATCAAGAGACATTAATGGCGGCTTTGTTGCATGATGTCATTGAAGATACCCACTACAACAAACAAGATTTAGACACTGAATTTGGAGAGACAGTTGGCGAGCTAGTAGACGGCGTATCCAAATTAGAAAAAATTCAGTTCGACAGCCACCAAGAGGCGCAAGCCGAGAACTTCCGCAAAATGATGATGGCCATGGTCCAAGATATCCGTGTCATTTTGATCAAGCTGGCGGATCGCACTCATAATATGCGTACTTTAGGCGCCCTTAGACCAGACAAACGTCGCCGAATTGCACGTGAAACTCTAGATATTTATTCTCCTATTGCCCATCGCCTGGGTATTCATGACATAAAAAACGAGTTGGAAGATTTAGGCTTTAAGGCCATGTATCCGATGCGTCACAGAGCCTTAAGCGCAGCGGTCAAACAAGCTAAAGGCAATCGCAAAGAAATTATTGAGAACACCCGCAAAGAAGTGGCTTCGCGCTTGAAGTCAAACAACATAGATGCACAAGTTATTGGTCGTGAAAAACACCTCTATTCCATCTATCGTAAGATGAAAAACAAAGAATTAATGTTCAATGAAGTCATGGATATTTATGCCTTCAGAGTCATCGTTGACTCAGTTGATTCTTGTTATCGCGCATTAGGCGCTGCTCACAGTTTATACAAACCTATTGAAGGTCGTTTCAAAGACTATGTGGCGATTCCCAGAACCAATGGTTATCAATCTTTGCACACGTCTTTGATTGGTCCCCACGGCATTCCGGTGGAAATTCAAATCAGAACCGATGCCATGGACCAGATGGCAGACAAAGGTGTAGCGGCACATTGGTTGTATAAAGACGAAGATGAAAATGAACAAGGCACGACTGCACAAGTGCGTGCTCGCAAGTGGATGCAATCTTTGCTTGAGCTTCAACAAAGCGCGAGTTCATCGTTTGAATTTATTGATAACGTCAAATCTGATCTGTTCCCTGATGAAATTTACGTCTTTACCCCTGATGGTCGAATCATAGAATTACCATTGGGTGCCACGCCGGTAGATTTCGCCTATGCAGTGCATTCTGATATTGGTAACCGTTGTGTGGGTGTGCGTGTTGAACGCAGAAATTATTCGCTGAACAGACCATTGGAGAGCGGGCAAACGGTCGAAATTATCACTTCTCCTCGAGCCAAACCCAATGCCAACTGGCTAAACTTTGTTGTTAGTGCACGGGCACGGGCGAATATTCGTCAATATTTAAAACGTCAACACTCCGAAGAAGCCATTAGTATGGGTAATCGACTTCTTCGTCATGCCCTTGGCACCAAAAAGTTGGATGATATTCCGCACGAAGACAAGGATCGTGTTGTTGGCGAAACCAAACACAATACCTTTGATGAACTGTTAGCTGATATTGGGCTGGGTAATGAACTAAGTGCTATCGTGGCGCGGCGTCTGTTGGGCGAGTCTGAAGAGTTACCCGAGAAAAATAAAAATGTCGCGATCAAAGGCACAGAGGGATTGTTAGTTACTTATCCCAAGTGCTGCTATCCAATTCCGGGTGATGAAATTATTGCTATATTGAGCCCCGGTAGAGGAATGGTTATTCACCAGGTGGGCTGCAGTAATATTCGCAAGTTAAGCAAAGAAGAGCCCCAGCGAGTGTTGCCGATGGAATGGGAACCTAAAGTTCAAGGCGAATTTAAAGCATCGGTTCGAATAGAGCTAATTAATCATCAAGGCACCCTAGCAACCTTGACTAATGCAGTATCGGCTTGTGATTCGAACATCATAGGTCTGCAAACTGAAGAAAAAGAAAGTAACGTCTACTATATTGATTTAGAACTGACGACCAAAAATAGAGTACATCTGGCAAAAGTCATGCGTCGTATTCGCTCAATGCCAGAAGTACAAAAAGTATCACGACACAGTCAACTGCGACTCAACTAAAGGTAACACAAATCATGTCAAAGTCCGTTATTCATACAGATCGGGCCCCTCAGGCTATCGGAACTTACAGTCAAGCAATTAAATCAGGTACCACCGTGTATTTATCGGGCCAAATCCCTTTGGTTGCTGAGACAATGGAAATGGTATCTGATGATTTTGCTGAGCAGGCGGTACAAGTTTTTGAAAATGTGAAATCCGTTTGTGAAGCTGCTGGTGGTAGCACCCATGATTTGGTTAAAGTGAATATCTTCCTAATTGACCTTGCTAATTTCGCTACAGTAAATGAAATTATGAGTCGCTATTTTAAACAGCCGTATCCTGCCCGTGCAGCGATTGGTGTAAAAGAATTGCCGAAAGGCGCCCAAATAGAAATCGACGGTATAATGGAGTTACCTGAGTAGACGCAGGGGCAGAGTTTAGCTGAGCGTTAATCCATGTCTCCTGAGCGCAATCAAAAAATACGCGAGATGCTCCGCAAACGTCAGACTAGTTTGACGGTTTGTATGGAGCAAGTGCATAAACCGCATAATGTGTCGGCTGTGGTGCGTAGTTGTGATGCTGTGGGTATCCATGAAATGCATGCCGTCTGGGATGAGAAAAACCAGAAATTGCGTGGTGGCACGGCTATGGGCAGCCAAAACTGGGTAAAAATGACCACGCATTCATCCATTTCTGATGCGGTTACTCATCTTAAATCTCAACAAATGCAGGTATTGGTCACTAATTTATCGTCTGATGCAGTGGATTTCAGAGAAATCGACTATACCAAGCCAACGGCCATTATTTTGGGGCAAGAAAAAACCGGGGCGACGCCTGAAGCTATCCAACTGGCCGATCACGATATTGTTATTCCCATGGTGGGCATGGTGCAGTCATTAAACGTCAGTGTAGCTGCCGCTTTGGTGCTGTATGAAGCTCAGCGTCAACGCCAACTAGCCAATATGTATGATGAGATGCAACTACCTGAAGAAGAGTGCCAGCGTGTACTATTCGAAGGTGGCTATCCTATCTACAAAGAGATGTGTTTCCGCAAAAAAATACCTTATCCAGCCATTGATGAAGACGGCAAAATTGTTGCTGATGACGATTGGTGGCAACGGATGCAAGCGACTAAAATAAAAGGCTAATTTTCTGACGTTTTTTTGAAATTTAATCTTTGGACCAAAGGTCTTTGTTTCGAGTTAACTACACTTATGGAATTTTTATGCGAATAACGAAGTTTGTCAGTCTCCTTGTTGTCCTTTTTACTTTTAATGCAGCTGCTCTAGATAGAGCGGTTATTGCCGAGTCTGCCGAAGACGTTACCCCTTTGCTTAACGGCCAAAATATTCCTAACGTAACAGTAAAAACTGCCGATGGCGCGCCTGTCAGCTTGATGGCTTTGGCGATGCAAAAACCGTCTATTTTTATGTTTTATCGCGGTGGATGGTGCCCATACTGCAACAGACAATTGGCAGAAATAAAAGATGTTGAACAACAATTGGTCGACATGGGCTATCAAATTCTTGCCATATCGCCAGAGTCGCCAGCAAAACTACAATCGCAAAAGTTGGAAACAGAATTCGCTGTTACCTTGTTGTCTGATGAAGGGCTAGAAGCTATCAGAGGATTTGGAATTGGATTTTATGTACCAGCAGATACCAAAACCAAATACAAAGAGAAGTGGAATATTCAGTTGACCGATGAAAAAGGATCAGATCGTGCCGTACTGCCTGCACCTGCCTTATTTATCACCGATAAAACAGGTCTGATTCAGTTTAACTACGTGAATCCCAACTTTCGCGTCAGACCGTCTGCCGAATTGTTGCTTCAAGCCGCTAAGTTGAGCTTGCCTCAGCCAGAAGAAAAGAAATAGTCAACACACCCTTGTAAAATAGTTGGCAAGTGCTGAGATTCTTGATAAACAAGTGTTTATTAAAATAATCAGGGGCTTGCCATGTTCGTTTTCAATCCTGAAATTAATGTAAAACCCTCTCTGCCTGCCAGGCTAATTGGGTGTATTCTTCTGATTAATTTTCTATTCGCTACTCATGCCATCGCAAATCGAGATTCAGCAAAACAGGTTTTTGATCGTACTCGAGTAGCAGAGAGCCCAGAGCAAGTAATGCCGTTAATGAACGGTCAGTTTGTTCCTGATGTGATTCTGCAAACCTCGTTTGGCAAAGATATTAGTCTGCAAACCGTGGTGGAGAGTCGCCCCAGTGTGATTCTATTTTATCGCGGTGGTTGGTGTCCTTATTGCAGCCGTCAAATGGCTGGGCTTGTTGAAGTGGAACAGCAGATCTTAGACTTGGGTTACCAAATTGTGGTTATCTCGCCAGATTCTCCCGAGCGGCTACAAAACCAGCAAACAGAGTCGGAATTTGATGTACTGCGTTTGTCTGATAGTAAGCTAAACGCCATTCGTGGTTTCGGTTTGGCATATTTCGTGTCTGACAAAGCGACTAAACAATATCGAGATTCTTTGGGTGCAAAACTGGTTACCTTAGATGGTACAGAACGTGTTGTTTTGCCCGTACCTGCCGCCTACATTGTGGATGAAACCGGTGTAGTACAGTTTCAGTACGCTAACCCCAATTATAAAGTGAGAATAGAGCCGCAATTGTTATACTATGCCGCCCGAATCGCAAAATAATGCTTAAAACACCAAAAGGACGGTATGCAATCTTTCGCTGATACTCCATTAACTACTTTAAAAGGCGTAGGCAGCAAGGTTGCAGAGAAACTAGCGAATCTTGGTTTAGTCACCTTGCAGGATTTGATGTTTCATTTACCTCTCCGATATGAAGATCGTACTCGCATTTACCCCATTGGTGATTTACTACCTTTCTTGCACGCCAGTGTTGAGGGCGAAATCAAGTCTTGTGATATTCAGTTCGGTCGCAAACGCATGTTGTTAGTCAGAATCAGTGACAACACCAGTACTTTAACACTGCGTTTTTTCCACTTTTCCGCAGCGCAAAAGAACAGTCTTGAAATCGGTGCTGAAATACGCTGTTTCGGTGAAGTGCGAGCCGGCAAACACGGCTTAGAAATGATGCATCCCGAGTACAAACTGAAAAAAGAAGGTGCTGATTCCAATTTAGAGGAGTCTTTAACGCCTGTTTATCCGGCTACCGAAGGGATAAAGCAGATAACTCTGAGAAATCTAACCGAACAAGCCCTTAAAAAACTGGGTAAAGATGGCTTAGCTGAGCTAATGCCAGACAATCTCTATTCTTCACAAATATCATTGGAAGAAGCGCTGCATCTGGTGCATAGGCCACCACCAGAAGTAGCCATGACATTGCTAGAAGAGGGCAAGCATCCTGCCCAGCTACGTTTAATTATCGAAGAGCTTTTAGCACATCATCTCAGCGTTTTGAAAGTGCGCCAACAGAATCGTCATCAGGCTACTTTTTCTATCGCGCCTGACACAAAATTAGTGAGTCAGTTTCTATCAACTCTGCCGTTCAAACCAACGAATGCGCAAACGAGAGTCGTCAAAGAAGTTCAGCAAGACATGCAACAAGCTGTGCCCATGATGCGTTTAGTACAAGGCGACGTGGGGTCAGGTAAGACTCTGGTCGCCGCATTGGCCGCATTGTCGGCTATTGGTTCAGGCTACCAAGTAGTGATGATGGCCCCCACAGAACTACTTGCAGAACAACATGCTAACAACTTTTTAGCTTGGCTTGCTCCTATGAACATTCGTATCGGTTGGTTAGCTGGCAAGTTAAAAGGCAAAGCGCGAGAAGCGGTTTTAGAAGAACTGAAAAGCGGTCAAATCGATATGCTGATAGGCACGCATGCGGTGTTCCAAGAATCAGTTGAGTACCATAAATTGGCCCTTGTCATTGTTGATGAACAACATAGATTTGGTGTGCATCAACGACTGGCTTTACGCGAAAAAGGTGAGCAGCAGGGCGCTTTCCCACACCAGTTAATCATGACAGCTACGCCCATACCCAGAACCCTAGCCATGACAGCTTATGCCGATCTCGATACCTCAGTTATAGATGAACTTCCACCAGGCAGAACACCCGTGAAAACTGTGGTATTGCCGGATTCTCGCCGTCATGAAGTCATAGAACGGGTACAAAACGCCGTCACCCACGACAAACGACAAGTTTATTGGGTATGTACCTTAATCGACGAGTCGGAAGTGTTGCAATGTCAGGCTGCTGAAGACACAGCTATTGCTTTAAATACCGCCTTGCCAGATATTAAAGTTGGTTTGGTTCACGGGCGGTTAAAGAGTGCAGAAAAGCAAGACATCATGGACCAGTTCAAGAATGGTGACCTGGACCTGTTAGTTGCTACCACTGTTATAGAAGTAGGGGTGGATGTACCCAATGCCAGCCTGATGATTATTGAAAACCCTGAACGTTTAGGTCTGGCGCAGTTGCATCAGTTGCGCGGTCGAGTGGGGCGCGGTTCGGTGGAAAGCCATTGTGTGCTCATGTATCAAAGTCCGTTATCGAAAACCGCCACAAAACGATTGGCCGTGCTAAGAGAATCCAATGATGGCTTCCTAATTGCGCAACAAGACTTGGAAATTCGCGGGCCAGGAGAGTTGCTTGGCACTAAACAAACAGGCTTAGCCGATTTGAAAATTGCTGATCTAATACGTGATGCAGAATTGATCCCGCAAATACAAAATATGGCCAATCACATGTGGGAAAAACATCCTGCCCATGCTCAGGCCATGATAAACCGATGGTTAGGTCAAAAAGAGCAATATGGTCATGCTTAACCTGCCAATTTTCGCTTACGATAGTTCAGATACCGAGATTGTTGCACGTGCTCAGAAGTTGGCTAAAAAGTGGGATATTCCCTTTCAGCCCATGAACTTGGCAAGTGCAGAAATAAAAAGCGAAATGCAACAAACGCATAATCTAGCGTTGGTGCTGACACCGACACAATTAGAGTTACGCTCGTTGCAGGAACCTAAACTCGGTGCGGTATTTGTCGACTTCGCCTCTGATGCTTTGTCATACCGTACTGGCAAAGGTGGCGGTAAAAAAGAATCTATCGCTAAAGCAATCGGCATAAAAGGGCAAACATTGCCACGGGTACTGGATGCCACTGCGGGTTTGGGTCGGGATGCCTTTGTTTTAGCGCGTCTTGGTTGCAAAGTCGATATGATAGAACGTTCCAATGTAGTCGCTGCCTTATTGGCGGATGGCTTAGCCAGAGCAGAGAAAGACGAATCGCTCAAATATTGGTTGCCAAATAGCATGAACTTATATCACGGGCCGAGTTTAGATTTGTTAAAAGATTGGCAAGGCGAACAAGCTGATGTAGTGTATTTGGACCCTATGTTTCCCCATCGTAAAAAGTCGGCAATGGTCAAGAAAGAAATGCGCTTATTTCAACAATTACTTGGCCCAGATGAAGATGCGGATGCGCTACTTGAACCTGCCTTGGCATTAGCCAAACACAGGGTGGTAGTGAAACGACCGGATACAGCGCCTTGCTTAAATAACTGTGAACCAAACATGGCTATTCAAGGTAAGAAGTTGAGATTTGACGTATATTTTACCAATTTATAATAACAGCAAGATTATTTGGAGAGATAAATGATAGAAGTCGGAGCGACACTGCCAGAAGCCATTTTTAGTACCCTAAAAGACGGTGAAATGAGCAACCCACACACCAATACCTTGTTTAGTGAGAAAAAAGTCGTACTTTTTGCTGTACCTGGTGCATTCACCCCCACATGTTCTCAAGCTCACTTACCCGGTTACGTTGCCCTTGCCGACAAATTTAAAGCAAAAGGTGTCGACCATATTATTTGTCTTTCTGTGAATGATGCCTTTGTGATGGACGCTTGGGGCAAGCAGCAAAACGCCGATCAAATCATTATGTTAGCCGATGGCAACGGCGAGTTTACTAAAAGCATCGGCTTAGATATGGATACGGATACTTTCGGGGGTATACGCTCAATTCGCTATAGCATGCTGGTTGAAGATCTCATTGTGAAATCTATCAACATTGAAGATCCGGGCCGATTTGAAGTCAGCGACGCCGAAACCATGTTGAAATCTCTGTAGTCCGCGAATTGATAAGCCGTGATGTCATTGTTGTTGGAGCCGGTGCCGCGGGATTATTCTGTGCGGCGCAGGCAGGCAAACGCGGTCGCAGCGTTGAGGTTTTAGACCACGCAAAAAAAGTCGGTCGTAAAATTCTGATGTCTGGCGGCGGGCGATGCAATTTCACCAACATGTATGCGTCTGCCGAGAACTTCCTCTCCGACAATCCCCACTTTTGTAAATCAGCCTTGAGTCGCTACACCCAATGGGATTTTATTGGTTTGGTGGCTGAATATGGTATTGCTTATCACGAAAAAACCCTCGGTCAGCTGTTTTGTGATGAAACAGCGAAAGATATAGTAGCTTTGCTGATGAGCGAATGTGAAAAGGCCAAAGCGAAAGTGACCACTCACTGCGATATTCAAAGCGTAGAGAAAACCGATAGTGGATTTTTGTTGGAAACCAGCATGGGCCAATATCAATGTGAGTCATTGGTGATCGCTACAGGCGGGTTATCTATGCCAAAGCTAGGTGCTTCACCTTTCGGTTACAAAATTGCAGAGCAATTTGGACTAAAGGTTAAACCAACACGTGCTGGATTAGTACCATTTACCTTGCATGAACAGGATAAAAGCGTATTGGCAGAACTCAGCGGCATTTCACTGGATGCCAGCGCAAGTTGTAATGACACCAGTTTTAACGAAAATATTTTGTTTACTCATCGCGGATTGAGCGGGCCAGCTGTTCTGCAAATATCGTCTTTTTGGCACCCGGGACAATTTGTTTCTTTTGACCTTTTTCCTAACGGAGATCTAGCACAAACTTTACAGCAGGCACAGTCATCTTCACCGGATAGCCTGTTAGCAACAGCCCTTGCAAAACACTTTCCCAAACGCTACGTGCAAACGGCACTGCCGTATCTCGGACTAGAAAATAAACCGCTTAAACAGTATCAAGGAAAGCAACTCAACCAAGCAGCACAAGCATTTCACAATTGGCAACTTAAACCCAACGGCACAGAAGGGTACAGAACAGCCGAAGTCACATTGGGCGGGGTCGACACCAACCAACTCTCATCAAAAACCATGATGGCAAACGATGTAGAAGGCTTATATTTTATTGGCGAAGTGGTTGATGTAACAGGATGGTTGGGAGGCTATAACTTCCAATGGGCATGGAGCTCAGGATGGGTTGCAGGGCAGGTGGTTTAGCCTGTGTAGCGGCAATATAATTTGTCCTTTTAGCATATGCGCTCTGCGCTACCTCTGAAACCGGTACTGTTGTGCCTCGGGTAATGATTTATTACTGTTAACTGACTGTTAGGTTAAGTCTAATCCCGCCTTATTACATGCCGACACATGAAAATTAACGCATACAGTGCTTGGTTTTGAGTCGCTGCACTGACTTGCCAATTCACTGCCATTAAATTTCTCACTTTCACTCAAGTAAATTCGCACTTCCCACAGGCCAGAGCATATTGAGTATCTGATTTCAATCATAATAATATTACTCAGTAAGGTTTACAGAGACCTCTATAAACGACAAGGCACACTTTCCCCACTTAGCTATTTTAGTTAAGTGCTGGTAAATAAGCTTTAGCCATTGCTATTATTAATAAAATAAACATTTACGATAGGATATGCAGTGTATCAATTTCGGGCATTCTGTGAATTCGCAGTAATACACTGTTAGGCATACAATGAATTTTATCTGCGGAATTATATTTTTGATGCTCAGTTCAACAACTTTTGCGAGCGAATGCAAAATTGATGAGACTAAGTTTGCTGACCAAGTGAAACTCGTAGAACAGGGTTATGGCAATTTTATTGTAACTGCACCAATTGAATTAGAGTCAAAGCCATTTCAAACTATGTATTTAGTTATAGTAAACAAAAATAAGGCTCCTTTAATTCAAGGGGAGTTACGCACTACAGTAAACGATAACTTGGCTATGGCTCACATTAACGTAACTGAGAATAACGGGTTAAACGCACATATTACGATTTATTGGGAACCTCAAGGTGGTGGTTGCCCAATCATTGTTAGAAAATCGGTTTAAAGTATGCCTAACAAGCCATTAAAGCAGGACAAAAACAGTTGGTTTTTGCTCCTTCGTCGCTTATTTTAACCAACTATTTTTAGCCTCTTAATGAGGCGTTAGGTGTAAATTATGATTCAGATTATTGCGCTACTTTACGCCAGTGAAAATGGAATTGAAGGTTTAAGAGAATTCGAGTCCAAGGTAATACCAATATTGCGAGAGCACAAAGGTAAATTGATCAGCGCGTCGTATAACGAGGACAAAACATTGAATGAGCCCGATGAAATTCATGTTATACACTTTCCATGTATTGAAGAATTTTACGCTTATAAAGTCGACCTGCGAGTTGTTGAATTATCATCTTTAAAAAGTAAAATGATAAAAAAAGCAGATGTATATATTACCAATAACTTTTATCAATATTAGTGTGTTTACACCTAACAAACCAATCAACCGGACCCAAACTCGTTGGCTGGCGCTCCGCGCAAGTATAGCCAACAAGTAGCTGCCCTTTATGCAAAGCGTTAGTGCTCAAAAGGAGAGATCGTGCTAATACGAATTTTATTAATAGCTTGCTTGGTTCCATGCGCTTACGCCAGTGAGACTTTGGAGCCTGAGGATTCTCAATTCTCGAGGGAACTTCTGGGCGGTTATACTCATTTAGTATTGAGCTATCTCAGTTCAGCTTATGAAGATGACGTTAAAGTAAGGCTAATAGGTTTTCCGTCATTTTCTCCGGAATACTCGCTTGGGATTAGAGAGAGCGAAGGGGGATTTTCAATATTTTACGAATCACCCAAAATACAGTTATGGGGTTACCAAATTATGCCTATGATGGAGCAGGGATCCGTTCAAGTCATGAATGACGACGGTGAATTCGTAAAGGATGAAGAAGGCTTAAAAGAACTAGAATCTCAATACCCC
This sequence comes from uncultured Alteromonadaceae bacterium, assembly GCA_947503265.1. Taxonomy (GTDB): domain Bacteria; phylum Pseudomonadota; class Gammaproteobacteria; order Enterobacterales; family Alteromonadaceae; genus Aliiglaciecola. The sequence goes on from CANNDC010000001.1 coordinate 98,240, forward strand.
AAAAAACCACTAGATATCCCAAGGGTTAGCTGTAATGTGAAAATAGACAAGGCTTTGGCAAATGACATTGTTTTCGTTTGGCAGGAAATGCTTTATGAGACAAAATATTCTCGTGAGTCAAATATGGGGTTGGACGGAGAGACGTACCATTTCTCCGCCAAAATGTGGGGTAATGTAAATTATGCGGGAAAAGTATGGTCCCCACCCTCTGAAAGTAAAACTGGTAAGTTGGTTTCCATATCAGAATTGATGGCTGAATACTGCTTAAACAAAAAGAGAAAAACAAAAAAACTTTGATAAGGCAAACTAAAGAACTTCATAAAACGCTGAAAAGCACTAACAAATCAAGCAAGAGGGACGCCGTAAGCGTCGCCCCTTCTTGAGGCATTAAGGTCCGCTTTGGAACTACTACAATATATTGTTAGCTTTTGAGTCAGATCTACTTCAACAATAAAACTCACAATTTATAGGTTAAACCCTGACCGTCTGGTATTCGTTAAAGAATTTCAATTGCAGAGTGCCATACCAAAGGCGGCAAATGGCACGAAGCAGAGATTCCCAATCAAGTTGGGAATGACTCTTCATGGCACATTTGAGTCTATCAGTATGAAATTTTATTGCTCAATATAGAATTCAACCAGTGCATTACGAAAATTTCAGTACGATAACTACTCGCTTGCATTAGATTAGATTAGATTTTAGGTTGGTTTATTTTTCCATCATCACGACTAATATCTGCATTCATCATGAAAAGGGCTTGCGATTAAGTGTGCAAACTTTCTCGTCCGTTCCCAGACAAATCAAACCAAATCCAGCAGTTTACTCCGTTCCTTTATCGTTCTTGTCACAATCGCAGTGCTAAACCGTTCTACTCCCGGTGCGCTTGAAAGCTCTTTACGTAGCACATCGTCTAGTGTGGAGATGTCGCTAGCGATAACAGTTAGCACATAGTCAAAATCGCCTGTGACTGCACTACAGGTGAGTACGTTTTTATGTGATGTCATGGCTTGTTCAAAGTCGTTGTAGAACGCAAAGTTGACCACTACTGACACCATAGCTTTGATGTGCAACCCCAGTAATTGTGAATTTAAACGCGTATCAAACCCTTCTATCACGCCTTTTTTTTGCAGCTCTTTGACGCGATTCCAGCAGGGAGTTTTGCTTAGCCCAACCTCATTAGCTAACTCGGCAAAGGAAATACGGCTGTTCTCTTCCAAGATACTTAAAATCTGACGATCTAGCTTATCCATCCGGTTTCCCAAAACAACGTTCTTAATTAGTTCTAAATAGTTTAATTTTGTTTTGTAGATAAAGCAAAAAACAAGAACAAAGGGACAATGTTTTATGCCTTCTACATTAAACTCTTTGCACTTTCACGGATTAATAAGAAGTAGATTCAAGATGCAGAAAAAAGCCTACCACCAAATGATCGAATCCCCGGAAATGCTTGATTACGGTGTGTATTTACAATGTGACAAGCTCTTGTCTTGTCAAAAGCCTTTAGCGGATCTATGTACTGCGGATGAGTTGCAGTTTCAGATTGTCCATCAGGTCGAGGAATTGTGGATGAAACTAATGTGTTTCACCTTGGTAGATATTCTCAACTACATGGAAAAGCAACAGCATCACAGGGTAATTACTTTGTTTTCTCGTGTGCATCGATTACAGCGTTTGATGATTGATCAGCTAGACGTGTTAGAGACCATGTCACCTAAAGAGTATCAGCAGATACGTCTGCAATTAGGTAATGGTAGCGGGCAGGAGTCTCCTGGGTTTCGCATGTTGTTAAAACTACCCAGTGACATCTGGGAAATGTTTGAGCGTATTTATTTGGACAATAACACCCTAACCGTGTCGCAGATTTATGATGAGGATTACGCCCATGATCATAGGTATGCAGTTGCGGAAGCCTTAGTTGAATTTGATGAGCAATTACAACTGTTCAGATGGCGACATATGTTTTTAATCCAGCGTTCCATTGGGCTAGGTTCAGCTTCTCTCAAAGGTAGGCCAGTCGACTTATTACAAAAAGGCGCAAACAAACAATTCTTTCCAAAACTGTGGAGCATTCGCAGCGAGATGACAAACAAATGGGGAGAAGAGTACGGAAAAGTCCGTCCTTCGATACATGGTTAGTCGCTATGGCAAATACTACTAACTTTAAAGCATTGTTTGAGCCTATTGACGGTATTTATGCGCTTTCCCATTCTGTCGGTCCATTACCGAAAGTCAGCAGAGCGGCGTTAAACCACGAGTATTTTGATACATGGTCGCAACTGGGTGGCGATGCCTGGGGGCATTGGTTAACGCAAATCGATGGTTTTTGTCAGTCTGTTGCGGCATTAATTGATACAAAATCAGACGCAATATGCCCGCAAACCAATTTGGCTTCAGGGTTTTCTGCTTTTTTAACAGCGCTAGCAAAATTACCTGAACACAGTTATAAAAAAACGATTTTGATGCATGAAGACGCCTTTCCATCAATGGGATTTGTGGTCTCTGGGCTTGCCAATTCGCATCATCTTGAGTTGGTATTAGTCAAAGGTGACCCGAATGATCAAGATATTTGGTTAACTGCCCTCGAAACCCATCGAGTATTAGCCTGTTTGTTTACTCATGTGCATTCTAATACCTCCGCCGTGTCTGATATCGGTCGACTCTGTCAGCTAGCCAAGGAGCACAATGCCTTTGCGTTAGTTGATGTCGCCCAATCGATAGGAATTCTGCCAGTAAACGTACCTTCGATAAATGCAGATGCCATATTTGGCTCTTGTGTGAAGTGGCTTTGCGGCGGTCCGGGAGCAGGTTTCATGTATGTAGAACCCACCCTTATCGAACAACTGCAACCGGATACCCGTGGCTGGTTTTCTCATCAGAATCCGTTTGAATTCGACATTACTCACTTTCGTTTTGCTGATACTGCCAAGCGTTTTTTCGGCGGTACACCATCTGTAGCCCCTTTTGTCACTGCGAAAGCCTCTATTGATCTCATTGCATCTATTGGTCAGAAACAAATTTATCATCACAATTTGATGCTAAAGCAGCGTCTAGTCACGTTACTTCCAGAAAAATACCTTCCGCAAAATCAACATATCGACAAACAAGGCGGTACACTCTGCTTACCTGTTGGCAGCAATGAAAAAATACTTTCGCAATTGCGTAACGCTGGCGTAAAATTCGATGAAAGACAAAAGGTGATTAGGCTGTCTCTTCACATTATAAACACCCTTTCTGAGGTTGAAGCCATTGCAGAATGCTTCAACTAAAAAGGGGTAACTTCAACACAATTCGCTAGACTAGGGGAAAACTATAGATGGCAACTGAACGCGCAGTACTTGCTGGTGGATGCTTTTGGGGCATGCAAGATCTGATTCGTAAATTGGAAGGTGTCGAGTCTACTCGTGTCGGTTACACGGGTGGTGAAGTGCCCAATGCAACTTATCGCAATCACGGTAATCACGCCGAGGGTATCGAGATAATGTTCAACAATGATGTGATCAGTTATCGTAAAATTTTGGAATATTTCTTCCAAATCCATGATCCTACAACCGTTGATAGGCAAGGGAATGATCGCGGGAAATCTTACCGTTCTGCTATTTACTATTGTTCGGAAGAGCAACAAAAAGTGGCTCTTGAAACCATAGCTGATGTTGATGCATCAGGCATTTGGCCGGGTAAAGTGGTAACAGAATTAGAGCCTGTCTCTGATTTTTGGGAAGCAGAGCCTGAGCATCAAGACTATTTGGAACGCTTACCCAATGGTTACACTTGTCATTTCCCTCGACCTGATTGGGTATTGCCCCAGTCTTAGTCGGCGAAATATCAGTAGGTTACACTTTGCACTGCTATGTGCTCATTGACGAGCAAAAAGGACGTTTGGCTAAGTTTAGTTATGAATCATAGCACCGCAACTCTGACCTCGATTAGTCCTGATTGTGAAAGAACAGAAAAAATTGGTCTTGGTGGCGGTTGTCATTGGTGTACCGAAGGGGTATTTGCCTCTTTGTTAGGCGTAATAAAAGTGAATCAAGGCTGGATAGCATCGGTTGAAGAAAACGCTAATTTTTCAGAAGCCATTGAGGTTAACTTTGACCCCAAAATCATCAGTCTTGAAACGCTTATCCACATTCATCTTCTCACCCATGCGGCTACTTCTGCTCATTCCATGCGTGGCAAGTATCGTTCAGCGGTTTATGTGTATAGCGATAGCCAAAGTGAGTTAGCAAGAAACATCTTAGATACACTTCAACAGAATTTTGATCAGCCTTTGGTTACTGAGGTGTATCCGTTTTCAAAGTTTAAACCCAATTCAGAAGAACTTAAGGACTACTTTTACACAGAGCCAAACCGACCTTTTTGCCAGACTTATATTCAACCAAAATTGAAGAGACTTATGGCCGAATATAGTCAGCATCTGAACACCGAGAAGCTTCGCCAAGCTAAAATAGACCTTTAAGCGCTTAAAATTGCAAAGCTTAATATTATGTTAAGTTCTAGCTAGCGTTTTTTCCTAGTACAAGGCAAATTTGTGCGTCAATAACTGGCCTATTGCAAACAAATTTAACGCACTGATAGCAAAAGAAATAGGGAAAAATAACTGCTAGAACGCAAGTTGTTATCCAGATTTGAGATTATTTAAAGTTGATAAACATATTTGCGGTTAACCGGCCACTGATGGGATCTGCACTGATGTCAGTTTCTTCATTAATTAATCCCGAATGGAGTATGTTGCCGGGGTAGAGCACTAAACGGTTGGGCCGGTAATCAACAGAATGATAAAGCTCATAGTTTTCATCGGATTGATTGACGTATCCTTGTTCACTGCTTTCTTGAGCGTTAAATTTGTTGTTGATGGATTCTACGTAGTGTTTCTTGCGTGATTCGGTGATGCATTCGTATCCAGATGCTTTGTGTCTGAAAAAACCCGTACCACCGTGGGAGCCTTCGTTGAGGTAATGGATCATGGCAAAATACAGGGGTTCAGAACTATCAAAATGTGGGATTTTTTGTATCGGCTGTAATTCTTTGTGGGCAATGGAGACCAAGGAGTAATAAGCACCAAAAGGTACAAGCTTTTTATCGTGCCCGATACCGTATATTCTATACAGCAATGGGGCAAGGGTGCGTAGAACGAGCAGCACATATTCTTTCGGCAGTATTGCCCGTACTCCGGGATACATAGAGGAGTTAATCATTGCAAAATCAACTTGCTTTGCCGCTTTTTCTATCAGGCTTGAGCAATCCTGCAAAACATTGTCAGCTATAATAACGGGCGTTTTTTCTTGGCCAACAGTGATGATATCAATCTTAGCCTCTTGGTTAATTTGCAGGGCGCTCACTTACACCTTTTGCATCCCGTATTCGCGTATTTTATTGATCAATTCTCGATTGGTTGGCAACGCGTTAACATAGCGTTGAGTCATTTGTGCTGATTCGTTCATATACTGATAGGCTTTTTTCAGTTTGTCTGGCTTGATGCCACTTGCCGGTGGTTTGGTGACAAATCCCATTCCATATAAAACGTATTGCCAACTCGCCTCAGGAAACATTTCTTCACTGAGTGGGAAGTCATATTTATTGGGTATTTGCGTGCGCCACAGCGCCAATGAATCATTCAAGGTTTGCGACGAAGTTGATACATCGCAATGATCAATCCAGTATTGAGAATCGGTACGTTTGGTTAATACATAGTGAAGTTTGAGGAAGTCGACTATCGTATCCCAGTAGTATTGCAAACGCGTATTGAAACGCTTGGCTATGACATCCATTACCTCACGATTGGCTGGCAAGTCGTTGGCCAGAATCGATGCGGATGACTCCACTAATACCAACGCAGACGCTTCTAAAGGCTCTAAAAATCCGGCGGAAAGGCCAATGCCGACACAATTTCGATGCCAAAAGACTTCTCGGTGGCCCGGATCGAAAGAAATTTTGCGGCATGTTAATTCTGCGGCTTTTTCGACTCCTATACTTTGACTAGCATATTCTTTCAATATTTTTTCAGCTTCGGCTTCGTCCATATAGTCACTAGAATACACAGCGCCAACTCCTCTGCGAGTGGGCAAGCCAATATCCCATATCCAACCGGCTTTGTGTGCTGTGGAAATAGTATGAGAAGCCATCGGAGCCTGTTCTTCAGGGTAGGGAACATGCATCGCCAAAGCGGTATCGTTAAAGAAAATATCTTTTTTACTAACGAATTTTACACCAAAGTGCTGGCCCAACAGTCGAGAACTCAAACCCGTACAATCTACAAATAGATCACCTGTTATCTCACCATTGTTTTGGGTAACCAAGCCTTTAATATCGCCATCTTCTGTGGAAGTCACTGCATCAACATGATCAAGTATGTGGTTAACATGAAGTTTTTCCAGACAATGTCGTTGTAGCATTATGCCAAGCTTCACGGAGTCTAAGTGATAGGCGTAATTTGCCACTGAGGCGTATTCTGGAGTCGTAATTTGTTTTGGTGCTAAACCTCGTTCACACAGGTGACTTTGGCAGCAAACTGCGTCGGCAAATGATTGACCATGATTATCGTGAAGCCAAGGCGAGACAAGATCGGCATTATCGAAACCATGGGGTAGAACCAGCGGGTGATAATAAAAATCATCTTCTTCCCCTGTAACCCATTTGGCAAATTTAGCGCCTTGTTTAAACGCAGCATCACATTCACGAAATAATTCGGTTTCGCTGATACCAATGCGTTGTAAGGTGCCGCGCATTGACGGCCAAGTACCTTCACCCACGCCGATAACCGGAACGTTAGGAGACTCAACTAAGGTGACCTTTACCGCGCTATCGTCATCGGTACAATGCTCAGCCGCTAATAATCCTGCGGTTAACCATCCGGCTGAACCACCGCCCAAGATGACGATATTTTTAATTGGTTTAGGTTCCATTTGCTCGTCCTACTACTTATTACTGGTAATAGTTAATTATATGCGAAATCTTACTATATGGATTGGGCTTTGCAGTATTTATCCAAAAATTCTTGGTGGCTGGGCATTTGTGCCACATCGCTGCGTACTTTGGCTTTTAGTCCTTCTAAGAATTTCTCCAACTCGGATAGCTCCATCATATCCACAATTGGGTGATAACTTTCGGGCACTATGTGCTGTCCCAACATGACCTGACTCCAGGAATCGGTCCGAAACAACTCTTTTTCAGTCAATGGAATGTTGCCTGTGTCTCTAAATAACTCGATTCGGTGACTTAACTCGGCGGGTATCTCCATGTTTTTACAATAACGCCAGAAGGCACTGTCGGTGCGGTTGGTCGCTTTGTAATGAAGAATAATAAAGTTGCGTACTCTATCCATTTCTTCAATCGACTGTTTATTAAATTCATCAATATAGGTCTGCTTAATTTCTTGCTGAGGGAATAGCTTTAACAGACGTAAAATGGAAGACATGGCGAGATGGATAGAAGTGGATTCCACCGGCTCTAGGAAACCCGCAGACAGGCCAATGGCAATACAGTTTTTATTCCATACTTTGGTGCGTCTGCCCGTGACATATTTAAATGCTCTCGGCTCGGTTATGGGGTCACCTTCCAGATTGCCTAGCAGAGTAGAAATGGCTTCATCATCTGATACAAATCGGCTGCTGTAAACCAATCCATTGCCAACTCTGTGCTGCAAAGGAATGCGCCATTGCCAGCCAAATTTATGCGCGATTGCTTGGGTGTATGGGCGCGGCGGGCCGACTTTTTCAGTTTGCACCGCAACGGCCGAGTCACAAGGTAAGTAGTGACCATAGGGCTTGTAGCTAGTATTCAATGCGCCGTGGATTAGGCGTCCACTGAAACCCGTACAATCAATAAACAAATCCCCTTCGACAACACTGCCATCTTGCATGTCAAGACTGGTAATATCACCATTTTCAACACTGGTATTCACTTTAGTAATGATGCCTTCAATGCGTTTGACACCGTTTTTTAGCGCTAATCGTTTAAGAAACTCGGCATACAAGCCAGCGTCTAGGTGATAAGCGTATTGGACTCCAGAACTATCTCCACCAAGGGCTTTGCCTTGTTTAGCGGCTTGTAATTCTCGGCAATACAGGCCTATGGGGTCTTGATTGAGCCCTTTTTTGTGTCCAGCTAGCCAAAAATGTTGGAAATCGCATGCCCAACAGTCTTTACCATTGACGCCAAAGGAGTGAATATATTGATCGCCTTCATTTCCCCAGTTTTGAAATTCGATCCCTAATTTGACGGTGGCTTGGATCTCACTCATCAACTGACGTTCATCTATGCCAAGTAATCGATGAAATGTGCGCAGTGGCGGTATTGTCGCCTCACCCACACCGATTCTGCCTATGGCTTCTGATTCAATAATGCTGACATCGAGATTTTTACCCAACACTTTGCCAAGGGCTGCAGCAGCGAGCCAACCAGATGTACCGCCACCGGCAATCACGACGCGCTTTTTAGCAAAGGATGATTTTTCGTTCATAAGTATTGGCTAGCTCCAAACATACTTTATTCAGCGGACTTGTTATTCTTAAAATGGATGAGTTTCTTCACATTGGCCAAAGACCCTGAAATATAATAGGCCGCCGACAGGAATCCGCTAGTATTTAATTTTTCTAAATCAGAGCCTGTCAGAGCTTGCAGTTTTTCTTCCGCGATTGTGTATGCACCAGAAAAGCTGACTTTCGCACCATTCTCAAGCTCAATGTCGAGTGACAATGGCTCAATTAAATTAAGTTGTTGAAATGCATCTACCATAGATGCCATTACATCATTGTTTTCGTGCATTTGTAGCAATATGTCATTTATACCATCTAAATAGGGGCTGGCTTGACCGTCTGATTCGAATAGTCGGTTTTCACCGTCCTCACTTACCCTTGGGTCGTCCATATCGATGGAGATTATGGGTACGTTACCATTTCCATTTTGTCTGAACCCTATCAAAAAGGGGCCTTTTCTAAACGTCATAGGAATATATTCGGCTTGCCACTGATTATTAGCATTTATATATAGATTTTCGTCTTGTTCAAAACCAAGAAGTAAAGTAGGGAAAAAATGACCCGTCTCAGGATGTTTCCTGAATAGAATTGGATATTCTCTTTGTGCTTCGCGCAGCTCGCAAGGCATGACCATGACTGCACCTTGGTTATACCCTAAGTCAGCTGAAAACTCAGTATCAACCGATGTTTTTATATGCTGTTGAGGGGATAAAGCTTGTATTTTTGCCATTGGGTTACAACTAAATTAGTGATTAAAGTCAGGGTCTGTTGACCCTAGACTAAGAAAAAAATGCCGCTCAGACAAGCGGCATTTTTGTACTCAGATAGCCAGACTAGAAAGTATAGCGAGTTGATAGTGCATAACGTGCACCATAGATCTCTAAACTACGGAACTGTCTTTTACTACGTCCAAATCGTCTAAGATCTTCTTCAAGGATATTAATTCCCTCAAGAGATACACTCCAGTCTTCAGTAATGTTGTACCCAATTGAGAAGTCTACCTGCTGGTATTCTTCTGTAAATTCAGGTTCATTACCTCCGACATTTGCACTGTTTAGGAATTCATCACGCCAGTTGTAGGTCAATCGAGCTTGAAGATCATCATTCTCGTAGATTAACACTAAGTTGGCAGAATCACTTAATCCTGTTAGTGCAAATTGTGCAGCACCACTGTTGTCAGCAACATCATAAGACACAGAGCCACTAACTAAGGTGACATTCGCTTGAATCCCAAAGCCGGTATCTCCGAAGAAATGCTGAGCAGCCAATTCCCAACCGGAAATTCGCGCATCATTAGCATTAACCGGAGTCGAAGCATCAAGAACCGATAGCGGATCTGAACTTAGTGCAATGATATCTACACCATTTTCCCAGCCATTTGCTCCTTCATACGGTGCTGAGTCAAAGTCAGCGCCACATAAGTCGACGGCAACGTTGGAATTGGCAACACATCCACCAGAACCATCGTCGAGAGAAGCAACCATGCGGAATAAGTTCTGCTGATTAACTTCAATTCCGCGAGCGTTTAACTCATCCAATGCCGCTTGAGCACGAGGCCCATTGGAAGGATCACGGGTAGTATCTGCAATTGTTTCTACTTCTTGGGTACCTATAAAGTTAGGTACGCGTTTATCAAAGAAACCGACAGATACATAACTTGCATCGTCGTAATACCATTCAACCGAGAAATCTAAGTTGTCTGACTCAATGGGCATCAAGCCGACATTTCCGTTGGTTGCAGTACCGTTGTTACCGCCTAGAATAGTTGGACCACCAATAGGACCGCCTATTCCGCTTACTCCATGTTGCAATACCGAATAATCTGCCCTAGCAATGGTTTTGCCCCAAGCCATTCTGGTAACCAAATCGTCTGTTAGCCAGACGGATAAGCTGATACTAGGTAGAATATGATCGTACTCAGCTCCTCTTTGGACTAGTGGTGCGGTAGATGCATCACCACCTCTAACCAAGAAATCATTGTCGCCTTGCCAGAGTATTTCAGGCTGAGCTACTTGTGCAGTTGAAGAAACTTCTGTTTTCTCATAGCGCACACCTGCAATCAAATCGTAGGTTATATCGTCTGTTTCACCTGACAAATTGAATTGGGTGTATAGCGAGGTAATTTCTTCCTCAATGAGTCGGTTGGTGCCGTCAACTGGGTTAGGCGCCCAATCTAGATTGATGTTGTTTGAAAGCAAATCACCCAATGCATTTGCGTTGCCGATAAATGACGTGGGACCTAAGGTAACGAGTTGACCATCTGCTTCACCGCCGTAAGCCGAGTCGAAAAATGCACGCGCACCCGGGCTCATTTCTGATGAATAGCCATCAAATAATGATGCGAAGTTGAGTTCATCAACCATATCTTCCGGAATATCACCCGGATTTGAAGCTCCCCAGTTGCCTTCAAGGGTGGTTTGGTCAAAAGAGCTACGGTTTGTGTATTCCATATCACGTGATTCAATGCCGAAATCTATCGTGGCTTCATCTGTGAGCTGGTATTGCAAATCGAGTCGCATTTGCGTCATCTCAGATTTTGTGCGATCGAACCAGATTTGACGGACTGTGGAGCTCAAGTCGCCTTTATCGATTGCACCGGATACATTACCGTTGATGCCATCTCTTTCATCCCAAATACCAACCAATAAAGGTAAGTCTCCAGAATTGTCTATACCTTGGACCGAAGTACCTTGTCCACCAATACCGACGTTCCAGAAGTTACCTGGGCCATCACCACCGGGTAAAGCAGTTGCTTCACTGTCGTGCACATCAAAGGTCGCTTTGAAGTCATCTGTGACTTGCCATTCGAAATTAAACCCTAATGATTCAAGTTTGTTTTCGACATGTCCGCCTTGCACACCAAAGTTAACGTCGCGAGGATCATAACTAGGATCATTTTCTGTTAACCAATATAGTGGTGTAGCCACACCGTTACTGGTTTCAAACTCGACCGCAGAGGTTGGGAAAGCGCCGCCACCAAACCAAAGTGACAATTCATTTCGATTTGATTTTATGTCTTGCAAAGCATAGGTGTAATCTAATGTCGCTTCCATTCTATCGTTCGGACGGAATTGCAATGTGATTTGCGCATTCTGACGTTCTCTCTCAAAGTCAAAATGGTTGTAACGCAAACCAGGTGTAAAGTTAGTTTGAGTGCCGATAGCAGGAGCATTAGAAATGACAACATCGTCTGTTGTGCCATTAGGGATAAATCCTGCACCTGTATAGCCGCCTGACGTATCATTCCAACCGTTAGTAAACGCACCCGTTCTGCCATTATCACGTTGTTGGTGAGAAGCGGAAATGGAAACACCAAACATGTCATCAGACCAACTGGCAAAGCCAGAAATCTCAGGTGTTAAATCACTTCCGACTCGGTTAGTTGTGTCATGTACCGCTTTTGCACCGATTGAAGCGCTGAATCCATCAGATTGAAATGGTTTCCTTGTTTGTAAATCAACCGTCGCGCCAATGCCGCCTGAAGTTATGTTGGCTTGTCCAGACTTATAGACAGTTGCACCAGAAACACCCTCTGATGCAATATTACTCATATCGAACGAGCGACTACTATTCAAACCACCCGCTTCATTTATTTGAGCTGCAGGCATGGTTCTGCCGTTAAGGGTGACTTGGTTAAATTCAGGACCAAAGCCACGAACCGTTACCTGAAAACCTTCGCCGTTACGTCGGTCAATGGAGACGCCAGTAATTCGCTGCAATGATTCTGCTAAGTTACTATCAGGAAACTTACCGATATCTTCGGCAGTAATGGCATCTACCACACCAGCAGATTCTCGTTTTACGTCCATGGACTTAATCATACTGCCACGAATACCACGGACTTGTATGACTTCGGTGTCGTCAGCACTAGCAGCATCTTGCGCCAAAGCGGGCAAGGAAGCCGTTCCTAGTATCAGCGACAAACTTGTTGCTAGTTGTGTTCTAAGAAATTTTTTATGTGTCACTTTTGTTCTCTCTTCTATTCTTTAGCTATTGAATATTGGTTTTTGAGAAAGCGCTTTCCCACGGGTTATCACCAGCTTTTGAGAAACCGCTTTCTCAAAGTTAGTTCATGAGCAAGGATTCGTCAATCATTATTTACATAAAAATAACATTGATAAAAATCAAATTTATTTGCATGTCAACGTGAAACTCACCTTTAAATACTTATATTTCAGGGTTTTTAAGTATTGTTTCACTTTCCATACAACTGAAATATCGTCCAAAATAGGCTTGTTTAACGAAATGCTATCAATCTGTTAACAAATATCTTATTCATTTAAGTTCTTCTTATTAGATTTCATATTTAAAATATCTTTTTCAAAAAATATTAAGAAAGCGCTTTCTTAATGTCGTATTTACATGCTATATATATCCGACGAATTTGCAAAAGCCGCTCCTATTTGGTGGATAACTTGATTAGAAACTTCAAGAGTGGGCAAGATAGACAAGAATCAATAATGAAAATATTTAACTTACCAACAAACTCCAATTTACGAAAAAAAGACTTTTTGTATGGCGTAGCCACTGCTTCTTTTCAGATAGAAGGTAGTGTTGAATCTCGACTTCCGTGCATTTGGGATACTTTTTGCGATACACCGGGAAAGATTGCGGATGCATCAGACGGTCGTATTGCGTGTGACCATATAAATCGTTGGCGCGAAGACGTGGCAATTATGGAAGAGTTAGGAGTTGACGCTTATCGATTCTCAGTTTCTTGGCCAAGAGTGATCACTAAAGACGGCCAGTTAAACCATGAGGGTGTGGCATTTTATCTTGAATTGTTAGACACATTGAATGAAAAGCAAATTAAGCCATTTGTTACTCTATACCATTGGGATTTGCCTCAACATCTAGAAGATAAGGGGGGCTGGTTAAATCGCACTACAGCTCATCAATTTCAACGGTATGTGGAACTCATCGTTGAGGCGTTTGGTCATCGAGTGTATTCATACGCTACGTTTAACGAACCTTATTGTTCGGCTTTTCTTGGCTACGAGATAGGCGTTCACGCGCCGGGAAAAGCCAGCAAAGAATATGGTCGTAAAGCGGCACATCATATTTTGCTTGCTCATGGGTTAGCAATGAATGTTTTGCGAAAAAACAGTCCGGATACCATGAATGGCATAGTCTTGAATTTCACTCCTTGTTATTCCGCTTCCAGTAGCGAAGCGGATAAAATTGCGACTGATCTTGCCGATCAGTATATCAATCAGTGGTATATCAAACCGATTATGGACAAGCGTTATCCGGATATCATTGACATGTTACCCGATAGCCAAAAGCCAGATATTCATGAGGGTGATTTAGACATTATTGGTCAGCCTATCGATTTTCTGGGAGTAAACTTCTATACGCGATTGATTTATTCTGCACCGACTGAAAAGGGGGAATTCTACACTGAGCATGAACATCTCTCCCCACAAACAGATATTGGTTGGGAGATTTGTCCCGAAGCCTTTACTGATCTGTTGGTTCGCCTAAATAAACTTTACACACTTCCACCTATTTATATTACTGAGAACGGTGCTGCGATGGCCGACAAGTTACATAACGGTCAGGTCGAGGATCTAGACCGCATTGCTTATTACGATGCGCATTTGAATGCGCTTCATGATGCAGTAGAGCAGGGAGTAATGGTCGACGGCTATTTTGCTTGGAGTTTTATGGATAATTTTGAGTGGGCAGAAGGGTATGTGAAACGCTTTGGATTGGTTTATGTTGACTATGAGAATCAACAGAGAACCATTAAACAAAGTGGATTTGCGTACAAGACTCTTTTGGCCGAACGTATTGCTAAATAATGACTCAACCGACATCTGCATATTTCTAGAGGAATATAAAAATGAATAAGTTACCCTTCTACGAAAAAGTCGGTTATGCCATGGGCGATGCCGCTGCTAACCTTGTTTGGCGGGGCGCTTTGGCTTATCTAGCGGTTTTCTATACTGACACCTTCGGTATCGCTGCATCTGCTGCAGCCGTATTATTTTTAGTAGTGCGCCTTTCCGATGGTATCACTGACATTATTATGGGCATGATTGCCGACCGTACCAATACATCTTGGGGGAAATTTCGCCCGTGGATATTGTGGTCGACACCTTTCTTGTGTGTTTTTATGGTACTGAGTTTTACTACACCGGATTTAAGCGACTCCGCAAAACTCGTCTACGCATATGTAACTTACATAGGTTTGACGCTCGCCTATACCATGAACAATGTGCCTTATTCTGCTCTGATGGGAGTAATGACCGGAGACGACAAAGAACGCACTAGCCTTTCTGGTTTTCGTTTTGCCGGCGCGTTTTTAGGTGGTTTGTTGGTGATGGGCTTTTTGCCATCGTTAGTTAAATATTTTGGCGACGGTAACGATGCAATAGGTTATCAATACACCATGTACGTCTTTGCGGCTCTTCTGTGCTTCTTGATGTTAGTGACTGTTTTTACTACCAAAGAAAGAGTCGCGCCTGTTCAGCAATCGTCAAACAGTTTGAAAACAGAATTGCGCGATTTAGCTACACAGCTTCCGTTTATAATCATTCCTCTGGCTGCAATCTCGACTTTCTTTTATTACCGCAATTTTTTATCAGGTATCATTTTTGTCGCCGTGTTTGCAGTCGCCGGTTTTTACATTCGCAGACTAGTTAATAGCGATAAATCACTTTTAAGCGGTAGTAAGAGAGACATGGTGGATCTTCTCACCAACAAACCTTGGCTGATCTTACTTGCAACTGGGTTCTTGACCATGATGTTCAACGGCATCAAATACGGTGTGATTGCTTACTATTTTAAGTACTATATCGGTGACGAATTGCTGGTCGGTCAATATTTTATAGCCTTGCTGATTGTTTCGATATTTGGCGCATTGTGTACCAGCTTTTTGGCAGAAAAATTGGGACGCAGAACGCTTTTCATCTTAGCTATGGTGTTGAGCAGTATTTTCACTGCCGGTTTTTTCTGGATCCCTCAAGATAATATCAACTTAGTATTTGTCATAGGATGTGCGGCCGAATTTTTTGCTGCTATGATGCCTACATTATTCTTTTCTATGCTCGGCGACTCTGCAGATTATTCAGAATGGAAAAATGAAAGAAGAGCGACAGGGTTAATTTTCGCAGCGGGCACCTTTGTGCAAAAAACAGGTGGCGGCTTTGCAGGTGCACTAGTGCTAGTGGTCCTAGCTAAATATGGTTATGATGGATTGGACCCAAGCACAGTTGATGCTGCATTGCCCGGAATGAAACAACTTATGAGTTTTATACCCGCGGCATTTGGGTTAGCCGGGGCAGCAATAATGCTGCTTTATCCCTTGAACGAAAAAATTCAACAGCAAATGACTGAAGAGTTGAACAAGCGTCGTCGGGTCATTGAGCAACGACAACGGTGATTTTGAGTGTTAACTCATAAATAGCTTGAATTAAGAGTGTAGTAATGGCAACTATTTACGAAGTAGCGAAATTAGCAGGTGTTTCAGTATCCACAGTGTCTCGGGTTCTGAATAGTCACAAAACCGTCAATGAAGAACTTCGCGAGAAAGTAGAAAAGGCGGTCAATCTATTAAATTATCGCCCCAATTCAGTTGCCCGATCACTCGCTTCAAATCGTTCAGATAGTGTAGGCATTCTTGTTTCCGAACTTAACACTCCTTTCTTTGGTGAGATGATGCGTGCTGTTGAGTTAACACTTAGAACAGCTAACAAGCACACTATAATTACTGTTGGCCATAATAAATTGGAACAAGAAGAAGACGGTGTAGACTTCCTTATTGGAAGAAACTGCGATGCACTTATTATGCATGTCGAAGCTTTGTCTGATGATATGCTTAGGGCCATCAACAGAGACAAAATCCCGATTGCTTTAATTAATAGACAAGTTCAAGGCTTAGAGGGAGCTTGTATCAGCTTAAACGATGAACTGGGCGGATATTGGGCATGCAAGCACTTAACCGACTTAGGACACACGCGCATCGCTTATATTGCGGGGCCGATTCATAAAAATGATGCCAGCCAGAGGCTAGCAGGTCACAACCGGGCTTTGAAGGAAGCGGGATTGAGTATGGATCCGCGGCTTTTTTACGAAGGAAATTACTACGAATCTGGTGGGATTGATGGGCTAACAGAGCTGATGGAACGGAACGTCGATTTTACGGCCCTTGTTTGTGCAAATGACTGGATGGCTTCAGGCGCCATTACCTGTGCGCGAGATAAAGGCCTGAATCTCCCTCAAGATTTATCTATTATCGGTTTTGATAACGATATGTTTGCGCACCATTTGTATCCAAAACTAACCACTCTTCACAACCCCATTTACGATATGGGTGAGATGGCAGCCAAATACATTCTTAACACCGTTTATAAACAAAAAAATCACATTAAAAATGTATTTGAGCCTCAGTTTATACAGCGCCAATCAACTGAACCCTGTCAGAATTCCACTAGCTAGGTTTTATCTCGAATAGTTTGACCAATTTCGTATGCCTTGATAACAGCAGGCCTGTTACCTATGCGTTGTGACCAGGTATTTATGTTGGGATATTGGGACATATCAATGCCTAAATAGTCTTGAGATGCTGCGAAAATCCATGGGTAGCAGGCAATATCTGCAATAGAATATTCACCCGCAATGAAATCGTCTTTTTCCAATTGTTTGTCCAAAACCCCGAGCAGTCTGTGAGTTTCGTTCATGTAACGGGATTTTGCGTAGGGTACTTCTTCACTTGCAGCATTTCGAAAATGCCCTGCTTGCCCCATCATTGGACCCAAACCACCAATTTGCCACATCAACCATTGTAAAACTTGATAATACTGAATTTTGGACTTGGGCATATACAATCCTGATTTTTCTGCGAGATACATTAGTATCGCCCCAGACTCGAAAATACGATGCTTACCATCCACCAAGGCTGGGATTTTATTGTTGGGTGAAATCTCCAAGAAATCAGCCGCAAACTGTTCTCCCTTACCAATGTTGACTGGGAATGCATTGTATTCCATTTTAGCTTCTTCTAGAAAAATCAGAGGCTTATAACCATTTGGAGTGGTCCAAAAGTAGAGGTCTATCATGGTTTTCTCTTGTTTGATTGAATGAAGTATCCATTGTACACAAGCAAATTGCTCTTTGAACTCAGGCTTATATCCAAATGTTATTTTATTGAGCAAAAAATAAGCAGCAAAAACTTCAAAGGTATTGATTTATTAAAGATATGATGTTTGAATTGAATAGATCTAGAATTATTAACAAATTTTTAATATAACTTTTTGTTACGAGGAAAAATGAATGCCTAGTGTATTGCGAAAAAGCCTAATGCGAAAAAGATTACTGCAAAAAAGTGGAATTGCGTTGTTAGCAACAACGACCGCGTTCTTAGTCGGATGCCAAGGAGATAAACAAGACGTCGGTTCGGCCAATGCAAACGAAAAATCCGCCGAAAAGCCTGCCGTTGTGATTAACAATCCTTTCAATCCCGCGTCTGATCCTGAAAACACGGGTGGCTGGATTCTTAATGAGGCAGTAAGTGATGAATTTGAAGGTAGTGAACTCGACTCTGAAAAATGGTTTGTCGAAGGTCAAAATGGCGACTACTACATATGGAAAGGCCGTGCTCCTTCGCAATTTGTTCCTCATAACGTCCGCCTTGAAGACGGCAAACTCAAGCTGAGAACTGCATGGGAACCTGATTATGACTTTATTGAAGAAAGTTATGCAGATGGTCCTATGGGCGTTTCCCCATACGGGAAAATGAAAGACGGTACACCCATGCCAGTTACCACTGCTGCTGTTATTACCAATAAGCGTTTTTTGCATGGCTACATGGAAATAAAATCCAAAGTGGGTAATGCCGCTATTACAGGAGCATTTTGGTCAATTGGCTATGAGCAAGAGCTCGATATTTTTGAGCAAATGGGAGCGCCTAAAAATAAGAAGGGTAACCTGAAGCCAAATGTGTCCCTGTCTACCATCCATGATTGGAGTCCTCCAGCTGAGCGTCCTACTCAATCTTTCCAACATAGCCAAAAACTTGATTTCAATGTTGGAGATGAATTTGCGATTTATGGAGCAGAATGGGGTAAAGACTACTTAAAACTCTATATTAATGGAGAGCTTATCCGTCACGTCACTCAGGATGAAATTGGTACAGACTGGGTGTTAAACAACCCAATGGAAATCTGGTTGGATTCTGAAATATTTCATTGGCTAGGTTATCCACATGCTGAAGAGCTACCGGTAGACTTTGAGATTGAGTACTTACGTGTTTGGCAAAAACCAACTGACAACTTACTAGCGCCTGCTTTCTTCGGATTTGAAGGGCCTAAGTTGTATGAAGACCAGCCAAGACCTCTAGAAATGACGCCAGAAATGAGTATGGACAATGATTATCAGAAGTTTTGGCGATTTGATGATACCTCAGCAGAGTACCTGAGTATCATTGAAGGTGACTATGCAACAGGTGTCAACAGCCTACAATTCAGAGCTATCAGCAAAACGGAAGAAGTCAATTTTGACAAAGTGACCGCTATTTCTCCGGAAGGTGCTTTAGAGCTGCCAGCGGGTGACTTCAATCTTAAAGTGAAAGTATGGCTTGATAAAGGCAGAGTGCCAGAGAAATTCCATGTAAATTTGCTCGATCCTGCGGTAGAGGTCGTTTTTGACGGACTGACCAAAATGGAACGTCAAAAGTGGATTACGCTTGAAAAGAAAATCACGCGTAGCGCACCTTCTAGCAAGACCGATCAGCTAAGCATCGAAGTGTATAGCGACGATCTAGCTTATGCGAAAAGTATGAAGAAAAGAAACAAAGCACGTTTCTTAATCGATGATATTGAAATAGAAAAAGCGAAATAATCTTTAGAGTGTTAAAACAAACCCGTTGGCGTTATAACCAACGGGTTTTTTTGTGTTATCCATTTCTGTTGCGCTAACCCGTGTATGTTAAAGAAGATGAGAGACTAGTCTTAAGCGCTGTAATCTCCAACTCTTCATCTGCAAATTGCAAAACAAGGATTTATTCTTCGTCGGCACCAGACAACATTATTGCCGATCCAATCAACATGGTTGGAGAGGTTCAAACTTAAAGGGCTCAATCCTTGACTTAACTAACATGCCTTCTAAGGGTCAGAACGAGGCACGCTATCAATATGTGCCGTTTCTCTGGTGTTTTTACGGCGAATAATGAAATGCCAAAGTCTGATAAAAGCGCTTTTCATATCTTCAAACATCAAGTACATACACGGTACTAATATCAAAGTAACTAATGTCGCGTAGAGTACAGCGAAACCTAATGCTATCGCCATTGGGATAACGAATTTGGCTTGCAGGCTAGTTTCAAACAAAATTGGCAGCACACCCACAAATGTGGTGATAGAGGTTAAGGTAATAGCCCTAAATCGCGCACAACCCGCTTCCAATACGGCTTCTTTGATATGGTATCCCATCTTCCGTCGTTGATTGACAAAGTCGGTCATGACAAGTGAATCGTTGATCACCACCCCTGCCGCGGCAATCAGTCCAAACGTGGACATCATACTGATGTCGACTCCGAAAAAGAAATGACCCCAAACAGCGCCAGTAAAACTAAACGGAATGACCGACATAATTATCCACGGCTGCAGATAACTTTTCAGTGGAACGGCTAACAAGATAAACACCATCAACATACCTGCGATGAAAAACAATATCTGCTCGTTTTGCTGTGCTTGTTGTTCCTCTATGGCACCACCCAACTCAGTCTTAACCGATGGGAAGGACGATTTTAACTTGGGTAATAGGTTTTCCTCGATGCTTTTAACCACTTCGTTAGGTTCCACCGCTTCCTCGTCGATCGCACCCCACACATAAACACTGCGGTATCCGCCCTCTCGTCTGATATAGCTAATGCCCGGTTTTTCATCCAAAGCAACCACATCACCCAGTAATACTTCTTTGCCTCCTGGCGTGGTAACTACCGCATATTTAAGTTCAGCAAATCGTTCGCGAGTGAGTCTTGGGTAGCGCACCATCACCCGCACTTCTTCACCATCACGAATCACTCGTTGCGCTTCACCACCATAGAAACTTGCGCCCACTTGTCGAGCAATATTGGCGAGATCTAAGCCCAGATCATAGGCCACGGGCAGCAAAGTCATTTGAATTTCTTTGCTAGCCGGATCAATAGTCGAACTGACGTCGAATAAGCCTTTTTCCTGTTGCAACATTGATATAAATTGTCGACCGGCAGCGTTCAAGGTTTCGATATCAGAACCAAACAACAAGTAACCAAACTCACCATCGTCATTGCCACCACCGTTAACATCGTCGCGCACCACGAATGATTTCATACCTGGGATCTCTGGTATGGATTCTCGCCATCTACGCGCTAATTCAAAGGTATCAAAGTGACGGTCATCTTCCCCTACTAGTGGGATAACCAGGCGACCTTCTGTTCTTCCTTGGTTAAACACCAGCATATCGCGGATCATACCTGAACCGTATTCTTGGACGATTTGCCTTTCTACGTTTTGAACTGTCTTTTCAATTAGTTGCAACGCTTGAATGGTTGCCGTATCGGATACGTTTTCATTCATTTCAATCTTGATATCAGGAAAATCGTGAGGCACTTTCGGTGTTGGCACCATACGCACATAGTTACCTTGAATTAGCCCAGCACTTAAAAGTAGCATGGCAAAGAAAACGGCAAATACCACCCAGCGCCACTCTGTGCACTTAGTCACAAAGTTTCGATATGAACCGTAAACAAAACCAAAAAACCGCTTATTAAATCTATCTCGCCAAGAACCTTCTTTGATAGGTTTGAAGTTTGTGTGGGCGAGGTGAGCGGGCAAGATTAACTTGGACTCAATTAAACTGAATATCAAACACAATATAACCACAGTGGCAATATTGTAGAAGAATGCCCCTTCTGGTCCGCTTGATAGGGTAAAGGGGGCAAATACAGCTATTGTGGTTAACACCCCAAAGGTCGCAGGTGTGGCAACTTTCTTAGCACCGCGAACTACGCTTTCTACTCCTCCGCCTTCTTTCTCTATTTCTGTATAGGCACTTTCACCTATGACAATGGCGTCATCGACCACTATCCCCAGTACCATGATGAAAGCGAATAATGACAAGATATTAATACTGACGCCAAACATACTCATAGACATTAGCGCACCTAGGAAGCACACAGGCAGTCCGACCATCACCCAGAGCGCTAGTCTAAATCTGAGAAAAATGGTGAGCATCAGTGCTACCAACACAGCCCCTTGAAACAAGTTGCTGAGCATCATATCCAGACGC
The DNA here is from genome assembly GCA_947503265.1 of uncultured Alteromonadaceae bacterium. GTDB lineage: Bacteria > Pseudomonadota > Gammaproteobacteria > Enterobacterales > Alteromonadaceae > Aliiglaciecola. The sequence continues at coordinate 119,986 of CANNDC010000001.1, forward strand.
GCATTCAAGTAGTACGTCATATCTACCAATATTTTCAATTCGAAACCTTCGGGTAAGGTTTTGTTTCTCGCTTCGATATAGTCTTTGACTGACTTGGCAACAGGCACCATATTTTGATCTTTGGTGGCGTTAACCGATAGGAAAATGGCGTTTTTACCCGAGTATTTGAAGTAACGCTCGCCTTCAGTGAATTCATCTTTTATGTAGGCGACATCTTCTAACAAGACGCGCGCACCGTTGTTACCAATTTTTACCGGAATACGACGAAACTCGTCTCCACTATAAAATTGATTTTCCACGCGAACTGAAATAATGCCCGAATCTGTGCGCAGTTGACCGGCAGAAATATTGGCGGAATAACGCTGGATAGCACTGGCAACGTCAGCGATGGAGATATTGTATTTACGCAGCTCACCCGGCTGTATTTCAATGGCAATTTCTGCTTCTGGTGCTTGAAGTTCAACTAACGAAACGTTACCCAACTGAAGCAATTCATCTTCCACTTGTTTCGCAAGGGGTTTCAAGTCGGTGAGGGGGGCATCAGCAACCAGCGACATTTCAATTACGTCTTGATTAAACTCCCATTGTGAAACAGTAACGGGCTCCATATCAGCAGGGAAATTTGCTATGCCGTCGACCCTGAGCTTAACTTTATCAAGAACATCGGTGAGTTCTTCGTCAGGATTGATTTCTAGCGTTATTCGGCCACTACCTCTGAAAGAGCGGGAAACACTGCTTTTGATCTCGGTAATGTCCTTTATTGATTCCTCAATTTTAATCAATATCCCTTCTTCGATTTCTTGCGGAGAGGCTCCTCGGTAATTAGCTTGAATATTGATGTAGTTGATTTCAATATTCGGAAACATTTGTCGCTGAATGGTGAAATAACTAATGATTCCCATGATGATGATAAAAATCATCATTAAATTAGCCGCAACAGAATTGTTGGCGAAGTAGGCGATTATGCCGGTTTGTTTTGTCTGGTCATTCATGGGCATGTATACCGTGCTAGTTATTCTGGTTAGTTGGCAACCAATTCATTTGAATCGTTTTCAGTTGATAGTCTTACTTCCATACCCTTTTGAGGATATTCAGGCAAGGTCATGACAACTTGATCATTATTTTTTAAGCCTTTGCTGATCAAAAAGTACTCACCTTCTTCACGCATGATTTCTACGCGCTTGGGTAACAATTTATTTTCACTGTCCACAACCCAAACAATTTTATTAGTGACGAGATCTTGCGGTAGTCGATAAACATTTTCCAAGGTTTGACCTGAAATGTTGACTTCAACATAGCTGCCAAATTTCAATGCAGGCGCATTGGTTTTCAGGCTATATGGGTCTTCAATTCTTACCACCAGTTGACTCATTCTTGTGCTTTGGTCTACCACCCCTAAATCACGAGAGATTTGTCCAACTCGACTAAACGTTTGGTTGCCTTTGTTGATCACTATGGCTTCTTGATTTTCTAAGTTTGAGGGTAAGAATTTGCTGTCAAATCCTGCGATTGGAAACACCACTTCCGCTGTTTCTACATTGTTTATCATGCCAGCAGCAGACCCTCGATTGACAAACTGACCCAAACCAATATCTCTAGATATAATCAAGGCATCGTAGGGGGCTTTGACATCACAATTTCGTAAATCACGTTTTGCTATTTTGATATTTGCTTCAGCTGCTTTAAGTCGTGCTTTTGCACTTAACACTTGCGGCTTTCTCAAATAAAGGTCACTCACTTTTGCGGCGGGTAAATTTTTCGCTTCACGCTTGGCAACTTCTGCTCGAGCTTGTTCTTCGATTAGTTGAGATTGAGCAAGTGCGAGTTCTGACTCTGCAAGCAAAAGTGCTGCTTCGTAGCTATCTTTTTCTATGCTAAACAGGACTTCACCACGCTTAACCAAGCCACCAGCAACAAATTTGGGATTCCAACTAATCAATTCACCCGACACTTGAGCCGAAAGCGTGGTTGCTTCTAGAGGTTGCACTTCACCAAAACTATTAATCAGTACTTGATAATTTTGCGCAGCAGCACTCTCAACTTTGACATATGGGCGTGTATCAACAACCTCTTTCTCGTCTTCATCCCCGGCTGACGCAGCAATGCCGATCATACCGCCAAAACCTAATCCAATGACAATCAGAAATGCTAGGAGTTTTTTAAAAAAATCATTCATAAGAGGTACACGCTTAATCCATTTTGTAGAAAAAAGAACAATTTTGGTGGAATAGACACCAATCGCAAATAGTATACCTGAAAATTGTTTGTTCAGGAGATGCTCAATTTGTAACTAATCGTGATATACGTACAATTGTCAAAAAAAGACTCACAATAAATAACAGACCCTAATGATAAGAGGTTCATTCTAGTGAAAAAAATCTTGTTTCTAATATTCATTTTGATCAATTTTTCTTGGGGGCTTTTTGTTCAGGCAGCAGAGACATTTTCCGCCGGTCCTGTCATTGCGAAATTTGGCAAACACGCTGAAGTTGAACTATCTGAGCCTATTGACAAAACTAGCTCATTTAAAATTGCGTTCGATGTCAGTGAGCGATCAGGTGAAGATAACTTAAATCGGCGCTTCGAAACCTTGGCAAGGTTTATCAATATGCACGTTGCTAACGGCATACCGTTAAAAAATATCGACTTAGCCTTAGTTGTGCACGGTAAAGCGGGTTTTGATTTACTCAAAACCGCTTCTTATCAGGCACGTTTCGAACAACAAAACCCTAGCGCTGAGTTGGTCAAAGTACTGTTGGCAAATGGAGTGAAAATATTTCTTTGCGGACAATCAGCCGCTTACTACGACATTGCCAGTCAAGACTTGATAAATAATGTGCAAATGTCGCTGTCCGCTATGACGGCCAATGCGCTTTTAAGTCAACAGGGTTATTCACTCAATCCTTTTTAGTGGTTCAAATCGCCAAAGGTGCAGGCTATGCATCAAAAAACCGGAGTTGTGACTAATCCGAAAAAAATACTTTCTTCTATAGAGGCGATGAAAAAAAGTCTGTAACCTGAGAAGAATTAAACTATTTTGAGGGCAGATAGCCATGCGTAAAGTCGCTATCCTCACGACGGATGAACTGGAAGAATTTTTTGTTTATGATCATTTAGTTGATGCTCCTTTGCTGGAACAAGGGTGGGAAACGGAAGAAGTGTCTTGGAAGGATACTGGCACAAAGTGGGATCAATATGATGTTGTTGTGATTCGCAGCACTTGGGACTATCAATCTGATCCGGAGGCATTTATGGCGTGCCTTGAAAAAATCGAAGCCAGCAAAGCAACACTTGAAAACAGTTTTAAACTGGTTAGTTGGAATATCAGTAAGGGCTATTTGAAAGACTTACAGGAAAAAGGAATACCCGTCACGCCGACACGCTGGCAAGACAACTATGATCATCAAACGCTAGTTGATAGTTTCGAACATTTTGAATCTGACGAAATAGTGATAAAGCCATTGGTTAGCGCCAATGCAGATGACACATATCGGCTCAATAAAAAACAAGCAGATGAACAACAAACACATCTGCAAGAAGTCTTCGCCGAGAAAAAGCATATGATTCAACCTTTTCTACAAGAGGTGGTGTTCGAAGGTGAATATTCCCTGTTCTACTTCAATGGTGAATATAGTCACACCATTGTTAAGGTGCCCAAGCGCGGTGACTTTCGTGTTCAAGAGGAGCATGGGGGTGTGTTAAGGAGTGTCGATCCGCATCCTAAACTGTTACAAATCAGCGAAAAAGTAATTGAAGCACTTCCTGATACTTCTTTATATGCACGAATTGATTTGGTGCGCACTGATAATGGCTTTGTCGTAATGGAAATTGAATTAATAGAACCCTCTTTGTATTTCAATATGGATCCAGATTCACCGAAACGATTTGCAGATGCTTTTGTAAGTCGTCACGGCATAGGGGAAAGTAAAGAAGAAGGGTGATCCATCCTTGGATCTGCAGAATAATCGTTATGTGTGCTTATCTCTGCTTTTGTTTAACGCTTTGGTTTCGGACATTAGTGCTGGAACGAACACTTTGATTCCTCGGGCGATGTGAATTCGTCCTAGCTTGCTGCTTCGGCTGGCTATAGCTCCGCTGTTTAGGTTGGCTATGACTGCGTTGTTTCGGCTGGCTATAGCTCCGCTGTTTAGGTTGGCTATGACTGCGTTGCTTCGGCTGGCTATAACTCCGTTGTTTAGGTTGGCTATAACTGCGCTGCTTCGGCTGGCTATAACTCCTTTGTTTGGGTTGGCTATAACTGCGCTGCTTTGGCTCGCTGTAACTCCTCTGTTTAGACTGACTCACCGTTCTTTGTTTCGAAGTTGAATGACCTGAATTTGTCACCTGCCTTTTTGCTGGGCTTTGGTTGTTATAGCTTTGGGTGTTGTAGCTTTTCGTTTGACGCAATTTTTGCTGTGTTCTACTAACTTGCCCATTGGAAACCGTCCTTTTTTGTGTTGACACGGTATGCCTTACTTTCTGAGGCTGATATTCATTGGTCCGTGTCCTTTTCACTCCTCCATCGTATCGATTACGATAAACGGTTTTAGGAGTATGTTGGCTATAACGAACGCCACGTCTGTGATGACTGTTATGATTCCAGCGTTGATATTCGTTCACACTTACACGCCTAATTCCGTCATCATATCGCCCATAACGTCTGGGGGAATAATGCACAACTGTGTGTCTATTTCGCCAATGAAATCCACCAAAGAAAATACTATTTCGAATATAGACTCTGGGGCTCCAATACAAGCCAGCATGCCAATAATAATGTGCTGGTCTGTGCCAGTAGCGCGGTGGATGATGAATCCAGTGCCAGTTCCCATAAACAACTCGCGTGTCGTAATAAGGTACATAAACCACTTCTCGGCTGACCGGAGTGATAATAATGTCTTCATCCTCTTCGACAACTTCTATATATTTATTATTACTCAATGAACCCTGTTCATAGGCTTTTTGACGAAGTGATTGAACACTCGCCAGCACTTGAGTTTCATTGGTTAAAAAGGCATCTCCCAAATCTTGTAACCAATTTAGATCTTCTACCAGTTGTTGTAGTAAGTTCTCGAAAGGCACTAATGCTTTGACACTCGGATCCCAATCTTGCTCTTCCACTGCGTCTAAGGCTTCTTTCTCATTGAGATCAGAATTGTTTTCACGCCACCTTGCGGCTTGCACTAATTCTAAGGGGTAGGTAGACGCGACCAAAACTTGCGACAAGACAGTATCGGGGTACAAGGCAATAGGCGCCAGCATTTGATCCAGCTCAGCTTGGTCAAGTTCAATATTTTCTACTGCTTCTACTTCAGCGACCTCATACAGGTCTTCAGCTTGTGCTAGATTGACTGCCAGAAGCACAATAAGCGTAGCTAACGAAATATAAATCAAGATGAATTTTGCTTTATTGTACATTGGGGTTCTCCTCATACTTACCTAAGTTATAAGGGGGAATGCCTTAACGTTAGCTGAACCAATTATTAAGAAAGCAAAATGAATTAGATTACTTTGACTTTACAGAGCAGTCTAACCCCCCGTGTTGATTCAAAAGAAAAGTTAGGTTTCTATTTGCAGCTAAAACAGTCTAGTCCTAGACTTGAGTTAAGAAGAATCAAGCCCATATAGAGCCTTCTATTAAATTAATGCACGACTCTGATATTCCCTCATCAAGGATTAAACCACTATGCGCCCACTCATTTTCGTAATGTTAACCTGCTCCATTTTTCTTAGTGGTTGCTCAAAAGAACCGGCTCAACAACAACAGCAACAAGCTCCACAAGTTGATGTGAGCCAGCCTATTCAAGCTGTTATTACTCAGTGGGATGAATACACAGGACGATTTGAAGCGGTTAACCAAGTTGAGATTAGAGCCAGAGTGAGTGGTTATCTTGAGCAAGTCAATTTTAAAGATGGACAAATGGTTAGTAAGGGCGACACCTTATTTATTATTGATCAACGTCCATTCAAAATAGCGTTGAAAAGTGCTAAATCAAGGGTCGACTTGGCCAGAAAGGAGCTTGATAGAGGGGTCGATTTACGTAAAAAGAACTCAATCTCGCAAGAGGAAGTGGACAGACGAAAAAATGAATTTGATATCGCCTCTGCTGCCATGGAAAATGCGCAACTAGAATTAGAATTTACCGAAGTTAAGAGTCCTATTGATGGTTTGGTATCGCGAGACCTTGTCAATGTTGGCAATCTTGTTAATGGCTCTGCAACAAACGCAACGCTGCTTACTACAGTTGTGTCCATTAATCCTATTCATTTTTACTTTGATGCAGGCGAAGGCGATTTGCTGAAATACCTGCGCTTAAGTCAGTCTGACAAGCGAGAAAGTTCTCGAACAGCTCCTAATCCAGTAAAAATCAAACTGCAAGATGAAGATGACTATGATCATCCCGGTGTCATGGATTTCGTTGACAATAGAGTGGATCAGAGTACGGGTACAATTGTTGGCAGAGCGATATTAGACAATAGCGACGGTTTCCTATTGCCCGGTATTTTCGGTCGAATAAGACTGCTTTCACGAGAGAACGTTGATGCCCTACTTGTACCTGATGCCATTATTGGTACTGATCAGTCTCGCAAATTTGTCTACATCATTGATGAAGAGAGTAAAGTTGGCAGAAAGTTTGTGTCCTTAGGGGAATTGCATACCCAAGAATTGCGCGTCATAGAAAGTGGATTGGATACCAGCGATACGATAATTGTGAACGGCTTAATGCGCGCTCGTCCGGGTATGCCGGTCGAAACAACGACTATCGATATTGCTAGTCAGTACGAATACTAGTTGAGGGAAACGTCATGACATTTTCCCACTTTTTTATCGACCGTCCCAAGTTTGCTTCTGTGCTTGCCATTATTACCCTCATTGTAGGTGCGTTAGCTTATTTCACCCTGCCCATCGAACAATATCCACAAATTGCGCCGCCCACAATACAGGTGTCAGCAACCTATCCCGGTGCAAATGCGGATATTGCAGCAAAAACTGTCGCTACTCCGCTAGAGCAAGAGATAAACGGCATTGAAAACATGCTGTATATGTCTTCCCAGTCTACTGCCGATGGTCGCGTTTCTATTACGGTGACATTCAAACTGGGTACCGATCTCGACACTGCACAAGTACAGGTGCAAAATCGAGTAGCCATTGCTGAACCCCGTTTGCCTGAAACGGTAAGACGTTTGGGTATTACCACGCAGAAAAACTCTCCTGATCTCATGATGGTAGTTAACATGTTTTCGCCTAACGGCACTTATGATCAGACCTACATTGCCAATTACGTTACGCTGCAAGTCAAAGATCAACTAGCTCGAATTGATGGAGTAGGGAATATACTAGTGTTTGGTGCCAGCCAATATTCCATGCGTGTATGGTTAGATCCCGATTTAATTGCCTCTATTGATATGACTGCATCCGAGGTGATCAATGCTATGCGCGGGCAAAACATACAGGTGGCCAGCGGAACGCTTAATCAAGCACCGGTTGCAGAGGGGCAAACAGCTTTCGAGTTAAGCGTTCAAACTCAAGGACGGCTGGTTGAACCGGATCAATTTGAAAATGTCATCATTAAGAATACCGATGGTCGAATTGTCAGATTAAAAGATGTTGGTCGAGTAGAGTTAGGCGCGGAAAGCTATGCAACACGAGGCTATTTAGGGGATAAAAAAGCCATTGCGTTACCGATATTTCAACGACCGGGATCGAATGCTCTGGAAACAGCTGAGAATATTCAGAATGTCATGTCAGAGTTATCTGAATCGTTTCCACCTGATCTGACTTACGACATCGCATATAACCCAACAGAGTTTATCAGTGAGTCTGTGGACGCGGTAAAACTGACCATCTACGAAGCTGTTGCTCTGGTGGTACTGGTTATTTTACTTTTTTTACAAAATTGGCGTGCAGCGATTATTCCAATTCTTGCCATTCCCATTTCTCTGGTAGGCACCTTTGCGGTAATGAGTGCCATGGGTTTTTCACTCAACAATCTCACCTTGTTTGGGTTGGTGTTGGCAATAGGTATTGTTGTCGATGATGCCATTGTTGTGGTTGAAAACATGGAAAGGCTGCTTGCTCAAGGTATGAAGCCCTTTGCCGCAGCAAGACAGACGATGACTGAGGTGGGTGGCGCCTTGGTTGCCATGGGGTTAGTACTCGTAGCCGTATTCCTACCGACGGCGTTTGTGGGCGGGATCTCTGGGCAATTTTACAGTCAGTTTGGTATAACCATCGCGGTCGCGACCATGATATCTGTGTTGGTATCGCTCATTTTGAGCCCCGCATTGGCGGCACTGCTATTTAAACCCCATGATGAACAGGACAAGCAAAATGGTCCCTTCAGTTGGTTTGCTAATATATTCAATCGCGGTATGGATGCCACAGCGTCTTGGTACGGCAAGCTAGTTTGCAAACTTGTCAGATTGGGGGGCATCATGTCAATTGCCTACATTGGTTTGATGATTTTAACCAGTTTGCTGTTCACAAAAGTCCCTCAAGGATTCATTCCTGCACAAGATCAGGGATATTTAATTGTCAGTATTCAGTTGCCACCAGGATCCTCATTGGAACGAACAGACCTAGTGGTTAAGGATGCGGTACAACGATTGTTAAATATTGATGGAATCGAAAACTCCGTTGGTTTTACTGGCTTTTCGGGAGCGACCTTTACTAATGCATCAAATTCAGCGGCGATTTTCCCGGTACTTTCTTCATTTGAAGAACGCGCCAACTTAGGCGTTTCTTTTGATCAGTTAGTGGCGCAAGTTAGAGGTGAAATGGCACAAATCAAAGAAGCCTTTGTGGTAGTCATTCCCCCTCCCTCTGTGCGCGGTGTCGGCAATGGCGGTGGCTTCAAAATGATGATTGAAGATAGGCGAGGCAGAGGACTAGATGTGCTTGAACAAGCCATGTGGCAGTTAGCGGGTGCCGCCAATCAGGCTCCTGCCACGACATCGGTTTTCAGCTTTTTTGAAACCAGTACCCCGCAACTCTATGCTGATATTGATCGCGAGCGTGTCGAACGTTTAGGTGTGCCCGTATCAGAAGTATTCAGCGCCCTAGAGATTTACTTGGGCAGCGCCTTTGTGAATGATTTTAATTACCTGGGCAGAACTTTCCGAGTGACGGCGCAAGCCGATGCTCCTTTTCGAATGGAAGAGAGTGATATCGGGCGAATTCGTGTAAGAAATTCCGAAGGTGACATGGTGCCGTTAAGCTCAGTGGCAACATTTGAATATCAATCCGGTCCTTCCAGAGTCCCTCGTTATAATTTGTATCCTGCGGCGGATTTACTCGGTGATACAGCGCCTGGATTTAGCTCGGGTGAAGCGATTGCAACTATGGAGCGTTTAGCTGAAGAGATTTTACCCGATGGTATCGGTTATGAGTGGACAGAGCTCGCTTATCAACAAAAACAAGCTGGGAGTTCCGCAGTGTTGGCATTTGTATTTGCAGTGGTCTTTGTGTTTTTGTTGCTGGTGGCACTGTATGAAAGCTGGACCTTACCTTTATCGGTTATTCTGATTGTGCCCATGTGTCTTTTGGGCGCCATTACGGGTGTGTTTATCGCGGGTATGGATAACAATATACTGACTCAAGTTGGCTTGATTGTTTTAGTCGGACTAGCCAGTAAGAATGCCATTCTTATTGTTGAGTTTGCGCGACAAAAAGAACACGAAGGAGAGCCTCTGTATAAAGCAGCATCAGATGCCGCTAGCCTAAGACTTCGCCCAATCTTAATGACATCTTTTGCGTTCATATTAGGTGTGGTTCCTTTGGTGATCGCCAGTGGTGCGGGTGCTGAAATGCGTCAGGCTCTGGGTGTGGCGGTTTTCAGCGGTATGTTAGGGGTTTTATTCTTCGGTTTGATATTTACACCCGTTTTCTATGTTTTGTGCCGTAAGTTATCCATGTTGGTGAAAGGGCAAAAACTGGATGAAAATGGAAGAGTGCCGGTTGTAACTCACTCCGAATAATGGAGAAAAGGCTTTAGTTAGGGATTTATTTCAATGTATGTGGGTCAAATTGGTGGCCCAATTTTTCGGTTTTAGTACGAAGGTATTGTCTGTTATCGTCTGTGACACCGTGATCGATAGGCGTACGTGAAACCACGTTAATACCCATATCGGTTAAGGCTTTTTGCTTCTTCGGATTGTTCGTCATTAGCGCGACGTTTTTAATACCCAGCTTGTCTAACATCAGCTTACAGATACCATAGTCACGTAAATCAGCATCAAAACCTAAGTGCTCGTTAGCTTCTACCGTGTCCATTCCCTGATCTTGCAATTGGTAGGCTTTGATCTTGTTGAGTAAGCCTATACCTCTGCCTTCTTGACGAAGGTATAACAGTACCCCTCGACCATTTTGGACGATATTATCTAACGCTTTCTCTAACTGGAAACCACAATCACAGCGAGTACTAAACAAGGCATCACCGGTTAGACACTCTGAGTGAACCCTAATCGGCACCGTATCTTCTGGTGACCAGGTTCCGTATGAAAGCGCGACATGTTCTTGATTGCTGTGTGTTTCTACAAATCCATGAATATTGAACAAACCGAAACGAGTAGGGAGCGTTGCTGAACTCACGAATTCATAGTTGCTCTTTGTTTGACTCATATCAGTTTTGGCGCCTCTTTAGAAAAATTTCCAGCAGGCACAGGATATGGGAGCGTATTGGAGATTTACAAGGAGCTAGTCGATAATTTTGCATGGTTTGAAGTCATTTAACGGTGCGGGTTTAGAAATTCCATATCCCTGAGCATAATCTATTCCTACTTTGCCCAATTCAATCATGGTGTCTTTTGATTCAACACATTCAGCTACGGTTTCCATGCCCATTGCTTTGGCGACATCTTTCATCGAACACACCATTGCCATATCAATTCGATCAACCAGTGAGTCTCTAACGAAACTGCCATCGATCTTTACGCTATCCACCGGGAAGTTTTTAAGATAGCTGTAGGAAGAAAAACCACTACCAAAATCATCTAGAGCAAAAGCGCAACCTAGCTGGCTAAAGGTTTGGATGAACTTCAATGTTTCTTCCATTTTCACTATCGCCATGGTTTCAGTTATTTCAAAGCAAATTTTATCGTAAGGCACCTGATATTTTTTGAAGGCATCAAGAACAAATGATTTCAATTCTTTGTCTGCGAGTGAATGGCCACTCAAATTGATATTACATCTTTCTAAGTTGTTTATATGGTCGCCTTGGCCAGATAACCACTCAAAGTAATGTTGAATGACCCATTTGTCTATTTCCGCCGTCAAACTGTATCGTTCAGCAGAAGGTAGAAATGACTCAGGTTTGACAATAACGCCGTCTTCGCCTTTCATCCTTAGTAATATTTCATAGCGGTAGCCGCTAACTACTTTTTTAAGAGGATAGTAATGTTGATAGTAAAGTAGAAATTCGCCTTGTTCTAAGGCCTGATTGATAACAGAAACCCATTTTAATTCAGATTCATAACGCTTGGCTTTGGGGTCTTCAGGTGTATACACATGAACTTGGTTTCTGCCTTGCTCTTTCGACATATAACATGCGGTATCAGCCATGCTCAACATATGCTCTGGGGTATCCACGCCTGGAACCCATTTCGCAATACCGATACTCAAGCCCATGGTAAATATTCGATTTCCCCATACAAATTTAAACTCGTCAATTAACTCAAGAAGACTGGTTGCGAGGTTTTTCGCATCTTGCTCATCATCAGAGAGCAACAACACGCCAAACTCATCACCGCCCAAACGCGCAAGCAAGCCATGTTTCATCACGGCATCATTGAGCTGTTGAGATAACTGTTTGATTAACGAATCCCCGGCTTTATGGCCGCAAGCGTCATTAACTACTTTGAATCTATCTAAATCCATATACAACAAAGTGAAAGCTTGCTTTTGTTGCTTGGCTCGTCGAATGGATTCAGTGAGCTTTTGTTCGAATTCTCTACGATTGTAGACACCGGTTAAGGAATCGTGGGTAGCAAGGTACTCTAAATTAATACTCGATTGTTTTCTTTCGGTAACATCAAAAATCGAACCGAATAGATACTCTTGATCCCCATCTCGGGATAACTGCATTGACAAGGAAAACCAAAATTCACTGCCGTCTTTTCGGACTCCTTTAATCTCTTTGCCTAAAACAACATCTTGGTCATAAATTAGCCCGAGAAGTAAGTCTCTATCCTTGATATTGGCGTAGAGTTTCCCGGTATTTTGGACTTGCTCAATCATTTCCTTTTCGTTCGCATAGTCGAAAAGTTTACACATGGCAGGATTGACGCTCACGAGTGTGCCATCGAGCGTGGAAGTATATAAACCTTCTGCTGAATTTTTAAATAATTCATAGAATTGGTTGAGGTTAGATATGGTGCTTTGTTGTTCTGCGTGTTCAGTCCGTGTCACGGCTTGCTCATGGCTTTCGATCGCAACTGCGACTACCAGTACGCCAGACAATACGATGAAAGACAAAACTAAATCAAAGTCGGCAGTGACGATGTTGCCTGACAAAAATTGGCCTACGCTAAACATAGCTGTTGCAGCGATTATCAGCCATCCGAACGCATATAAACGGTTTGGTATGCTGTGGCTGCGATTGTGAAATATTGACGCATACAAAACTTGTAATAAAAGCGCGGCTCCACATATCGAGAAGCCCAACAAAATCTGCCAATAGGTATTGGCAAGCACTGAAATGATCAGCATTGACAATGCAAGCAAATACGAAAGCCATCTGAGATAGAACGGTATCTTTAGCAACATATTATGCGACACTTTTGCTGCTGCTAATATGGTTAATCCCACCAGTACACTTGATGTGTGGGCAATGTATGCGCCCAAACCAGTTAGTTGACTTAAAATGCCATGGACATTGAGAAACAACAGCAACAAACTGGCGTTGGCAATAGCAAACCAGAAACGCACCGGGCTGCGCAGTAAAATATAGGTCACTAAGAAATAGCAACATAGAATCGCAAGAGCACCGACAATAATACCGATGAAGGCAAGGTGAAATTGTTCTTCAGCAATAAGACTCGTCCCTCTCCATATGTCGAGAGAGAAAACCGTTGGTCCATCATCCCTTATTCGCATATACACATAGGTCATTTGCTTTGGTGTCATATCTACAGGAAGGACGAAATTGCGGTGATGGTAAGGGCGTTGTTCCGCTAAACGTTTAGCACCCATGGTATAGGATTCTAAGATTCTATTTTTATTGTCGAGTACGTAGGCATCCACGTAATCTAGCGATGGATTGCCAACAACAATCACAAATCGTGATGGCTGGCTTTCTTGATAGTCGATCGCCACTCTTAACCATTGAGCCTGTTCATCTGCCAAAGGAACTGTATTGATTTCAGCCTGCCAACCCTGCAAACCTTGCACTTCTGAAAGTTGTGCACCTTTTCTGGTTCTAATATATTCGGCGTGCTCGATAAGATTGATGTGACTTGAGCTAATATCAATTTCGACTATTTTGTTTGATTCAAGATTGGCCTTTGCCAGCAAAGGCAATATCAATGAAAAAATGCAAAATACTAGCGTGTATTTCAATGCATTCTATCCTTGCGGGTTCCAAACGGTTATCAAACTAATTGCCTCACAATGCCAATCTCTTTCATGGAGAACCTAATCATAATCTATTCAACAGGCTTTCGATACTCGTTTAACTGCTACAAGAAATTTCCATTCCTTGCCCCCAATGTGGAGGGGGCTTGGCATATTCCGCATTTTCAGCCTGCTCTGTGTATGGCGATTTCAATATTGCTAAAAGTCGTTCACATTCTGAAAAGTCCCCTTCTTCTGCACGATCTATTGCGATTTGGGCAAGGTAATTGCGCAATATATATTTGGGGTTTACCGCCAACATTTTCTGCTGCCTTTGTTCAGCGCTGATTGATTCTAAACCTAAGCGCTGTTGGTATTTTTCAAGCCAAATTTGTGCCCTATTTCTATCAATAAAATCATCAACTATAGAATAACTTGGGTCTGACAAGCGCCTGAAACTCAATGTGTAGTCTTGCTTATCTTGATGCAATAAAGCCAACCATTCATTGACAATTACCATATCGTCGGGCATTTCCTGAGATAACCCCATCTTTGTTCTCATAATATTGGCATATTGTTCTGTTAGCCTAGGTTGAAATTTTAATAAGGTTTCCTTTAAGTCATCTATTTCAATGTAAGGTGTAAAAGCATGGGCTAGTGCGTTTAAGTTCCACAACGCAACCCCCGGCTGTTGGTCAAACGCGTACCGTCCAGAATGGTCAGAGTGATTGCAAATATAATCTGGCACATAAGCATCCAAGAAGGCGTAAGGACCATAGTCGAAGGTGATGCCATGAATTGACATGTTGTCTGTATTCATCACGCCATGACAGAATCCAAACGCTTGCCATTTAGCGATTAAATCGGCAGTTGAAAGGACAATTTCTTCAAGCAAAGCCAGTTTTGGATTCGATTGGTCAAGACACTGAGGAAAGTGGTTGGCAAGGGTGTAGTCGAATAATTGTGCAAGCTTCTCGAGTTGCTTGGAATGATAGAAATACTCAAAGTGGCCAAAGCGAATATGACTCTGACAAGCCCTGATCATCATAGCGCTCTTTTCTTGTTTTTCGCGATATACCAGCTCGTTACTCGATATCAAGCATACGGATCGGGAACTTGGGATGCCTAAATAATGAAGCGCTTCGCTAGCTAAATACTCTCTGATTGTCGACCGCAATACGGCTCTACCGTCACCGAATCGAGAATAAGGAGTATTACCCGCCCCTTTTAAATGAAGATCCCATTGGGCACCTTCTTTATCGGTCACTTCAGCAAGTAGTAAGCCTCTGCCATCGCCTAGTTCAGGATTCCAACTTCCAAATTGGTGGCCCCCATATTTTTGTGCCACTGCTTTTTGATTGAGAAGTCCATCTTGTTCAAACAGTGCATTGAACAGCCTAGTTTGATCATTGCCAAATTCGCCGAAATTTAATAGTTTCGTTAAGCTTTCATTCACTAAACTTAGTTTAGGCTGTATGACTGGTGTGACGCCAACTGGTGAAACCAGATCTTGAAGTTTTTCAGCATAGGAGTGATCGATAATCACACGTTCACCTGTATAGTAATGCAGTTAATGTTAGTTTATCCTAGATTCCATGAGTTGTTTCCGGTAAAGAATCCAAGTTACCCCAATTTATTACGAGGTTATTTATGAAAAGAGTCAAAATTATGCTTTTATCTGCGGCAGTGGCATTAACTGCAATGTCAGGTGCAGCAATCGCTGGAGATGCCGAAAAAGGCAAAGCACGTTCAGCGACATGTGTGGCTTGTCACGGAGCTAACGGTATCTCGATGATCCCTATGTATCCGAATTTAGCTGGCCAGAAAGAACAGTATCTAGTGCTACAGATGAAAGCGTTTCGCGATGGTACTCGCAAAAATATGGTCATGGCGCCTATGGCTGCCGGTCTTAGTGATGAAGATATTGCTAACATAGCTGCTTACTATGCAGGTTTGAATCCAGCAGGATAATAAAAAAGGTGATGACAAAGGCAATCTAAATCTTACCTTGGTTCGTATGACCCTTAACGATTAAAAGGATAAGATATGATTGTTGTTCATCACCTTAATAATTCACGCTCTCAACGCATACTGTGGTTACTTGAAGAGCTAGAACTAGAATACCAAATTAAGTTCTATCAGCGCGATTCTGAAACAAATTTAGCCCCCAGTACCTTGAAACTCGTCCACCCACTTGGCAAATCACCGGTGATCACAGATGGCGATGTCACAGTGGCAGAATCGGGTGCGATCATAGAGTATTTAGTTAAAACCTATGGTGCACAACTCAATCCGGAAGCGGGTTCTGAGGCCGAACGACAAAATACCTATTGGCTACACTTTGCCGAGGGTTCACTGATGCCTCCCATGGTGGCGAAATTGGTTTTTGATAAGGTCAGGGAAAATGCCAAGCCCTTTTTCATCAAAGCCATCGCCAACAAAATTGCCGACAAAGTCATGGAAAGCTACTACAACCCTATCATTAGCAACAACATGTCATTTATTAATACGCATTTAGAGCACAATGAATGGTTTGCAGGTGATAAGTTATCTGGGGCAGATTTTCAGATGAGTTTTCCGTTGGAAGCTTCAGTTGCTAGAGGAGTCACTAAACAACATCCTGCAATTGAAGCTTTTGTGGCAAAAATCCATCAACGTCCTGCTTACAAGCGCGCCTTAGAAAAAGGTGGTGAATACGCATACGCGTAACGTATCATTTTAAGCAAGCAAGCAAGCAAGCAAGCAAGCAAGCAAGCAAGCAAGCAAGCAAGCAAGCAAGCAAGCAAGCAAGCAAGCACTTATCGCAAACAGGGTTAAGTCAGCATAGAGTCAGGCTAGGTGCTTACTGATCACTGCCATAAAGCGCTCACCATAGCGTTCCAATTTGGTGGCGCCTACGCCACTAATTTGCAAAAACGTTTGTGGTGATTGCGGAAAGTTCTCAGCCATATCAGCAAGGCTGGCGTCACTGAAGACAACAAAAGGGGGAACATCATCTTGCTCTGCAATGGATTTGCGTAGATGTTTGAGTTTTGCAAAAAGTGCTCTATCGTAAACTCGGTTACTGATCTTAGATTTGCTACTCTTTTCCAAACTGAGTCTAGGTACGGCCAATGTCACATCGATTTCACCTTTGAGCACAGGACGAGCAGCCTCAGTTAGTTTTAAAATCGCGTTCTGGGTGATATCAATGCGGACCAATCCTTGGTGAATCAGTTGGTTAATGATGTTGTGCCAATGGGCGTCCGATTTATCTTTACCCAATCCATGAGTGCTAATTTTATCGTGTTCTTGTTCAACAATACGTTTGTGGTTTTTTCCTCTCAATACATCAATAACATATTGGCTTACCACACTTTGTTGCAGGCGTAATATACAAGACAGCACCATTTGCGCTTCAACTGTGCCGTCATACCGTTTGGGAGGATCGACACAAATGTCGCAGTTACCGCAATTTGCACTGCTATATTCAGAAAAGTAGTTTAGTAAGACTTGTCTACGACAGGTTTGGGAGTCAGCAAATGCTTCCATTGCAGCAAACTTTTGTAATTCCACTTCGTGTCTACTGGTGTTTTCACCCATGGCTATCCATTGGCGAATGCGTGCTGCATCTTTTTCATCAAATAACAGCAATGCTTCCGCGGGCATGCCATCGCGGCCGGCTCGCCCGGTTTCTTGGTAATAAGATTCGATACTACGGGGTAAATCGAAATGCACGACAAACCGTACATTTGACTTATTAATACCCATGCCAAACGCCACCGTCGCCACGATTACATCGACATTATCTTGAATGAAATCACGTTGAATTTTCTCGCGAATCTCGGGTTCTAAACCAGCGTGATAACCAGCGGCTCGAATGCCTTGGTTAGCTAGCTTGACGCTTAATTCATCTACTTTAGCCCGGCTATTACAGTAGACTATCCCACTACCTTCTTGCCCTTTAACATAATGGATAAGCTGGTCAACGGCTTTGTATTTTGCTAGTAGATTGTAACGAATGTTAGGCCGATCAAAACTGCTTCTAAACACAAATGGCGACTGTAAGTTAAGTTGTTGTTGTATATCGGCGCGAGTAGCAATGTCCGCTGTTGCCGTCAATCCCATCATAGGCACAGAAGGAAAGTGCTGTTTTAATTGACCTAACAAACGGTAATCTTGTCTAAAATCGTGTCCCCAATGAGAAACACAGTGGGCCTCATCAACAGCTATTAGATTCAAAGAAAGACTATGTAGACGGTCAATAAAGTCCATTTGCATCAAGCGTTCTGGTGCCACATACAACAGCTTATATTTGTTGTCTTGCAATCCACGATAAATATCGAGCAACTGCTCTCTGGGTATTGAAGAGTTGATGAAAGTGGCTGAAACCCCAGAAGCAATGAGGGCATCCACTTGATCTTTCATCAAGGAGATCAAAGGCGAAACAACCAGAGTTAAGCCAGGAAGTGCAAGGGCAGGGATTTGATAACAGAGGGATTTTCCACCACCGGTAGGCATTAGCACCAATGAGTCTTTACCTTGCAGTATTTTATCAATGACTTCCTGTTGACCGTGACGGAATTCATCGTATCCAAATACGTGTTTTAAAATCTCGTTTGCGGTTGTTGGATTTGACACTAGTGCAGACAAAAATTACCTCTTTGAAAAAATATCCGTAACATTTTACCCATATTTAAAAGCTTGGTATATGCTAGAAAGCTAAATTCATTAGTAGCAATACAAATAAAAATAGACACTATGACAGAAAACCAAAAACAGACTACTGTACCCGCTAAAAATAGTGCAAATGATGTTCAGACCAACGAACAATTATCTGAATTCATTACTCAATTATTCATCGATAAAATGCCTTTTAATCAACTTTTGGGATTACAAATTAATCAGTTAGAAGACAAGGGAATAGAAATCCGTTTACCGTGGCAAGACAAACTAATGGGTAACCCATTTCAAAAAATACTGCACGGTGGCGTTACAGCGAGTATTTTGGATACAGTCGGCGGGTTATCCGCCGTGTTATACGCCATTAAAAGTCTAGGTGATATCTCATTAGCAGATTTTCAAACCCGAATGCCCAATGCGGGCACTACAATCGATATGCGAGTAGACTACTTAAGACCCGGTAAAGGTAAGGAATTTATTGCGACAGCAGAAGTGATTCGTAAAGGCAAAAAAGTAGCTGTAATAAGAATGGAACTACATAACGAAGTGGGTGATCATATTGCCTTTGGAACAGGAACTTATTTAGTCGGCTAAAAAGGCATTCCAGAAGTGTTGAGTCAGCTCGACAATTCTTGAGTTAATTTGCTCTAAACCTAATGCAATATGGCCATCATAAAAATGGCCATGTAACTATTCATTGAATTGCTAACAGGTGATTCCTCTGGCAGTCAGGGAGATTCTACATCACGATTGAAATATTGGAGCCACAGGGAAATTGCTTCTGCGAGTGATATAGACGAGTGTTTCTCCTTCATGCGAGTTAGAAAATTGTCTAGCAGCATTGATTGGTGTAGTGAAGGTATCACCTTGTCCTAACACCTGTGTTTCTCCATCGACTTCGATGGTTAGTTCACCGTGCTGGACAAAGATGACTTCTTCTTCCATGCGTTTGTGTTTTGGAATATTTGCTGCAGGAGCAAACTTTACTGCACGTATTACAAAATCATGCAGCCAATTCAATTTTGATGCAGTTAGCCTCTCTTTGCTATTTTCAGGCCCTACTAGAGGGGCTTCTTCTACCCCATCAAATGAAGATAAAACGCTATCATTGGCCCACTTAAATTGGTCCTGCCGAATCACAATATTGTTCATTTCTTCGCTTGAAACAATTCGGTGTTCATCTATTTGTTGCTGAGTAGTCACGGGCATAGGATTCACATCATCAGGTACTGTTTGCCCTAAGTTGGTATCCACAAGAGCGCCGTTTTCCAGCAATACCAAGCCGTATTTGTCAGCCAATTTGAAAACACTTGGGGCCCATAAAACTCGGCCCGGATCATCACCACCTAGCACGGCAAAAAGAAAGGCGCTGCCTTCTCCGACATTTTCAAACCCTCTAAAAATATCTGTCGGTAACGAAATAATATCCCCCGCGTTTAAAATGATTTCCCCATCATCGCCATTCACACCTGAGCGGAAAGCCCAAGTGCCAGAATGCACAATAAATACTTCTTCGGTTAAATGACTGTGTTGTGAATTTAAGCAACCATTAGGTTGTCTTGCACCACCAATATTAATTCCATGTGGAATAGAAATATGAATGTGTTGATCCGGGTTTTCAGACACTCCTGGACCTATGATAGTAAAGTTTTCTTTTTTGTCGCTTCCCGGTGTTCTGGTATCGATAAAGGCATTTTTACAAGGGATAAGATCGTCGTAGGCAACGTATCTATCGTTGAGACTCATTTTTTAATTTCCTATATATTTAATTTGTTTGTTTCATTAGTTTGTTTCCCGTTGAGCTATCTAGCTGTCCAGCCGCCATCTATCTTTAGACAGGTCCCAGTTATCATCTTTGCCATATCACTGAGCAAATAAATACAGGCATTGGCAACATCTTCAGGCACCGCCAATTTTCCGAGTGGGATCATGCTAAGTACAAATTGTTTGAACTCTGGATCTGCTAGCATGGGTTCTGTTAAAGGTGTTTTAACAAAGGTAGGTGCTACGCTATTGACTCGGATGTTTTGATCTGCCAACTCAACTGCCATGGCTTTGGTTAAGCCTTCAACAGCGTGCTTACTCATGCAATACAATGTTCGTTTGGGAGATCCAACATGTCCCATTTGAGAAGACATGTTGACGATAGCGGGCTCTTTAGTTTTTAACATTGGTGTTAGTGCTGCCTGAGAAACCAAGTAGAGTGCGCGTATATTCAAATCAATAACGCCATCTATCTTTTCAACTGGCTGCTCCGTCATATTGGCGACGTGATTAGTACCTGCATTGTTGATTAAACCGTGTAATTCAGGCAATTCGGCAATTTTGCCATGAAATTCAGCAGAGCTAACATCAAAAGGCCAAAGCGTTAATGACTGATTGCACTCAGCATTGAGCGCGTTCAAGTCTGACTCGGTACGCGCCACCGCTATCACCTTTGCGCCACATGCGTAGGCCATCAATGCGCAAGCTTTGCCAATGCCTTTTCCAGCACCGGTAATCAAAATAGTTTTGTCTTTTAGAAGACTAGGAGAAAAATTCATAAGATAGTCACAATTTATTTTTGCATTCGAAGTCATTTTTATATAGATTTGCCTAGATTACAATGTAAATTTCTAATTTTATTAGACAGTAAAACGATAATACAGGACAAAATATCAATGATTAAGTATCTAAAGAAAGGCAAAAGCCAAGTTGAAAAAAATGATGAAAACCAAAAAGTTAGAGTCATAGTGGAAGGTATAATCGCTGATATAGAAAATGATGGAGATAGTGCAGTAAGCAAATACTCTTCTCAATTTGATAAATGGAATCCTGAGTCATTCAGACTCTCAAAAGAGCAAATAAAGCAATGTTATGAAGCTTTGGATGAATCTGTTATCAAAGATATTCGTTGGGCGCAGGAGCAAGTACGTAATTTTGCACAAATCCAACGGGATTCAATGAAAGATGTGGAAGTTGAAACCTTGCCGGGTGTGACACTTGGACATAAACATATCCCCATGGACAGTGTAGGCTGTTACGTACCGGGCGGAAAATATCCGTTAGTAGCTTCAGCGCACATGAGCGTAGTTACCGCAAAAGTTGCAGGTGTTAAACGCGTTATCGCTGCTGCTCCGCCATTCAATGGCGAACCTTCTCCCGCTATTGTGGTTGCCATGGATATGGCTGGCGCAGATGAAATTTACTGTTTCGGCGGTGTTCAAGCTATAGCAGCAATGGCTGTGGGTACCGAAACTATCGCACCTGTCGATATGATTGTTGGACCTGGCAATGCGTTTGTTGCAGAGGCAAAAAGGCAATTATTTGGCCGCGTGGGTATCGATTTATTTGCTGGACCTACCGAAACTCTGGTCATTGCTGATGATAGTGTCGACGGCGAACTTTGTGCTGCTGACTTGCTAGGTCAGGCAGAACATGGCCCGACCTCCCCTGCCGTGCTTTTGACCAATAGTGAAAAATTAGCGCAAGAGACAATGCAAGAAGTTGAAAGGCAGTTAACTATTCTTCCTACCGCAGAAGTAGCGGGCGTGGCCTGGCGCGACTGTGGAGAAGTCATTGTTTGTGATACTCATGATGAAATGCTTGAAGTAGCGAATGATCTGGCGTTTGAGCACGTACAAATCATGACCAAAGAGTTAGAGTATTTTCAAAGCAATATGCGCAATTTTGGTGCGCTATTTCTTGGGCCTGAAACGAATGTGTCTTATGGCGATAAATGCATTGGAACAAATCATACGCTACCAACTCGCAAAGCAGGGCGTTATACTGGTGGACTTTGGGTTGGCAAGTTTCTTAAAACCTGTACATTCCAGCGAGTCACTGAGGAGGCATCTGTGGTCGTAGGCAATTATTGCTCTCGATTGTGTGCTGTTGAAGGCTTTGCTGGTCATAAGGAACAAGCCGATATTCGTCTGCGTCGCTACACTAAGTAGCGGCCCAGCAAACAACAGCAAAATGGTGTAAATAGTTGGAAAAGAAGAAACGTGTCACCTCTTATGATGTCGCTCACCAAGCAGGTGTGTCTCAATCGGCTGTGTCGCGAGTATTTCGACCCGGCCTGAGTGTCTCGAAGAAAACGCGTGAAAAGGTATTGGCGACGGCGAAGAAAATGGGTTACAAACCTAACGCCATAGCACGAATGCTGATAACGCAAAGCAGTGGAATGATTGCTGTCATCGTGTCTAGTCGGGCCAATTTGAACTATCCAGATGTGTTAAGCCTGTTAAATAAACGCATCGCCGAGGCGAATAAGCGAGTATTGCTATTCACCTTAGATGATGCGGAAGGCCTGGAAGATATTCTAGACCACCTTTGGACGTATCAAGTTGATGGTGTGATTGCTCTGGCAGCGCATTTCGATCACAACAGCATTAGCCAGTTCGAACAGCACCATATTCCTGTTGTTTTGTATAACAGACAAGTAGCCGACCATTCTGTTAGCTCGGTTTCATGTAACCATGAAATGGGGTTAAAACAACTGGTCGACTTATTGATTAAGCACAACCACAAAGATTATTTAATCATTTCGGGTCCGCAAGATTCTGACGTGGCAAATGAACGCCGATTTTTTGCTGAACAAGCACTAGCTGAGAATGGTTTTAAAGATACTCCAGTGGTTTACGGTGATTACACCTATGAATCAGGTCGGTTGGCGTTATCCAAGTACCTAAAAAATCACAAGCGCCCTACGGCGATCATTTGTGGCAACGACAACATGGCAATTGGTGTTGTCGATGAAGCAAAGCAGAACTTTGGTTTAAGCGTACCCAAGGACTTGTCTGTGGTGGGCTTTGATGGAATCAATGCGGCGACTTGGTTCAGCTATCAGATAACCACTATTCGTCAGCCAGCCAATCAAATGACTAAAGCCGCAGTGGATATTTTGTTAGATCAAATTGAGAACAAGCACAATGTTGCTGAAACCCGATTTTGGTCTGGTGAGTTGATTGAAGGTATGTCAGTAGCCGAGGCCAACCCTGAGTAGGCTTTTATTTCCAACAAACTAGGCTAGTACAACCTAGCTCGTAAAACCAAGCTCGAAAGGCCAAGCTCGTAAAACTAAGCTCGGAAAATTAGGCTCGGAAAATTAGGCTCGGAAAATTAGTCCCGAAAAACAGAGCTCAGTATAAAAGATACCCATGATAAACAATAAAATTGTATTTCTACCCGGCACTTTATGTGATGGAAGAATTTTTAGACCTCAAATTCAAGCTCTTGAATCAAATGGATTCGATTGTATCGACGTTGATTTAACCCAATGCGCCAGCTTAGATGAGGCTGTTCAGACTTGTTTGGCTGGTTTAGAACCGCACGCTAAGTTCTCCATCGTGGCATTTTCTATGGGCGGAATGGTGGCGTTTGAGTTGCTAAGACAATGCCCTGAGCGAGTACAAAATATCATTCTGGTTGCATCCAATGCTCATGCTGATCTACCAGAGAGGGCTGAGGCTCGTGCACAGCACTTGGCGCAGGCAAAAGCAACAGGCTTGAACGAATTAATTGCCAATACCTATATGCCAAATTACCTGTTCAAACAACGTCAAGATGATCAACAGATGATCGTGAAAATGGCTGAGGACTTAGGTGTGGAAGCATTCGAAAACCAACTACACATATTGGCTGACCGACCCGATTCCTCATCCTTACTTGAGAAAATTAAATGCCCTGTGCTCTTGATCGGGGGGGAAGAGGATCCTTTGTGTTCAGTGACAGAACAGCAACGAATACACGGGCTTATTTCCAACAGCGAAATGGTGATTTACTCGGAAGCGGGTCACTTTGTCAGTTTAGATCAAGCTGACAAAGTGACAGAAGATATGCTCAACTGGTTCAAGGAACACGCAAATGGCTAACTTAAAACAACAATTATCTGAACAAAAGCCAATTTTGGGGACTTTCTTAAAAACACCCCACTATCATGTAGCAGAAGTGCTGGCTAAATCAGATTTGCAGGCCCTTTGCATAGACGCAGAACATGCCCCCTATTCAAGAGCAGATCTAGATGCAAACGTCCTGAGTTGCAGGGCAAATGACATGCCTGTACTGATTCGCGTGCAAAATGATAATCCAGAAACACTGCTAAACGCACTGGACATCGGCGCTACTGGTGTCGTGGTTCCTCATGTTAAAACCGCAGCTCAGCTAGAACAGATAGTTCGCCATTGTTATTACGGTGATGGCGGGCGAGGCTATGCCGGTTCTACGCGTGCTGCTGGTTACACGACACAAAATATTCAAATCAATTTGAATTTGAACAAGGCGACCACCGTAGTAATTGCGCAACTAGAAGATCTAGAGGCCTTGGAGAATATCGAACAAATTTGTCAGGTGGAAAACGTCGATTGTTTGTTTGTGGGAAGAATGGACTTGACCATTGCCCTTGGCGAAACAGATCCAAAAGCCAAAGCTGTAGTTGAAGCAGTAGATCTGATTGTTGAAACCGCCAATCGCTACAAAGTTACTACCGGTATGTTTGTTGGCGATTTGAATGAGTTGTCTGGTTGGATATCAAAAGGAGTCAGTTTGTTTTTACTCAGCTCAGATCAAAGCTTTATGCTGAGCGGAGCCAAGAACCTGCATGATAAATTCACGCAGGCAATATCAGAGAGTTAAGCAAACACTATGTTGTCGGGTTAGATATCTCTGCGGTGCGTTTGAGAATGTCTAATCCTTGTTGTTTGAGCCAATAAGGCAAATCAATAATCACCCAGTTTTCAGCTAACTTATCACCTTCGCGTCGATAAACATCAACCACGCGCATGTCACCTTTTTCGCCACCGGGAAGACCCATAAAACCGCCTCTAGCCTTGTTAGAAAGGTTTGGCCAACCAAAGAAACATGCATATTTACCTTCTGCAAAGCGGCAAATATGGCCGTTAAATACTTTGTCTGTTAAGCCTTCTCTGAAAGGGTACTGGTGATGTCTTTGGTATCTTTCAATCGTATGGGTTGAGCCTATGCCTGCTGGCCCAAACCAAGCCATATTGTGATGCCAGGTTTTACCCAAATACTCAGGAGTGCAATTGTCGTTTCCGGTCACGTTCAAATGAGTCAAGTCATCGATCATGGCATTCACCACGGCTAAGGTTTTCTCAGCTTCTTCTGGTGGATGGTCGCCCATTACAATGCCGTCGTGGGTGCGCGGCCCAGGACAGATAAAATCCGCACCTTTTTGCAAAGGTAATGGGTTTAGACCAATTTGCTGCATGAAGCCGATTAAATCGACAAAAAACGCCGATTTGGTAATTTTTCCACTTTTGACACAGTGAAACTCAGCGTAGCGCAACATGGTTGTTTTTTGAGTCGCTCTCAGGCCTAGCCAATCTTGGTCGAACAAGCCCATGAAATGCCCCATGCTCATTACCCAATTGTCACTACTGTGTTCGCTGTGGCCGCTGATAAAAATGTCCTGACGACGCTGAATATGCTTGAAACTATGAAACAAAGGTACCCATACCTTTTCGACCGCGGTTTCTGCGTCATTGATTTGATTAAACGGATAGCAGCCATACAAAGTATATTCGCTATCAAGGTAACTTTTGATGATGTCGCCGATGGTATTGGCATCCGCCGATTCCATCTCAGTGAAAAGCGCATCAACTAGTAATTTTTCTATCTGAAAATTAGACATCTAAGTTGAATTCCGAGGTTAAAGTTTAATGATAGCAAAAAAATCTTATTCAATAATGACTTCGAAGTCAATTTGTAATAACATCCATGCTAACCATAAATAAAAGCTGCGTATAAAGCGGCTCAAATAGGTGCAATATGACAGAGTTTGGATCGTTAAATTGGAGTATCTTGATCATCTATATTGTCGCGAACCTTGCGTTAGGCGCAGTAATTGGTAAGCGAATAGATACCGCCGATGATTTTTACCTAGGACAAAAACAAACACCTTGGTGGGCTATTGGTATTTCCGTTATCGCGACTTATGTTAGCGCCATGACGTTTTTGGGCGCCCCAGCTTGGGCCTATTCAGATGGTATTAGCGTCATTGCACTGCACTTGAATTATCCGCTCGTTATTATGGCGGTTATCATTTTCTTCTTCCCGTTCTTCTACAACGCCGGTGTGACATCAATTTACGAGTATCAAGAGAAACGCTTTGGTAAACGCGCACGCGGGCTAATTTCTACTATCTACCTTTTGAGTCAAACAATGAACTCTGCTGCCGTACTGTATGCAACGTCACTGGTGCTTAGTTTTATCACGGGTGTGCCTGTCGTGTGGGCTATCGTCATTGTTACCATTATTGCCTTGGTTTATACGATCATGGGAGGCATAACCGCTGTTATTTGGACAGATGTGATTCAAGCCGGCATTCTTTTCGTGGGTGCAGGTATCATAATGTATGCCTTGATTGACCAATCGAGCATGCCGTTTTCTGAAACTCTAAGTCAATTGAAGTCGGATGGAAAACTCAACCCGTTGAATTGGGATGTGGATTTTACCGAGCAAACCACTATTTGGAGCGGCATTATTGCCATGACGTTTTTTCATATTACCGTTTATGGTAGTAACCAAATGATGGTGCAAAGAACATTAGCTGCGAAAAACATTGGTGATGCCAAGAAGTCGTATTTGATGATGGGGTTCTGTGCATTTTTCATCTACTTCTTCTTCATAGTGCTTGGCGTACTGTTTTATAACTACTACGAAGGCAAGCCCTTCGAAGACAACAACATGATCATCCTTCAGTTTGCGACTGACTATGGACTACCCGGTTTAATGGGGTTGATTGCTGCGGCTGTAATGGCAGCATCCATGTCGAGTCTGGACTCTGCATTTAATTCACTTTCTACCATTACCACTATCGATTTTTACCGCAAGTATTTCAAAAAAGACGAAACGGAGCAGCACTACTTAAAAGCCTCTAGGGTTTTTACTTTCGCTTGGGCATTAATCATTATCGTACCTGCGATTCTGTATCATTTGTTTAGCGAAGGGTCTTCGATATTAGAAGTGTTGAGTAAAGTAGGTTCTTACTTCGTCGGCGCCCAATTGGGTATGTTTGCACTTGGATTTTTCTCTAAACAAGCCACAGAAAACGGGCTTTTAGTCGGCACATTGACAGGGTTTGTCGTGGTAACCGCGGTCGCACTTGGAACAGACATTTCATGGCCGTGGTATTGCATCATTGGTGCTTCAACCAATGTCGTAGTGACCATTGTGGCAAGTATTGCAATTGATGGAAAACAACATAGCTATTCCAGTTACACCATCAAGGGACAACAAGCCAAATTTCAACAAGAGGGTTTGTCAGAAAAAGAAAATGGCTGGTACTTGGTGCCAGGAAGAGTCGACAAAATTAACTATGTATTACTCGGCTTTTTCTTTGTCACTGTCGGCTTTTTAGCCCTTGTTCAATACATGGATTTTTAGATTGGAAAAGCAAAGAGCAGATATTGTGAGTAAAAAATATGACTGATACTAACGCCAATATGCAAGCTAACAAAGGCGTCACTCAGGTCTACTGGAAAACCCTTGAGCACTTGTTAAATCCTACGGGAGACAAGGTTCAAGATTTACTCGGATTTGATGATGAGTTTGTCGATATTGTTGATTACATCATCCGTATTACCCATCGCATTTGGGAACAAAAAGATATCGGCCGGTGCTATGACTACTATGCTGACTATTGCCCAGTGCATACTCTTGGTGGATATTGCGATTCTGTTGAAGTGGTAGTGCAAAATACCTTAAAGACCATCGCAGCTTTTCCCGATCGTTCGCTCATTGGCGAGAACGTTATTTGGAGTTACGACGAGGACGAAACCTATTATTCGTCCCATCGCATCACCAGCATTATGACCAACAAAAATGCCTCTGAATTTGGTCCCGCTACTGGCAATACTGGTCGTGTCATGACCATTGCCGATTGCGTGTGCAAAGACAACAGAATTGTTTACGAATGGTTAATGCGAGACAACAGCTTTCTGGTCAAGCAGTTAGGGATTAGTCCCTTTGACGCAGCCAAATTTCAAGCGCAACAACCGATTTCAGAGGAGTTCGCTAGTTGGATTGCGTCAGAGTACAAGCGCGTGCGAGCAAGAAAGGCAATGCTCACAGCTTCTCCAAAAGGGGTAGAAGAGGACCATTTCGGCTTTGTGTCTAAATGGGTAGATACCATCTTCAATCAAAAGAACTTTAATCAACTCGCGCAGCTTTATCATCTTACGGCAAAGGTACAATGGCCTGGTGGACGACGCACAACGGGTTTACCCGGCATA
Organism: uncultured Alteromonadaceae bacterium; assembly: GCA_947503265.1. Taxonomy (GTDB): domain Bacteria; phylum Pseudomonadota; class Gammaproteobacteria; order Enterobacterales; family Alteromonadaceae; genus Aliiglaciecola. The sequence goes on from CANNDC010000001.1 coordinate 148,429, forward strand.
GCGGGAATTTTGACCCAATGGCTTGCACAGTGTCCGGATTCAAGAGCTACTCTAGATCATATCGCTGTCGTGCCTTTTGGCAGCGAACGCATCGACATTGCCATTCGCTGGAGTTTGGCGGGTACTTTTAGTTCTAGAGATGCCCAATATAGCCAGTTTTCTGGGCAAGCTTTATTCTTGTTAGCCGCTACTCACTTGCGCATTCACCAAGGCAAGATAGAACAAGAATGGACCGTCTTTGACGAAGTATCCATGCTGTCTAATTTGATTCTCAACCAACCAAGTCTGTAACGCGAATGACATTAACCAAAGACAACTCTGCGATATTTGATGCACTATTAGCGCTTTTCACAAAAGGCGATATGTTGACAGTACGCAGTAAATTACTGCACAGCGCTTCTTGGCAACAGGCTTTATTCACCGCTTATGGGGAAAGTCAGCAAAGCCGACTTTGGATCAATTGGTTGAATAGATGCGGACTCTCCGATCTTGTTGAAGTTCGTGTACTCAATAATGGCTCTGGCAACTCGGCAATCCTAGCTGAATTGAAACCGCAAAAAGGGCAAACTCCTATAAGAGTGATGTTATTTGTTGAACACAATTCATTGAATATCAAGCAAGTCGATTTGACCATAGACACTATGACGCTCAAAGAAAGCCTTGATACTAACAGTGACGAGCTGAGCACGTGGTGGCCTTCCCCTGATCCGCTTTTGATTAGTGACTATGATCAGCAAATCCATCCACAGACATCTCACGCTAAACCGTCTTCAATCATGAGTTCTGGTGCAAAAAATGTGCAGACCTTAGAAAGCTGGTGGGAAATTTGGCAATTGATGCAATTGAGCCATATTCAATCTATTTACCAAAAAAACGCCAAAATATATCTACCTGGTGAGCAGCAAGGCACAAGCACATTTGCTCTGTTCGAGCACGTCACACAATTGATGAATCGATTACACCGGCATTATTGTCAACTTGAACAAGTGATCACAGATCCTGAAGAACCCGGCTGTGTTGCAGTAAAATGGTATGTTGAAGGTGATATAAAATCCGGCAGAAATGTGTCTAGAGTCAGGCTCAATCTGATGTCATTTCTCGAGCTTTCAGACGATAAAATTGCCAAAGAATATTTGCTATTTGACGATGTTGCGTATCAAAAGCAATTTCCTGATCTAGCTGCGGTTTTTTGAACGTCAATGGTATTTTATTCTAGTTTGTCATCGCGCTTTAGATGGAATTTAAGGGTGGCTAGGATATGCGGTTTCCAATCATTCCAGTTGTGACCCCCAGCAAAGGTTTGATATTCATGAGGACGCTGGTTTTGCTTCAGGTGATCGTGAAAACTAACATTCGTTGCCTGTATATCTTTCGATTCCTCGCTTCCCCAAGTCAACATTAAACGCGTTTGTTTAAGCCGCTCATCGTGGATCCAAGCAACAAAAGGATCTATATCTTCAGGCATGTCTGAATAGTCTTCATAAATCGGCCCCCAAATCCTCTCGGTTGGTACAAAGCTAAACAAAATTCGTCGTCCCAGACTTGGATTTAATACTTTCTCTCGGCTAAGGATCAAACCGCTTATACTCGCCGCGCTCGAGAAGGTATCTGGTTCATGGTAAGCGAATCGGAGAGCGCCATGCGCTCCCATAGAAATGCCGGTGACATGGCAATGTTCAGGGCAAGGTAGTGTATTATATTTGCTGGCAACTTCTGGCATTAGGTCTCTTACCACCCAATCGCGCAATTTGTGCGAGTCATCGTACCAATTTTCCCAAAACATATTCCCACCAAGCGGATTCAAAATAATGACCCGAGGCAATTTGCCAGACTTAATATAAGGGTCGAGGAATTGGCCGACTTGGTAGCGATCAAAAGACTCGTGGTTGTCACCATATCCATGCAGTAAAACTACCAAAGGCAAAGTTTCATCCGCAGTCCAGCCTGGCGGTAAATAAACCGAATAATCCATAGTCGCGCCTTCTGACGGGCTATACATGGCACCAAATTCATTGCGATTAGTTAATTCCGGCAAAGAACTACATGCAGACGTCAGCACAGCAACTATAGCGAGTATAAAAATGTGGATAGATTTATAGAAAGGCAAAATGGTGATCCAAATCATTCAATAACACTGTTACGTGATTGCAACCAAGTCTAGATCACTCATTTCGCAAGGCGCCTAGGATAACCTGAATACTAGCGGGCTGTTAAGTCTGAAAATTGCCAAGAGCAAACATTAATTCTTCGAATCAGCATTGTAAAAATTGGTGTGGTTTTAACCTAGTCGTTTGTTAGGTTATGGTTTCTCCTATCATATCTGAAATCTCATTGAATCCAGCTTCCAATACCTCTGCATTCATTGATTCAGAGCGTTTTTCTACAAAAGAGAAAGGTGGTACTGATATGTCATTGTACAAAGATGGATCTGCTTGAGACTTAACAAGTGAAATCACTTCTCCATAGTTATCTTCTATTAGAGCCCACTTTAGCCCCAGACCTTTTTCCAATACATAACCAAAAGCAAATCCAATAGCTGTCAAAACGAGCTGTTGAGGCTGTTTATTGAGGTTTTTATCTAACATCCATGACGCACGAAGGTAATCGAAATAAACTGGAGTTATAGGTAAATCATTTTCCAGATCTAATTGAGGACAATACTCTTTACCGAGTTGTTTCAGCACATCTATATTTGATTCATATAATTGATGTCGCTCCTCGTCAGAGAGAAAATTTTTAATTGAAAACGTGTATTCAGTCATACTTTTCTTAACTAATGCCCTGTTAAACGGTCCAAGCTTGCAGGCCAAAATAAGCGATTGCTTTACAACGAAAAAAAATCCAATTGATTAGTTAATTATATATTGTCGCATTTACGCCAACCTCTGGAAATCCCAGCCCCCGTTTTGAAATACCTTACATTCGTAACTTGTTCGCCGGTGCTATCTTTCAAGGAGGCTTCGCAACCTCCAAAGACCATCTCATAATTCAGGGTGTAAGCTTCTCCATTTTCAGGAGTAAAACTAAACTGAACATGACAGAACCAACCAGGTTCTGTTGTACCAAACTGAAAGAATAACTCTTTACTTGGAAGGCTAATCGTATTAGTTCTGCCATCTGAATGATCTGAAATTACATGTCCCAAAACATTTTCTTTGTCGTAGTCGTCTTTGTAACATCCGTCAAATATTTCAAGTTGAGTTACACGACCATGTAAAAACAAACCTTTTAAGTTTGCAGAAATTGTTAGTTGGGCGTTATCGCTGTTAGTTACCTCATTGTAAACTGGTAAGTTAGTCGATTTGCAACTGACCAATAGCATCATTAATAAAACTAAACATAAATATTTCAATTTAAACTCCTAATGGACTAAGAAAAAATAACTATAGTTTGACGAGTTAGCACAGTGGGGGGTGGCAATATAATCTGAAAAACGACCTATCAGTAGTTTCTTATTCCCAAATTTTAGATCAGCCTTTTCCGCTATTTTTTCTACTATTTAAAACCGTGTTTAATAACGCTGGAAGCCAGCTGGGTTTAAACGAATCATTAGGCTCAGCTAACATATCTTCAAGAGTCCACCATTTAGAGTTTTGAATAGTACACTTTTCTTCGTCTGACCACCCATCTGTAGATAAATCAGGGTCAGATGGGGAATTAACCAGAAAATATTTCTCTAACCAGCGAGCAGGATTAGACCTCGCTACAGCATATATTTCATCACGCTCTCTGAGCAGCTCACCTATTTCAAGACTTAAACCAGTTTCTTCTTTGAGTTCTCGTATTGCAGCATCAATATAATTTTCATCATTAATTAATTCGCCACCCACAGTGGCCCAGAAAGGTTCTTGATATTCGTCATGGTAACGAAAAAGTAATAATCTACCTTGTTCATCGACAATAAATAAACGTGCCGATTTTCTTATTTGGACTTCCATTAGACTCCATGCTTACTTTAAATATCTAGCGCTTCAATCGAACAGCACCACGTTTGTTGCTCAAATAGTGAGAGAAGAACCTCAGCCAACGATTGCTTCATAACGAAAATGAATCCGGTTGATTGGTTTATTACTCATTACCTCTAACCTTCCTATTGAATAAGAACCCAATCTGGTTATAGACCAATGGGAAAACGATCACATAGACAACAAACTGAATTAACGTATCAATTAAATCAAATGAATTATTGCTGAAAAAATTATAACTAAAATCAAAAACCGAAAAGAAGAATTTAGATATCAAATAGGTTAGTACAACAGCTACCAACACTTGAGCAGGTAAGACTTCCTTTTTCACAATAACCTCCTTGTTTGCGGAAAATTTGAGCTACTTGTTGCATGATTATGCACCAAGCAACTTTAGGTGCTTTAACTTCTTATAACGCAACGACATTGAAATGCAATGAGATAATTCTCGTAACGGAATAACATCATCGACCTGAAAGACAATTGCTCTATTACCCTCGTAGGTAAAAATGTCGCCGTATACCTCCTTGAAAGTTTCGACCAGAGAAGTATTACAGTTAAAGTATATACAGTATTGTTCCGGATACTTTGCTTTCCAATCAATTCTGATAGTGCTACCAAATTTGGACACAAAGCTAGGCTCTCCCCATTTCAAAGTCTCCGTTAAATCTAAAATGCCATCCTGCTGAGCAACGTTTAGAATAATATCTCGCAATCTTCGCAATAGTACATTGACATTTTTTGGGTAGTTTTCAAATTTTTGTTTAACACTTAAATTCATCTAATAACTCTTACTTTGAAAAACACACAGCACCAAGCTAACCGATAAAAATACGATACGGTATACGTAGTTGCATAGAATTTTTGACCAAGTTAAGGTAGCGAACGAGTTAAGCGTTTTGTCATGTGCAACCACTGTAATCAGCCTAGAACATTGTATTATCATTTTTGGACTTTTCTGGAACAGGCTGATTTACACCCCAATGCTCGACAATTTTGTCATCTTTCATTCGGAATATATGAATGCCAGCACCACCAAGAGAGTCTGGTGTATGTTTTACATGCAGATGAATCCAAACGAGATCGCCTTCGGCAGCCGTTCGCTTAATAGACATTGAAAGTTCTGGATACTTTTTAAATCTACTTTCAAATAAGCTCAATAAAGCGTCGCGTCCATCTTTGATATTGGGAGCATGTTCAATAAAGTTCTCGCTGTAGCATTCGTTTCGCAAAATATTTATCCGATGCGAAGCTTCTAAATCAGGCCTATTTTCAAGAATCTCCATACAATATACCGCCTTGGTGTGGTTGGATTCTTCCAATGCAGTTCGTTTAACTTCATTTGCACTGAGTTTAGTAACTAAAAAAAATGCGAAAGCCAACACAATTAGAGCGTAAATAGTAGTCTTCATATATTCCTTTTTTATCCGCTACAGTTAAAAGCCTATGGGCATATGACGTTAAAATAGCGAGTTAGGTTCAGCATAGCCGAATCTAATTATGCTTATCCTGAGTCATGCATTTTGTGAAGTCTCAAGTTCCACTTGAGATCGACTTATAGTATAGCAATTGTGAGACTTTACTAATTCTTGCCCAGCTCATTATTTTTTAAAGCTCCTTGAGCAGCGAAGATCCAGTGCCTATATACCTCTATAGCAAATGTTTTTCGAATCTATGTGTACTGAATTTAGAGCTAAGCTTTATGCACACTTTATTAGACACGGATTGATACAAACAAAAGTGAACTCGTGAATGATTTGATTTGTCGTTCTAAATTACTAGCTCTTAGAATTTGTTGCCAACTCTAAAAAAGATTATCAATCGCTGCTAGGAACCTTTTGCTAACAGTATTTGGACAATGCCCGTTTTGCTGATTCAAAAGCGATTTGTTTAAAGTCAATTTTATCCAACGCGACCCAGCACACTTCCAATATTTCGCTTTTTTCTCTTATTAACTTGGGACGCGTCTCCAATTTTACTTCGAAGAAGCTGTCACAAGTATCGTAGATAACATTTTTGTACTGGTATTGATTTGGGAAAGAGAATAAGTACTGTGGATCAGAAATTTCTAGGCTAAGCTCTTCTTTAACTTCTCTGCTAAGTGCTTGTTCTAACGATTCTCCCGAATCAACAAACCCACCGGGTAAATCAAGCAAACCATAAGCCGGCTCGCATGCTCTTCTTGTGAACAAAATTTGATTTTCAAATCGTATGATCGCTGCGACAGCAGTAGCTACATTGTGAAAATAGGTAAAGTCGCAATTTTTACAGCAAAATTTATTGCCAACAAGCCGTTCAAATTGAGGATTATTGCACGAAGGGCAATACATCTTAGCTTTCTAACCGTTTGATAAAAAATAATATTTCTTGCGTTTTGGTTTCCAGCAATGATTCATTACCTAAAGTCTCAACGTTGACCCTTAACAAGGGTTCAGTGTTAGATTGGCGGACATTAAAACGCCATGTTTTAAAAGAAATACCTAGACCATCAAGCTCATCTATGTCGATTGAGTTTGGCGCATATTCGTTTTTGATAGCCTGCATGACTAGGTCACTATTCTTGACAGTTAGATTGATTTCGCCACTGCAAGGAAAGTTCTTTTTAAAATCTGCGACTAGGGTTGAAAGGGTTTTTCCAGATTTGCAGACAATTTCAGCAACTAGTAGCCATGGTATAGTGCCATTGTCACAATATGAGAAATCTTTGAAATAGTGATGTGCGCTCATTTCTCCACCATAGTCAGCATCCAAGTCTCGCATTTTTTGCTTAATAAATGCGTGGCCAGACTGGCAAGCGATTGCGGTGCCACCCCTATTTTCTACAATACTTTGGGTTGCCCAGTATAATCGCGGATCATATACGATCTTCGCGTTTGGTTTTTTATCCAACGTAGCTTGTGCAAGAAGACAAACAATGTAGTAGCCCTCAATAAACACACCCTTTTCATCAAAGAAAAAGCAGCGGTCAAAATCTCCGTCCCATGCGATGCCAAAATCTGCATTGCTCTGCAAGACTGCTTTAGATGTAGATTCGCGATTTTTTAACAGCAAAGGATTAGGGACGCCGTTTGGAAAGTTTCCATCCGCTTCAAACTGAAGTTTTACAAACGAAAATGGAAGGTGATTAGAGAGGGAATCAACGACTTTTCCTGCTCCACCATTTCCAGGGTTTACTACTAAACTAAGTGGTTTGAGGAGAGATCTATCTACATATTTCAATATATGGGAAGTGTATTCGCATGTTCTATCCATATTAATAAGTTTTCCAGCTTCAGGTCCCTCGACGAAACTACGACTAATTAATAAAGACTTTATTTCTTCTAGGCCAGTACCTGTGCCTATAGGCTTCGAATCCTTGGCAACAAATTTCATTCCATTGTAATTAGATGGGTTATGACTAGCTGTAACACAGATGCCACCATCAACTTTTAGGTCAAAAACCGAAAAATATACTTCTTCGGTGCCACATTCTCCAATATGGATGACATCTACTCCTGAATCCATTAAACCTTGTGAAAGTGCTAGGCTTAATTGCTCACTGCTGAGTCTAATATCATGGCCAACTATGACTTTTTTAGGTTTTAAATAGGCGGCATATGCACGCCCAATGTCATAAGCCACGTCAGTATTTAATTGTTCAGGAACCGTTCCTCGAATGTCATATGCTTTGAAAAAGCTTAGATCTTGTTTCATGTGAAGACTCTCAGTTGGGTATTTTTAAGGTAAGAGGAGAGGATCGACTCTCCAGTTTTTGTATGTAGATCCGGCGAAATCCGCTAATTTCTGCCCATGGTTTTATACTGTTATTATTCACAACACTGATTTTTAGTGTACTAGTATCTTTATCCAAATATAAATCACCAACATATTGCAATTTACGTCCGTCAAACTCGGTTGAAATCACATTTTTTCCTGTTGATATTTGAATTTCGATGCCAACGGAGTCTGTGTTAGTTTGTTCTATAGAGATCTTGTAAGTGTTTGGTTTTTTTACCCTGATGTTGTACTCAGCTCCATCATTTATATTTTTCATTCCGGATAAAACGTGTGCTTTGCTCAATGTGTTACCAAAAGTACTAGAGGGAGCAAAAGCGTTGATGACAGAGAGTTCTTCATCAACGAGGTATTCTGGGGGTAAAAAACTACTTCGATCATCTTTTATAGCGGAGAAGATTTTATTCAATTGAGATTTCATTTCTTTAGCTATTTTCGGCCTCTCCAAAACAATGTTGTTCTTCTCAGAGGGATCTTTTGGAATATCAAACAGTGCGAAGCTGTTGTGATCTTTGGGATGTGAGTCTCTATCTAACGAGGGGTTAAGCAAGAGTTTATATTTTTCTTTTCGCAACCCAATCATCTGTGAGTTAAACGACATTCCGCTTCTCGCTCTGGAATCTATAGGTGTCCATTGATTGAAAAGGGGTTTGTTAGAGACAACATCATGTGAACCAATATAGAAAGTTCTGAGATTTGGCCCCTCAGTTTTACCCTTCAGATAGCCAGCGAAGGAGTGGCCGTCGAATGGTTTGGAATGTTTAGGCTTTTCAGTGTTTGTCAGTTCCAATATCGTTGGAACTATGTCGTTTACGTTAACAAACCGCTCTACTTTGTTAGGTGAAAACCGTGTTTTATTTCGTATAAATAGTGGCGACTTTATTCCATTTTGCCAGGTCTGACCTTTATTTCCCTGTAACTGAATGGGATTCCTCGTGATCCATTCTTGTTTGGTCATTGAACCGAAATTGCTTGAGTCCCACCAGGGGCCATTGTCGCTCATAAATATTACAATGGTATCGTCAGACAAATTTGCATCATCGAGAAATTGTAATAACCGACCAATGTGATAGTCCATCTCAGTTATCATGCCATACAAATTTGCCACTGCAGGTCGAAGGTTTTTTTCTAGATAGGGTTGAACGAATTTATCTGGCGCAAGCCAAGGTTCATGAGGTGCCAAAAAACTTATGTATGCGAAAAACGGCTTGTTTTTGTGTTGACTACGTTTAATGAAGTCGATTGCATAATCAGTGACCACCTCTGAGACCCACTTATCATGTGCAATGGGTTCACCATTAAGAAACCCAAAATTGTTTTTGTGCCGATATAATTCTGCATAGTATGCTTCGTCGAACCCTCTTTCCCACGGCATGTAACCCCGAGATTTACCTGAGTGCCACTTCCCCCAAAACCCATTCTCATAACCAGCTTCTTTTAACATTTGAGAAATTAAGATTTCACTTTTATTTAAGTAGTCCCTACCGCCATGCACACCAGAAACCCCAGTTTTATAAAACTGCCTTCCCGTAAGCAGAGATGCTCTGGTCGTCGAACAAACAGGACTTACGGAGTAGTCACTAAATGTCACTGAATCACTGGCCAATTTATCTATGTTCGGAGTCTTAACAAAAGGGTTGTTGTTCACGCCTAAGTCGCCATAACCGAGGTCGTCTGCTGTGATCAGCAAAATATTAGGCTTTAAATTCTCTGCCTCAACTGGAAAGCAACTAAGGACCAGTAGAATACTTAGAATCAACGTCTTATTGTTCATATTGGTTTTGTCTCATGTAACTTACGGCAACAATCGCTGCCATGACGATATGATACAAAGTACTTGCCGGAGAGTGGTTTGCTAGCACGAAACTGTTTTGATCGAGTTGATCAATATAACGTCCATTGTATTTGTCGATATTCAGGTCCGCTGATTTGATTTTAGAACTATCATCCCCCAACAGGTTTTCAGCGCAGAAATAATACTCAAACAGCTTTTGAATACCCGTTGCTGCATTTGCTTCAAATCGTTCAGCTTCGCCAATATGCGCTTGAGCTTGCACGATACTTGATTTCATAAACTCTGTAAGTGGCCATAATCGTTTGCTACCCTTAACGATCTCTCCGTCAGGTTCTACTTCATCAAAAATCAAACCATCGTTTTGAGAAAAGCCAATTCTCATGCCATTCTCGTATAGTAGGTCGCAATACTTAGATACATTTGCGCCAGTGAGCTTTTCATACCACCTAAGTAACCATACCCATTCAAACATGTGTCCAGGCTCAATGATGTTTCCTTTCTCCCCCTCAACTAGAGTCCAATCTTCATTGAAGTATTCTCTCAAAACACCTAATTTTGCATCAAAGAACACATTTTCAAATAACGAGAATACTTGCCCAGCTCTAGCTAACCATTTTGCATCTTTTGTAATTTCATATAGTGACATGAAGGCTTCAAAAAGATGCATATGAGGATTTTGACGGCGATGCTGAAATGGATAATCGCCTTCAGACCAACCTCCCAAATCTCCTTTAAAATGTGAATCTATATGTTGGAACAATTCTTCAGCTTGTATCAGTGATTTGGTGTCTTGATAGGTTTTGTATTGGCAAGCGCAAGACAATAAAAAGAAAGCGAAATCATATGCGTCTTTTTTAGGATCAATAATACTTCCTTTCGGTCCCAATAAATGAGCGTAACCCGAACTTATTTCGCTTACCTTTGCATGCTGTTCAAGAAATTGATTAATGCCAGATACTTTAGAATAGCTATCGCTCATCCACCCCATGGTTTCAGCACTAGAAAAAACAAATATTTGCCTAGCCTGAACTCTTGAGCGTATATTTGCATTGCGGTCAGGTTGCCCATTGCTATCGAGTTGCTCAAAGACCGAACAATTATCTGGGTTGATACCAATTCCAGACCAAACTGGAAGCGCTTTATTGATAAGCCAAGTTTCAAGGAGCTTAGTCTGAGTTAGAAAATTATTAGTACGGGTCATAGCCACCTCAAAAAAATTTGAAATGAAATGTAACCCGTTACATTTTTAAATTCAAGTCTAAAGGAACATTTTTCTAAAAGTTAGGTTTTTCGAGGCACACCTGTACTTTGTCGAATGATAAACTCGATTGGAAGAATGTACTCTGTTTGATTGGGTGTCTCGCCATCAATAAGTTGAAACAACAATTCAGCAGATTTAACTCCAATCAACTCTGCTGGTTGCGAAACGGTTGTTAGAGGTGGATCGCAATATCTGGAAAACTCCAAATCATCAAACCCAGTTATAGACATTTGCTCTGGAACCCGTATTCCTTTTGCTTTGAACCCCTTAATTGCGCCTATCGCCATCTCGTCATTCATGCAAAAAATGGCTGTTGGCCTGTCAGAATCTGACATTCTAATGAAATGTTCAGATGCATTCATTCCTGACCAAAAAGAAAAATCGCCTTCCGTAACGATGCTTGGATCAAATTTTATGCCTGCAGAATTCAATGCCCGTTTATATCCTCGCAATCGATCTATTGAGTGAGGGTTGTTAGGAAGACCAGAAATAATGCCAATACGCCTGTGACCGGTTGATATCAGGTATTTAACAACTTCTTCGGCAGCCCCAATATTGTCTATTCGCACAGCTGGGTAAGGCGTATCTTCGCATCCGCTCGCATTGACTGCTTTGACAGATTGTTTGGGCAATGCTGAATCATTCTCAGCGTATGGTCGTAGTTGAATTATACCGTCTGCTTGTTTAGTTTCGACAAGGTTAATGTACTCCAATTCGCGATTGGATGAGTCTCGAGTATCACCCAGTAGCACACTGAATCCACGCTTTTGAGCTACGTTTTCAATGCCTTTGATGACGGTAGTGAAAAATAAATTGGCTATATCTGGTACTAATACAACAATGCAATTTGCCGTTTTGTTCCTAAATCTTTGCGACAACATGTTAGGTCGGTACTGCAATTCTTCTATTGCGGCATTTACTTTTTTCAGCGTATTTTTAGACACTTTGTCAGGAGAGCTTAGTGCTCTGGATACAGTGGCTATAGAAACACCTGCAGCCCTTGATACGTCTCTTATTGTAGACATTTTATTACTCTTTTTAACGGGTGACTAAAACTCGAACATTTAGATTCAAAATGATTGTTGTATTGAAACATTTTACATCGAAGATGTAAATTCTCTACTACTCAGTAGAAAAAAAGGCTTGCTAACCGGTTACATTTGATAGATTATTAATGACATAGTAGTAACCGGTTACAATGATGGTATGTAAAATATTAAGTCTTAGTTGATTTTTACCAACCGCCATAAACTTATAAATCGACTTAAGCGAGTATATTTTATGAATTTGTCCACATTAGACCTTGTAATTATCGGGTGCTACATTGCTCTATCGTTATTTATTGGATTTTGGATTTCAAAGAAAGCCGGTAAAAATATCAAAGGATATTTCCTCGGTGGAAATGAGTTGAAATGGTATTACCTCGGCCTTTCCAACGCGTCTGGCATGTTCGACATCAGTGGAACTATGTGGATGGTCTATCTGCTATTTATATATGGTTTAAAAAGTCTTTTCATCCCTTGGCTTTGGCCAGCTTTTAATCAAATTTTTCTGATGATTTTTCTGTCAATCTGGTTGCGACGCTCCGGTGTTATGACAGGTGCTGAATGGATACAATTCCGCTTCGGAAATAGCAGGGGAGCACAATTAAGTCACATAATAGTGGTGGTGTTTGCTTTGCTCAATGTGCTCGGATTTCTAGCATACAGTTTCATTGGTGCCGGAAAATTTGCAGCAGGGTTCATGCCTTGGGAGCTCGCTTCAGATACTCATTTGAACGAAATTTATTATGGTTTGATACTTACTTTTATCACCATGCTGTATGTCGTGAAAGGAGGCATGTATAGCGTTGTAATAACGGAAGTTGTGCAATTTGTCATCATGACAGTAGCGTGCGTTGCAATTGGAATCATTGCTATGCAACAGGTTTCTCCTGAAGCACTGGCTGCTGTAATTCCCAATGGATGGGACGAGTTATCCTTCGGTTGGGAATTAGGGTTAGATTGGTCAAATATTCTTGCTTCCGCAAATACCAAAATTGTTGAAGATGGTTATTCGTTCTTCAGTATTTTCTTAATGATGGTGCTATTTAAAGGAATACTGCAAAGCATGGCGGGCCCCGCTCCAAATTACGATATGCAAAGAGTCTTGTCTGCTCGCACTCCGATAGAAGCAGCGAAAATGAGTTGGATAGTCAATCTTGTATTGCTTTTCCCCCGGTATATGATGATCACCGGCCTCGCAATTTTAGCGCTAGTATTCTTTATGGAAGATCTTACCGCTATGGGCCCCGACGTTGATTTTGAACAAATACTTCCTTTTGCGCTGGCTAATTTCGTACCTTCAGGCCTGTTAGGGCTGATACTCGCGGGGCTCCTAGCGACATTTATGTCGACTTTTGCTGCTACAACAAACGCCGCCCCCGCTTACGTCGTCAACGATATTTACAAGCGCTATATCAATCCCAATGCGAGCGATAAAACCTATGTGTACATGAGTTATGTGGTTTCGATTGCTTTTGTTGTTCTTGGTACTGCAATAGGATTATTCATACCTACATTGAACGGCTTAATATTGTGGATCGTTTCGGCACTTTACGGCGGATACACAGCAGCTAACGTTTTGAAATGGTACTGGTGGCGATTTAATGGCTATGGGTATTTTTCAGGAATGTTAACTGGGATTGTGGTGGCTATTCCCTTGATGTTCACCGATTTCTCTCCCCTGTATGCATTTCCCGTTATATTCTTGCTTTGCCTTTCTGCATGTATTTTCGGGTCTCTAATATCTGATGAAGATGATATGGAGGTTTTAAAGGCATTTTATCTTAAGACCAGACCTTGGGGATTTTGGCGCCCTGTTCTCGAAGAACTTCAGAAAGAAAATCCAGATATTCAACCCAATCGCAACTTTACTAGAGATGCATCAAATGTTGTGGTTGGCCTAATTTGGCACTCAGGGCTGATTGCAGCGCCAATTTTCCTCGTAATACAACAATTCTTGCCTATGACGGTTTCGCTAGGGGTCGTTATCCTTTGTTCCATTTTCCTCAAAATAAATTGGTGGAACAAGATGGAAGATTATCCCAAAGATTTGATTAAAGCATAAGCGGTATCTTTGCACTAATTAGCGAGAAATTAAGTGAATGAAAGCAGCGATTTTTACAATGAAAAATGTAAATAAATTCGACAACAAAGTGAAACGAAATAGAGTGATTTAAAGAGGCTCCAATGAAAGTTATTGAAAAGATGGCAAATTTGTTAGCGAACCAAGAAAATTTATTGACGCAACAAAACACTAAAACATCTTACACCAACGGTATCTATCAAAGATGGAACAATCCCATCATTACTTCGAAACACATTCCGTTGATGTGGCGTTACGACTTTAATCAGCAATCGAACCCTTACCTTATGGAACGTATTGGTGTGAACGCTACGTTAAATTCAGGAGCAGTTTTCCTAAACAATAAATATCACCTAGTAGTGCGAGTTGAGGGCAATGATCGAAAATCATTTTTTGCTGTTGCAGAGAGTGATAGTGGAGTCGACAATTTTCGATTTTGGGAGCGTCCAGTATTGATGCCTGAAACGGAGAATCCCGATACGAATATATATGATATGCGGCTGGTACAACATCAAGATGGCTGGATTTACGGACTATTCTGTACTGAAAGGAAGGATAAATCCCAGCCTAATGATTTATCAGCAGCGGTAGCACAGTGTGGAATTGCAAGAACCAAAGATTTAATAACTTGGGAAAGGCTACCGGATTTAGTCACATATACTGGACAGCAAAGAAATGTAGTTTTGCATCCAGAATTTATTGACGGCAAATATGCATTGTACACTCGACCTCAAGATGGGTTCATCAATGTAGGTGGAGGTGGGGGTATTGGCTGGGGTCTCACTGATTCAATGGAATCACCCGAGATAAAACAAGAGGTTATTGTAGATAGTAAAGTCTACCATACGATAAAAGAAGTAAAGAATGGGCAAGGGCCCGCACCAATAAAAACACCCCAAGGCTGGTTAAACTTAGCTCACGGAGTAAGAAACACGGCAGCAGGTCTTAGGTATGTGCTTTACATGTTTATGACCGAATTAGAACGCCCGTGGATAGTATCACATCAGCCAGGTGGACATTTTATTGCACCAGAAGGAGCTGAACGAGTCGGTGATGTCTCAAATGTCGTCTTTTCAAACGGTTGGGTAGTAAACGGCAACAATGAAGTATTTATCTACTATGCCTCCTCTGACACTCGAATGCATGTCGCTACATCAAGTCTAGAACAATTAATTGACTATGTAATTAAGACTCCTTCTGATGGGTTAACCTCGGCTAAATCAGTGGCAACTATCAACAAACTTATAGATAAAAATTTATCATATCTGGAGGCTGAAAATGATTAGTCTTGAAAACAGCCGTGAAGGTCTTTGTTTTAAGAGTATGGATAGTGAATGTCATAAGATTGCTGATTGGTGGGTAAATAATACGGTAGATCATGAAAACGGAGGTTTTTGGGGCGCAATTGACAATGCCGATAATCCAAATAAAAAAGCAAGTAAAGGAATAATACTCAATACCCGTATTCTCTGGTTTTTTAGTGAAGCAGCAAGGCATTATTCTGATGCAAGTTATCTAGAAATGGCTAAACGAGCTTATCATTACCTGACTGAACATTTTGATGACACGGTGCATGGTGGTGTAATTTGGGAGTTAGACTTCACGGGCGGGCCTATTTCTGGCAAAAAACAAACTTATGCGCAAGCCTTTGCGATTTATAGTCTTGCTGCATATTATCGTTGTTCAAATGATGACAATGCGTTGGCTAAAGCATTGAGTTATTTCGATCTCATTGAGTCGAAAACGATTGACCTTAAATACGGTGGATATTTGGAAGCGTTTTCACAAAACTGGGATTATATTGAAGACGTTAGATTGAGCCAGAAAGATAAGAACTTGCCCAAAAGTATGAATACACACATTCACATTTTGGAAGCTTACACTGGCCTATATCGCGCATCGGATAATTCTCGCGTCGCGAATTCGTTGAAGAACCTCCTTGTATTAATATGCGACACCATTCTCGACAATCAAACTTATCATTTGCGCTTGTTTCAAAATATGGACTGGAGTGATATGTCTGAAAGTTATTCGTACGGACATGACATCGAGTGTAGTTGGTTAATATGGGATGCCGTAACAGCACTAGGCGACCCAACTTTAATGGAAAGATATAAGCCCACGGTATTAAAGATGGCAGAGATTTGCCTAGAACAGTCTTTGGGTGATTTAGGTCAGGTTTGCGACCAGTATACGTTTGTAGATAAGAAAAAACACATAGAAAGTGAATGGTGGGTGCAAGCAGAAGCACTTGTCGGATTTCTAAATGCGTATCAATTAACGGGGAAAACAGAATATTTTTCTGCATGCGAGAAAATTTGGCGTTTTACCCAAGAGCAGCATATCGATTTTACAAATGGAGAATGGTCATGGTTTGCAAAGCGGGATCGAACCAAAGACAACGAAATGTATAAAGCAGGATTCTGGAAAGGTCCGTACCATAACGGTCGCGCAATGATGGAAGCGTCAGAATTATTAAAAACCTTTAGTTCTTACTCAGGAGGCAAGATTCATGCGATGGCAAACTAGTTTAGTTTTATTGTTGGTTTGTTATTCTTCGCATGCTTTCGAAAATTTTATTACTAGAAGTGGCCACCAACTTGTCGACGGCGACAAAGAATTTAGGTTTGCCGGAATTCATGCCCCAGAACTCCACAGAATAGAGAGAGATATTCTTGGTAAATGTTCAAGTGATCCGAGAGGCTGGGGACAGTATTTTAAATGGCCAACTGACCAAGAACAGGAAAATTGGATCAAAGCGCTAGTGAGAACAGGGCATAAAGCCATGCGAATATATGTGCTTTCTGTTGCTGACGAGTCAGATGCGCTATGTGACCGCGAAACACATATCTTGCCGCCGTTCGAAAAAAACAAAATGCCAGTACTCAACGAAAATGCAATGCTTGTTTACGATAGAATGATCTATTTTGCCGACAAACATGGTTTACGACTGATTTTACCCTTCATTGACCACTGGGAGTGGTGGGGGGGGCGTAAACAACTGGCTGCGTTTTATGGTGAAAATGAAAACGACTTTTACGACACGAATAGCAGAACGTTTGCCGCATATTTAAATATCATTGAACAAGTTGTCAATCGAAAAAATACCTATACAGGGCGATTTTATCGTGAAGAGAAGGCAATTATGGCCTGGGAAACTGGTAATGAGCTTAAGGATACGAACAAACTATTTCTCGACAAAACCGTAGCTCAAATATCTAAGTTAGCACCAAACCAATTAGTTGTAGATGGTACTTATCTAAAAGTAAATGATTTCGCCATTTCAAATAGCCAAGTCGATATTATCTCAAATCATTTTTACACAGTTAATGGCAATAATAAGCCTCAAACAATAAAAGATGATCTCAAAAAGATTGCGGGTAGGAAAGTGTATTTTGTTGGCGAATTTGGTCTAGAGGGAATTGAAACACTCCAAGAAATAATGGATACCGCTATCGACTATGAATATCAAGGAGCGAAAACTGCTGGTGCATTTGTTTGGGGGTTTAGAGGCCATCGGCACAATGGTGGGTTCTATTTTCATAAAGAATATACCGGCCACTACAGCTATCGTATCCCAGGTTTTAAGGAAGCTGAGTTTAACGAGGAAATAGCGGTTGTAAATATGGTGCGAAATGCAATGGCTAGAATGGATGGCAATCCAAAAGCCGATCTATTACCGCCACCGGAGCCGCCTAGACTCAGAGGAATAAAATCACTATCAAATATACGATGGATGGGATCACCGCTTGGTCAGAGTTATATTGTTGAACGATCAGAAAGTAAGAATGGATTGTGGCAGGTAATCGGAAGTCAAATTTCCGATGGTAATCTCGAATTTGACCCAAAGAAAGATTCGTTATTTGCAGATTCTACTGTGTTAAAAGCGGGCAAAAGATATTTCTACAGAGTAATCGCAAAAAACGAAGGCGGGCACTCCCAACCTTCAAATGTTGAATCTTTTTTAGTGCCAGCAAAAAACAACTAAGTTTAGAGCTGAATTTCCTTAAAGAAAAAGGTGTCGACAATTTGAGAGTTTAGTGGGTACCGAAGCAAGAGAATATGCTCGGCGAGTTTTTCAAATTATTGCACATGTTTTTTCTTGCCCAACCAAGACAAATATAATTTAGGTACACACCATGATAACGCGAAGACACTTACTTAAAGCAATGGCTGCTTTGCCTATTGCGATTAATTCAACCAACATTCTTGCGCACGACAATGAAAAACAAAATTCAAAAAAAGCGTTTAACGATCGCATTTCATTGTCTCAGTGGTCATTCCATCAGTCTATTTTGGGTGATAGTAAAAAGGACTATGAGAAATTTAAAAAGATCTTACATGAATCACCTGACGATGTTTTACAAGGTAGACTGGATCCCAGAGATATTGCAAAGGTGTCAAAACAACTAGGAGTTAAAACCATTGATTTGGTTAATGTGTTGTTTTTTGGACATGCGATGGACAAACCTTGGTTGAATGAATTTAAAACAAGAGCAAATGACAATGAAGTTGGCTTTCAAGTGATAATGTGCGATGAAACTGGTTCCCTGGGGGCAAGCGACCCAGTAGAGAGAAAAAAATCAATAGATGCTCACCTTCCATGGTTAGATACTGCAGCGTTTCTAGACTGCAAACAGTTGCGAGTCAATGCATATGGTGATGGAACTTATCTACAACAACTAAATCATTGTGCAGAGTCACTTTACATACTAGCCTCAAGAGCACAATCGATGGGCATCGAGCTTTTGGTTGAAAACCATGGTTTTTCATCCAACAATGGAGCTTGGCTTGCGATGCTTATGGAAAATACCAACCATAAAAACTTGGGTGTTTTTACCGATTTAGACAATTTTTTCATGGGTGGTTGGGGTCACAAGCCAGAAAGGCGTTATGACAGATTACAAGGTTTATTGGATTTAGCTCCCTACACGAAAGGAGTGAGCGTTAAGGCTCATGACTTTGATGAAAATGGTCAAGAAACCACCCTAGATTATGCGACCTACTTTCGTATTTTCGAAGAGAGAGGGTTCTGTGGTTTTTATAGCGCTGAGTTTGAAGGCAGCAGACTCTCTGAATTTGAGGGCTCAAAAGCGACAATCGCCTATACAAGAAAATCGCTGATTGAGAGTAGATAAAGTTTATCGTGAACTCAAAGCCTTACTAAGGATTTAGCGAAATATCGCTATCAATTCTTCGCACTAAAATTGCGACTGGATCTAAAACCTACGAAGTTTCTCTTAAAGTGGTTCTCCAGCTATCCCTCGTTCATCTCGTTAAGCACCCGACAAAATATGAACCTAATGCTTTGCCTTGAACAGGCACAAATTATATTACAAAAGTATAACTTATTCTTAAAATGTAACCGTATCCATATATCGTAAATAATTCGATCTAAATATGTTTTTATTTATATTTTAAATTTACCTAAAAACAAAATAAGAGAACTAAATATATAAATATAGTGTTATATAACAGTATATTAGTGTTAATTGCGAGAGTGTGAATATATTTCCAAAAAATATTGTTGTAAAAATGTAACCGGTTACTGTATGATTTACATACTATTAACTAAGTTGCAATTTTCTCACTCTTTAAAAGTGCTGTGAAAAGGTTGCTATAAAAATTGTAAGAAAGCTCAAATTCTAAGTCTGATGTCCATATTGAGGTCAGGTAAAATTACACGTTCTAACTGAGGTGAATCATGTACAGGTCGAGAAATAAGAATAAACCAATGCATGGATTAAAATCCAACGTACAAAATATAGTCGGGTGTGCGCTCATAGCTATTGGTTTAACAGGTTGTTTAGGCGGTGAGTCGCTTAACACTGAAACAGCAGTTTATACACCTGAACCAAAACCGCTCAATGTTATTGGAGCGGAAGATGTTGAAGCTAAACCAGGGGATACACTTAGCTTAACAAGTAGATTAGTCGGAACTGTGACTGGTGAAACTCTAAGATGGACACAAGTTAGTGGCGCAGCGGTGGTCATTGCTGATCCTACTTTGCCTACAATCTCATTTGAAATTCCAACATCCATACTCTCGGACAAGTTGGTTTTCCAAGTTGCGGCTTTAGATTCGAGCGGTAATCCTGTAATGGGCGAAGATAATATCGCATTGACTGATACAGTTGAGGTGACTGTTTTCGATCCAGATTCAATTATTAACCTAGACGTTAGCTCATCCTCTGTGACGTTAAATGGCGCTAGTCTAGTTGTTGACGGTGACGACCAATATGTAGCTGGAGCTCAAGAAAATACCCATACAGCTGATTTAGAACCCGGTCAAAGTGTAACTTTCAATATAAATGATCAGTCCGGTTTTTTTACGTTAAACGTTCGATATGTGATCCCGAGTGACTATGGTGGAAAACTAGCAAACGCAATTGTTAACGGTGTAACAAATGAGTTTGCTCTTGATGCAACTGGCCAGTGGGGTGAGATTCGAGTTGGCGTTATTAAACTCGATGATGGCGACAACACCATCGAAATCGGCGGTGGTTGGAGTTATTACAGAATAGATTCAATATTTTTGATTCCGGCGGCTCAACCTGCTGAGCCTCTTGCAGTTTCTGCTGAATTGGTGAATCCCAATGCGAGTGATAGTGCTGTTAAGTTGATGGAGTTCCTGAGTGAAAATTACGCTTCAGCAACTTTATCAGGTCAAACAGAATTTCCTCGCAAAGAGGGCGATTCTTTCCCACTAACTGAATTCAATAAAATAGTAGCCGCAACGGGTGATGATTCTCCGGCCATCGTGGCTTTAGATTTTATGAATTATTCGTCTTCTTATGCAGGTAATGATGGAGGTGCAGCTGGATTAACTGAATCAATGATTGCTGCTCAAAAAGAAAAGAATGTTATTTTGTCAGCCCTTTGGCATTGGCGCGCTCCTAGCGGTACCAGTGGAACAGGAGATGGAAGTTTTTATACTGATGGGACATCTTTCGATTTAGCTGCAGCGTTAGCTGATAAAGATAGCGCTGAATACCAACAACTAATAGACGATATAGATATTGTAGCGACAGAGCTTAAAAAGTTTGCTGATGCCGAAATTCCAATTTTGTGGCGACCACTTCATGAAGCTGAGGGGGCTTGGTTCTGGTGGGGAGCTAAAGGCGCTGATCCACTAAAAGAGCTTTGGGTTCTTATGTATGACCGTATGACGGATATGCACGGGCTTAATAATCTGATTTGGGTCTACACGCATGTACGAGATCTAGATGCTAACTGGTATCCAGGTGATGACTATGTGGATATTGTTGGTTATGACGGTTATGCAGATCCCAGAAACGATCCGAGCGCAACTTTTGCAAGCCAATATACGACGCTAATGGAGCGCCACAACGGCAAGAAAATGGTGGCGCTTACCGAAACAGGTACAATTCCTGATGTGTCTTTAATGCATGAACAGCGTGCTTGGTGGTCATTCTTTATCACGTGGAACTCGGAAGTATGGGATTCAACTTCAGTAATAGGTCCACAAGGAGCAGACCCCACGGTTGTAGATGCAAACTATGCTTACGATGGCTTACTGAACCTTGCAGACATTCCTGGTGGTGTAGCAAAAATTGAAGTAGGTACTTATGCCGACTTTGATGTGAGTACCAGAGGGTTTGAAGCGCAAGTCAACTGGGCACCAACATCTGGCCTAACGACATCTTCAGAGTGGGCTACCAGTGGTTCACGATCACTACACGTTATGAAAGACCTTTCAGCTGAAGATGCACCTAACAGTGTCATTTTCCAAACTTATCCTGAAGGTGGAATTGATGTGACTGACATTGCTTCGCTCTCAGTCGATGTACATGCTATTGACGCCGGTGATGGTGTGACTTTCAAGTTATGGGCTAAGAACAGTGAGGGAGTATGGCGTGATGCAGGTGCCATCCCAATGGCAACAGATGCATTATCGCTTTCTATTGACGTATCAGATTTAGACGTCTTGCAAGGTTTTGGTGTTCAGATTGAGAGCTTCGATGCGACCTCTACGGCCGCTAAGTTCTATTTCGACAATGTTGCTCGAGATGGTCAAGTAATGCATGACTTCGAGCCTGATACTTCCGGTTTTGAAGGTCAAGTTAATTGGAGTCCTGCTGCCGGACTAACTGTGACAGATGATTGGGCAAAAAGTGGTTCTAAATCACTAACTATTTTGCATGATTTAAGTGCCTTAACAGATGTAAACAACGTTATTTTCCAAACCTATCCAGCCGCCGGAATCGACGTTACAGGTGTATCCATGTTGAAAGTAAGTGCCGCTGCTATTGGTGCAGGAGACAGCACTACAATAAAACTTTGGGCTAAAAATAGTGCTGGTGAATGGCGTGATGCAGGTGCAACCGCTATTACGGATGGTGGCTTAGAACTTTCTATCGACGTATCTGATTTAGATGCATTGCAAGGGTTTGGCCTTCAGATTGAAAACTTCGATACGGCGTCCACGGATGCAAAATTCTACATGGATAATGTGCGTCTAGACGATATGACAATTTACGATTTTGAAAACACCGGTGCTTGGGAATTCCAAGTTAACTGGAGCCCTACAGCTGGACTACACCTTTCTAATGTCTGGACCGTAAATGGCGATTCCTCTTTAGCCGGTAAAACACAACTAGCTGATGGAGATGACAATATCATTTTGCAGACTTATCCAACAGGTGGTTTAGTTCTCGGAGAAGTAAGTACATTGAATGTCATGGCGTATGCTATGAATGCTGGAGACAGTGTTTCTGCTCAATTGTGGGCAAAAGACCAAGATGGTGTTTGGCGAGATGGCGGTGCGGTTCCGTTATCCGGTGGCGCGGTTCAATTGTCTGTAGATGTGTCTGATTTTCCTGGTATTCAAGGGTTCGGCGTCCGATTCCAAGGCGCGAGCAACAGCACTACTGAATCACAGTATTTCATTGACAATGTGGTTTTTGAATAACTGAACCCATAAAGAATTTAATTAATCGTTTGCGCTCGGGTTAGACGAACAGAATCGTTCATCCGAGCCATCCCGAATAAAGAAATAGGATATAGATATGTTTCCCAGCAATAATAAATTAAAACCTAGCTTGTTAGCTTTGGCTGTCTCAGTAGGCCTTTCGGCATCGGGCACAGCATTAGCGCAAGACAGTGCTTCTGATGGTAACAGTGCATCTGGAGATGAAACTGAGATTATATTAGTTCGTGGTTTGCGCAGTTCAATTGTTCAATCAATGAACAACAAGCGATTCGCTGACTCAGTCACCGATTCCATTACGTCAACAGATATAGGTAAGTTACCTGATGCAACTATTGCAGATTCGTTACAACGTGTAACTGGTGTGCAAATTAATCGCTCTGGTGGTGAAGGTACGTCTGTTAACATCCGCGGTGCTAATCAGGTTGGTGTTACCTTAAATGGTGAGCAAATGTTATCAGCGGGATCTGTTACAACAGTCCAACCCAACTTTGCTGACATACCTTCAACAATGGTTTCTGGTTTAGATGTTCTTAAATCTACTCAGGCTAAAAATATAGCCGGAGGAATTTCAGGTTTAATCGATATTAAAACCTATCGTCCATTTATGCTAGAAGATGGTTTTACATTGAATACTAAAGCTGAGTTCACTGATGGTTCTATGGGTGAACAAACGGACGAGGGTATATCAGCGTTTTTCGGCTATAACGATGACAGTAGTTTTGGCGCTACTTTGAATGTATCTTTTTCTAACAAGAATCTTGCCGATTATGTCACAGGTTCTACTGGAAATGATTGGGGCTTTATTGCTACTGAAGCCAATGGCTTTGTTGTTGATAATGTCGATGCCACCGGAGATGGCGACAGCAATGATGTGTTCTATTCATTTCAAGGGCATCAAGCAGGTAACCAGTTTTTAGAACGCGATAGAGTTGGTGTAAATGGCTCATTTCAGTGGCAGATAACAGAATCACTTCAATTAATTGGTGATGTTTTCTACACAGATATGGAAGAGCATAGGGCGCAGTCTAGTTTTATAGCTTCAATGGCATGGCAAGCGGCAACTGGCTGGTTTAATCCGGCAAGCGGTGGTTTGACAGAGCATGAACATATCGCTGCTGGTGAGGCGTTATCTGGGAATTTGTATTCATTCAGAAAAGGAACGCTTCAAGCCAGAAGAACCATGGTTCACTCAGAAGCAGATGCCATAGAAAAAGAAGCGATAAATACTAATCTAGAGCTTCATTTTGATAATGGTGGGGACTTTTCCGGTAAGCTAAGGTGGATACATGGTGAAGCTCGTCACGACAATGCGATAAATGTAATAGACGCTTACATAAATAGTGGCTCTCAAGTTGGAGCTGTTTACAGAGGTGAAGGCGGCGTGCCTTTGAGCGATGTCAACCCTTGGGGCTATGACGGAATCAATGCTCAATTACCTGATGGTACTGAGGTCCCAGATTCTTTCACTATGATTCCAATTGGAATTGACTACACTGGTGGTAATCAAGCCTGGAGTCTTCCTGATACTCAAGTTATCGATGGCGAGACAGTCACTGAAGTGTTTGGTAGCAACATCAATCGATACTCTGCAACTTCTGGCAGTTTAACCGGAGCCAAACGCGATGCAGAACTCAATGTGTTTAGAGTTGATGCTACTTATAATGCGGATTGGGGGCATGTTTCAACCGTTGATGCTGGACTAAGATACGGTGAGCGTTCTGTTCAACAGGAAGCTTGGATAGGCGGAGTAGCGAGAACAAACGCTTATGGTGATGCTTTCCTTTCTAGATGGAAAGACAGCGCAAGTCGCGCTCCAGAAACCGGTGAGTCTTTCCTCGCGCCGATTTCCTTTGTGTCTCTTCAGGAAAAAGGTTACATCAGTCAGGTTGATGATTTTCAGGGAACATCTGGGCTAGGCTCGTTGTTTTTTGTAGACCCACAAAAAATGAAGGATCCGTTGGCCTGGGCAAACGATGTGTATGGTCAAAATATACAATCGCCAGATGGTGCCAATACATATAACGTAGACGAAGAAACCAATGAAGCATTTCTACAGGTTAATCTCAGTGGCGAAATAGCGGGTATTGAATATCGAGGTAACATTGGCGCTCGCTATATCAAAACAAAACTCGATATTGACCAATCTGAATTGGGAATTAATGGTCAGGCAACGTACAACGGAGTGACATATATCCTTGACGGCGCACTGGGCATGTTACCGCCTGCTGCAGGTAAGATAAACAGCATGAGAGAATATACAGATTTTCTTCCATCGGTTAACTTGTCTTTTGATATTGTTGAAGATCAGATTTTGCGCTTTTCTTACACTGAGAACGTAACTCCACACAATACCAATAACCTTGCTGGAGGTGTGAACATTACTAGAATTCTAGCATGTGATTTGCAAAAGCCGGATGGCACATCAATTTTTTGTGCAACCCAAGCTTCTCAACAGGGTAATCCGCAGCTAGATCCTTGGCGTTCGACTAACTATGACTTGTCTTATGAATGGTACTTTAGTGAAACGGGTATGTTTAGTGTTGCTGCTTTCTATTTGGATTTTGAATCAACATTAGAAAGCACCACTGTTCAACTTCCATGGCCAGACAGTGACGGGACTGTTCGAGGTTACGACTTAACTACGGGCGAGTTCACTGGATTAGTTCCGACAACTACTCAGGCGAATGCTGCAGGTGGAAGTGTCAAAGGGTTGGAGCTGAGCTATCAGCAAGGGTTTGATTTCCTTGATGGCTTTTGGAGCGGTTTTGGTACTACTGCAAACTACACTTATTCACCAACGGAAAGTAGCAATCTAGATTATTATGGGAATGGCACTCCTTTAAGTGACAACTCGGAACATCAAGCTAACCTTGCGTTGTGGTATGAACAAGACGCCATCCAAGCAAGAGTCGCAGCTAATTATCGAAGTAAAACTTATACTGGCCAGCGTTCTTTGGGCGACTATCAGTTTGCGAAATATACTGCTGCAACCTTGTATTTAGATGCTTCCGTTAGCTATGACATCAATGACAACTTCTCAGTTTCGTTACAAGGTACAAACTTAACTGAAGAAACGCGAGAGAACTATTATCAGTGGGAAGATAACATTGATAAAACCTTCTATAACGAACGCCGTTTAACTCTGAGTGTTCAATACCGCATGTAATTCGTGCTTGCTCGATTCACACGGACGTGAATCAATTTTTACAGTTTCAAATTGAAACACTGTATGAAATAGCAAACTCGATACCTCGCGGATTTTCCAATAATTCGCATGTGTATCCATTAAATTCAATACTATTACAAACCATACTCAACAAACGCTTCTCGTTTCTTATTAGATATAGAAAATCTTGAAACTGAGTGACTGTTTTTTTGCAGCTTATCTCGATAGAAGTTAAAAATAGAGTAAATAGGAAACGCATGAAAATCTCCCGCTAAGCTCGCAAAACAAACATAATTTTTATGTAGCAGATTAATGCGAACTAGCTGAACAAAGGTGGGCTTTTTTCAAACGTAGTATCTACTAATTAAAATAACCTTTAAGTGCAGAAAATAAGCAAGTTATTCATTTGCTGAGGGATCTTTTCCTAACATGAGGGAAATAATTTGTTACTTGTATTGATAATTGTTAACAAATTACAATAAAATTGTTTACATTTTCGTCTAATGGTATATTGTGTAGGGTGTCAATATGTCAACAATTAAACATTAATATTTTATTGAGTGTTAATCTTTACTCGCCCTTGCTGATATTTGATGTTGTGGAACAAAGTTGATTGAACTGAAACTACTGAGACTAGAACTAAAAATTGACGGGATAAAGCCTTAGAGAAAAACAAAGCGATTTCTCTCTGCTTAAACCCTTTCCTTCTGGAGGACACATGAGATTTAAGAGACCAAGGTTTGAATTAAGTACCCTGACCTTAGCGATATTGGGCGCAAGCTCAAGCGCTGATGTCTTGGCACAACAGGAAGCACAGGCTGAGCAACAATTACAAGCAGCCGAAAATCAAACGACTGACGAGGTTAACGAAAATAGCGACGAAGACGGTGTTGAAATTATTACCGTTAGTGGCTTTCGCGGCAGCCTTTTAAAAGCAATGAATGAGAAGCGGTTTTCAAAAAACGTTTCTGATTCAATCTTCGCTGAGGATATTGGTAAATCCACCGACCAAAACATCGCTGACGCGCTATCTCGCGTTACGGGTGTTTCAGTTCAGACCGTGGATGGTGAGGGTACACAAATTACTGTTCGTGGTGCCAACCCGAACCAGAATATGATCACATTGAATGGTGTTCAACTGACTAGTGCTGATTTTAACCAAGCGGTAGACTTGAGTACATTCTCTGCAGATATTTTATCTCAGATTACTGTTGTGAAAACGCCAAGCGCAGATCATGATGAGGGCTCGCTGGGTGCTTCAGTAAATTTAAGAACTACACGTCCTTTGGATCTCAAACAGAACAAGCGCACTATGACTTTTCAAGGGCGCTACAATGAATTCTCCGAGGAAAGCGACTATAAAATTGCAGGTACTTTCTCTCACAAATTCTTAGATGATACATTAGGTTTTATAATTACAGCATACGATGAAACTAGCTCTGTCCGTCGAGACGAAATAAGAGTCAATGAGTTTCAAGCGCGAACAGTTGCAGCGGCGCGTGACCAGCATGGAAACCTGGTAACAGACTATACCGCGGTAGGCCCAACTGCAGTAAACTATGAGTTGTTTCAGAATAAACGAGATAGAATAGGAACGAGTGGTACGATCCAATTTTTACCCACTGAATCCACTGAGATTGCCTTCGACTTTACTTACAGTAAGTTCACTGGCAGCGATGTAAGACATGGTGTGACAGTACGTGATGCTTTTCCAGAAAGAGAAAACCTTGTTGAAGGACTCGTTCATGACGTGCTACTAAACGGTCAAGAGTTCGTTCCATCATTTAGTGATCCAACTGCCGAATGGACTAACGTAAATACAGATACTCGCACTATTGAGCGAAGATTGCGCCGCTTTTCTGATGGCGGATTCAACCGAAGAAATGCAAGCTCTGACACTGTCAACAACCAGTACGGGCTAACAATCGAGCAAGAAATCACTGATAATATTAGATTAGAGTTAGGTGCAAACTATTCTAAAACAGCTCAAAGACCAGCACCAAGTTTTACAGTTAACTTGCTCAGTGGAAACAACCCGCCCCAAGGTCGCTTATTGGCTGGGCCAGAATCTGACCCACACACAGGTATTCAGCCGGCAGGTTATGATTGTACAAGTGGAATTTGTGCCCCCGTATTTGGCGATGGTTTAATTACTCAAAATGACCCATTCAACCCGTTTGATAATGAATCTCGCACGGCTTGGAACCCTGATGATATCGATGCACATAACGTCAACAATTTCTTCATTTTAGATAGTAAAGTTGAAGATAAGCAGAATACTTTCTACTTTGATGTTGATTGGGATGTTGAATTCGCTGGTATCACTCAAATCGAATTTGGTGCTAAGTACAGAAAGCGTAAGAAAGTAGTCGACAATCAGTCGTTTCAAGTAAACAACTCAGCTGCAGTTGTAACTGTAGATAGATTTGATGCAGACGGCAATCTTATTGGACAACAAATTTTACGCGAAGGCATTGGCTTAAGTCAGATTCCAGCTAGAGACTACGCCTTTGAAGGCGACTTTCCTTATGATAACTTTTTAGAAGATTTAGGTGTTCCAAATAATTCTTTAACCGATGGTTGGGCATTGGTTTCAGCTGTAAAACTTCAAGAATTAGCTTTTGCTAACGAAAACTTAGACCTGGTACCAAACCCTGGTGACTATCGCGAGACAGAGTTAAAGGATAAAGCAGCTTACCTCAAATTTAACTTTGAATATATTGAGGGACGGTTAACTGGAGACTTAGGCGTAAGATATATCAAAACTGATTCAATCAGTTTAGGTAATTCAAGTGCAACTTTTGCTGGTGACAATGCTTTGGGTCGTGTATTCGACCCCTTCATGTTTAGGCAATTACGTGATTTTGTAAATAATCCGGAATGTGAAATCGGTGGTAGACCTAGAACGGTTAATCAGTTCGCCGGTTACAACAGAATCGATGGACTAGGTTGGGACTTTACGCAAGATCCGCCAGTTCGTCTTCCAGCCGATCCTTCTGGTTATCCTTGTTTTGATCCGCTGACGTTACAAGGCGGAGCAAACTGGTTCTTGAACGCGCGTCACGAAGACATCTCTCGTCATCCATTTTATGTTTGGGGAGATGACCCAACTGTAAGAGAAGACAGATCTCAAGCTTCTTTTGCCACTGCCGGCTCAAATACCTATGATATGTTTTTACCTAGCGTTAACTTAAACTATCAGATTGACGAAGACTTAATCGGCCGTTTTGCAGCATCTAAAACGATTTCGAGACCCAACATTGATTCTTTAAGACCCGGTTTCAACTTAAACGAGAATTTCTGGGCTCCACATGACCAAACTAGTGGTAGCATAAACTTGTTCAACCCTAAGTTAATGCCTCAAGAGTCTAGAAACTTAGATTTGTCTCTAGAATGGTATTTCAATAAAACAGGCTTATTGTCAGCAGCATTTTTTGTTAAAGATATGACTAACTTCGAAGAAGAAGAAAATGCGGTCGTTTATGCTGAAGATTTACGCCATGTTGATTTGACTCAGCCTTATGACGTCGGTGGGTTAATTTTAACTGAATCTCAAGTCAGAACAGACCTAGCTAACCCTGATTTAATTGATGGTGTCGGCCAAGCAGCTTGCTTCCCTGACAGGGGTAATTTGACAAGTATTGTGCAACCTTGGTGGTTTGATGACTCAGACCTCATAACTTGGTGTTCGCAGTTTGATGCCAGCTTGCTAAGAAATGGTGCAGGAGCTGAGATTAAGGGTGTTGAATTAGCATACCAGCAAAACTACGATTTCTTACCGGGTATTTGGTCAGGATTAGGTGTCACAGTTAACTACACATACCAAGACAGTAAAACTGACCCGGAATTCTCATCCTTTGATTCAACGGTTCAACTTCCGCAATTCCCAAGAGAATACACGCCAGAACACAGCTACAACGCAACCTTGTTCTGGGAAAAGTATGGGCATCAAATTCGTTTGGCTGTTCGTGGAAAATCTGATGAATTAGTTCAACGCTCGTTCCAATCAGGTTCTATCTGGCAAGAGGGGAATATTAACCTCGACTTATCGAGCTCATATAAGTTCAATGAGCATGTCAGTGTTTCTTTCCATGCGCTGAACCTCACGGATGAAGAAACGCGGATTTATTACACGAGTAGATCTCTAAATCTAGGAGACACGCAAGTAGTCAATGGTGAAACAGTTCCATTGTTGTTCGATGAGGGAAATCCTCTTGAAGATAGCAGTGTGAGTACTGGACGCACTCAAAGATTATTCAAGAACGGTCGTACTTACCGTATTGACCTTCGTGTTGTTTTTTAGGAGTAATGGATATGAATTTTACAAAAATTAGAAGTATATTGATCCCGTCCATGCTTATAGCACTCGCGGGTTGTGGTGGCAGTAATAATGATTCGAGCTCTGGTAGCAACAAAGCTAACAATAGAGCGCCTACATTAAGTGTCGAAATGTTAGAAACAGAGAGAAGTACGTCCAGAGTTGTTGCAGAAGTAGTGCAATGGGAAGTGAGTTTTACAGAAGATGAATCTTCTTTCCCGGCTCCACAAGATGCACCAGGCGATTTTGTCGATTACTACGATATAGATTTACTGTTTGGAATTACTGATCCAGATGGGGACGTATTAGGGATTAAAGATGTGACCTTCATTTGGTCTGGTCCTGATTGCGCAAACACGCTAGTAGATGCGGTCAACTTCCCTGATGTTTGTGAAGCGATTTTGACAGAACTTGGCTTTACGGCCGGTGAAGTAGTTAACTCGGATGAAGCTCGCCAAATCCGTGAATTGCAAAACAAACCCGTCGTAGATCAACCTCTCTATGGTTTTGAAGTCTTGGCAAGCAGTTTGCGCGTTACACCGCGTAATTTCGCTCCAATATTAGTAACAGGTGAAACGGCTGAATTCGGTATTGAATATGTGGTAACTGATGGTGTGAGTGAGATAAAACGTCGAGTTATGGCTATTGTCAATGGCGTAGACGCAGCTCCAGTTTTCATTGGAACCAACAATGATGGTTCGCCTAAGTTAGACGACAATGGGAACCAAATACCAATTGAAGCTCCAACTCTTTTGGCGTCAGAAAAGACGAGTACTCTAGTCGTCGATATGGTGGAAGGGTTGTTTGACCAAGACATCTTTGATGTAGCTTCAAGACAACGTGAAATCGGTGACTTATCTGAATTTTACAACGTTGGTAACGTGTACCAACCTGAAAATTTGAATATTGCAAACTTCACCGTTATGGCGCCGGCTGGTGTTACTGTACCAGATGGATTTGCTAGCTTTATTCGACGCGTTGACCCTGTAACAGGTATCATGTCCTCTGCTGATCTTGTTTTGCAACCTAGCGTTTTCGTCGATTCGCTAAGTGCAGGTGATGTAGTAGATTTAACCATTAGCTTTGACGTCACGGATGGCACTAACGATGTTAATCGACAGATAAGTATGACGGTTTTAGGTGCTGATTTAGAAAACGCTCCTATTTTCTTTGATGATCTAGACGAAACTGTGAACTCAACTGGAGAATTTACTCGTATCAACCTGCTCGAAGGCGCTATCGAACTTGATTCAGACTCTATGTCTGTCGTTGGTTTGATGCCTGTAGACGGCACGGAAGAAGAGTATGGGATTTCTCAAGCGGGAAACTTCATCTCAGTTGAACCTTATTTCTTCACATACTTGAATCCAGGTGAAACAAAAACCTTCAGTTATACTTATATGATTACTGATGGTTCACTAGATTCAGAAGAGAGAAGGATCGATATTACGTTGCAGGGGACTTCTGGTAACCTGGCAGCACGCGGCGGTGAAGCCGACCCTGGTTTTGAATCTGGAGATTTAAATAATAGTCCTTGGAGATTTGAAGGCGGTAATGGTAGTGCTGCAAATCTCAATATCATCGACTCTGATTCACATACTGGAACTTATAGCTTACAAGCTTCTGAAGAAGGTGTAATAGCAACACTAACTACGGCGGGTATCCAGCAAAATCAAATAGATGAAAATGATCTGTTTTATGTAAGCTATTTCGCGAAGATTGTTGATCGTCCTTGGTCTAACATGGCTGTCCTTCTTAACAGAGGTGACAACTATGTGCAGAACGATCCTATTCTTAATCTTTCACTTCCAGCTTTAGGTATTGCTAATCAATGGGCAGAACGAATCGGTACAGTAAGAGCACCAGATTATTTCGACCCAGCAAGTAGCGAAACTTTTAGTATGTCGTTTGTACTTCCTAACAATGCACAAATCGATGACCTCGCTGTTGTGAAGTACGAGAGAAACTTAGCTAGAATGTTGATATCTGGCGGCGAATTCACCAACCCATCAACTCAGGGTTGGAGTATGACAGGTGGTGCATCAATTGAAGCGACATTAGACGCAAACCGTGCTGTCAATCCAAATGGTGCTGATTATGGCTTGAGTATTGTAAACGATACAGGCGCCTTACAAACTTTGCAGCTTGATCCTAGCTTCTTCCCACAAGGTTCTATCAAGAAAGGAATGCGTTATATATTCCAGTTTGATATGAGAACGCCTTCGTATACAGCTGCTACAGGAGCTATCCCAATTAACTTTGGTATCTATGAAGTAGGCGGAACAGCAGTGACTAGACGCGTAGAGTTTGCTGAAAGAAGTCCGACGCAATGGACGACTTACTACATTCATATCGATACTTCATCTGATGGTTACTTCTTCGGTGGTAGATTGAATGCGGATGTTGATTTCGATTGGGAAAGTGTAACTGTACAACCTAGACTTGAAGTAAGAGCAGGTGATGAGTTGCAAATAGATAATGTGCTAATGTATCCAGTACCTAGAGACTAAAATCCTCGAGAAAACTGATACATAGTTTGCAAAGGCAAGCCCTGGCATTGTTCAGGGCTTTTTTGTGATTTACACGATAACTACAATTTGTTTTTATAGTAAATGGAACAGTAAATTGTTGAAAAACAGTAAAAATATCACCAAATGCTTGAGCAGGGAGTGTTACTATTTTATTTCTAAAAAAAATTAATTTTAAACCTAGTGCTCAAAACCAATAAGATTAAGAACTTGTTATAGAAATCAATATGCACATCACCCTAATTGGAAATAAAGTTGAGAACTCAATAGCGAGTTGTTTACTTGCTTCTCAACTCGAAGAAGAAGTCGACATTACACTAATTAATTGTGCCCAGAAAACACATCATCGAACTATTTGTAGTGAAGCTTTTGGCCCCCTTATTCGTAGATTTTTGAATGCGATGGGCATATCAGAGTCAAAGTTCATTTCAAAGACTGGTGCATTGCCGCACATCTCATCACTTTATGTCAATTGGACTAAAAGCAAATTTCATCCATCTTTTGCCATTCCTTTTCCTCATCAATTGGATGAACTAAAACATACTGAGCTTCTCAGTGAAATTGATAGAACTAAAAAACAAGGGCAAAGTTTACCTCATCCAGATTCATTTTATTTTAACCAAGTTCTAGCGGGTCAATCACGTGAACCTTATAGCCAATATTCGTTTCCGTTTGATAGTGACTATGGTTTTTATGTCGAACTCAATAAATTGAGCGATTTCTTAGGAAATTATTTAGCAGCAAATTATGGTAAGAAACTAAATGTAGTAGAAGAACAAGACGCTAAAACTTGCTTAGAAAATTCTGACCTAATTATTGACACGCGAACCTTAGAGCAATTCGATAGCGATGAATTTTCTAATACTCTCCTTTCTCAATGTAAGCGTGCTATTGAAACGGATATTGAAAACTGCGAAGGTTCATATTCTCCTATGCAATATCATGCGATTGAACACGGTTGGATTTATCAAATAAGTGGTCAAAACCATTCAAAGCTAGGTTTGGTTTTTAATGATGATTTGTCAGTCGAGAGTGCTAAATCGCTGCTCATAAATTATGCGGACAGATATTTTGGATGTAACAATTTGGGCGTCGATTCCATCCACTCTATCGATTATCGTTCTCTGGTCAGAAAGAAGATTTGGCAGGGAAAAACCCTATATTTAGGCCCAGCAATGGGGAAGTTGGAACATCTTGGCTCGTTTAATCACGATATTTTTTTGTCGTCATTAATTAACTTTTTAGCTCTTTTCAAGCAAAGCACCGATTTAAACCAAGCCGCTCAACTCTATAATCAACATATGGCGGAAACAATCAATTCTGTTATTGATTTTCAACTTGCTATGTTTGGGTTTGCGAATCGAATCGGTAAGCCATTTGCGTTTGACTTGAGCACTCGGAAAGCGCCCACACCTTCCCTTGCTCATTTGTTATCTCAATGGCAAAAAAACGGATGCGTAGTAGCGTCAGATCTTGTTAAATCGACGCTAGTCAGTGCAGAACAATGGAATGCATTGCTTTGCGGGCTGAACGTTTTTGGAGGCAAAAAAGAATCTGACCAATCTAATGACGAAGCCGTCAAAGCAAGAGCAAAATTTTACGAAACTTGCGCGCTGAATTTTCCTCAAATTGGCGAGTGTCAGAGGGATAAAAATGAAGAATAAACGCAATATCCTGATTGTAGGTGGAGGCACTGCTGGTTGGATGGCAGCTAATCTTTTCGCAAAACAATGGGTTAAAAAAGGCTTTACGATTACGCTTTTAGAGTCTGAAGAAATTGCGCCAATTGGAGTAGGAGAGGGTTCTACTCCCTACATTAAACAGCTATTCGACAGATTAGAAATTTCTGAAGATGAATGGATGCCGAAGTGCAATGCCACGTACAAAAATGGTATTGAATTTACCAATTGGACTAACAAACCAGGTTATGAGAGTTACTTTCATCCGTTTGCAATGGATTTAGACAGTTTTCATTTTAATACTTTTAAAGAACACATTATGTTTAGGCGCAGAGGCACTAACATTAATGTTCATCCAGACGATTATTTCGTCATGAGTCAGTTGACATCACAAAATCGACTCCCATTTGCTGGTCCAAATTTTCCATTTAAAGCACATTATGCTTATCACTTCGATTCCGCGTTGTTAGGTAAATTTTTGAAGGAAAACGCAGTTAAATTGGGTGTCAAACATATTCAAGGCAAAGTGACACAAGTTGAAGTTCATCTCAATTATGATATTGCTGCCGTCCACACCCAAAAAGGGCAAAGAATAGAAGCTGACTTTTTTGTAGATTGCACTGGCTTCAGAGCTTTGCTCATAGACAAAACCCTCAAAGTCCCTTTTTTGAGCTACCAAGACAGTCTGCTTAATGATGCGGCAGTAGCCATTCCTTCTGAGAAAAAATTGACTTTATCACCTAAAACTATATCGGATGCATTAAGCAATGGCTGGAGGTGGGAGATCCCCTTGACCAATCGCATTGGTAACGGCTACGTATACAGTAGTCAGCATCTGCAATCAGATGCAGCCGAAACTGAGCTGCGACGCGTTTTAGGGGAAGGTGCAGATAACATGGAGGCTCGACACTTGAAGATGCGCGTAGGCCGCTCTGAAAAACATTGGGAAAAAAATTGTTTGGCGGTTGGTCTATCACAAGGATTTATTGAACCGCTAGAGGCAACAGCTTTACAAATAGTGCAAGTCACCATTGAACAATTTATCGAGCAATATGAACGTGGGAAATATCAGGCTAGTTACCGTGATTTCTTTAATGATGGTGTGAATGCTGCTTTTGACCATATACGCGACTATATAATGGTTCATTATTTGGCTAATAATCGGAATGACTCACAATATTGGAAAGATTGTCGTGGAGATCTAAAGATATCCGATTCCCTACGACAAATTTTAGAGGTGTGGAGTGCCGGTGAAAATTTGGATTTTGAGTTAGAAAGACAAGCTATCAGCAAATATTATCCGTCACTTTCGTGGCACGTTATTCTCTCAGGTATGGGAGTTTTCCCTCGATCTTCTGATCAAGTCTCCCAAATTAGCAAACAAATCGAAGTTCAAAAGAATAATATCCAAAAATATATACATCGTTGCTTAGTCAATTATCAAGATTAGGCATCAATCTTTCAACACCCTAATCTCAACAGAATGACGAACCAATGCAGTCCATGATTAGGGCTTGTGAAGCTCAAATATCCATACCTTATCTCTTCACCCAAGCGACATCTGATATTTCAAATTTCCTCGTCAAGCGCCACTAAAACATCACAAATTAAAGGTATTATTTTTTCTTAATGTAATATAAAAACATTTAATTGTTAACATTAGGTTAAAAATTATGTAGTATGCTCGAAGCCGAAGTTCAACTAAATAAAACACTAAAGGACAACCAATGTTAAAAGTAATCCCTTGGCTTATATTAAGTGCCGGCGTGATCCTGTCCTCGGACTTTACTCATGCAACCACTGAAACAATTGTCAACCTGAATGTAAAACAATCTACAGGTGGGAAAGACTCCTTTGATCGCAGAAATCACATAACTCTGCACTCAACCCTTAACGAAAATGATTGGGTTGGTGAAGAAGACAAACTTAAATATATGATGGAAGACTTAGATGTTTACTTTGGCAGAGATAACGGTTCTACCGTGTGGAATTTCAACCAAGCAGATGAGGATCCCGAACGAGAAGGTTACGCTGATCCAAATCACATAGAGTTGCGTGGAAAAGACGCTCGAGAGAGGATTTGGGGCGTTAACAAGCAGTTTGTCCATAAATATGATGGTAGAGGTGACATCATGGTAGGTGGACAGCCATACCCGCATTGGTTTGGATTGACTAATCCCTTCGACGGCGGCCCTAAGTGGAAAGCTGATGCAGATGGTGTGGGTGATTTTTTAGGGCAATATTTGAATGAATTCTATCGTAGTAGCGGTGAATCGGTTACAACTGGGCACTTACGCCCTACTCATTTTGAAGTGTTAAACGAGCCTTTGTATCAATTGACGGATGCACCTGAAAACGGTGATGATCCTGTACCTCCAATTGATATTTTCAACTTTCACAATGATGTTGCAGATGCAATTCGAGTGCACAATCAGCAGGTGAAAATTGGTGGGTATGTGGCAGCATTTCCTGTCTTCGAGGAAAGAGATTTTGCTCGTTGGAATGAAAGAATGAAGCTATTCATTGATACGAGTGGTAGAAAAATGGATTATTATTCGACTCATTTTTACGACTTAGAAGACGAAAACCGATACAAAGGTAGTCGCATAGAAGCGACGCTAGACATGATCGATCATTACACGTTAAGTACTCTGGGAGAACTTAAGCCACACGTGATCTCAGAATACGGCGGTCGTAATAGGCCTATGGAAAGACAGCCCTGGTCTCCGTTGAGGGATTGGTCTTTTCTGAAAGCTGCAAGTCCAATGCTTTTGCAATTCTTAGACCGTCCAGATTCAATTGAAAAAACTATCCCTTTCGTTCCTATAAAAGCGCTTTGGGGTACAAGGGATGGTATCCCTTATAATTGGCGCCTATTGCGACAAGAAAGTGAAGAAGCCGGTGTCGAAGGAGATGATTGGGTATTTACTGAAATAGTCAAATTTTACGAACTTTGGTCTGATGTAAATGGAACGCGAGTCGACTCTATTTCGACTAATCCAGATATTTTAATTGATAGTTACGTCGATAATAATCGAGCCTATATCATTGTTAGCAACTTAGCTGCGGAAAAAGAAACCGTTGTTCTAAACAAGTTTGGTTCAGAACCAAATCAACTACAAAATGTTAAAATCAAACACCTATTTTTAGATGGTGTAGCACCTAAATTGGAAGTAAGCCAATTCGCTCAAGATATTCGTGCTGTCGATATTGAACCAGAGGCGACGATGATTATTGAGTATACCTTTGATTCAGATCTCTCCATTGATTTATCTTCTGAAGAATCTAAATATTTTGCAGAGCAGTTTTTTGCAGCAATAGAAGAAAACGTTGCTAACCAGTTCGATATTAAAGGTGTAGTGAAATCTGAATTTGGAGACGCTATTTTACGTATTGGTGTTGGACGAGATCAAGGCAATTCCTTATCTCCGGTTGTTAAGATTAACAATGTAGAGTTGGGAGGAGTTTTAGAAATTGCTGGTGATCTTCAACCGCAACGCGATCGTTTCTTCGGTATGCTAGAAATACCGGTTGCATACGAACTTCTAGAAGAGGATAACAAAGTAGATATTACTTTTCCTGACGATGGCGGCCATATCACCAGTGTCAACTTAAAAGTGGCAAATTTTGATGGCGATATAAGGCCTGATTCTGGCCCAGTGAACGGGATTCTTATCTCTCCGGAAGAGGTGGTTATTCCAGTTGGCGGCACATTGACAGTAAATGTAACGGTGACTCCTTTTTTCGCCACGAACAAAAATTACAGCTTAAAGTCGAGTGATCCCGATGTCGCTTCTGTCTCTGAAGAAGGTAATGTCGTTGGATTGAGTGCGGGTACAGCAACAATTGCTGCTACATCTGAAGATGGTAGTTTTGAGGATACGACTAGCATCACTGTTGAGGCACCTGTAGCTGCATCACTCGCTTTTGACGATAGAAGTAAGTACACCAACACCGCATACAAATCTAACGGAACGATCGAAGTTACAGTCGATTACGATGCAGGAACGGGAGACCAGATCAGTGCAGATTTTGGTGGCCTTGACTTTTTCTTCAGACATTTAAGATCTAACTATTCAGTGATAAGCGACATCAGGGCGAATGATCCAACTGTTATTGGAACGCGAAGAGGTACGTCTTCAGTGACTATGCCGTTAAATGGACTAACATCAAGTGACAAGCTTGAAAATGGCGAATTCTACTTTCTATTTGTTCGCTTCAAGACAGAGTCTGGTGTGGTTAAAACCTTGGCATTGGCGAATATCACAGTTGAAGAAGATGATGTTGTGATTCTTCCTTCACTGGAACTTGACGACCCGAGTAAATATTTAAATACCACTTATACAACAAATGACACCATGGAAATCCAAGCTAACTTTGAAGCTGGAACAGGGAACACCGTGGACGCTGCACAAGGTGGTGTTAAATTCTTTTTAAGAGAGTTGAATAGTAGTTTTGGAGTAGTTAACGACATTATTGTAAGTGACGAAAGTGCGATTGGTGAACAGACAGGAACAGCTTCAGTTGCTATCCCATTATCTGGTCTTACACCAAGTTCTGAGTTAGTTGGCGGCAATTTCTATTATCTCTTCGCTCTATTTCAATCCTCAGATGGCAGCAGACACAGCATTGAAGGCGTATTCCCAATTACTATCGAAAAAGGAACGGTAGAGCCAAGTCTGAATTTTGATGACGCCAACAAATACCGGGAAACAACATATCCTGTCGGCGGTAACTTGGCGGTTGCGGTGAATTTTGAAATGGGAACTGGCAAGGTTGTTGGAAATTCTGTAGGTG
Source organism: uncultured Alteromonadaceae bacterium (assembly GCA_947503265.1). Taxonomy (GTDB): domain Bacteria; phylum Pseudomonadota; class Gammaproteobacteria; order Enterobacterales; family Alteromonadaceae; genus Aliiglaciecola. The sequence continues at coordinate 187,791 of CANNDC010000001.1, forward strand.
GCGTTCGATTTTTCCTACGCGAATTAACAGCTAACTTTAGCGTAGTCAAAGACATAGTAGTTGAAGATAACACTGTCATTGGTGAACAAACAGGTGTTTCTGAAGCGTTGATTTCCCTAGATGGAGTTACACCTACTTCTGAGTTGGCAGAAGGCAACTTCTACTTCCTATTTGTATTGATTGCTGCCGATGATGGAAGTCGACAAAATGTTGTAGCATTCCCAATTCAAATTGAGAAGTTAACCGGAGATTATGATTCCGATGGAGATGTAGACTTTCAAGACGTCGTTGCATTGTCAAAAGCAATTCGTTCCAATCGAACAATTTCTCCTGAGTTTGACCTAAACGAAGACGGTGCAGTCAATGTGCTTGATGTCCGGATTATGCGGACAATGTGCACCCTTAATAGGTGTGCAACACGCTAAAGACTTTTTGATATTTATCGACTAGCACAATAAATTAATATGCCCGTTTTGATAGCGGGCATTTCACTTTGGCACTAAAGATTTTAGCTTATATTACCCTTCACCCTTCACCCTTCACCCTTCACCCTTCACCCTTCACCCTTCACCCTTCACTCATCACCCATTATCGACCAAATATATGACGAGTCGATAACTTGATAAATGTTAATTGTTAACTAAATTTGCATTTGTATGGTGTTTAAGGTACTTTTCACAGGAATTTAACATTTAATTAGCGTGAGTCTCGAAACAATGATTACTAAGCTAAAGTATTTGATAGTAGTAGCAACGACTCTTCTTGTCGTTGCCTGTTCTGGGACGGAAGTTGATCAAAACACCGTAACGATCAATAAAATTATTTCTCCGGAATCTCCTCTCACACTTCAGTACAAACCGGTTGGGAATCTGACAAAACGACTTGTTTTTGATTTGGAAACACAAGCAAATTACGCGGCAGTTAGCTTGGAGCAAGGCGATAATCTGTTAATTGATAACATGAATATTCCGACTTCAGGAAGACAGCAGATATCGGCTATCGTTAAATTCAATCCTGATAATCAAAAACAGCTAAGTCTGTTTTCGCGGAATGCAGATGTAACCTTGCATCAGATCACAATTGAATCTATCGAAACATTAATTATTCCTCAATATCATGATATTTCGTCAAATGTGGGTATCGACAAAGCGGCTTCCATCAAATACGGCGGCCCATCTATTGCTGATATCGACAATGATGGAGACTATGATTTCATTGTAAACAACCATAACGCTGAATCGAGTAAACTGTATTGGAACCGAGATGGAAAGACGGTTAAAAAGCATCATAAAAATCTTGCTCGATGGTTTATGCATGATTTGCATGGTACGGCTTTGGGTGACTATGACAACGACGGTGATTTAGACCTAGTACTAACGCAAGGTGGGGGAAATGGTAAAAACCCCTCTACAGCTAATTTCTACGAAAACGTTGAGGGCGAGTTTGTCCTCAAAACAGGCGATGTAGGCATTACAAAAGGTGGGCGTGGAAGAGGTGCAAAATGGACGGATGCTGATTTGGATGGTGATTTGGATTTGCTTCTGTTTAACGAAAGTAGCTTGACGAAGTCAAAGCCTCAGCACTTTTTCTACGAAAACAAGGGTGATAGTACGTTTGAGTTTAAGAATGTTGATGATATACAGGACGTAACTGCATCCAGAGTATTGGTCACTGACTTAAACAGTGACGGCAAAGACGACTTTATATTCTACGGCCCTCTTTCTGTTTGGTTGGGTCAAGGCGATTTCACATATAAAAATATTACCTCTCGTTTTTCTGGAGACGTAATTAATCGTTCTCGCGCGACAATGGCAATTACAGACATAGATATTGATAACGACGGGGACTTAGATCTTTACTTAGCAAATGGCAAAGCATTTGAACATGGCAAAGGAGAAAGCCCTTCCTTTGATTTTGACCCCATCACCAAAGAAGTATCAATAAAGCCACGCGGTTATAAAGGTGAGAATACTTTTAGTTTTGTTGCCAAAGGAACGGTTCATTTTAATAATTATATATTCCTGACCCAAGGGTCTTTTCGCGGCAAGGACTATCCTATATTTCTTGGTGCTGAAAAAGATGTGCGAATCATAGGGAATAAAGAAGAATTTACGTTTAACAAACAAGAAGCACTGGGTTGGCCTGAAGATACTTCCGCCAACGGCTTGTATATTGGCCATTTGGGGAATGATCAGTGGAAAGCTAAATTAGTCAGGACAGACAATATATTCTGGACTTATCGCTTTACATTAAGCGGTGTAGAAGACGCCAAACCCATAGATTTTGAACCAGAGAATAGAAATATTGATGACATATTGTTACGCAATGATGGGCAAACATTTACGGATGTAAGTGAAGCTTGGGGCGTGCCAAAAGGCGGCAATGCGCTAGGCGTCACTACCGGCGACTTTAACAATGATGGCTATTCAGATTTATTCGTGTACAGATGGGGATTGATTGGCAAGCGTATCTCAGACTTGATGCTGCTAAATAATCAATCGCAAGGCCTATATGCTACTACAATGCATGGCGCAAATGACGTGGGTGGCCCCGGCAATGGTGACATGGGGCAAGCATTCGATTTCGATAACGATGGCCGACTCGATTTTCTAAACGGAAGTGAGGACGGTGAGTGGTACTTGTACCAAAACCAAAGTAAGTTGCCGTTAAACTACGCGCTTGTGCGCGTAGGCTATGCACCCGAAACAGGCATAGATGCCATTTCTGCCGTTGTCACTCTAGAAACTTCAAGCGACACCTATAAACGCCGAGTCGGCTCAGCCGGTGCTGTTTTCTCTCAAAGCCTATTGAACACAGTGCATTTTGGATTGGGTGAACAACAAGATATTCGCAAAATAACCGTGGTTTGGAGAAATGGCGAAAAGGCAGAGTTTACTAACGTTACAGCGAATACTACTTTTGATACCGATAAAATGCCGCCACGTTCCATTGCGATTAACTCACCTTCAGCAACAATCCGAGAAGGAGCAAGCCTAGCTTTACTAAGCGATATTACGCCTAAAAATGCAGATCGTTCAGTAGTTTGGACTTCAAGTAATCCAGCCGTGATTTCCATTGATAAGAGTGGTCAAGTTAAGGCCGTTGGGGAATCTGGGAAAAAGGCGACGATTACCGCTACAACGGTACTGGGCAATAAACGAGATTCTATAGAATTAACCATTGGAGAGTGGTACCCAATCCCAGCTACCCAAGTTTCGCTATCAACTCAAAGCAAGGCTATTGTCGAAGGTGATTCAGGAAAAATTGAATTGAATTTCATTCCTGTAATAGCCGATATCCCCAATATTCAATGGAGTTCTAGCAATCCCGACGTGATGAGAGTTGATGACCATGGCGGCTACACTGCAATCTCTGAAGGAAATACAACTATTACGGCTTCGACAGTAAATAATCCATCGATAAACGCAAAAATAACGTTTTCGGTGGAAAAGTTTGTCGCCCCTTTTATCAAAATAACCAATGCAGAAAGCCTAATCGAAGGAGTAAAAACCAACGATCAATTTACTATTGAAGTGGCATATCACGCGGGAAATAACAAAAAAGTGATCGCCTCGGATCAAGGTGGGGTGAAATATTGGTTTAGGCACTTTGAAAATAACTGGAGGCCAGTAAAAGATGCAGTTTCAAGTGACGCTAATGCACTTTACACTGAATCAGGCCACTCATCTGCGACATTCTCGACTGAAGGGTATATTCCAAGCGCTGAATTACCGGGAATACAGTCATATCAAATTCGAGTTTCTTTCACTGACAATGAAGGTAAACAATACAACGACATCATTCAGCCCTTCGTCATCAAAGCGAAATAAATTGGAAGAGAAAAAGGAAATTAAAATGAAAAAGAGAGTGAGCTTGGGCGTTATCAGTATCCTACTGTTAGGCGGGTGCGCTGAGACAACATCAGTAGCAGAACCAATGTTAGTTGATGACATTCAGTTTTTAGATGTTTCTGATGTTGTAGGTCTGAAAACTGAATCTGTCATGAAATATAGCGGCCCTTCAATCAATGATTTTAATAATGATGGTTACTACGACTTCTTATTAACCAATCACAATACAACACCAGTTCAACTATTCGAATCCAAAATAGCGAGTGATAAGTCTCTCAAATACCAATTGAGAATGGACTTATTTGAACTTGTAGATCTTCATGGTGTTGCATCTGGAGATTATGACCAAGATGGCGATAGCGATATATTATTGTCAGTAGGAGGAGGAAATGGATTAAAACCGCAGCCGCAACGCTTACTCAGAAATGATAATGGTACATTTGTTGACGTTACTGTGGAAGCTGGCCTCAGTAAAATGGGAGCTCGCGGCCGTTCCGTACGGTGGGTAGATATCGACAATGATGGCGATTTGGATTTTATGCAAGTCAATGCGCCCAAAGTCATAAATGAACAAGCCCCTAGAAATATCTTATTTGAAAATTTAGGCGACGGCACTTTTCGTTATGCACCTAGTCCAATTTTTGAAGAAATTGATGCCGAACGTTTATTGCTAACCGATTTCAATGGCGACCAGGTTATGGATGTGTTTGCATTTGATGCATATTCTGAAACAACTATTTGGAAAGGTAATGGTGACTTCACTTTCGAAAATGTTACAGAAGCGGTTTTACCCGGCGATATCGAAGAATATAAAGCTACTCAGACAGTAGCTCATGCTGATATCGATAACGATGGTGACCTGGACTATTACTTTTCAAGAGGTATGCACTACTATACTTTAGCAAACAACAGTGTTGATCTTGATGAAACTAGCAAACGCCTCGATCTGCGTGATGAAGGCAATAAAAGTCATGACGGCATGGACTTATATGCTTCTGGCGACATTACACTTACCGACTTTTTCCATTGGCCTAAAGCAAAACTCTTAGATCACATGCCACTTTTCCTTGGCAAAGATAAAAAGCAAATCGCAACACCCTACGAAGCAACCGTGATCACGCAACAGGCTGCGGCTGGTTTTCCAAATAGTGAAGCAGTGACAGAAACTGGCTGGTATTTAGGCTATGTTGGTGATGGAAAATGGCGATTCGAATGGAAATTAGTCGATAACCTAGCTTGGGGTCTTCGTGCATCGTTAATAGGAATAGACAAGTTTGAAAGCGCATGGGAGCCTCAAACTAAAATAATTAAAGACGTTCTGTTGCGAAACGACAATGGCAAGTTCACCGATATTTCAGAGCAACTTCCAGATGAAACCCATTTCAATAACTGGGGAGTGATAACAGGCGATTTCAATAACGATGGTAGAGAAGACTTCTTTGTTCACCGATTTGGCAAGCTAAAGCAGCGTATCGAAGATGTTCTGTTATTAAACACCGGAAATAATTTTGTTGCCAAAACGGGAATCGGAGCCACTACCGAACTAGGTAATGACTCACATGGTGATATGGGGGCTGCCTTCGACTACAATTTAGACGGTCGCATTGACATGTTAAATGGCGATGATGACATGGGAAAATGGCATTTATACGAAAACGTATCAGAATCGTTAGGCAATTATGTTTTGCTGCATATAGGATATTCTAAAAACGGAGTTGATCCCTATGGTGCGGTAGTGAAAGTTACGAGTAAAACAGGATCATCGATGAAGTTAATTGGATCAAATAGTGAAGCTCATTCACAAAGCCTACTTAATATTGCTCATTTCGGGCTTGGTGATGCGACATCTATCAAGTCAATTGACGTTAGATGGCGAGATGGAACTTCACGAAAAATAAATAACATTAAAGCAAATCAGTTGGTCAAAATAGGAGAGTTTTAGCTCTCCCATTATCGCTGACGCAATATCGGCCGACATAAATATTCAACGCATTTTAGTTATACTCATAAAAAGCCAGTCACTGCAAAGTGACTGGCTTTGTGGTTTAACGTTAAATTACTTCTAAATTAAACCTTCCAAATTAAACGATCTAAACCAATCGTTAGCTCTTAGAATTTATAACCAACTCTAACACCGTAAGTGCGCGGGTTAGCATAGTCAGCTGCTGCAACATTGCCACCAAACCTGACGGAGCGTAGCAAAATGACTTCGTCATTGGCATTTTGAATGAAGGCTCTGACTTGCCAATTGTTGTCCGCAGAATACCAAGCAATACTGGCATCAAATTTTTGATAGCTGTCTTGCTCACCAAACGAGAAAGGTAAGTCATTCGTGTAGTAAGAATCGCTTAACTGCAAACTACCTGCTGGCACTATGCGTCCGTTTTCACCAAGGTCAATCTCATAACTGGCTAGCAAAGTAATGTTATAATCCGGTGTTAGCTGAACTTGATTGCCATCCAACTGGAACAGATTGTCGATACCGTTAATAGTTTCGCCACCTTCTTGGAAAACATTGGGAGTAACGAAGTCACCATAAGTCGAATCGTTAAACGCCGCTCGAGCACCCAAACGTAAAGCATCACTAGCTTGCCAATCGATTTCAAGCTCTAGACCTGTTGCATCAATTTCACCCGCGTTTCCAAAGAAAGAAACAGCTGTTCCGCCGACTTGTTGGAATCGAGTTGAAAGTAGGTCTTCGTAATCGTTGTAATACAAAGAGGCATTTAATCTTAGAGTGTTATCCAAAAGCATGTTTTTCCAACCTAATTCATAGGCTGTTACCGTTTGCTCGTCATAAGTATCTGTTCCACGGAAAGCACCTTGTGCATTGCCCGCTAAGAAACCTGTAGACACTGTCGCGTAAAGTAATTGACTGCGATTTAGGTCGTGTTCTAAGCCTAGTTTCCACGTGACTTTGCTCCAATCTCCTTTAGCACCATCCACTTCTAGTTCAGAGAAGTCTATTCTAGTGCGATCGTTGGGGTTTTGTCCGTAAATATCCCATTCACGATCGTCACTGGTATATCTCAAACCCACAATGGCGCGTGTATCTTCGGAAAATGAGTAATTCCCTTGGAAATAGGCCGCAGTTGAAGTGGTTTCTAACCTGATTTCGTTTAACCATGTGGGATAAAGCATTTCTCGTGGTTGACTAAAATCGGGCGCATTGTCAGTTATCGTTCCCAAACTAGCGTTCAAGAAGGCGTTATCTAAATCTTCACTGAATAGATAGATTCCGGCTACCCATTCGAAATCACTTTCGTAAGTAGAGCTTAGCTGAACTTCTAGTGAACGTGTTTTGGAATCAATGGCGTTGCCATCTATGGTAGACGCAAAGGTAGAGAAATCACCGTCTGTTAAACGCGTTTCTTCATAGTCCATTGCGGCACCAATCACTTTCAAATCGATAGCGTCAAACGACCAATTTAGTTCTGCGCTAATACTGACATCACTTACATCTTTTGATGGAGCGTAGTCAAATTGCTGAACGAAAGGATCAGAAGACACACCTTGTGCTGTATCCAAGCCCGGCGTGTCTGAAAGGTCTAAACCTGCGCCAAAACGACCACAATTTCCGCCACATACGTCATCACGACCAATGCGGGGGGTGAGAGGTGCGAATGGGCTTGTATTTCCGGTCGCTGGATTAATGGGAACCCCTAAAATGTGGTAACCAAATGCGCCGCCGCCATTTGAATTATCTTGCCATGTTTCAACTTTAAGGTTTAAAGATGCATTGTCATTTATTTCAGTAAACAACTGACCTCGGATAAAATACATATCAGCATCTTTCAGACCAGCATCTTCATTAAATGTATTTTTAATGTAAGGGTCACGAACTTCTCTAACACCCGTCAACCTGACCGCTGTGTCATCACTAAGCGCAAAATTGACGAATCCTTCAGCGCGTATTAGTCCATAATTACCAAATGTTGTCGCCATTCCACCTTCAGTAATATCTAACTCTGGCTTTTTCGCGATCACATCGATGGCACCACCAAATGAATTTCGGCCGAATAGGGTTCCTTGAGGACCACGCAATACTTCAACACGCTCTAGGTCGATAAATCCGGCTAGAGCCTGTCCGTGCCTTGGTCGATAGACGCCATTCGAGTAAAACGCGATAGCGACATCATTGGCTTCAACCTGCTCGGTTCTTGCACCACGCATGGCAGGACGTGCATCACTTCCAGATACGCCGGATTTTAAGCCGGGGGCCAATGTATCGAGACTCATGATGTCAGTGACACCATTTTCAAGTAAATCTTTTGCTGATACCGCTGTTACTGCCAGTGGAACGCTTTGAATACTTTTGACTCGTTTGGTTGATGTGACCGAAATAACTTCTAAACCTTTATCCTCTTCTGCGTTAGTTGCTTCCTGTGAAAACACGGCTGGAGAGCTCAGTAACGCTGCCTGTACAGAGGCAAAAATGATTGTTTTACGTAAGACTTTAGTGGTCATGTTCCTCGTTCCTCTACTTGCAATTATTATATGTTTTTATGTTGGCTAGTATAAAAACTATCCTTTTTTGCATTCGAATGCAATAAAAAATCGCAAAGATAAAAAATGAAAATAGTTAATATTTTAACAAATCGCTTAATATTCTTAACATATTCAGGACTGGTAGGAGCTATAGAGAATAATTGAGGTCTGGCTAACAGGGGTGTTATTTAATGACTTCGCAGTCACTAAAGCGCTTAATTTTAAATCAAATAAGCGTTAAAAAGGCTTCTTATATTAACGCTTGCTTTCAATTTTATAGCAAGTAGAAATAGGCCTCCGAGCTTGCGATGCAAGAAAATACAGTTGATTGGTGGAGTGTGGGCATAAGACTTGTCATATCCCAAAGACATACTTTTATCTCTCATGCGCAATGCAAGCTGTGACTCAGCGAAGTTATATTCGCCCTCAAAATTAAGTGGTTCACACGCATCCATACAAATATCGAGAATGAGCTCTTTTACATTTTTGGGCAAGCCGACTTTTAACAATCCTATTTCAAAAACCGCGTCTTCAAGTTGTTGTTTGTTTCGAGAGTATCCGGCAGACATTAATTTTCTGTATCCAAGAGCCATTTCTTCTGAGTATTCACGTGTCGCACCAAAATCCAGTAACACAATTTTTCCGCTTTCTTGATCATACTGGTAGTTGGCAAAGTTCGGATCTGTCTGCACAAGTTGGCATTCGAATAACTCTCTAAAGAAGAGTTTAAATAGATTTTCAACTAAGAAATTGCGCGTTTCTTGCGAAGCGTCTATAAAGCTTTCTATCGGTTCACCATCTAAAAACGTCATCGCCAAAATGTTTTCGTTGCTAAATTCTCTATTGACCTTGGGCATCACGAATATCGGATTATCTTCAATGACTTGAGCATACTGCTCTATACGTTGGCCTTCTAAAATATAATCGGCTTCATCTTTAAGTTGCAGCTTGGCCTCCTTCAGCAGCGGTTTAATATCTATGTCGCTGGGTAACAGGCCAGATATTTTGATCAAGGTAGCGACATTATCTACATCACTATCGATAGTTTGCCTGATTCCGGGGTATTGAATTTTTATCGCTAAGCGTTCTAAATCTTGGGTTATTACCTTGTGAACTTGGCCGATGGATGCCGCCGCTATGGGTTTGACCGAAAACTGAATAAATTGACTACGCCAGTCTTCCCCCCATTCGTGAGTTAGCAGTTCTATAAGTTCTTTTTCGGGCATGGATTTAGCGTCAGCTCTCAAACGGGCTAAAATATCGCTCAGTTCAGAAGGTAGAATGTCGCCAGCATCCATGGATATCAACTGACCAACCTTCATAGCAGCGCCGCGCATTTGTGCTAATTGATCGGCCACTTTAATCAAATTGGAAGGGGTTAATAGCAAGTCCTTAACCTTAGGGCGATTTCCTTTGGCCAATTCAGAAATGCCATTTGCCAGCACATTGCCTGCAATTTTAGAGGCCATTCCACCTAGGCTGGCAAATCGAGACACTCGACCTTTTGGAATTTTAGCTTGGTCAGACTTATTATCTTCTGTCATCTTTACTACTCAGTATCTTTAAAAGGGCAAGTTCAACGGCCGAAGCGCTTGGATCTTGCACTGGATGTTCAGTTTCACATTCAGCTTCGTCTACTACCAGCGTTTGTGATTCAATAAGACTTAAAATTTTGGGGTGGATATAGTACTGGCGACAAATTGCAGGTGTATTGCCAAGTTCCTTTGCTACCAAGCCAAGTAGAATGTTAGTCACTTGTTTGCGGGGGGATATTTGTTTTTCTTCCATGGCTTTAGGATACAGTTCATATGCCAAGCGGGTTCCAACCCAAGTTCGAAAATCTTTACAACTGTATCGGTTTCCCATGTGCTTTTTAACGAAGCTATTAACATCTTCACTGTCAATATCCTCCCAACAACCTTGCTCGTTTTTATATCTAAACAGCGCATACCCAGGCAACTCAGCACATAGCGTAATCGATTTAATAAGAAAAGGGTCTTGAATCTCTACCTTCCTTTGTTTGCCGCGTTTGCCGACGAATTCCAATAGCAATTCATCTTCTTCAAGTTGAACATGACGACGCCTGAGCGTAGACAATCCATAGGTTTTATTAATTTCACTATAACGGTTATTGCCGATTCTTAATCCTGTTTCGTCTAAAACCAGCACCATAAGCGCAAGTACTTTTTCTTGGTGCCAGCCCTTTGTAGTTAGCTTTTCTAGACAAAATTTCCGAAATTTAGGCAGCTTTTTTGCGAATGAAACCACTCGATTGAATTTTTCCACCTGCTGAGCAATGTGCCATTCCTCATGATAAATATATTGTTTTCGCCCCTTTAAATCGTATCCGAATGCTTGGACATGGCCGTTTGTTAAATCACAAATTTTGACCTTTTGCCACATTGGTGGGATGACGAGTTTCTTGATTCGAGATAGGCGTTTTGTATCATTGATCTTATATCCTGCATCATCAAAATACTGAAATCCCTTTCCATATTTACGACGCTCGATGGAGAAATGATGTTTCTCTACTTTGACCAATGATGATTGAGACATCGAATCCAATTATTTGAGTGAACTTCTACTATCATACAAAATAATCACACAATTGGATCCTCTTGCTTAATTTAAGTTAGAGAATGGCGATCGCTAATCCATAAGCCATTATCATCCATCCCACTAGGCCGACAAACCATATGACTGAGCGTAAGTATGGAATGCCAATAAGGTAACAAAAGGCAAAGCCAACTCGGCCAAGTAAAAACACTGTGGCCCCAATGGCTGTTAGCGAAGTTTGTGCCTCAGGCATCACAATGATGGCAATGAGCACCGGTAGGGCAATGGATAAGGCTTGAATTTGATTTCCCAAGGTTCGATTAATCCGGTTCATAAAAGGTGTCGCTTGTTGAGGGGTATCTCTGTTACCCAATCCCCACTTAAAGCCGAAATTTAACGGTACTTGGATACCTTGAATCAGAATAAGACCAAAAGTAAGTATGCTGATCCAGAACAACACTTGTATCTCAGTTAACATATATCTCTTCCTACTATCATTTTTAATGTTTGTTCGTATATATTTGTACATATGTGTACAATATATGGAGTGTAAAATAGATTTTTCAATTTGTACACATGTGTACATTATATTTTGGGAGCAGTATGCCAAGATCAACTAAATTTGACCGCGATAAAGCTATCGAAATCGTGATGCATAAAATTTGGAAAGATGGTTTTCAATCATCATCGGTGAAAGCTATTTCGGAATTGCTACGAATAACTCGGTCTAGTTTTTATAACGCCTTTGGAGATCGCGAAACTCTGTTTAAAGAGGTATTCGCTCATTACTCTGCAACCACACCGTTGATGAATTTGATGTTAGTTGAACAAGGAGAGACCGTTAAGCCCGTATTCACCAAAACCTTGCGCGAGTTATGCGCTATCCGCGCTAACGATAGTCTGCATAGTGGTTGTTTAGCAATGAACGGTGTAGCTGAAATTGGAGGTAGTGATTCCGAACTTGCTTGCTTTTTACAACAGCAACTTGCATTGAGCAATGCTCGTGCAGAAGAGTTGATCCGTTGGGCGTTGGAAGGCGGAGAGTTGGCAGCAGACACGAATGTTGAGGGTTTAGCCTTAGCAGTAACCAATCTTTTTGTAGGATTGAACATCATGAGCAATGTTATCAAGGATGAAGGGCAATTGTGGCTCGCAGCGAAAACTACATTACAAGGGCTTAATTTATTCGCCGAGTGAATACACAATTAGGTATACTATGCGTCCAGTTAAATTAATAACCAATTAGGCTATATCAATGAAAGTGTGTGGAATCGAAATTAAAGGTAGCGAAGCGATAATATGCTTATTGTCGCTAGAGAATGATGTTTTCCTGATACCAGACTGCCGTGCACGCAAGTTGATGTTCCCAAAGAATGGTACGGCTGACGATCTCAAAGCGTTTCAATTTTCGTTTAAAAAACTGATGCAAGATTACCAAATAAAAGAGGTGGTTATCCGCGAGCGTCCGACCAAAGGAAAATTTGCTGGTGGTGCAGTAGGGTTTAAACTCGAAGCGGCAATGCAATTGGTTGAAGAGCCAAATGTGATTTTGATGACACCAGTCGCCATTAAAGAGTCTTTGAAGCGAAATCCCATTCCTGTTCCGTTCGCTGAGACAGGGCTTAAAGTGTTTCAAGAAACAGCCTTCAATACGGCTTTTGCGTTCTTGATGAATGAAAAATACTCAGCTAAAGACACAGTATAATCTAACTAAATTCGCCAATAATAATGAGCAATTCCAGCGTTAAAACAGGCGTGCTACTGGCGCTTGCTGCATATTGTATGTGGGGTTTTGCGCCCATGTATTTTAAGTTACTTTTGGCTATGCCTGCCGGTGAAATTCTTGTTCATCGTATTCTCTGGTCTGTACTCTTCTTAGCGTTATTGGTGTTGGTTTCTGGTGAGTGGCTTAATGTCAAAAATGCTCTGAAAAACCATAAGGTCATCTTAATTTTGTTGGTTTCCGGGATATTACTGGCAACAAATTGGCTAGTTTTTATTTGGGCAATCAATAATGACAAATTGCTTGAAGCAAGTCTTGGTTATTACATTAATCCATTGCTTAACGTTTTGCTGGGAAGACTGTTTCTTGGAGAACGTTTAAGTAGAATGCAAAAAATTGCAGTTGGAATTGCATTGACAGGTGTGCTGATTTTGGTCGTTTCTTTTGGGAATGTGCCATGGATAGCCTTGGCTCTGGCGATTTCATTCGGTATTTACGGTTTATTGAGGAAACAGGTTGCTGTTGGCGCATTACCTGGTCTGCTTGTTGAAACAGCAATGATGGTGCCCTTTGCTGTTATTTATCTGTGGTTGTTTTCTACAGAGTTAAGCAATATGGCAAGCAATTCCTTAAGTTGGAATACCCTATTGGTTGTTGCTGGTGTGGTCACCACTGCGCCCTTGTTATGTTTTACCTCAGCGGCCAGACGGTTGCGTTATTCCACCATAGGTTTTTTTCAATATATTGGTCCAAGCATCATGTTTTTGTTGGCGGTATTTTATTACGCTGAGCCGTTTAACCCTGAGAGACTCATAACCTTCGGGTTTGTTTGGAGTGCTTTGGTGATTTTCAGTTTCGATTCGTATCGGACCTATTCCCGGTTAAAGCCTGACTTGAAGTATTGAAAAGCGATCTTGTCGTTAGTCTGAAATCACACGATTTCGACCACTTGCCTTGGCAACATACAAGTGCTCATCTGCCACGCTCAACATAGATTCAATCGTACGATTAAATTGTTGCGTAACGCCTATGCTGGTGGAGCAAGTTATAATCTGATCACCACATTTAATTTCTTGCTCACTTAAATCTTGGCGAAATCTATCTAATAATTCTACCGCGCTGTCTAAATCCATATCCGGCAAAAATACACAAAATTCTTCACCACCAAAACGGGAAATATGGAAGCGTTTGAAGTGACTGGAAAGGACCTTAGACACCTTTTTTAGTACTAAATCTCCACAATCATGGCCGTAATTGTCGTTTACAGATTTAAAATGATCGAGATCGATTAATGCCAGTACCTTATTTTTAACTCCTCGTTTGATCCTAGATTCCACTTGACTGAAAAAGTGCCTTCGATTCGGCAAACCAGTTAAATAGTCGAGGTTTGCGGCCCGTCTTATGGCGTCAATGTGTTCAACGTGCTCTACGTTTTGCAAAATGCGGCAGAAAAACTCTTCATGACAAAAAGGTTTGTTTAAATAGTCATTTGCACCGCTTTTGATAAATCGGGCTAACAGAGCTGAACTGCGCGACGAAGAAAGACCGACAATACTAAGTTCATCTTTTTCGTATGATTTTCTGAGTTTGGCAACTAATTCAACACCCGACATGTCGGCAATGACTTCATCGGTTATTACCAGTTTGATATCGGGATGCATTTCCAATAAATCCATCGCTTCATCAGATCGCGTTGCCTCATATGTGATGAAGTTATGTCGTCTCAGCAATTCAATCATGTTGTTGCGGCTAGTCCGAGAACTATCTAATACCAAAACACCGATGTTTTTATTCCGCTTAAGCCGACTGAGCAGCACACTCAGATACTCGAATACTTGGGCATTTTCTTTTGGAATATAGTCAATAACCGATTTGCTCAATACATGCTCGCGGATTTGGTCATCCATACTACTGGTTATAACAATGACGGGGATAAAAGAATCAATAGCAAAATCAATGGCTTCTCCCTGACGTGCATCGGGCAGGGAGTAATTGATAATTGAACACAGGAAGGTTTCAGGAGAAGAGTTAGCAAAAATGTGTTTAGCCTCATAAAGGCTTGAAGCTGACACCACTTGTAGTTGTGCTTTACCAACCACACGCTTAAGAATACGCATGCTGGAAGCATTATTTTCAACTACAAGAACTTTATATCTCATTGGGAGGGCCTGTTGGTCTTTTTAAAAAGCCGTTTTAACCTTCGTGGTCAGTGCAAAAATTAAACACAATAAATTAAATTTTATCTAATTTAGCATAGGCCAACATTAGCCACTTTGTGCCTAGATTGTCAAAATTAACTTCGACTCGAGCATGTTCGCCACTGCCTTCATAATTCAATACAGTACCTTCCCCGAATTTGCGATGATTTACTCTCTGACCAAGTTTGAAACCCGTTGATTCAAAAGCCATGTGTGAAGTGGCAGGTTGAAAGCGATTTTGCACAGGGCGCGTTACCGTAGTGCGTAATCTGACTTCTTCGACACATTCAGAGGGGATTTCTTTCACAAAGCGAGATGGAGTGTGATATTTATCTTGGCCATACAATCTGCGGCTTTCGGCGTAGGTCATATAAAGTTTTTGCATTGCTCGCGTCATACCGACATAACAAAGACGGCGCTCTTCTTCCAATCTACCTGGCTCTTCATGACTCATTTGGCTAGGAAACATACCTTCTTCGACGCCAGCTAAGAAGACCAGAGGAAATTCTAAGCCCTTCGCCGAGTGGATGGTCATCATTTGTACCGCATCTTGATGTTTATCTGCCTGAGATTCGCCTGCTTCAAGCGATGCATGGGCTAGGAAGGCGGAAAGGGGGGACATATCTTCCGCTTCCTCCGGCGCTTCAAATTGTTTGCAGGCGCTTACTAACTCTTCAAGGTTTTCGATACGTGACTGAGCTTTTTCACCTTTTTCAGCTTGATACATGGCGAACAGACCCGATTTTTTAATCACATGGTCGGCTTTTTTGTCCAAGGTGAGATCTTCTATTTCACTTTGCAGTTTTAACACTAGTTCCACAAAGGATTGCATGGCATTGGCAGCCCGACCGGACAAGCGCTTCTCCTGCAACATAATTTGGGTGGCTTGCCACATCGACTGTTCTTGCTCTTTCGCAAGCTCTCTGATTTGAGACAGTGTTTTATCACCAATTCCTCGAGTAGGTGTATTAACGATACGTTCGAAAGCAGCGTCATCTATGGGCTGATTAATTATTCTTAAGTAACCTAAGGCATCTTTGATTTCTTGACGCTCGAAGAATCTCAAGCCACCATATATGCGATAGGCGATCGATTCTTGCAACAAAGCTTCCTCCAACACCCGAGATTGGGCATTGTTTCGATATAAGATGGCGCAATCAGCGAGAGGGTCACCCTTGTCGGACCATTCTTTTATACGAGCGACGATAAACCGAGCTTCATCTAGTTCATTGAAGCCTGAATAAAGTGAGATGAGTTCACCTTCGCTCCCTTCGGTCCAGAGATCTTTACCTAGTCGACCTTGGTTGTTATCGATAACCGCGTTTGCTGCTTTGAGTATATTTCCGGTGGAACGGTAGTTTTGTTCGAGCCTTACTGTATTTGCTGTAGGAAAATCGCGTAAAAAATGTTGAATATTTTCAACGTTTGCACCGCGCCAACCGTAGATAGATTGGTCATCATCACCGACAATCATCATATTGTTGTCGTCACTACTTAACAGGCGCAACCAAGCGTATTGAATGTTATTGGTATCTTGGAATTCGTCGACTAAGATTGCTCTGAAACGACGTTGATAATGTTTTAATACATCCGGATTTTTTACCCATAGTTCATGAGCACGAAGCAATAGTTCGGCAAAATCTACCAAGCCAGAGCGATCACAAGTTTGTTGGTAGGCCTGATAAATATCGCGCATGGTTTGTTTAGTTTGATCACCTTGCGTGTCTATATGTTGTGGTCGCAAGCCCTCGTCTTTATTACCGTTGATATACCACTGGATTGACTTAGGTTGCCAATTCTTTTCGTCTAGATTCATCGACTTTATGACCCTGCGAACCAATCGGTATTGGTCATCGGAATCAAGTATCTGAAAGTTCTCGGGTAAACGAGCTTCTTGATAATGGGTACGTAATAAGCGGTGTGCTAAACCATGAAATGTACCTATCCAAATGCTGTTCAAGCCAGTACCCATTAGCCGTTCCACCCGACCACGCATTTCTTTAGCCGCTTTGTTGGTGAAGGTAACAGCTAAGATGCTAAAAGGAGCAATATTCTCTACTTCCATTAGCCATGCCATTCTGTGTACTAGCACACGGGTTTTGCCACTTCCAGCACCAGCTAATACCAGCATATCACTGGCGGGAGCAGCAACAGCCTCGCGCTGCTTTTCATTCATTTGGTCGAGTAGACGAGATACATCCATTAGGGTTCTTTAACAACTTTGTTATTTTTCTTCGCAGTATATCAGTTATACTGTGTTTATATACATTCAAATCTTATCGTCTCAGAGACGGGATAGCGAAATATAGGTTTAGAAATGCCAATAAATAGTTTTTGGTTAGAGTTAAAAGAAGAAGCACAACAATTAGTCGAACAAGAGCCTCTATTAGCAAGTTACGTGCATGCATGTATTTTAGCGCATCACAATGCTGAAACAGCCTTAAGTTTTATTCTGTCTAATAAAATTAAAGATGAAGTGATGACAGCCATCGCCATTCGCGAGGTGTTTAACGAAGCTTATTTGATGTCACCTGAATTAGTCGAAGCCGCAATTACAGATGTCAAAGCAGTGCTAAGTCGAGATCCTGCAGTATCCAGTCATTTAACGGTTATGTTGAATTTTAAAGGTTTTCAAGCGATTCAGACTCATCGATTAGCTCACTACTTATGGTCAAAAGGCCGTAGGGATTTAGCTTTGTTTTTACAAAGCCGAAATTCTGAAGCTTTTGGCGTGGATGTGCATCCAGCTGCCACTATTGGCCGAGGTGTCATGTTTGACCATGCAACCGGGATCGTCATTGGTGAAACGGCAGTAGTGGAAGACAATGTCTCAATCTTACAGTCTGTCACTCTGGGCGGGACGGGTAATGAATCAGGTGATAGACATCCCAAAGTTCGCCGAGGGGTGATGATTGGGGCTAACTCAACTATTTTAGGCAATATAGAAATCGGCCAAGGATCCAAAGTCGGAGCAGGCAGTGTGGTACTAAAAGATGTTCCGCCCCACGTCACTGTGGTGGGAGTGCCCGCTAAGATAGTCGGTGTGCCTAGCTGCGATAGTCCATGTGAGACCATGAATCAAAATGTGCTGGATGACTAACGCCCTGCTAATAGACGGATTACGCTTGGCTAAAATTAGCGAAGAATGAGCGCGAGCCTCTTAGGTTAATTTAGCGTGAGTAAATCTTCTAATCTATTGAGCTGGACGTCGGGTAGCACGCTTATTTTCTCGTGATTGAGTGACATTTTTCTATTGCAGGCGTGCCAAGCAGATAGAAATCCGGCGTTGATGGCTCCCATTACATCTTTCTCTAGGTTGTCTCCAACATGAAGTATGTTTGATGCCGGTACTTTTAGGCTTTCCACCGTTTTGTCGAACATCATCCTGGCTGGTTTCATTGGTTGATTAATATTTGCCTTAAAGACTTGGGTGAAATACTCAGAGATACCAATTTGTTGCAGATTCACATTGCCATTAGTAATGGCGACAAGGGGGAGTTTTTCGGCCAGCTTTCCCAAAAGCTCACAAACTGGTTTCTCGACGGAAAAATCACTTCTAGCAAAATAAAAATAATCGAAAGCCTGTTGAACTGCAACCTCCAATGGCGGGCCCGACAAACCTATTGATTGTAATCCGGTTTGCAGGGTCCTGCGTCTAAGTTCCCCCATATCTGAGGCTAACTTCGGCTGGTGTTTTAAATGTGCCATTTTGATAGTTCGCCAACCCATTACATCCAGATATTCTGTTTCCGGATGGTTATCTAGCAAATACGTTTGTAACTTTTTTTCTGCAGCGATGATCAAAGGATGATTGTCGTAAAGGGTATCGTCAAGATCGAAACTTATTGCCTTGATAGCGTTGAGGCGCCGGTAAAAAATCATTTGTTAAAACCTACTTCTTTTTCGCTCTGGGGTGCGCGCCGTCGTATACCTTGGCGAGGTGTTGAAAATCGAGGTGAGTATACACTTGTGTCGTCGACAGGTTTGCATGTCCCAACAATGCTTGTACTGCACGAAGATCACCGCTGGATTCCAACATGTGAGTTGCATACGAATGACGCAGCTTATGCGGATTAACTTTTTGATCTAATTGTTGATGAGAAGCCCACAGTTGCATGCGTTTACCTACTTGTCGTGCACTAATTCTTCTTTTGTGTTTGCTGACAAATACAGCTTTTTCGCCGTCCGGAGCGATTTGTGAGCGAACTCTTAACCAGCGATTTAGCCATTTCTCCGCACTGCGACCCATGGGCAAGATTCGTTCTTTTCGACCTTTCCCCCGAACTCTAAGTTGCCCATTTGATTCGATATCCCGCAAATTCAGACCACAAAGCTCCGCCAGACGTAGACCGCATCCATAGGTTAGTTCAAGAATGGCTCTATCACGCACGGCCAGCAAGGAATCTGGTTCAATCTCTAGCAATTGATTAATTTCATCAATATTCAATTGTTTAGGTAGAGGACGCCCCTGTTTCGGAGCCTGAACGGTTTTAGCTGGATTGCTGACTAAAACTTTTTCACCAACCAAAAAATGGCAGAAGGTTCTCAGTGCAGATAAACGGGTAGCAATAGAACGTGGTGATAGGTTCTTTCTCCTAGCCACGCTTAACACTCTTTTTACCTCATCAGAATCGAGTTCAGACCAGTCTTGGATTGTGGTGGAGTCAACCACAGCCTCAAGTTGTCGACGGTAGTTTTCCAGCGTTTTTGGAGATAAGTTACGCTCGTAGCGTAAATGGTGGGTGAATTTTTCCAGCCATTTCTCAAGGGCCGGGGCAATCACTGTTAATAACCCGCCAAATTTGGCAGTAACACATTCAGAAATTGCTGTAATTGGGTAATCAACAAGGTATCCATTTCTGGATTGAAATGCCCTGCATCACCGCTGCCTATCGCTAAGATACCCAATTCACCCTTTTCACCTAATAGCATTAAGGCGACTGATTCAACCGCGCCGACAGGAAAGAGTAATTGTTTTTCATGCTGGCTTATTCGGCCAAAGAAGAAAGTTTCTTTTTTGAAGCGTTTTTCGATAAATAGCTTACGTTGAATTTCAGGCAACGCATTCGCACCTGAAAAAGATTTTAATGTCACGGCAGACAGCTTGAGCTTGTCTAAAACAACCTCTTCTAAGGTATTTTGGACTTCACTAAAAAAACGACACGCGAGCAACTGGATATTCAGATCGGCATATACCCGATATATCTCTTCGTTTTGTTTCGCTATGGTGATGAGTTGACTTAATTTATGGGTTAGCAGACGATTTTTCTTACGTAACTGCTCCCCTTGCAACTCAACCAATGAAACGCTGCCCTTTTTATCATGGGGAATGACTAGCTTTTCGACAACGTCAGGATGTTGAGAGAAGAAATCAGGGTGCTGATTTAGGTATTCTCTAACATCTTGTGCACAAATTTCAGCAGGCAGTTCTTGTAATATTTTTTGTTGTCCCGCAGTTTCACTCATAGTTGTAATATTCCATCAAATATATGTTCGGCTGGCCCTGTCATTTTTAATACATTATCGCGGCCTTGCCAACGTATTTTTAAACTTCCACCGGGTAAATCGACTTTCACATCTCTATCTAATTTGCCTTGTACTTGCCCAATCGCTGCTGCAGCGCAGGCTCCACTACCACAGGCTAACGTTTCTCCAGCACCACGCTCAAACACACGAAGTTTCACATGATTTCTGTTTACGATTTGCATAAAGCCAACATTAACACCTTCCGGGAACCTTTCATGTCTTTCCAAGAATGGTCCTATGGTTTCAACATCCGCTGTAGTTATATCGTCCACTTCAAGAACACAATGAGGGTTTCCCATGGAAACTGCACCAAAAAAGTGTGTTTTCTCACCGCTTCTTATGATGTATGTCCCTTCTTCTTTATTCGCGCTCAAGGGTATTTTCTCGGGTTCGAACACTGGCTTACCCATATTCACAGTAACTTGACCATCTTTTTCAAGATACAACACCATCTTGCCCGCTTTGGTGCTAACAACGACTTTATTCCGGTTTATTAACCCTTTCATTTTCACAAATTTTGCAAAACAACGAGCTCCGTTGCCGCATTGAGAAACTTCAGAGCCATCGGAATTAAAGATTCGGTAATGAAAATCTTGTTCGGGATCATAGGGCGGTTCGACCAATAACAATTGATCAAAGCCGATACCGAAATTTCTATCAGCTATTTGCTGAATTTTATCTTTTGAAAAAAATACATTTTGAGTCACGTTATCAATGACAACAAAGTCATTACCCAAACCATGCATTTTTGAAAACTGAATTTGCATTTAAATTACTTAAAGGTTTTGTTACAGCTATATTACGTAACTTTGTGCTCTCCTTTCCAGAGGTCTTTTAATATTTCTCGCTCTCGGACTAAATGAAGCTTTTGGTTTTCGACTAAAATCTCTGCTGGCCGACACCGAGTATTATAGTTTGATGACATAACAAAGCCATATGCACCAGCACTTCTAACCACTAACAGGTCATTTGCTTGTATCGATAATTCACGGTCTTTACCGAGAAAATCTCCGGTTTCACAAATTGGCCCAACGATGTCGTATATCGCAGCCGATTGCTCAGACTTCCGATTCGCCGGTAATATATTTTGCCAAGCAGAATAAAGTGCCGGTCTGAGTAGGTCATTCATTGCAGCATCAACAATGGCGAAATTTTTCTCTTCGCCTTGCTTAATGAACTCTACTTTGGTGAGTAAAATGCCAGCATTTGCCATTATGGCTCTACCAGGTTCAAAGATGAGCTTTAATTCTGTCCGTGCTGCCATACGCGACATAATAGCTTTAACATAAGCATCTGGGTTGGGAGGTGTTTCATCTTTGTAAGGAACGCCCAGTCCGCCGCCTAAATCTAGGTGCGATATGGCAATTCCCTTAGTTGCTAATTCATCAATCAGTAACAACAATCGATCTAATGCATCGACAAAGGGTTCAACCTCAGTCAGTTGAGAACCGATGTGACAATCCATGCCAATGATATTTAGATGGCTATAACTATCAGCTAGCTGATAAATTTCTACGGCATGTTCTCGTTGAACACCAAATTTATTGGCTTTTAATCCAGTGGATATATATGGATGGGTTTTGGCATCTACATCTGGGTTCACCCGAATCGAAATGGGTGCCTGAACATTTAGTTGAGCCGCAACCGTATTTATTCTCTCCAATTCGGCAGACGATTCTACATTGAAACACATGATATTTTGCTGAAGGGCAAATAGAATTTCCTCGGGCGTTTTACCGACGCCGGAAAACACGACTTTGGTTGGGTCACCGCCAGCTTCAATGACACGAGCTAGCTCGCCACCAGAGACGATATCGAACCCTGACCCCATTTTAGCCATGACAGATAAAACACCAATATTTGAATTGGCTTTTACTGCGTAGCAGATTAAATGGTCGTGATCGCCAACTGCATCATTAAATGCATTCCAGTGTCTTTCGATAGTTGCTCTCGAATAGACATAACAAGGCGTTCCAAATTGCTCAGCAATATCTTTTACCGCGACGTCTTCAGCAAACAAGTCGTCTTCTTTGTATTGAAAATAATCCAATTATTGCTCCGTATTTTCAGTAGTTTCAGTGTCAGCTTCGGCCGCTTTGTTCTGTTCGTTTTGCTGTTCAGGAAGCACAAGTTTACCCTTAACACCGCATCCTTGAAGTGCAGTTAAAACGAAAATTACCACGAATATTGATTTACATGAAAAGCGATTTTTCATCTTGCTGTCACATGACTAATTTTGACTTACCACATCATCTCATTGGAAGGACAAAAAACAAATAGGCAAGCAATCACTTTTAAAAATAAAAGCGATAAAATTGCGAATGTTAATCTCGTTGTAGTGATACTGATCGAATATTTGGAAGTGCAGGGTAAATATGTTACCAAGGCCTGATTTCGATATACTATCGGACTCAGGCCTTTTACCTGTAATTTTAGTCAGCTAGCCAGTGCGTTTTGCACTGAAGGGGGGAGGTTGGTTTCTTCTTGCCATAATTTGTCTATTAAGCTCTGTGTTGCTTCCCAGTTTTCTTCCAAAAGCCAGTCAATAAAGGTATCTGGTGTATGCGGATAATGTATTGGTTCTGGCGAAGATAGTTGAATCCACTTTTCGACCGTGGCTACATCCAATGAGTCCATACTTATGCAGCGTTGCATTTTCTCTAAAGTGACTCGATTTGATGATTGTTCGTATTGACCTCGCAACGGCTTGATCAACAACTTTTTACCTAACTGCAAACATTCACTCGATAGTTCAAATCCGCCATTTGCAATTACACCGCCGCAATTATTAAGTGCATTTTGGAACTTAGACTTCGATGGAGCAAACCAACTGATGTTTTTATCGTCAAAATTGGCTTCTACATTGGGGTGATAACAAACAAAATGTTGGTCAGAAAATTGCTGCAACATTTCGGTAATTGCGTTGATATTTTCGAAAGGTAAATAGACCAAAATATCTTTTCCAACAGAAGCGTCTTCGAATCGTTCTTCGATAAAAGGTGGAAGAATAGGAAAGCCAAAGTGATACCAGTGCACGCCCAGATTAATTTCACAGGGCGCGAAGACTCGCATTAGCAGTCGATCCACGAGCGTTTCCCCTTGCTTAGGAACGGCGTGGCTAAATGCTGCTTGGTGGCTTATTGAAATGGAAGCTAAATCGCTTGTTTTCGCTGCCCAGGCAGTCACAGGCTCAAAATCATTTAACAGCACATCGTACTTGCCAACATCGAGATTTTTCACATCTCGAATAAATTGTTTAACGCCTGCAGACTTGATTGTTTTCCATTTGTTTACCGCGCCGTTTTCCGTAATAAAGGTTAGACCGCGAAACGTTCGATAGTTACCAAATACCTCCATGTCGAAATATTTGTTCGGATCTCTACCGGTAAAAATGAAATCAACCTCGATATCGTCCCTTTTTGAAAGCGCCTTAGCCATTACCCTTGCTCGCGCGATATGACCGTTCCCTGTTCCTTGCACACCGTATAGTATTTTCATTAATCCAGCGTTACATGATTGATAAACTGACAGACGAAATGGTTAAACCCAGCAACGCACCGGCAAAAATATCGCTGGGGTAGTGAACACCTAATAACACTCTCGATAGCCCGATAAAGCAGGCCCAAGAATAGACAAGTGGGGCAATACTTGGATAAAAATTTGCCAGCAGTGATGCCATAAGAAAAGCTGCAGCAGTGTGCCCTGACGGCAAACTAAACTTGTCGGAAGGATTAATATGAGAGCTGAAATTTATGAAGAAATCACAGGGCCTTTGACGTTTAAAGTATTTTTTCAATATTAAATAGAGGGGCAGTTCCAAAGCGTATGCCAGAAGGGCTGTGTAAAGAAAAATAGCCCCATTTTCAGGTTCAAAGAGCCACAGGATCACCCCTAATAATAGGTATAATTGCCCATCGCCGGTTTTCGAAATTAACTTTACCCAACGACAATTCCGCTTAGCCGTTACATTGAACAGCCAATAAAAAAGCTTAGTGTCTGTGCGCGCAAATTTGTTCATAGCGAGGGCCACCGCATTAGCTATAATTGCTCAATGATACTATCCAAGCTATATGAACTATGGGTGACAGAATTGCTAAACCTT
Organism: uncultured Alteromonadaceae bacterium; assembly: GCA_947503265.1. GTDB lineage: Bacteria > Pseudomonadota > Gammaproteobacteria > Enterobacterales > Alteromonadaceae > Aliiglaciecola. The sequence goes on from CANNDC010000001.1 coordinate 212,235, forward strand.
TGTGACAATCAAAACTATTTTTACCTCAACAAAACTAGGGTTTTACAAAGCCTTTAGTTAAGTCTAATCTGTGAGATATCCGAGCAGGTAGGGTACTGAAATGGAATATAACACTTCTGAACTTTGCGACTTATTTACTGACAATGTGGATGTGGTTGATCCTATATTTATTAACTACGGCGGGCGCTTGTCTTATGGCGGAGAAATCGTCACGATAAAATGCTACGAAGACAAGGGTTTAATAGACAAGGTGTTGTCGGAATCTGGCAAAGGTAAAGTCTTACTGGTTGATGGCGGCGGCTCAACCAGACGGGCTTTGATCGATATGACGACCGCTCGTATTGCTGTTGAAAACGATTGGGAGGGCATTGTCTGCTACGGAAGTGTCCGAGAAATTGACCAACTTGAAGAATTGGATTTAGGTGTACATGCAGTCGCGTCTATTCCAGTGAATGCAAATTTTGAAGAGACTGGCGAAGTGGATGTGGCAGTTAACTTTGGTGGAGTTACCTTTTTGCCAGAGGATCATGTTTATGCAGATAGTACGGGGGTCATTCTGTCGCCAGAAGCGCTAGATATCGAATGATATCCGCACGCTACTGGAGTGGTTACTTGTAAATTTCGTTCAGAAAGGTTGCGATGCGTACCCCAGCCATTTGCAGCCTTTTTTTAACGGTAGGAATGTGTTTGTATTCGTATTTCCAACTCAACTTTTCCTGATCGGGATAAAGTCCATTTCTCAATATCACACTTTCCCTCATCCAAACTTTGGGATCAGCATTACGCCATTGCGTAACTAATGCGGGTGACATTTTTTGCTGTAGCCATTTAGTCCATTCCGTGTAAGACAACTTTTTCCTGTCTATCAGGCCCGAATCCCACACCCTGTGTAAGTTTGAATCTTGCCAAAAGAACTCTACTTTGACCGTATTCCCGCCTCTGTCAGTGCCATTCCCGCAGTGCAATGGTTGATGTAAATCGCCAATGATGTGCACGATAAAATGCAGTGCCAAACGCTTTTCTTCTTTCGTTGCAGTTTCACTGGTTAAGGTCTTTCTAAATTCCATTAACGCGGTGTAAGCGTCGCCTTCTTCTGGTGCATGATGAGCTTGGTATTCGAGACCTTCAGGAATAGTGACATAGTGCCAAGGGTTAGCGGTTTTCTGCCAGAATTCAGCAGGGTTAGAACGCTCTTCATCGGCATAGGTTGATATTTCAGCTAGGGATTCATTTGGGTAAAGGGCTCTAACCTGAGCTCGCGCATTTTCAGATAAGTAGGATTCTGCTAACTCCCCTGTCACGCGATGTCCAATCTGTCCCCAACCCAGCGCATAACTTGATTGTAAAATGATGGTTGTGGCTATAGCACCTTTAATCCATTTAGTTGTAACTTTGAATTTTAACATTTGCGGCTCTCTATTAGGGTCTGCTTACTTTTGGTAGCCCCATTTGGGCATGATCTTTTGATCGATACCTAAATGATCAAGGATTCGCGCTACGACAAAATCAACTAAATCTTGAATATGTTTAGGTTGATGATAAAACCCGGGAGCTGCGGGCATTATTGTTGCTCCAACTTGAGACAGTTTTAACATATTTTCGAGGTGGATAGTGGAAAGAGGCATTTCTCTTGGGACCAGAATGAGTTGCCCGCGTTCTTTCAACACCACATCAGCGCCGCGTTCAATAAGATTATCACTCTTGCCAGTCGCAATGGCAGACAAGGTACCGGTTGAGCATGGACAAACGATCATTTGCTTTGGTGCTGCCGAACCTGATGCAACAGGCGAAAACCACTCGTCTTTACCAAACGCTTTTATTTGCTCTGCTTTTGCAGCATATTTCTCCATAAAAAACGCCGTACAGGCTTGTGGATTGGCTGGTATTTGCAAGTTTTCTTCAGTTGCCAGCACTACACGTGCCGCTGAAGAAATAAGCAGGTAAACCTGATAATTGGCAGCGACCAATGTTTCTAAAAGCCTGAGACCATAAGGAGCGCCTGAAGCACCTGTGATAGCTAGGGTGATTTGTTTTTCAAAACTCATTTGATATCGGCTCGCTTAATTTTACTGAGTAATTTTTGGTGAATCCCACCAAAACCACCGTTGCTCATGACTAATACGTGATCTGACGGTTTGACCTCTGAGGCAACCGCTTCGACTATATCTTCTACCGATTTGAACAGCCTAACTTCTACGTGGCTGGTTGAAATTAGTTCATCCATGGACCAACTCAAGTTATCCGGTTGAAGTAAGTAAACTGAGTCAGCTTGTTGCCAAGAGTCACACAAAGTTTTGCTATGCACCCCCATTTTCATTGTAGCAGAACGGGGTTCCAACACAGCTAGAATGCGTTCGTTTCCTACTCTATTGCGTAAGCCTTGCAAGGTAGTTGTGATAGCAGTTGGATGATGGGCAAAGTCATCATATACAGTCACTCCATTTTCCTTCCCCAATAGCTCCATACGCCTTTTCGCATTAACAAACTGACACAGTGCCTCGATAGCAATTTGCGGTTGCACACCTGCATGGCGAGCCGCCGCAATTGCCATCATGCCATTGTTGACATTGTGTTCCCCAAACAAAGACCAACTAACCTTGCCTTGTATCTGGTCTGCTAACATAACGTTAAATTGACTGCCGTCGGCCTCGATTAATTCTGCTTTCCAGTGTTTTCCAAGGGTCTGAGTTTCGCTCCAGCAACCCATATCGATAACCTCTTTGACGTTCTCATCTTGATCGGGAATTAATGCTAATCCGTTACCCGGTAAAATGCGCATTAAATGATGAAATTGCTTTTGAATAGCAGCTAGGTTGTCAAAGATATCGGCATGATCAAATTCCAAATTGTTGATCACGAGTGTGCGTGGTCGATAGTGAACAAACTTGCTGCGCTTGTCGAAAAAAGCACTATCGTATTCATCTGCTTCGATAACGAAAAATGGGGATGCGCCTAATCGTGCTGAAATTCCGAATTTCTCGGGAATTCCACCTATTAGGAAGCCCGGTTCAAGGCCTGCATATTCCAATATCCATGCGATCATACTCGATGTTGAAGTTTTACCATGAGTACCAGAGGCAGCTACGACCCACCTGTCTTTGAGGATGTTTTCTGACAACCATTGTGGTCCAGAAGTGTAGTTGAGATTGCGCTCGAGAATATATTCTACAGCAGGGTTGCCCCTTGAAAGGGCATTGCCAATCACCACAACGTCGGGTTCGGGTTGAAGTTGAACAGGGTCGAACCCTTGTGTTAATTCGATACCGAGCGCTTCCAGTTGTGTGCTCATGGGAGGATAAACGTTTAAATCACTTCCCGTGACTTCGTGCCCTTGGGACTTAGCGATTGCCGCAATACCGCCCATGAAGGTACCGCAAATGCCTAGAATATGAATATGCATGAAAGTAATAATTGGCAATAATTTTGTTTAGATTAACAGATAAAAAATTGCTAACCCAAATTAAACTGCATTGTTTTAGCTGAGTTTTTTTATCAATAAGGGTACAATTCCATACATAACTATAATAAGAGGTTATTCAAAAGCCTTAATCCGAATACAAATTACCCACATAATTGACTAAAAAGGTTCTCTCGAGAATGAAACGACTAAATTCACAATTGCAAGAAGATGGCGCTCCAATGGAGCTAATATTGTTGATCCGAACTCTGTTGGCAGGTTGCAAGGAAATTTCTTTCCGTGTCAGTCAAGGTGCTTTGGCTGGAGTGTTAGGTTCACTGTTAAGTGAAAACGTTCAGGGTGAGACCCAGAAAAAGCTTGATGTCATTTCCAATCAGATTCTAAAAGATATTTTGAAAGAATCTGGCTACGTAAAAGCGATTTCTTCAGAAGAAGAAGATGATGTAGTCGGATGCCATCCAGATGGTAACTATTTGGTTAGCTTTGATCCGCTAGATGGCTCTTCAAATACCGATATCAACAGTCTAATTGGTACTATCTTCTCAATTACTCACGCTCCGCAATGGATGGACCCTGATGATCCGTCAGCGTTCTTACAACCTGGAACCCAGATTGTTGCTGCAGGCTATGTGCTCTACGGACCTTCAACTATGTTAGCAATGAGTACAGGACGTGGCACACACATATATACGCTAGATAAGACCCATGGCGGTTTCTTATTGACTAAAGCGAATGTTCAAGTGCCTGAACAAACTAAAGAGTTTTCTATCAATAGCTCTAACCAACGTCATTGGGAAGAGCCCATGCAGCGTTATATTCAAGATTTACTTCTGGGCGATGAAGGTCCAAGAGGTAAGAACTTCAATATGCGTTGGGTAGGTGCAATGGTCGGTGATATTCATAGAATATTATCTCGAGGTGGCGTATTTGCTTATCCTTTTGATTGTCGCAATCCTAAAATCCCTGGGAAGTTGCGTTTACTATATGAAGCAAACCCTATGTCATTTTTGATTGAACAGGCCGGTGGTGCTGCCTCAACAGGAGACAGCAGAATTTTAGAGGTTATGCCAAGCGAAATTCATCAAAGAGTGCCAGTCATTATGGGCTCGAAAGAAGAAGTTGAAACTTGTATGGAATATTACGAGTAAACAATATACAGGCCGTTCAATAAATCGTGAGCGGCCTGAACGTTCGTTGCTAGTCAGCAAGAATTAGGTTTCTTTGAGAACCAACACTTCACCATCATCATCGACGACAACCAAATATGACGATCCCACGTTGGCGTTTTGACACAAATTAATGGAAATTCCTCCTACTTCAAGATCGTTACAATTCTGAATGCCGATAAACCCTGTTACTTTGCCTATTTCCGTGGTTTCCAAAGGGGTTGTTGAAGTACCAACGACAATATCTAATTCTGCATTTGCAAACACTCTGACAGTGTATTCACCGGCAACATCAAAGGTTTTTTGCTCAAAAGCTGACAACTGAATATCATTCGACGTCAGGCTCCACGCAATAGCCCAATAATCCCGTTTATCTCGCAACCTTATTTCAGTACTCACTTGAGTCGTTCGTGAGTTGGAATCTTCAACACCCACTCGCGTATTCGAAAAACCTTTTATCCAAGTATATTTATAACTCTCAGAAGCATCTTGTGCCGACACATCTCTGGTTCGATGATCATCTCGAAAAAGTGCCTCATCTTCCTTCACACTATTCATGTAGAAGGTTTTACTGCTATCAGTATTGTTGACAAACTTTAAGTAGGCTTTGTCCGCAATATCAATGCCCAGAATAATATCGTCTGAATTACATCCGACTAGTCCTACCGATATAGCCGCAGCACCCAACGGTGCCATCAGCTTGTTAAATTTAAACACTTTGTTCTCCCTGTATACTCATTTTGAGGACGGCTAAGCTCTATCCTTAGAGAATAATTTCATAGTCAGGCGTGTGAATCTGTAGCGAAACTGTAGGTGTTTGTGACATTTTGTAAATAACCACAGGTTTGCAATAGTCCAGCGATTGACGCACAAATTTGCCTTGTACTAGGGAAAATAGCTAGCTAATTTCCTATCGAAAGTTTAGGTTACTTACTAACGCAACTTATCTAAGCCTCTGGTTAAACAACCCTAGTTAGCGACAATATTGCGGGCTTGCACTAAAAATTGTAGCCCCAAACTATAAGCCTAGACTTTTGCGCTTTAAAATCGAGGGAGATAAGGTTCATTAAGAGTGTAATGAAGTCAAAAAAAGAGCAGTGTTAACACTGCTCTTTTTCGATAAAGGCTAATTGTTGCTAAAAATTGCAGAGAAACTGCAATTTTAGCGAGTCAGACTGACTAAATACTTAATAACGGTGCGATTACTAAACTGACAATCGCCATTACGTTAATCAAAATATTCATTGACGGGCCTGAGGTGTCTTTGAACGGGTCACCTACAGTGTCACCAACAACAACAGCAGCATGTGTTTCTGAACCTTTACCACCGTGATTGCCTTTTTCTACATATTTTTTGGCGTTATCCCAAGCTCCACCTGCATTTGCCATCATAAGTGCCAGTAGAACACATCCAAGCAGAGCGCCACCTAGCATGCCACCCAAGGCATGAGCTCCAAGGCCAAAGCCAACAATAGGTGGAACCGCAACCGCTATTGCACCTGGCAATATCATTTTCTTCAATGCCGCAGCAGTGGCAATATCTACGCATTTTCCAGTATCAGGATCTGCCGTACCGTCCATCAATCCTTTTATTTCTTTGAACTGGCGACGAATCTCTTGAATCATTTCAAATGCCGCATCGCCAACAGCGGTCATGGTGATAGAGGCGATTAAGAACGGCAACAGACCACCGATAAACAAGCCTATCAAAACCATGGGTTCCCCTAGGTGCAGGGTAAAGTCGTCAAACTTAAGGGTCAAGGTCTCAACGAATGCAGCTATTATAGCTAACGCAGCCAAGGCTGCAGCACCAATGGCAAAGCCTTTACCGATAGCCGCTGTGGTATTTCCTAATTCATCCAATGAATCAGTAATAGCGCGCGTTTCTTCTCCCAAACCACCCATTTCTGCAATGCCGCCAGCATTGTCTGCTACCGGTCCATAGGCATCAATTGCCATTGTAATTCCCACAGTAGCAAGCATTCCGACTGCGGCAATACCTACGCCGTACAGGCCAGAAAGTTGAGTGGAAACGAAAATTATGCAGCAGATTGTTAGCACAGGGATGACAACCGACTGCATCCCCACAGAAAGGCCAGTGATCATCACTGTAGCTGGGCCTGTTTCACCGGATTTTGCGATTTTCTTTACCGGTGTAGAAGCAGTGTAATACTCAGTGACTAAACCGATAATAATACCGCCTACTGCGCCTGAAATAACCGACCACCATACATGCACATTTACATCTATGGCTTGAATCACAAAATAGGCAGCGGCAATGAAAATGACAGCGGCTCCCATAGTTCCTGCTCGAAGCGCAACTTCAGGTTTCGAAGAAGACATCATCTTAACCAGCAAAATACCCGCAACAGAACATAATAGACCGGTAGAAGCCAATGCTAACGGCAGGAACATAAGCGCCTCTTTACTACCGAGCAAACTCGTTACCATTGTAGATGCGATTGCGATCGTTGCTATCATTGAACCACAATAGGATTCGAATATATCCGACCCCATGCCAGCGACATCACCCACGTTGTCACCTACGTTATCGGCGATGACACCTGGGTTACGTGGGTCATCCTCGGGAATACCGGCCTCAATTTTACCCACTAAGTCAGCACCGACATCGGCACTTTTCGTGAAGATACCGCCACCAACACGGGAGAATAGCGCGACAATAGAAGCACCCATACCAAAACCGTGAATGGCGTGTGCAGTTTCAGGATCACCTCCAAAGAACCAGTATAATCCACCCAGTCCCAATAACCCCATTGATGCAACGCACAAGCCCATTACTGAGCCTCCTAAAAACGCGACAGAAAGTGCTTCAGGTGCCCCTTTGTCATGCGCCGCCTGAGTTGTTCGGACATTTGCTTTAGTCGCTGTAAACATACCAATGTAGCCAGCTAAAGCGGAACACACTGCACCAGAAACAAAGGCAATGGTGGTGTCTTGACCTAACGAAAAGTACAGTGCAACACCAACCACCACAGCAAACATAAGCAGCATTTTGTACTCACGGTGCATGAAAACCATCGCACCGAGGTGAATCATGTCAGCAATTTTGCTAATTTCCGGGTTTGATACAGGGTATCTTTTAATTAAGAAATAGATAATAAAAGCGAAGCATAGGCCTAATATGCCTAAAACAGGTGGTATATAAAATAATTCGATCATAAGGTCCCCAAAGGATTTACTGACTTTAGTTGTGATTTATTTTTTTAATTTTTTGTTATTTTCAGTAACAACAATTTTACATTGTTAACTGAACTATAACGACCTTAGTGGCTAAAGTTCAAGCTTTAGCTTATTTAATACGCATATTGGTCACTAACTCAGCATACCACCAAGGTATCGTTTTCATCTTTCAGCTAATAGCTCTATAATCTGCCGCAGTTATTTTTTATTAATTTTCTTTAATCTATAGGTACAAATATGAGCTTAAATGCTGTTCCAGCAGGAAAAAACCTGCCTGATCAAGTTAATGTGATCATTGAAATTCCAGCCCACGCAGATCCAGTGAAGTATGAGGTAGATAAAGAGTCGGGTGCAATATTTGTCGATCGCTTTATGGCAACCTGTATGCACTACCCAACTAATTATGGTTATGTGCCGCATACTTTGTCATTGGATGGAGACCCAGTTGACGTTTTGGTTATCACTCCTTTCCCAATTATGGCGGGCTCAGTTATTCCATGTCGCCCTGTTGGCGTATTGAAAATGACCGATGAATCTGGGGAAGACGCTAAGGTATTGGCAGTCCCTGCGGACAAACTTTCTAGAATCTATCGTGGTATTACAGAACTAGAGCATGTTGACGAATTGACCAAGAAACAAATTGAACACTTCTTTGCACACTACAAAGATTTAGAACCTAACAAATGGGTAAAAATCGAAGGTTGGGAAGGTAAAGAAGCCGCTAAACAAGAAATTGTTGAAAGTGTAAAACGTTATGAAGAAGCAGACGAAAAACCTGCGTTCTAAAATACGATTTTGAATCAATAAAAAGGCTAAACATGCATGTTTAGCCTTTTTTTCACTTTTTATCTAATTTCGCGTTTACATTTTGCAGACACGCCAGCGATATCCGTCTTAGATGGCCTCATGTAACGGTTCCCCAAATAGCCATGAGATATTGAGTCGGCCATCCAAGTACAAACACCGCCCTGCGTTCAGAACAAATATTAATGCACTTGCCATTCACGATGGAACAATAGAGTGTAATATCACAGTTTTATTCTGAGTTATTCACAAAAATAATTTATACTAGCTTCTTGATTGCCCTTGAGGTTGAACCTTGCTTCCGTTAACTGAAATTAGAAAAAGCCCTCAACTATTGCTTCTTGCAATGGCATTTGTGATGCCATTGGTGTTTTCCGTGTGGATGGCTTTGCTGAATAATTTTGTTGTGGAGAAAGCGAATTTCACTGGTGCTGAAATCGGTATGCTACAAAGCTTGCGAGAAGTACCTGGGTTCTTGGCGTTTACCGCTGTTTTTGTATTGCTGGTGGTGAAAGAACAAACATTTGCATTGGTTTCTCTACTAGTGATGAGTATTGGTGTGGCCGTCACCGGATTCCTCCCTTTCGAAATCGGTTTGTACTGCACTACGGTATTGATGTCTGTTGGCTTCCATTATTTTGAAACCATCAATCAATCTTTGACCTTGCAATGGTTAGAGAAAGATAAAGCGGCCCATTTTATGGGGCAACAACTGGCAGTAAAAAGTTTTGCTTCGCTGTTTGCCTACGGTTCCATTTGGGTATTAATGGAATGGATCGGAATAGACTACACAGCTATGTATATGCTGGCAGGGGGCTTTGGCATCATTTTGATAGTAATGATGTGGAGTTTCTTCGAGCGATTTGAACAACCATCAATACAGCATAAACATATGCTCATGCGAAAGCGTTATTGGCTCTACTATGCGTTAACATTTTTTGGCGGTGCAAGAAGACAGATATTCATGGTATTTGCCTCGTTCATGATGGTTGAGAAGTTTGGTTATTCGGTTGGAGAAGTCAGCCTACTCTTTATCATTAACTACGTATTTAACCTGTTGTTCGCTGCCAAAATTGGTCGTTGGATTTCTAGGGTAGGAGAGCGTAGGGCGCTGTCAGTCGAATACATAGGTTTAATCCTTGTATTTGTTAGTTATGCCATGGTTACTGACCCCATTATAGCGGCAGCACTGTATGTTATTGATCACTTATTCTTCGCTATGGCGATTGCCATGAAAACCTATTTTCAAAAAATTGCCGATCCAAAAGACATTGCGTCGACGGCCGGTGTAGCATTTACCATCAATCATATCGCCGCAGTAGTGATACCCGCAGCGCTAGGCATAGTGTGGCTAACTTCACCCGGATTGGTGTTTTATATTGGTGCAGGTTTTGCCGTTTGTTCATTACTGCTTGCTTACAATATTCCTGACACACCAGCTGAGGGTGTTGAAGTCAGATTTAATTTTAAGGGTTGGGCAAACAAGGTTGCGCCCAGATCTTCATAATAGAAAGAGTCTTGGAAAATCTTGATGTTAGCAATGAGTAGATTCAGTTTAATTATCGTCACTTTGTTCAGTGCATTTGCTTGGTCAGAACCAAAAGAGCTTTACTGGGAAGATTTGGTTCCTCCAGACTATGTTCAACCTCAAGTAGAACTAGATCATACTAATCCCATGGCTCAACAAAACCTGAACGCTCCTCTGGTCACAAAATTCAACAATCAAAAAGTAAAAATCCCCGGTTTCATTGTTCCTATTGAGGGTGATATGAATTCAGCCACTGAATTTCTACTCGTCCCCTACTTTGGTGCATGCATTCATGTACCGCCACCTCCACCCAATCAAATAGTCCATGTGAAATTTGCAGAAGGCGTTCCAATCACCAATATGACGGATGCTTTTTGGATTGAGGGCATTCTATCTACTGATGGTTGGGCCGGTGAAATAGCCACTGTTGGTTACACTTTAGAGGGTATAAAAATAATGCCCTTTGATGGCTAGTCGCCGAATATGTCTTATCTTTAACCGAATAAATCCTACGTATATTCTTGCCTGTTAAATATAATTGATAATAGATTGTTAACGAGTTGATAACTTAATTTACACAGTTAATCTGCGTAATTTATTGGCTAGGTTTACCGAAAGTACTCGGTAAAGTTGACTGCGAGAAAAACGGTTGGATAAAACAATGACACAGAATACTATTTCCAATGATAATAGAAGAGCATTTTTACAGCGACTCGGTGGCGTTTTAGGCGCAGCCACTGTTGCATCTTTAACGGCCGGTACTCATCTGAATGTCGCCTTTGCATACTCGCCGCAAACTGACAGTGCTAGCAAGGCTGGCAAGGTGTTTAGCCTGACTCAGATGAAAATTTTAGCCAGTGTTGCGGATACAATTTTACCCAGAACCAACACGCCAGGCGCTTTCGACTTAGATTGTCACGGCTTTGTCGATCATCAGTTAGCAACCTGTTTTAGCAAAGAAGCAACCAAACCTTACCTATCCGCTGTGAATTTATTCGACGAATCCTTCACCACCCTCGCGCCAGACGCTAGACAAAAAGCTTTGATGGATTTAGAGGCAGGTAAAGGATTTGATGAAAACCAGCAAAATGATTTCAGGGCCCTAAAATCGTTAATAGTATTTGGTTATTTCACCTCCGAATATGGCGCATCGAAGGCGCTTCGCTATGATGCCGTTCCCGGCGGTTTCAAATCTATACCCTACAAACCGGGTGATAAGGGATGGGGCAATTTTGCCTATTACTAGTCGCTTGTTTCGGTTAACCAAATTTAGAGTTTAGAAAATGAATAAAGACATTTACATTAAAGAAGACAATAACAAGTTCGACGTACTCATTGTCGGTTCGGGTATTACTGGTGGTTTCGCTGCAAAAGAGTTTTGCGAGCGAGGATTTAACACCCTTATGATTGAACGGGGCCGAGTGGTAGAGCATAGAGTCGATTATCCCGGAGAAGGTAAGCCGGTTTGGGATTATGACAATCGCATGAAAGTCGATAACTTGTTGGCTGAGCAGCAGCATAAAATTCAAAAAGATTGCTATGCGTTTCATGATGGAACCAAGCACTTCTTTGGCAATGACCGTGACCTTCCATACCAAACCGCAGAAGGCACAGATTTTCGATGGATACGTGCCAATCAATTGGGTGGTAAGTCATTATTGTGGCATCGCCAAAGTTATCGCATGTGTCCAGATGACTTCCTAGCCAATAAACGCGACGGTCATGGTAACGACTGGCCTATCCGTTATAACGATTTGACTAAATGGTATAGCTATGTAGAAAAGTTTGTAGGTATTAGTGGCAATGCAGATGGTTTGGCTAACTTGCCCGATAGTGAGTTTTTACCTCCGTTTGAAATGCTCAAACCAGAACAAGATATCAAAGCTGCGGTTGAAAAGGCCTTTCCCGATAGACATTTGATTATGGGCCGCACAGCACATTTAACCAAGCCAACAACATTGCATATGCAATTAGGTCGGGTGCAATGTCAGGCTCGTAACGAATGTCAAAAAGGATGCTCTTTTGGCGCGTATTTTTCCACTCAAAGCGCAACTTTACCTGCAGCAGCAAGAACCAATAACCTGAGTATTGCTGCCAATAGCGTTGTTCACAGTTTGATTTATGATGAAAAAACTAATCGTGTGAAAGGGGTTCGTGTCATAGATAACGAAGATTTATCGACAAGAGAGTATTTTGCAGATGTGGTGTTCTTATGTGCCAGTACTGTGGGTAGTACACAGATTTTACTGAATTCTAAGTCGAAGAAATTCCCCAATGGATTGGCTAATTCGTCAGGTGTCTTGGGTCATTATTTGATGGATCACAACTACAACGCGCGTGCGAGCGGCGACTTGGAAGGATATGAGGACGAGTTTTTTAAAGGAAGACGTCCTACGGGTTGTTACATGCCGAATTTTCAGAGTCGACCTGAGACTTATGCGAAAGGCTACAAACGGGGTTATGCCTATGGCATGTCTGCTTATCGAAGTGATTGGCGCGGTATGGCCGGGCAAGATGGTATCGGCGCAGACTTCAAAGACAAGCTTACAAAACCGGGTAAATGGGGGGCAGGATTTTATGCTCAAGGTGAAATGTTACCTGAGTTTGATAACCACATGTCACTGCATCCGACTAAGAAAGACAAATGGGGAATTCCACAAATCGTTTTCAACGCCAAATACGGTGCCAATGAAAATGCCATGATGGATGATGCAGCTGAGCAAGGCGTTAAAATGCTCGAAGCAGCAGGTTGCACCAATGTGCAAGGATCTACTAGCTATCAATATCCCAATCGTGCTCCGGGAATCGCTATTCATGAGGTGGGCACTGCACGTATGGGGCGGGACGCCAAGACATCCGTTTTAAATGGTTATTGTCAGGCTCACGACATTCCCAATCTGTTTGTACCTGATGGATCTTCGTTCAGCTCATCGGGTACGGTCAACCCTTCATTGACGTTTATGGCGCTGACAGTCAGGGCTGTGGATTACTATGCCAAGGAAAGAAAAGCAGGAAGAATTTAGGGTCAGTTGACCTTTGCTGTATGAATTTTGTTCTACAACGTGGTTGCCATCTAGTGCGCCTTCTGATCGCGGCGCTGATTTGAAAGCCTAGTGGTTCTAAGCTAAAAATCAGCAACTCAGAGCAGGAGGCGCTTAGGACGAACCCGAGGGGCAGTGTTTGTGCATCAATAGCTGGCCTATTGCAAACAAATTTAACGCACTTATAGGGAAAAGAAATAGGGAAAAATAGTAGCTAGAACGCAAGTTGTTATCCCAAGTTGAGATTATTAACCTGTGTAGATTTTATCAGCCTGATTGAATAGTACCCAAGAGGTTAGAATGTATTTATCGTTCGACTTGGGTACGCAACCTCTATGGGTGTGGGTAAAGTAACCTGGAGCGATAACCATAGTGCCGGCTTTAGGTTGAATAGACCGGTTTTGATAGTAAAAATCGGTCGTTCCACCGTCTTCAACATCATTCAAATAGAACATGAACAATAACATTCTATGCAAGGCATCGTTTGCGCCGGGTTGCGGATAAACTTCTGAATGCCAATATGGATACCCGCCGCTTCCTACCTGATATTTTTGCGCATTGATATTGCCAATACGAAATAGATACTGAACCAAATTAGGTAGATTCGGTTTGCCTACTTGTTCAAAGTTGTCTTGGGTTAGTTTAACCGGCTTGCCTGTAGTGGGATCTGCCACCGTCAAACCAATTGGCCCAATGAGCGCAAAATAATACTTCTCGAAATATGCCATTAAATGCTGTGAAACTATGGGCAATAATTCCGCATATTCTTGCTTAAACTCGGGAAACTGAGCGACTGATACGTCTAGGCTACGCTTTTTATCAGTATCAATGCCACCGCCTGTTTTTCCAGGTTGGGTGTTTTGGCTGCTTTCGAATTTTTCCATAAATCGTTGGCAAAGATTTCGGCTAAGGGCGCCTTCAATTACTTCTATAAAATCGTTATCTGCCATGTGTTTATCTGCTCTTATTGCAACTGTTTTTCGTTATTTGACTCGCACCAATGTTCGGATAGTTGCTTGCTTTCGTTATCTGATATCGCTATCGATTTATTCGCTTTGTAATCAAATTTCACCATAGTGGTTGTGCCTGTTGCGCACTTCTTACCGTCTTGCCACACTTCTTGGTACGTATCGAAGGAACTGCCACCGATTCGCGAGACATAAGTACGAATTTCGACAGCTTTACCCAGAAACATTTGGGCGAGAAAGTCGATTTTGTAACTCGCCAGTATCAAAGGCCAGTTATGCACATCTAAAGAAGGTGTAAAAATACGAAATATCGGTTCACGACCTGTTTCAAACCAGCCCGCAACCACAGTATTGCTGACGTGAGCAAGGGCATCGGTTTCGTAAAATCTTACGTTAAAGTTTTCCTTGAGCATAACTATCTCTTAGGCCTTGTCCAACATAGGTTTAAGGAAATGTGCGGTGTGTGACGCTTTTACTTCACACACCTCTTCAGGTGTTCCTTGAGCGATAATTTGACCACCGCCAGATCCCCCTTCTGGTCCAAGATCGATAATCCAGTCTGCGGTTTTAACCACGTCTAGATTGTGTTCGATGACCACAACCGTGTTGCCGTGATCTCTCAGTCTATGCAAGACCTGCAACAATTGTTTGATATCGTGGAAATGCAATCCAGTAGTGGGTTCATCGAGAATATACAAGGTTTGGCCAGTGTCCCGCTTGGACAACTCTTTGGCTAGTTTTACGCGTTGGGCTTCACCACCTGAAAGTGTGGTAGCAGATTGCCCCAACCGAATATAAGACAGTCCTACATCCATCAAGGTTTGCAACTTACGGGAAATTGCCGGAATAGCATCAAAGAACTCGCGAGCTTCTTCCACCGTCATATTAAGCACTTGGTTGATATTTTTATTTTTGTAGGTGACTTCTAAGGTTTCTCGATTATAACGCTTACTTTTACACACATCACAAGGCACATAAACATCAGGAAGGAAGTGCATTTCAACCTTGATCACGCCATCGCCCTGACAGGCTTCACAGCGTCCACCTTTGACATTGAAACTAAATCGACCGGGTTTGTACCCGCGAGATCTTGCTTCCTGAGTTCCGGCAAACATTTCGCGAATCGGGGTAAATATTCCTGCGTAAGTGGCTGGATTAGATCGTGGTGTGCGGCCTATTGGACTTTGATCGATATCAACCACTTTGTCCAACTGATCCATGCCCGAAATGGTTTTGTAAGGTGAGGGTTCACCCGTTGTCGCGCCATTCAGTTCATGATGGGCAATTTTATAAAAAGTATCGTTAATTAACGTCGATTTACCTGACCCCGATACGCCAGTAACACAGGTCATTAAACCTACTGGAATACTCAGATCTACTTCTTTTAAATTGTTGCCTGTAGCGCCCGTTAATCTGACCCATTTGTCATCTTTATTCGGCGTTCTTTGCGCTGGAATCTCAATCTTTTCCCTTCCAGAAAGGTATTTTCCAGTAAGTGATTGCTCACTCTTTAATATGTCATCTAAGGTGCCTTCAGCAACGATTTCACCACCGTGTACACCAGCACCCGGGCCGATATCTATAACATAGTCTGCTTCTTTGATGGCGTCTTCATCGTGTTCTACTACTATGACGGTATTGCCAAGGTCGCGTAAATGACGCAAGGTTTTTAGCAGTCGCTCGTTGTCGCGTTGGTGCAATCCAATGGAGGGTTCATCTAGTACATACATGACGCCTACCAAACCCGCACCTATCTGGCTGGCAAGGCGGATACGCTGAGCCTCACCACCCGATAGCGTATCGGCGCTTCTCGACATAGATAAATAATTTAAGCCGACGTTGACCAGAAAACTCAAGCGATCATTGATTTCTTTGAGGATCTTTTCTGCTATTTGCCCTTTTTGACCGCTCAATTCGAGGCTGTTAAAGAATTCCAATGCATCAGCAATGGACATTTCAGTGATAGTTGGCAAAGTCGTTTTACCCAAAAAGACATTGCGCGCTTCAAGTCTTAGACGTGTGCCACCACAATTGTTGCAATGCTGCTGACTCAAGTATTTGGCCAGTTCTTCGCGTACTGCGTTTGACTCGGTTTCACGAAAACGCCTTTCCATGTTGGGAATAATTCCCTCGAAGGGATGCTTGCGTTCCATGATATCGCCGCGGTCATTGATATATTTGAACTTAATTGAAGTCCCTTTGCTGCCGTATAAAACGATATCTTGAGCTTTTTTATCCAGTTCAGCGAATGGTGTGGTTAAGCTAAAATCATAGTGATCGCCTACGGCTTGTAACATCTGGAAATAATAGTAACTGCGCTTATCCCAGCCTCTAATTGCACCACCGGACAAACTCAGTTCATCGTTGCTGACCAATCGAAGTGGGTCGAAAAACTGCTTAGTTCCCAAACCATCGCAGGTTTGGCAAGCGCCAGCTGGGTTATTGAACGAAAATAGTCTGGGTTCAAGTTCAGACATGCTGTAACCACAGTGCGGGCAGGCGAAATTAGCTGAAAAAACCAGCTCGTCTTTGTCGGCCTCATCCATAAATGCGACTTTGGCTGTGCCGCCAGATAACTGCAACGCTGTTTCGAATGATTCAGACAAACGTAAGGCTAAGTCTTCTCTGACTTTAAATCTGTCTACCACGACTTCTATGGTGTGTTTCTTATGCAGGTCCAGCTCGGGTGGATCGGATAAATCACAGACGTTACCATCAATTCTGGCACGTATGTAACCCTGTGCAGCAAGTCCTTCAAGGGTTTTTAAGTGTTCCCCTTTACGTTCTTGAACGACAGGCGCGACCAACATTAATTTGGTGCTCTCAGGCATTTCCAACACCCTATCTACCATTTGACTTACTGTCTGTGCCGCTAGGGGAACATGGTGAGTAGGGCAGCGAGGTTCGCCTACACGGGCATATAATAATCTTAGGTAGTCATAGATTTCGGTGATTGTGCCCACAGTCGATCGGGGATTATGTGACGTCGATTTTTGCTCAATGGAAATGGCTGGAGATAGCCCTTCGATGTGATCAACATCTGGTTTCTCCATCATCGATAGAAATTGTCTGGCATAGGCAGACAAAGACTCCACATATCGGCGTTGTCCCTCAGCATATAAGGTATCAAAAGCCAAAGAAGATTTACCTGAACCAGACAGTCCAGTAATCACAATCAACTTATCTCTAGGCAAGGTGATATTAATATTTTTGAGGTTGTGCGTGCGTGCACCGCGTACTTCGATTTTATCCATTGAAATTGAATGTCGCCTGAGCAAAAGGAGAAGTATTACATACTATGAAAAAGAGCTCTATTGCGATCACGCTTTCTTGCAAAATTAACCTAGTGAATTCTATTCTGGTATTCATTGCTGTGCTAAACTCTGCGCCTATTTTTTGGACCTTGATGTATTAGAGATTAGTCAGCCGTTTTGAATGCAATAGAACTTCGTGCCGCGATTTCCCTCGCCATTGTTTACGTATTAAGAATGCTTGGCCTATTTATGGTCATGCCTGTACTGGCAATTCTGGCGAAAGATTATGCTGACTATTCAATCATTCTTGTTGGTATTGCCATTGGTGGCTACGGACTGACGCAGGCGATTTTACAAATCCCCATGGGCATGCTCTCAGATCGATTTGGACGCAAGCCCATTATTGTTGCAGGGCTAGTAGTGTTTTGTCTTGGCAGTGTAGTAGCTGCACTTGCTGATTCTATGTTGATGTTAGTGGTTGGCCGCCTGTTGCAAGGAGCAGGTGCAATCGCTGGGGCAATTATGGCCTTAGCCAGTGATGTTAGCCGCCAAAATCAACGTGCGAAAGTGATGGCTATCATAGGTATCGCCATTGGGTTTTCCTTTTATCTGGCTGTTTTGCTTGGGCCAATTATCGCTAGTTATGCCGGTTTGCAGGGGATTTTCATGGTCACTGCTGTGTTTGCGGCGTTATGTGTTCCCCTTGTTTGGTGGCTAGTACCTAATCCAACACAAGTCGCACCAAGCGGTGACACACTACCAGTGTTGTCTGATATTGGACGGCTGTTCAAAGATTCACAATTAGCTAGACTTAATCTAAGTGTGTGTTTATTGCATATGTTAATTACCTTGATGTTTGTGCAATTACCTCCTTTGTTCATACAAAGTGGCGTGCCTTTGAATGACCACTGGAGCCTATACTTACCTGTATTGATTTGTTCCATAATCGGCTTAAGCGTGCTGATGGGGCTGAATCGAAAAGTGTCTGTGAAGGCGTTAATGTTAGTTTCCTTGGCTTTGTTAATTGCCGCTTTTGTTGGCCTATTAAATGCGCAAACTAGCCTAATGTTAGCTGCATTTTTGGTGGTGTTCTTTACCGGGTTTAATTATCTGGAAGCAAATTTGCCCGCGTTAGTGTCTACCCTAGCACCCGCAGGTAAAAAAGGTTCAGCAATGGGCATGTACGCAAGTTTTCAGTTCTTTGGTGCATTTGCAGGCGGCATCTTATCTGGCGTTTTAAATCAATATTTCTCGGCACAGCTCGTTTTCGCTGTCGCAATCGCGATTTGTGTTGTTTGGCTATTGCTATTGCTTGGACTAAAACCTTTGGGTGGTTTGAAGCGCTATTCGCTTTCACTCGAGAATGCAGATACGAACATTGACGTTATCAATCAACAGTTAACAGAATTAGATGGGGTTGAGGACATCAAGCTAGTTAAAGAGCAAAATGTAGTTTACCTCAAGGTTAACAGCAACGAGTTTGAACTCGCCAGAGCACATAAAATCATAGGTCAGATGCACTAGCTTAGACGTACTAGTTAAGACGCACTGATTAAGATCCACTAGCCCAGACGCACTGATTAAGATCCACTAGCTCAGACGTGACAGTCCTTTTAGTCAGGTTGTTTAGCACTACTTGAAATCAATTCAATAATTTTTTCTGGATGCTCCATCTGATACAGATGTGAACGACTATTTGTTTCTATGTATTCACTGTTTGGATTAAGCTTAACGAGTTCCTGATAGTAAGCTTTAGCATCTAATCTCCAATCCAAAAGCGACTTTTTCACCTTCTCATCTTCTGCTGACTCCGCATATTCCAATTCAAAGTCTGTGTCGAAAATGGTAATGGGTACCGATTTGGGCCAGTTTGTTTGCATTACTGTGTGCAAATCTCGGTGGTAAATGGCGATTTCTTTAAATAAGTTAATTTGATTGTTTAACGCTAAGCGGGCTTGAAACAGGGTGTCAAAATATTGCTTATCAAACTTATCTCCGCCGTTGATAAGTGCAAGTACCTTTTCCTGATCAGCAGCGTTCTTTTGCTTGACTCGTGGGGTGTATTTACCCGCCGAAATATAATCTACATATTTCTCCAAATTATCTTTAAACGGCTTAGCATCTTCCACATATCGTGCGGAAGAAAAATCGGTAAGGGCATCAGGGTCAATCAACAAAGCTCGTTTAACGGCACCTTGATTGTCAGGTTTTTGTAGAAACAGTTGCAGTGATATATTACTGCTGGCAAAAGCAACAACAGTCGCGCTTTCAATATTAAATTGCCCGAATACGGCCTGAATGTCGGTTGCGAAATGGGCATAGCCAAGAGGATTGTTGGCGTTATCGGTGACTAAACTGGCTCTGTCGATAGCGATGACTCTGTGGGTTTCAGCCAACAAGGGTGCGAGACTCGCAAACCAAGCCGTATCTGAATGCCAACTCCCGTTGGGGCCTGATAACAACACAACCCAAGGAGCTTTGGAGTTTTCGACATTTCCCCAAAGGCCGACGTGAATATCATGTCCATCGACTTGCAGAATACGAGATTCTGCCTTTTTATCTGTTGCCAATGCATGTTGCGCCAAGACGAAAGAATAGGTGACGGCCAGTACAGCAAGGGATCGTCTAATTGCAGTGAACATGTTACGCGCCTTTTGTTATCTTTTTCGATCTATAACAATCTAACTCAACCTAGTACTAAACAGCCAGAAAAGAATGTCTTGTTTCATCAAAGAGAGCGCGCAACTGGTTTGCTGTTTTTGTACTCTAGCTTGGGCGCCGATTTTTTTGACGCTATCCATTGATTGAAATCTATCGCCGCTTTAAACAAATAAGCTAAAAGAATAGGCACGAGAAATACGCTAGATAGATACAACAAAGTTGATAGCTGCATAGGAAAAAGCGCAAGTTGCATCGCCATGGCTATCATGATCAAAATGGTAACGCTTAAAATACCTTTCATTGTCTTATTCCTATGATTTAAAAAAAGAAGATATCGGCATTTGCCTAGAATCAATTGAAGACCTGCCCACGCCAGATCAATAGCGTTGACCAATAGGAGTTGACTTGGAACGGCGTATTCGCGAAATGCCTGCACTGACGAGTCCTAGCATGAAGATTGCTATCGTTGTTGGTTCTGGTATTTGTGCATCAATACCTTTCACTGCCCATGAGCCAATAACAAACGCATTGTTTAGATCATCGATTGTATCGGCCGGAAAGAATATGTTTCCGCTCTTTGCACTATTCAGAGCGTGTTTGTATGCGCTCTCACTCAGGCTCCACGTTGCACTCCCGACAAAGGCTAGCGCCCCTTGAGTGAAAGAAACAACACTAGCATTCGAAAAACTAAAGATATTGAGTCCCGGATCACCTGCACGGTGGAATAGACTAGGTGACAAGTCACTCGTTTCATTGGCTGATGTTAAATCACCAGAAATTGCGCTTGTAAAAATAGTGTCTATTGTGTTCGAACCAAAAAAACCGTCGAGGTAAACTCCAATAATGTCACTGCCAGACGCATTTATGAGTGACGATCCAGAAGTAGCAGAGATAGAAATGGTATTTTCGATACTGAGATCGACATCTAGCAGCAAACTCGCGTTTGCAGTGGGTATCGTTAAGAAACATGACAGTAGCAATGATGCAGTCAATGTCGATTTTGTTTTTAATTTTGTATACTGTTTAGCGCATAAATTTGCGATTGAAATCATTGATGAAAATCGGTTAATTAATGTGTTCATGTTTATTCCTTTTCTATGTATTTGTGGTAGACAAGAACCCTCAGTCCTTTTATCTATATTTCGTATACAATTACGACTCACAAATAAGAAAGTTGCGCGGAATGTATATTTTTTTTGTGAAGACTTGACGTCAGTAGGAATGGCACTAATAGTCAAATTTCAAACTGAAACTTTGGCCTGTCTGTGAAGCTCCGGAATGGCTAATTTAGCTATAAGTGGTAAGAAAATGAACCAAAGATGTTGTTTGCTATCCAACAGGGTATATTAGTGACAATATCAATTAGTTAAGGCAAATATTTCATGGTTAAAGCGGGATTAGCTTTGTGTGCTGTTGCCCTCTTCTTAGTATCCCAATCTTACGCGGCTAACGGATCATTCGTTAGCGATGATCGGTTGCAATCATGCATTCAACAGGCAATGGAAAAAGCGCATTTAAGTCAAGTTGAACAACTGCTCAAATTAAAGTGTCACAATAAAGGTATTAAGAGTGTTTCAGGGATTGAACAATTCACTCACCTTGAAAGTTTGTCATTATTTGGCAATCGAATATCGACAGCAGATCTAACCATGTTGAAACGACTAAAACATATCAACTTGGCTAAAAATAGTTTAACTGAGTTACAAATAAGTGGTTTATCTCAGCTTGAAACCTTGTATCTGTTTAAGAATAAGTTAACTACTATCAACTTTGAGGGTGTTTCATCGTTAACAAAGATGCGCTTAATGCAAAATCAACTTACTGTTCTTGATATTACTCCTCTGCAATCATTGACCGAAGCGTATTTGTGGGACAACCAGCTAGAAGATTTGCAAATCACAGGTTTAAACCAGTTGACCTTTCTAGATGTGAAGCAAAACCCCATGCCAGACGAGCTTTACGATTTTTATGATAAGCAAACAGGTATTACGATAAGTCATGACGGTAACGCAGATGATTGGAAATAATTACAATTGATAAGACAGAGATAATGTCCAGCTTGAAAGGTCACTTTGTGATGATGCTAAACCGTCAACTCCGCCTTTTGTAAAATACATCGAACTTAAAATCGTTGCTTGCCACTGTCGATTAAATCGATAGCCTAGTTCGAAATCAATTTCATGCCCAGCCGTCTTACCTGTGGTATCACTTTCAAAGTGATGCGCAACAAGTCGCCACCTTAACTTTGCCTTTCGGCCTCTGTATGTAACGTAAGTATTTCGAATTCCATCAGCATTTAAATAGCCATTGAATACATCTGCCCAGCCCAAAAACTTGTGGTTATTACCCAATGATGTCGTAAAAGCGAAGCCATTGTCTTCGCTTAATCTTTCATGGGAAACAGCGATTTTATGGCTCTTGTATTGAGCGCTCATCTCAACAAATATATAGTAATCACTGTAATCCCAAGGGCTGCCATCAATGGTACTTTGGTGCGCTAGCTCAGCCGTGTACCCATACTTGATATCACTGGGTTTCACCTCTCCATCGACGCGAACTCCAAACGTATTGCTGGACAATTGGTTCGCAGTGTCATTTTCCAGCATATAAGCATATGCAGTTATTCCAACGTATCGATTTGGCGCGTAATTAACATTCAGTAGATGACTGTTGTGATCGTGGTTTCCAAGCTCCAAAAAGGGGCGTTCGATGCCGCTATCAAATCGAATGTCGTCTTGTGACAACTGCAACCTGGCATCATCACCAAAAATTCTATGGACCTTAGTCAAATACGCATAAGAAATATTCCAATAGGTAGAGTCATTATAGTTAATGGTCAATGCATCAAAAGTTTGGTCATTTTGCCAAAACTCGACACTACTAACGTGTCGTTCGTTATCAAATCCAAGCATCTGCCTTCCTACAACGGCACTCCAGTCATAATCACTGACATACTTAAACCAAACTTGGTTCAACTCGGCCCCTGTTGATTCAGGAATAGGGCTGGTGGCTCTGGTCACTGTCACTGAATTGTACTCTTCTTCCCTGAAAGCATGCACAAGATCAGCTTGCGCAAACGACTGCCAGTTCTCGTTAGCCTGCCACTGAGCGGTGAGACGTAATTTTAACGTGTTAGCCGTCGCATCGCCTCTGGCTTCATCATCTATCTGCTGAAATCGATATCGAGCAGAAGGCTCGACATCGAGTTCGTTTGCTAAGCTGTCGCTTATTGTCAATGTTGCGCAAGGTAGCAATCCAAGCAGAATACGATTCATCATGCTTGTGTTTTATCTTCCTGTGGTAATCGAATGCAGAGTCCTTTTGAAACAACCCTATCACTTGGCTCTCCCAAAGCAGAACCTCCCATGTCTTCCACTGAAATGATTAAGAAAGAAGAATCTGCGATAAGTCGCCATTCTGCATCCGAAAGTTGGCGATTAAAATTGGTTTCTCCTTTCGGTATCTCTCCCAAACTTCGAGTTTGATTGTCTGTTTTTGATGTTACCCACAATTCGAAGGATTCATCAGAGTTAATATCAGGAAGCGTCAGAATATCCAAAACCAATTTTTTTGATTCTCTGTAAGTCGCAGCGACGACCTGCGGGGTCTGACTGTTATCTTCCAAAACCGCAACATAGCTTAATGAACCTAATGGATCAGCTGGCCGCAGTAAACTCGCTCCGAAAAAAGCGCAAATAGCAAACACAAAAGCGCCCGCCCATTTTGAAATAGGGAAGGATAACCAATGAAGAAAACCAGAAGGCTGTTCAGCTTGCTGTTGTCCCATATTCAACCTTGTTTGTATGTTTTGCCAAGTATCAGGCATAGGGGCTAGTTCAGGGACCTTATCATTTAGCGGTGCCAGTTTTTGCTCCCAATAGTTAATACGGCGATCTATATGACGATAGCGGAATTGTGTTCTAAGCCCATCAACTCGTTGTCTAACTCTTTGTGTTAGCAAGCCAGTGACGTAATTGGACGCGAGGTGGTCGACAATCACGGGTGATGAGTAGCGTGAAGTATTGGATTCTTTTAATGGCTTAGACATTGTTGCAACCTCTCTATTCCCCTTCTTAACCATGATTTGATGGTATTCACAGGTTTATCAAATTGACTGGAAATTTCTTCACGGCTAAAACCATAGTAATACGCCATAAGAATTGATTCACGTTGAGTTACATCTAGCGTCGCTAAACACACTTCAAGCTCTTGATTAAGTTCACAGAGCAATACGCCGTCCTTTTGTTTGCTTTCGATTTCTTCAAAATCATCCAATTCAGTTTTAAATTGTGCTCCTTCTATTCGTCGTTTTTCTAACTTGATGCGGTCATAAGCTCTATACCGAACAATTGATGCCATCCATGTCATGGGCTCGGATTTGTCTACTCGATATTGGCTAGCGTTATTCCAAATTTGAACAAATGCTTCTTGTAGCACTTCATTTGCACTTTCCACACTATTTAAAATTCGATATGCAATGCCGTTTAGTTTGCTCGAGACCGTTTGATAAAGCTGTGCAAAGGCGATTTGATCACCCAATGCACACTTTGCCAAGAGCTCCTCTAATTTTTCTGGTTCGGTTAGTTTCATTAGTCTTGCTTCCCTAATAACCGTTAAATGATCTTATAACCCTTTACGCCAATTAAATGCCTAAAGTTGCCAATCCTCAATAAAAAATAAAATTTTCTTGCTTCTGCAACTTTCGAGAATTCGATGACGTAATTGCTGGTGACGGAAAGAACAAACAACATAGAGGAAACAATTATGATCAACAAAAACGCGTTATTCGTCGCTAGCCTACTTACTGTGGCTACTCATGTACATGCAGATGTGAAGGTTGGCTCGGACCTCAATTCAGCTCAAAGTGTAAACACTAACATAACTGCTATCTATTCAGGCAATCGAGGCACCAATGGTGGCGGTGACCAAAGCTTGCAATTCGGCGATGTTATTCAAGGAACAGTAAACAACGATTTGCTCATTGGTGGCTTAGGCATAGATGTGCTGTTGGGAGGTCAAGGTGATGATATTTTGATCGGCGGAACGGAAGACTTTAATCCACTTAATCGCGACAGAGCATTGGGACACGAAGGAGACGACAGCTTTTTGTGGGCACCGGGTGACGGCAATGATTTCTTTGATGGTGGGCCTGGGGAAGACGTTTTGTTTATGACACTAATCGGTGAGCAACGTGATGCTGACGGAGAAACCCAAGGAGCACCTTTTTTCAACGTAAGCCCACCAAACACAGTAGGTGCAAGAGATTTTGATGGCATATTTGAATCCTCTCCCGGCACTCCTGTTATCAATGTCGCTGGCGGACCAGGATTTTGCGAGCTGATAGAAAAAGATGATCAAAATCAAGCTGGTCTTGAGGAACTCAACTTAGATAACCTCGTTCAGTTTATCCTTCGTGGACCAAGGGCCGCATTTGAAGCCGCAGATCCGAATACTGATCCTAATACCCTCGACAACGGCTTGCGAGTTGCTATTCATCTAAAAAACGTTGAGTACCTGGTATGCGCGGGACAAACATCCGGAACAGTATCAATATTAGATTTGCGTTCTGTACCTGCGCAGGAAATCGATGCATCGCAATTGCCCGCAGTGGCCTATGCGCTCTTATCCAATGCCGTCCAACCTTAATCCTTGTAACAGATTTTTCGAACAAAAATGGAGTTAATCATGAAAAACATAATCAACTTATCAACTAGCCTTTTAAATTGTGTTAAAGCAGGTAAAAACCAGCTATTTGTACCTATTTCTATTGCGACTTTCATCGCTATTTCGCTAACAGGTTGCGGTAATAGTTCTTATGACGAACCTAATGTTGATCCTTCGCCGGATACGCCAGCGATCCCAGTGGTTAAGCAATTTCAACAAATAAGAGGCACAGATACCAATACCAAAAATCATCCTTTATTGTCGTTCAACCCGGGAGGTCCGGGTGGTTCGCCTAATCAAAGTTTACGCGCCGGCGATGTGCTATTGGGCGATGAGCAAGACGACATCATTATTGGTGGATTGGGCGTCGACGTATTGTTAGGTTACGACGGCGACGATATTTTGATCGGTGGAACAGAAGACTTCAACTCAAGTGTGGACGGCGATGGAAATGGCTCTGACAACCGAGATAGAGCATTGGGTTATGACGGTGATGACGCTTTCATTTGGGCTCCGGGAGATGGGAGTGACTTTTTCGATGGGGGTGACGGAATTGATGTCGTTATTTTCGGAATTCTCGGCGAATCAAGTGATGCAACAGGAAACACAGAGGGTGCCCCGTTTTTTGCGGTTAATCCACCCAATTCAGAGGGCAGTCAAGACTTCGACGGTATCTTTCTCGATGACAATAACCAACCTGTTGTAAATGTGTCTGGATCACCCGGTTTTTGTAGCCTTGTCGATGCAGCAGCGAACCAAGCGGAATTTGATGAACTCGATATCGATAATGTTGTTAGGTTTTCACTTCGCAATTTCGCGAATCAATTCGACGCTGGCGATAGACCAACTGATGATGGTTTGAGAGTTGCCGTTACGTTAAAAAATACTGAGTACCTTGTGTGTACCAAGCGTGAATTAGATGCGGAGAACCCGGCAAATAATATTGAAGTCATTGATATTCGAGGTGCGACACCGGTAGTTGCTGCTGTGACAGATTTACCTGAATATATTCAAGCGATTCTTCAGTAAAATTAAGGAGTCGGAGCAAAAACGATCCGACTCCTTTTTCCGTAGCACCGTTTAATCAGATTTTGCTAAACTTTTAAGTGCTTCACCTTTAACGTAATTTACTGCTGGGGCGAGTTTCTCAAGCGCACTAAACTCATTTCCATTGGCGATAAATTCAAATGTAATGCGAGTTCCAGTGTCAGTTTCTGTCAACGATATAGTCCAAACCGTTTCCACTGCCATTTCCTGTAATGGTCCAAATGGCGCACTTAGGCGCAGTAACTTGTTTGTTTGAATATTCAGCACAGTGCCATGTAGCACCGAGCCTCCTTGCCAATCTTCTCGCCAAAATCCACCGGCAACAGGGTCCAATGAGAGATTGTTAGCATCACCAGAATAGGTGTGGTCTGACTGCCACCATGTTTTTGGTTCAATGAGCTTCTTCCATACCTGCTCTGTCGTCAGTTCCGACTCTGCCACCAACTCCAGTTTAAAGTGTGAAGGCTTGGCTGTTATCACTTTGGCATTGATTGACAAAGGAAAAAACGTAACCAAAATGATAAGTGCTAGTTGTAACTGAGTCGATATTTTCATGCTTCGCTCCGAACAAATTTTAAACCTAAGTGGCCATTTTCTAGACTAGCTTAATCTTTATTTAAGGCGCAAGATTCACCGGAAACCTAATTTGGTATTTTTATCACATATATTCTCAGACTTATTTGTCCAAAGAGCCGGAAATTGAACTCAAAGGTTAGCTTTGGGGTATCGAATCGTTATACACTATGCGCAATAAATACCAGTGCTTGTTGATCTCCTGTCTATATTTCTAGGAATAATACAGCGAGCACGGCAAAAGGCCGTTGAAAGGCCATATAAAGAGATTAATAGGAGTTATCATGGCAACAAAAGGCGTAAACAAAGTTATTTTAGTGGGTAATATCGGCCAAGATCCTGAAGTGCGATATATGCCTAATGGAAACGCCGTTGCAAATTTAAGCCTTGCTACCAGTGAAAGCTGGAAAGACCAAGGCGGTCAAATGCAAGAACGTACTGAATGGCACCGATTGACCATGTATCGTCGTTTAGCTGAAATTGCTGGAGAATACTTACGTAAAGGGTCACAAATTTACGTTGAAGGGAAACTGCAAACGCGCAAATGGCAAGATCAGAGTGGTCAAGACAGATACACTACGGAAATCATTGTTGATCAAATGCAGATGTTAGGTGGCAAAGGTGGCGGCCAAGGTGAAGGCGGTTATTCAAATCAAGGCCAACAACGTCCACAGCAGGCACCGCAGAATCAAGGGGCACAAAATCAAGCTCCACAGCAAAACTACAGCAATCAGCAACCACAATATCAAAACAAGCCCCCACAAGGGCAAGGCGCGCCTAATCAGCAAGGTGGTAAGCCTAATCAGCCTCAGCCAATGGCAGAGCCAGATTTTGACTTCGATGATGATATTCCGTTTTAAATGAGCTGGAAGTTTGAAAAACTGCAAAGAAAATAAAATTCGTTAAAAGTAACGCCAAATTACTCAGAACCCGCTAATTAAGCGGGTTTTTTATTTCTAAAGCAAAATTTCTAGCCCTAGGGGAATACAAATGACAAGTAACTGCAATAGGATTTTAAACGAAGAACAAGGGGCATTGCCATCCTTGTTGCGCATGCCAAAACAGACTTTCAGGATGTTTACTCTTGCTATAAACGCAAGTAATCCGAGACATATTCTCTGGAACAAAATTACCTTTGTCTAGAAGATATAAAGCCGATTTTGATACGGCTTTAGCAGCTCACCTGTTACCTTCACCTTTGTGTGCAAATTGAATGGCTTTCTTTCGCCTATCTTCTTCTTTTTTAACATTGGCTAAATGGGGATCTTGCCACAGGGGTTCAATTAACTGCTTATCCCACTTGTTATAAAGTGCTGTCATGGTTTGTTTGAGTTGCGGCTTGTCAGTCGATAAGTCGACTCGTTCTAACGGATCATTGACCATATCAAACAAGAATGAGCGTTTTTTATAATCAGACATGACAAGTTTGTAATCACCATGTCGAACCGCATAACCCGCCCCATCGGAATATCGCCAATACAATGTCTCGTGGGGTTTATGAGGGTTTTCACCAGTTAGATAGGGCAATAAGTTTTTACCATCTAATGGTTTTGAGCGGATATTGTTCAGCCCGGCAGCCGCCAACGTGGTTGGCATAATATCTAAACTCGAAATTGGGTGATTGTAACGTTTTCCACCTTTTAATTTAGCAGGCCAACTCATTAAAAAAGGCACTCTAATACCACCTTCAAACAACATACCCTTGTGACCACGGTAAGGGTAACTGCTGGCACCATGAGTATGGCCGCCATTATCACTAGCGAAGACAATTAGTGTGTTTTGATATATTCCTTGTTGCTTTAGCGTATCAACCAATCGACCTATGCCATGGTCTATTCCGCTTACCATGGATGCATAAACGGCACGTTTGCCATCTTCGATATGGTCACTCATTTTTAAATACTTTTTGGGAGCATGACCAGGCATATGGGGTGCGTTGTACGCCAAATAAATGAAAAATGGTTTGTCAGCATTCTTCTCGACAAATCGGATGCTCGCATTGGTAAAATCATCCGTCAGGTACGTGATTTCTGATAGTGGAACAGGCTTGCCATTCTCAACGACACCAGAGGTGGGTAGATTCGGTTTGACAGGTTTTCCCCAATAACTCATACCACCGGCCGAAAATCCAAACCAATAATCAAACCCTCGGTTGTTAGGTAAGTACTTTTCGTGGTCTCCTAAGTGCCACTTGCCAATTGCGGCAGTTTGATAACCAATACGCTGGAACTCATCGGCAATCGTCGTTTCCTCTAGTGGTAGTCCAACATTTTCATCTACTTTGTAAGCGGGATTATTCTCGTGTCCAAACCTTTGTTGGTATCGACCGGTAATAAGTCCTGCTCTGCTAGGGCTGCAATAAGGGTGCGATACATATCCCTGATCAAACACAATGCCGTCTTGTGCGAGTGAGTCTAAGTTGGGTGTTAATACATCAGTAGCACCATTAAAACCTGCATCTCCCCAACCTTGATCATCTGAGTATATTAGGATCACATTGGGTTTAGCCTGAGCAAGCGCGGTTGCTGGAAACACACAAAAAAGCAGAATACAAAGAGTGGATAAGCGAGCTAGGTTTAGCATAGCGTTCCTTTTAGAGAAGTCTCAATAGGGTAATTTAATTTAAATGTGAATATACAGTGTTGTATATGAAATGTAAAAAAGAGATTTTTTAAAGGTCTTTCGCTATGCGTTTTATCGCTTTTTCTCTATTTCCGGTTGTTGGATGATTAAAACTCAGCCGTAGATAGTTGTTAAATTGCTTGGTCGTGCTAAATAAAACACCGGGTGTTATTACGATTTTATCGGACAAAAGTGAATAGTAGAGTGACTGCATATCCGCGTCGGGATGAGTTTCCACCCACAGCGCGAGACCACCATTCGGGGTATTAAACCTGACGTTTTCTGGCCAACAATCGTGAATGTTCTGAATCAATTGGTCGCGTTGTTGTTTTAGTACTTGTCTTTTTTGTTGAAGATGTCGTTTATAGTGACCTTCCGAGATAAAGCTCGACAAGCCGAGTTGAATTGCCTGACTATTGGCAAGATTGTTGACTAGCTTTAATTTAATTATCTCTTCGTGCCAACGACCACCAATAATCCAGCCAATACGTAGATCTCGAGATAAGGATTTAGAGATTGAACTGCATAAGATGACTCGCTCTTGCGTGTCTAATGCTTTCAGTGGTGTTGGTCGAATATTAAAACCGAGGTCACCGTAAATATCATCTTCGATTACAGCGATATCATATTGATTTGCCAAAGCAATTAAATGACCTTTACACGATTCTCGCATTTCGGCACCACTTGGCGTGGCGAATGCGGGAGTGACGACACAGGCTTTGATTTCCCAAGTAACTAACGCAGACGCAAAGGCCTCAACATCAAAACCAGAAGATGGAGAAGAAGGAATTTCGATTACGTTGAGTTGAAGTTGTTGCAGAAGTTGCAGAACCCCGTAAAATCCAGGACTTTCAACCGCGACATTGTCGCCTGGTTTGCAAGTTGCCATTAATGCCAAAAACAAACTGTGCTGGCAACCTGAGGTGATACAAAAGTCTGCAGCCGTTCTAAGTACTCCTGCAGGACGATACATGTCTTTTAGTTCCGATCTAAGATTAATATTTCCTATGGGTTCATCATAATAGTTGGATTTTTTTGTCGCCTGATAACGCATTGCTTTATTAATATGTCGATGCAGCGTGACCAATGATGAAGTGGGTGCAGGTGCCTGTTCGTGGGGCAATATATCGAATGCTGCGCTGCGCATCATAATGTCCTGAAACATTTCTGGCACATTTACTTGTGTTGGCTCAAAACTATCAAAGTTCGGTTTGCGAGGTTCTTCACGTCTAATTTGATTGGCAACGAAGAACCCACTTTTGGGTCGAGATTCGATGAAGTTTTTCGACTCCAATAAGTGCAGAGCTTGGATAACCGTATTCTTAGAAAGTCCTGAATCATTACTTAACTGTCGAATAGAAGCCAGCCTTTCGCCCACGGCTAACCGCTTCTGTTCGATTTGCAGTGAGATTTGATCCGCTAGAACTTGGTATTTAGGTTGTTGAATAGGACACTCCTCTGGCTTCTGTACCTATACTAATTTAATTTATTGTACCTGTAACCATTTCGCTGAAAATTTATACTGAATACGTTCAAGAATTTTATTGCCAGAGGCTAATAAGCAAAATGGAAAATCAAATCCCAATCAGAGTTCTAGAGAGCAAAAAGTCTGAAGTGAAGGTCCATAAACCAAATGGAAGCGATAAAATCTATGTAAGAGCTGTAAGTGGTTTTTTTGATTCATTTCGTAAAATTTCGGGTTCTCTTTTTCTATTTGTCTTCGCAGTTATTCCTTGGTTGAAATTCAACGGTCATCAAGCCGTTTTATTAGATTTTACAGCCCAACGATTTCATATTTTTGGTATGACGTTGTGGCCACAAGACCTCACCTTATTTGCATGGTTATTTATTATTGCTGCTTTCGCGCTATTCTTCGTTACGGCTGTGTTGGGGCGAGTCTGGTGCGGTTTTGTTTGTCCACAAACCGTGTTCACTTTTTTGTTCGTGTGGATAGAAGAAAAAGTTGAAGGTAGTCGCAATAAAAGAATCCATCTCGATAAGCAGCAATTTAGCTTTAATAAGTTACTCAAGAAGACCGCTAAGCACGGACTTTGGCTACTTGTTTCGACATTAACCGCATTAACTTTCGTCGGGTACTTTTATCCAATGCATACCTTAGTACAAAGTTTTTTCACTTTCGATTTAAACTTCTGGCCGCTGTTCTACGTTCTGCTATTTACACTGTGTACTTACGGAAATGCAGGGTGGATGCGCGAAATTATGTGTACCCATATGTGCCCCTATGCACGTTTTCAGTCGTCTATGTTTGATGCGGATACATTAACAGTGACTTACGATGTCAGCAGAGGAGAGGGGCGGGGGCCAAGATCTAAGAAGTTAACCAAAGAACAGTGTGATAGCAAAGGATTAGGAGACTGCATCGACTGTAATTTATGTGTTCAGGTGTGCCCTACCGGTATCGATATTCGTAACGGTTTGCAATATGAATGTATCAACTGCGGTGCATGTGTTGATGCCTGTGATGGCGTAATGGAAAAAATGAATTACCAAAAAGGGTTAATAAGCTACACCTCAGAGAAAAGTCTAAAAGGAATTCCGAGCAAAATTCTAAGACCTAAGGTAACCGGCTATTTTATAACCTTTTTAGTGATGTTCGGGCTATTGTTGTTCAGTATTTACACCAAACCCAATTTAGACTTAGATGTTGTTAGAGATAGAAATTCGCTGTTCAGAGACGGTATACAGGGGGCCATAGAAAACAGTTACACCCTAGTCGTGATGAATAAAACTCAGCAAGACCAAAGGTACAAAATAGAAATTAGTGAATTGGAAGGCGGTCGCCTAATTGGCAACCATATGGTGACTGTGCCTGCGAGCGAATTGGCAAATTTACCCATTTCTGTCGCTATTAAGCCAGAAAATTTGAGTGAAAAGATCACGCCTTTTGTTTTTCGTATCACTAATGAAAGTAATGAAATTGCTGAGCAGAGATCTACTTTCATTTATCAGTAAAGTGGAGAGTGTTTATTTGGCAGACTGGGGTCTGAGTTCATCTTCTCATTTAATTATTAGGTCAAAGACATGATTGGCGTGCATGATGAGTTTCTTGGAAGTTTGCCGATATTCTTTGTAAAACAAATTAATCACAATTCATTGAGCAGGCGGTGTTAAGCCGTTTGCGGTTAGGAATTATTTACGGTTAGTGAGTTATTTAAGGTTAGTAATTATTTAACTAGCCTGACCTAGTGTTAACAGCTAGGTCAGGCTTTTATTGAAGTCAGTATGACTATTGAGCTTTAACTTACACTTTTTGTAAAAAGTGCTCGGTTGGGTATGATAGGTATCTGATCAACTTGCTTTATATTTTCGCCAACCCCCGAACTTGCTAATATCTTTACCCAAATCTTCAGCATAGCCTTCCGCGATAAAACCAGTTACGTATTCACCAGATGCAAGTTCAACTTTGCCTATTCCAAGAGGTTGTGCAATGCCATATACGAACGAACCAAATTCCCTGATTGGCATGGTCCAGACTTCTACAGCAAAGCTATAACCATTATTTTCGTCGCGGATCATGGCAGGACGTTCCACACTGCCCGGCACAGCAAACATTTTGTACTGCGCTGATGTTTCTGTAACTTGTTTCAAGAAAGCACCACGCTCAGTCAACTGATGATTTAGTACCATGCCGGACAAATGAGCCCCGCACACAACTACATCAATGTAACCAAGGCTAGGTTCGAGATTATCCTCCACAACGGTGTATGGAATATTAGTCGCACCAAGTGGCAGCTTATTAGCGTCTTGAATGCGTTTCGCAAGGCTCAAGAGTTTCTGATCCGTCATTGCAGAGCTAAACAAGGTGATACCGAAAGGCATCTTTTGTGTTGTAAAAGAAGTAGGGACAGCTATTGCAGCAAAATCCAGTAAATTCATGAAGTTCGTGTAATAACCTAATTGCGAATTACGGGCTATGGGCTCCTGTTCAATTTCTTCAAGGGTAAAGTGGCGCCCAGCAGTAGGCGTAACCAAAACATCAACACTTGCTACTAGCTTATCTGAAAGCTGTTTGGCTGCACGAAGTTGATAAAGTGCAGTAAACGCGTCAGTTGCTTTTGGATTGGCTCCTCCTGCAATTATTTTATGCGTGACTTCCATCATCGCAGACGGGTTATTTTCAATGATCTCTTTTGTCGCCAAATATCGTTCAGCAACCCAAGGTCCTTCGTACAATAACTTTGCCGCGTCAAATAGAGGGGAAAAATCGGTTTCAACCTTGGTACCACCTATTTCCTCCAAGTCAGAAATCGCCTCAACATAGGCTGCCTGATAACTATCGCTGCCGAAGAAAGCAAGTTGTTCAGGTAATGGCACTGCAAAAGAAAATTCCCTTCCTATTTCCACTATACCTTGATTGGCGATTGGATTCGGTCTGGCATAACTATCAGAATCATCAAAGTCAGCAGCTACTAAAAAAACGGTACGAGCATCGTCTGCGGTGAGGCTGAAAATACTCACACAATCTAGACTGCGGCAGGCGGGCACAACGCCCGAAGCTGACAGCAAGCCAATACTAGGTTTCAATCCCACTAAATTGTTAAAACAAGCAGGTATGCGTCCTGAACCTGCGGTGTCTGTACCAAGCGCAAACGTGACCATTCCAGTGGCGGTTACTACCGATGAACCTGAACTGGATCCACCAGAGATATAGTTTTTATCAAATGAATTTGCAGTCGCGCCGTACGGAGACCTTGTGCCGACTAACCCAGTAGCAAACTGATCTAAATTAGTTTTGCCCAATGGGATGGCGCCAGCTGCGATTAATTGCTCTACAACGTGTGCTGACTTTTCAGCAATATAACTAAACTCTGGGCAAGCGGCCGTGGTCGGGATGCCGGCTAAATCGATATTGTCTTTTATCGCAAAAGGCACTCCCCATAGCGGGCACTCTTCAGGGTTTTTCGATTTTAGTGCTGATAGGTAAGGAGCGGTTTCTGATTCAGATAATAGATGAATCCATACATTCTTTTGCTTTTCCGCTTTCAAACGAAGTTGTTGAATTAGTTCTTCAGGCGTTATCTCGTCATTTCTATAAGCCGAGGATAATGCGTCAATAGTTAAGTTCATGATTTTCTCACTTAAATAATATTTTAAAGGCTTACTTGGTCGATAAAATTATCAATGCCTGACCTGCTTGAACTTGTTGACCAGTTTCCACAAGTATTTTGCTAACTCGCGCTTTTTCAGGTGCGTTTATGGCGATCTCCATTTTCATTGATTCAAGAATGATCAATCCATCACCTTCTTCCAGTTCTGCCTCATCGCACGTGTTAACTTGCCAAACATTACCAGCAGTGGATGACTCGACGATGAATTCCCCCTCAGCCAAACTGTGCTCTTCAGCACCTTCTAGCGCTTCAGAATTAACCTGATAGTCCAATTGGCCAGACGCGTTCCAGTCCATCATTTCTTGCTCAAACGCACGTTCACGTTGCTCAACAAACTGATCAATTTCTTTCTGGTTTCTCTCCCACTCTTGCGCCAATTCGGGCATCGAAATGGTTGAGTTTTCAATTTTTGGTTGCCAGTTACCTATTGGAAAGTCACGACGAATCTCTTCTAGTTCATCGTGAGTCACAGGGTAGAATCGAATTTGGTCGAAAAAACGTAATAACCAAGGCTGTTTAAATACCGATGTCTGACGATATTTGTTCCACATTTGTGCGGTGCGACCAACGAATTGATAGCCTCCCGGGCCTTCCATGCCGTAAATACACATGTAAGCTCCACCAATGCCTACTGAATTTTCTGCCGTCCATGTGCGGGCAGGGTTGTATTTTGTGGTCACTAGTCGATGACAAGGATTTAATGGTGTTGCCACTGGTGCTCCCAAGTAGACGTCTCCCAATCCAAGCACTAGGTAGCTAGCATCAAACACCAAGTCTTGCACTGCTTTGATGTCAGCCAGGCCATTAATTCGACGGATAAACTCTAAATTTGAAGGGCACCATGGCGCATCTTTTCTGACCGATTGCATATATTTTTCGATCGCCAGTTGGCAAGCCTGATCATCCCAACTTAGCGGCAAATGTACGATACGCGAATCAAAGCTCAATTGGCGTGTGTCACCTAAAGCGATATCTAGCGTTTTTAAGTGCGCAATCAAATCAAATACCGAAATCACATTATTGTCATAATGTATCTGCAAAGAACGAATGCCAGGGGTTAGTTCGAAGAGTCCTTCAATCAAACCCGTTTGCTTTTTTTCCTGAAGGGAGGTTAATAGTGCCTGAACCCGAGCTCGTAAGGTTAAATCGAGCTCGAGTTCTCCGTACTCTACCAATAAAAATTTGTCACCTGCTTGCCTAAATACCATATTGGGTTCGCCATCATCAGTGACTAAAGTATCTAGAATGGCGCTCTGTAATCCATCAAGAGTTAGAGCCTGATAATCGGCTTGCTGATGCGTTAGCGTAGCGAGTTGACGTAATTGAGCCTGCTCTATTTTCTCTGCGCTGGCTAGATCGACAATTTCAAACCGGCACTTATCACCTGCTTTCAATTGACCCAGTTTCCATAAATCGGCACTGATGACAGTAAATGGACAGACAAAACCGCCTAAACTTGGCCCATCAGGCCCAAGAATAACCGGCATATCGCCTGTAAAATCAACTGTTCCAAATGCATATGCATTGTCATGAATGTTAGAAGGATGCAGCCCTGCTTCTCCACCACTTGCTCTAGCCCACTTTGGCTTGGGACCGATCAAGCGAATTCCTGTGCGACTTGAGTTGTAGTGTACTTCCCACTGATATTGACTAATGGTATCGATATCTTGTTGAGTAAAAAAATCAGGCGCTCCGTGCGGACCATAAATAACACGCAGCACACATTCATTGCCGATGGGCGCTAATAGTTTTTCAACCAACCCAGATACATCAGGCTGCTGTGCAATAGGTTTAGCATCGTTGGTTAAGCCGATAAAGTCGCCAGTGCGCAAAGCCCTGCCACAATGACCACCAAATTGACCTAGGGTAAAGGTACTTTTACTGCCTAAGTAGTCTGGACACTGAATTCCGCCAGCTACCGCCATATAAACACGCGCGCCAGCTTGTTTTACATTACCTATTTTTAAACTTTGACCTGCTTTAACATCGATGATTTTATTCATTGAACATGCAACATCATCTAACTCAATATCTACTTCTGCTCCGCATAGAACGACCTGACTATCACTATAGAACTGAAGATTTGGCCCAGCGATGGTGATCTCTAGTCCTGCTGCATCAATGGGGTTACTGAGCAAACGATTTGCTAGATTGAATGAATAAAAGTCGAATGGTCCAGAGGGGGGAACACCAATATCCCAATATCCGGTGCGAGCTGGGTAGTCTTGAATTGTCGTCATGGTACCGGGTTTAAGTACCTCAAAACCGAAAAAAGACGCTTTAATATCGTTTAGAGTCTGAGTATATATCTTGCCTTCTTGGAATTGTTCCTCTGCCAATATTTGACGGACATAGTCAATATTAGTGATAACGCCATAAAGGTCGCTTTTTCTTAAACTGGAATCCAATGCATGTATAGCCTGCTGTCTATCAGTTGAGTGAACAATGACTTTCGCCAACATGGGGTCAAAAAATGAGGATATTTCAAGACCGGCTTCGATCCAGTGATCAATTCTCAATTTACTATGATCATCCTCACAAATGGCAGGCCAATCAACTTGGGTCAATAATCCTGCTGATGGTTGGAAGTTTTTTGCCGGATTTTCTGCATAAATACGAGCTTGGATTGCATGTCCTTGACTGACTAAATTATCTATAGAGGAAAGATCAGTGGCAGCGGCATTTGCGTCTGCAAATGCAATTTTTAACATCCACTCTACTAGGTCTATACTAAAACAAGTTTCTGTAATTCCGTGCTCAACTTGTAAGCGAGTATTCACTTCAAGAAAATAAAATTGTTGCGATTCATCATCAAAAATGAATTCTACCGTGCCTGCATTCAAGTAATTTATGGATACCATTAATTGCTTTGCTGTTGCCAACATTTTGGCTCGAACTTCATCAGACAAATTGGGTGCAGGACATTCTTCAATGACCTTTTGATTACGCCTTTGGCTAGAGCAATCGCGCTCACCCAGAGTAATCACCTGGCCCTGACCATTTCCCAGAACTTGTACTTCTATGTGTCGTGCTTTCTCGACAAATTTTTCCAGAAAAACGCCATCATTAGAAAAATTTTGTGCGCCCAAATACTTCACTTTAGTGAAGGCTAGCTCTAATTGTTTTTGATTGTCACAACGCTGCATGCCTATTCCACCGCCTCCAGCGGTGCTCTTCAACATAACGGGATAACCTACCTGTTTTGCAAAGCGGATTACTTCATCAACGTTAGCTAATAGACCACTTCCCGGTACTAAAGGCACAGATGCCGCTTGAGCTAGATCACGGGCTTGATGTTTCAATCCAAAATCAACCATTTGTTGTGCTCTGGGGCCAATAAACGTAATTCCTGATCGACTCAAAAGGTCAGAAAATTCGGCATTTTCACTTAAGAACCCATACCCTGGGTGAATCGCTTGAGCTCCTGCTTTTTGGGCAATATCAATGATTTTCTGTTGATCTAGGTAAGTCTGACTGGCTGTGCCCTGACCTAAACTGTATGCTTCATCTGCCTGCCTAACATGCAGTGATTCGCGATCCGCTTCGGCATATACAGCAATACTTTTTATTCCGAGTTTTTTAAGAGTTCGAATGATTCGACAAGCTATCGCACCACGATTGGCAATTAGTACGGTGGTAAACATGGTTAAATACTCTGAAACTGCGGGTCGTCCCGCGATTTAACATTAGCTAACAAGGCCGTCCAGATTAGCTGAGTTTAATATCTGACAAGAATCGCTTTATGCGTCCCAGATCAACACTTCAATCGGAGTCGGGTTGTACGCATTACAAGGGTTGTTTAATTGTGGACAATTGGAAATTAAAATTATGGTGTCCATTAATGCGGTTAATTCGACATATTTACCCGCGCCACTAATGCCATCTGCAAAGCTTAATTTTCCTTCAGA
Source organism: uncultured Alteromonadaceae bacterium (assembly GCA_947503265.1). GTDB lineage: Bacteria > Pseudomonadota > Gammaproteobacteria > Enterobacterales > Alteromonadaceae > Aliiglaciecola. The sequence goes on from CANNDC010000001.1 coordinate 251,219, forward strand.
AGTAATGGGTACATTCATAAAAAAATTAATATTGTGAGTAATATCGGCTTTATCTAATCCAAGTGCTTCGTTTTCAGCAATAGCGAGCAACCAACTGTCACGGCACGCGTGCATGCATTTCTTTTCCAAGGCGTAGCGCACAGTATTACTCTCGGTGGCGCAAGCTCCGCCAAGGGTGTCATGGCGACCGCAAGTGTCCGCAACAATTTCCAACATGGGATTGCAATCATTGGTCATTAATATGCTACCTGCGGTCAAATACACATTTCCCTGTTCTCTGATTGTGTCGATGGCACTGTACCGTTCGCTCACATCCAACGCGCTGAAGAATAAAGTATCAGCGGCTTGATTCCCCTCTAAATCTAATATGCGAACTGTCTGGCCTTCACTAATCGTTTTTAAGTAATAGTCACCAGCGTCGACTATGTCTCGAACTAGGGCATTTTCGGTTTGTAATGAGCTTTCTAAAATCATGTCAATTTCCTTAAATACCTAGATAATACAATCGGTTATTTTCAAAACCTCGTTGATTTTCAGCGCAGGCATTCATACATAAATCATCCTCTTCCACAGGTGCTGAATGACTAATTTGATATTCAACAGGTTTAAACGGATAGTTGAGTGACGGATTCAATGGGTGTGGGCAGGTATGTAACAACACGATGGTGTCCATCTCAAAGCGCAACTCAACAGAATCACCGGCTTTTGAATGTTCAGTTTTAAATTTTAGATTACCATTATCATCTGGCACTACGGCACTGAATAAATTAAGATTCGCGGCCAAATCCTTTTTACTTAAGCCGTATTTAACTGCTTCAACAAGAAATGCATTGTAGCCATTCTGGAGCCAGTCATTGCGGTCTTTTTGATAGTCTAGTTTTCCCCACTTTTTCTCGACAATCTTACTATTGGTGTTGCCGCTCACGGTGTCATGCCAGCCCAATGAGTCTGCAACTATCGAGCAAAATATGCGCCCCATGTCAGAGTACAAACAATGGCCTTTAGTCAGCTTAAAGGTGTGCTGACATTTCAACGTATCAGGCGCGTTATAGCGTTCTAGTAAATTTTCTGGGTTGTAAAATAGCATACCTAGATTTGCCCCACCTTCTACATCGATCAGTCGCAATGATGTGCCTCTGCGCATGCGCATTGACCAGTGTTTACCACCGGGAAGTGTATCTTTGTATAAAATTTCGCCTGACATGATTAACTTGCTTCCTTCAATAATTCTTTGGCAGCGGCTTTGCTGTTTTCGGTTGTTAAGGACAAATCAAAAGTGACTTGTGCCCCATAGGCATTGGGAGCTTGAGGGTCTTGGCGGATCTTATCGAAAACCCATAAGCGAGAACCCAATTTGAAGCCTTCTTGAATATCGTGAGTTACCATAAAAATGGTGAGTTTATTTTTTTGCCAAATATCAAGAATAAGTTCATGCATATCAGCTCGAATACCCGGGTCAAGAGCACCAAAAGGTTCATCTAACAATAATATTTTCGGCGCTTTCATCAATGCTTGCGCTATTGCGAGTCGTTGCTGCATACCACCAGATAATTCATGGGGGTATTTCTTTATTGCCGGGGAAAGACCAACAGCATCAATAAAAGACATGGCTTTTTGCTTTATCTCTTTTTTACTCTTGCCGAAAGTCCATCCGAGTATAGGCGAGTGACTAAACTCATCAGCTATCATGACATTTTGTAAAACTGTCAAATGTGGAAACACTGAGTATTTTTGAAAAACGATACCGCGTTCTGCATCAGGCTCTTGCGTAAGCTCTTTTCCTTCAAAAACTATTTTGCCTTTAGTTTGTTTTTCTTTGCCCAAAAGCATGTTTAAAAAGGTTGATTTGCCGCAGCCCGAAGCACCGACCATTGAGACAAATTCTCCTTGTTCTACGGTGAGATTTAGTCGCTCAAGCACCAGGTTCTCGCCATAAGATTTATAAAGATTTTCGATACTTAAAAAATTCATCTGATGCGCTCCTTATTTACCGCTTTCAATATCGTGATACCAAGGAAAGCATAATTGCGATAAACGCTTTAAACTAAAGTCCATCAGAAATGCGAGCGTGGTGATCCAAATTACGTAGGGGAATATCACGTCCATAGACATATATCGTCTTACTAGAAATATCCGATATCCTAAACCTTCTTGAGCGGCGATTGCCTCTGCAGCGATTAAAAACAGCCATGCTGCGCCCAAAGACAATCGCATTGAAGATATTAAGCTTGGCAAGATTTGAGGCAATACTACGCGTAATGCAACCAACCAGGTTGAGGCTCCTAACGTTTGTGCTTTGATCAACTGTTCAGAAGGAAGTTGAAGCACCCGAGACTGCATATCCCGAATAATCACTGGGGCTGTGCCAATAATAATTAACATAACTTTGGCGAGTTCACCTAAGCCAAAACTAATGAATAAAATCGGCAATATTGCCATGGGTGGAATTAGTGAAATTATGGTAACAACCGGTGATAAATTGGATCTTGCTATGGGAACCAAACCTGTTAACAGACCAATTATTAATCCTGATGCAGCACTGATTAGAATTCCCAACCCGATACGATATAGACTCGCCTGTGTGTCTACCCAAAAAATGTATTTTCCCGTGCGTTTATCTTCGTTAAACGCCAGTCGATCAACGGCACTGGAAATTTGGCTAAAGCTGGGTAACAGTTTGTCATTTGGATTTTCTGCCAAACGTACATTAGATGCATTCCAATAAACGAACAAAATTAATACAAAAGGCATTAAGCTCAAGAAAATACTCAATGGTTTTGATGGCGTTAAATTCATTAATCTTTTCATAAAAAACCTGCCTAATTCGGTAAATTAGTCAACTGGAATTGCTCTCAGAGAAACAGCATTAAACGGCACTATTGGTTCTGCACACTAATCGCCAGCGCCGTTTAAAATTCATCATAAATTCGCGTTAACTAAATCACTTAGAAACATCTTCACTACCCAAAAAATACATTTAGGTGACGAAACTATAATTTGCCTTCAGCGGCTAATTTCATATATGTCGGGTCAAAGCGAAGTTGGATATTCTTTTTATCGCCGATAATGCCAGCTGGTGTTTGGATACCAATAAAGCTAGAGTCTGCCGCTCCTTCCCCCAACAACCCATGCTTAAATGAAAATTCAGCTATGTATTGCATGGTTTTAGGTAGTTGTGCGCTTTCAGTAAACTCAACTGCTGAGTCTGGTGTATAAAGCATTTTGGTAGTTGCAAGTTGCGCTTCGTAGCCTGCCAGATCAGTACCTGAAGCTACTGCCATTTGAGTTAGCGCAGCTTTATCTTTTTGCATGACTTGCATAATTTCGTACCAAGCACCTACCAACGCTTTACCTAGCTTAGGATTTTCTTTCAGTGTTTCGGTATTCACCACTAGTAGATCTATGATTTCCCCAGGAATATCTGACGAGTCGAACACTTTGTTGGCCTTTGGCATAGCGGTAATTTCTGAAAGAAGCGGATTCCAAGTAACAACCGAAGTTACGTCGTTAGTAGTGTATGCGGCAACCATATCTGCATCAGAGGTATTGACAACAGAAACGTCTCTCTCTGTCATACCAACGGTTTCCAACGCACGCGCTAGTAGATAGTGCGAAACACTTAGCTCTACTAGGTTGATTTGCTGACCTTTTATGTCAGCCAGGGATGTCTTGTCTTTTAGCACGACGCCATCGTTACCGTTTGAAAAATCTCCAACAATTAGCGCAGTACTGTCGACAAAGCTTGCGGAAGGGATAGTTAGAGCGTCCATGTTAGTCATAGTACAGGCATCAAACTGACCTGCGGTATACTGGTTAATCGACTCAATGTAATCGTTTATTTGAACAACGTCGATTTCAATATCGTATTTGTCTGCCCACTTTTTCACGATTCCAGAACTATCGCCATAATCCCATGGCATCCAACCAACATATATGGTCCAACATATTGAGAACTTATCTTTTGCAAAAGCGTTAGAACAGGTAAGTAAGGTGAGTACGAGCAGTGCTATTTTCATTTTATTCATGTTGCATTCTCCAATTGTTTTACACGGAATTCGGGCGCAAGAGGTTCAATAATTTTGACCTCCCGGGCTTTTGTCCCTCCGTGTAACCCTTGCAAATGCAACATATTCAAATAGAAGCTTGTTCTATAGGAAGATTGGCCGGGTTGATAACTCTTGGACCAGTCATTCAGCGATGTATGAACAACGCAGAATCGGAACCCTAGATATCCGTTTGGCTGAAAGTAAGTTCAACATCATTGAACCCTTGCTTCAATCCTAATAAGGCATAATCTGTTCCAAAAATGTATGTAGCAAAAAATTCCACTTAACTTGTTGTATTAATTAAGGATAATTTTTCTTCATTAGGATGGTAGAAAAAAATATTGATTCAACAATTTCAAATTTGGTGCATTTTTCCTTCGTCATTATCTTTTTGGTGCAATTTTGTTCTATCGTTTTTGGCGATTTGAACAGCAAATGAGCTGGTAAAAGAATTATGAATGCAAATAAAATTAGCTTTCATAAAAATCCTGCGCAGAATTGATTACCGGCTTAATCAGGCGCATTTCAAGAAGCCGACCGCCATCACGAAATTTGGAATACCCTTAATTTATTTACTTCTGGAAAGCGAGCCATTAACTAAAGGCTAAACTTTAGTAATTTGTTCGCATTTACATCCCCACCAAGCGTTTAGCGAATATGCTACCAACAATCGTTGGTATAGAATAAAAATCGACGGAATGTAATCACACTTGGTGTCAGATTTATTTACAGACAATAGAATATCAATAATATGATTATTGCAAGAGACTGATAATAATAATTATTTTTCATCGGCTTGATTATTGCTTGCTTCAATCCTTTAACGTAACTTGACTAGCTTTATTGATTTCGAGCGATAGTATAAGTTGAGAGATTTGAAAATATTTTACTTGATTAATATAAAAATAATAAAGGTGTTCCATGTTTAAAAAACTATTTTCCCAAACGATAATTGCTATCGTTATGACATTCGCTGCTGTTAATGCAAACGCGACATTAATAACACAAGACATTATTGTTAACGATGGTGTGTTTACACTAGGCACAGTAACTATTGAAGTTAATGATGCAGATTTAGGAAACGGTTTACTCTCAGTATTTGAATTTGTTGACCTAACCTTGTTGGGTGTGCCGGTATTCGACGTTTTCGCATTTGAAGCTGTTATCGACGGCGATGACGTTTTTGCAGGTATCGAATTCCTATTCTTTGATGTTCAAGAACGCGGTTTTGATTTCTGGAATTATCAGCTTCTTTTAGATGCGGCTAATCCCGTTAATTCTTTAGATATATTTGATAATAATGGGAACGTTATATTCTTTTCAGACGATCTCAGTTTTGGTCAACCTACTGTAGTGCCGGAGCCTGCAGCGATAGCATTAATTTTGATGGGTTTGATATCTCTTAGGTTACGCCGCAAAGCATAAACGTTTATAATTGTATAAAAAATCCATAATCATTCGCTTGGTTATGGATTTTTTTGTACCAAGCGATTGTACAGAGCTATCCGACACTAATTAATTGTGAAGGCACAAAGCTGTATTATCCGACTCGGGAAACAAAAAAGCTGAGTTAATCAATTTAATATCGATTAACCCAGCTTTTGTCATTGATGCGGGATATGTAACTACTGCGTGATTTAAACAGGCATAGGTTTAAACGGCAAATCGCGATAGCGCTTGCCTGAAGCCGCAAACACCGCGTTGCTAAGTGCCGCTGGGTAGGGGCCTAATCCGGGCTCACCTAAACCTGTGGGTTTGTCTCCATTATCAATAAAATGCGCTTTTACTTTGGGCATTTCATTGATGCGCAAAACAGGATAATTATGGAAGTTGGAATTCACCACGGCACCGTCTCTAAACACAATCTCTGTGCGCAACGACAATGCAGTAGCCATAACAACAGCACCTTCCATCTGGGCTGTTGCACTATCGATATTTAGTACCTGCCCACAATCTACTGCGCAATCAACGTTAAGCACTCGAATGTCATCGCCATTGACTTCTACGTGCACCGCCATAGCAACATAAGTATTAAAACTATAATGAACCGCTATACCTATGCCTTGATTTTTAGGCAATTTATCGCGTGAAAACCACTGAGATTTTTCAGCCGCTAGCGCCAAAGCACCTTTTGAACGTCGAACTTGCTCTTCTTGTTCAGGGTTTTTGTTGCTGTCGTAAAGATTGTTGAGGAAGGTAAATGTATCTTGTCCTACTTTATTTGCCATTTCATCAGCAAACGTACCGTATGCAAAGCCATAAAAAATTGCATAGACAGCCCTATACCAACCAATTCGTGTATGTCGTTTCGCTTCGCCGGTTTCACTACGCAGGTTTTCAATTCCAAATGGATGATTCCTTATTTCATTCAGATTGTTTGCCGGAGCCCTATCTAACTTGCCATTGAATAGAGAAGCAATGGGCATAAAGGCAGCGCGGTGCAACCAACCAGTGACATTTCCATCTTTATCAATAGACGCTTCAATGTGTTGGGCGTTTATCGAATGGTAATAGCCGGTGCGCATATCTTCTTCACGAGACCAGGTAAGTTGAACTGGCGCGTTAACTGCTTGAGATAAAACGGCGGCTTCCTGCACATAGTCACATTTAAATTTGCGACCAAAGGCTCCACCAGACATGGTGACATGAACCAAGATATCTTTGGGTTTACGTTTTAAATATTGACCAAGCACTTTTTGAATATCAGCCGGGCTCTGTGTTGCTGCCCAAACTTCACAACTATCGTCTTGCACCCAAACTACGCTGGCATTCGGTTCCATGGGCGAATGAGATAAATGTCCACCCGTGTATGTCGCACTGACTTTATGCTCTGCATTTGCAAATGCCTTTTCAATATCACCGCGTTCTGCCGCCAATTGTGCAGGATTTTCTACATTTTTGACCAGTTGGGCTTTATACGCAGCCGTGTCGTAAGTATTGTTTGGACCCAAATCCCATTCAATCTTGAGTTTTTTCACAGCTTGTTGTGCAGTCCAAGTGTTGTTAGCGACAACTGCAACGCCGCCAATAGAGCCATAAGGTACTTCAAACCGTGGAATTTCCACTACCGCTTCCACGCCTTTCATCTTCATCGCTTCTGTTTTATCAAGGCTTTTTAACTTTCCTTCAAATACTGGGCAATGGACAATGGCACCGTATTTCAAGCCAGGGATTTTGGTATCAACACCGTAAGTAAGTTGCCCTACGACTATGTCACCTTGGTTGTGTCTGGCTAAATCTTTGCCTATGTATTTGTAATCCGCTTTCTCTTTCAAAGCCGGTTTTTCAGGAACCGGCACTCTGGCTGCCAAAGAAGCCAATTCACCGTAAGACAATTGCTGATTATTTTTGCGATTGATGACTTTGTGCGATTCCGCATAACAATCTTCAGATGATACATTCCACACTTTTGCCGCGGCAGCAATCAACATCAGCTTTGCGGCTGCTCCTGCTTCTCGCATTGGAATGTACATGGTCCTAATACTTGCAGATCCGCCTGTTGCTTGAGAACCATATAACTCTTCGTTACCGTCGGCTTGTTTAACAGTCACTCTTGACCAGTCTGCTTCAAGCTCATCTGCAACCGCCGCAGGCAAAGCAGTACTAATACCTTGACCCATCTCGCAACGACCGCAATAGATCAGAGTGTCACCATTTTCGGCAATATGAATAAATGCATTTGGGTTAAATACGGCTTCATCTTCTAACCCCAATTTTGCCATCGCGGCATTAGGGATAGTGACACCTAACCACAATCCACCGGCAGCGACACCAGAGGTTTTTAAAAATTTACGTCTGCTGACGTTTTCAATCGTCATGTTAAACCTCCTTGCCCAGTTCAAGAGCAGCTTCTGAAATAGCCGCTTTTATTCTTTGATAAGTTCCGCAACGACATATGTTGCCCTGCATGGCATTGTCGATTTGTTCTTCTGTCGGGGATGGATTTTGCGCTAGAAAACTGGCCGCATTCATTATTTGCCCTGCTTGACAGTAGCCGCACTGAGGTACTTTGTTTTTTAGCCATGCTTTTTGTAATGGATGGTCACCATTTTCAGATAGCCCTTCAATTGTGGTTATGGATTTACCAAATACTGCAGAAACAGGCATCACACAAGAGCGAGTTGCTTGTCCATCAATATGGACGGTACAAGCACCACAAAGGCCCATGCCACAGCCAAATTTTGTTCCGGTATATTCTAAATTGTCTCGAAGATACCAGAGAAGGGGCATATCCCCTTCTACATCGACTTCGTGAGTCTTGCCGTTTATGGTGATTGTTTGCGCCATTATTAGGTCCTATTAGAAAGCGTAGAGATGTGAATAAATCGTAAACATATGATCTATACTATTCTTAGATGAGTGCTATTTGTCAATTAATGATCTTTAGTTTAGCTAATATTTACGATAAACGTCTAAATATTACCTAACTCAACCTGTGCTAACTAAATGGGCAAACTAAACGGGTAAACCAGATGCATAGATGAAGCCCGTATGATTCAATTCTCCTTTATTTTCAATCTCCTAAAGGTTGTATACAGTATTTAATCAGTGGTTTATTTTTTGAGTAGCTTTTGAATAGCGTGCTGAGACAAAAATGTCTAACGCTTATTATTTAACTTTGGATAGCAGCTAGAAGCTAACTTAAATAAAGCAATGCAATTTAATGTGCTATCCAGAGTTGATGTTATTTATTTTGTACTGAGAGCAAGGTGTATTCAAAGTGAGGCCTTATTGAAAATGGTGCTAAATGGAGAATTGGGCTTAATGTAAATTTAGTGTAATTGCTATTGCTCTGCAGTCCGCTCTGTTTATACTAATTTTAGGTTATTTTTTGAACTGAACTAGTATGAAGACTGCGAACTATTACACAGCACTCAATCGTTTTGGATATGGGGCTAATGTCGACACCTCAAATCTTGAAAAAGTTGACCCAAAAGCCTGGTTGATTTCGCAGCTTCAAGCTTACCCAAAACTCGACAATGATTGGAATTCATCGAGAGCATTTGAGCAACACTACTTATATACCCAAGCTAAAAAAAGTGAAAAGAATAATAGCATGGCTGAGATGAACACCATGATGCAAAGTGTGAGTCGCAAAGATATCGTCACTGCTGCTAAATCATTGGTCAATGATTCTATCAAATACACTATTGAAACAGATAAACCTTTTCAGGCTAGATTATTCGACTTCTTTTCTAACCATTTCAGTGTCAGTTACTCTAACTTACCCATGATCGCATTAGCGCCAACCCTAGAGCAAGAGGCGATTGGCCCCAACTTGGTCGGTCAGTTTGAAGACTTGCTCATCGCCGTCGAACAACATCCAGCAATGCTAATTTATCTGAACAATGAATTTTCTGTTGGACCTAACTCTCGGTTTGCCAAAAAGCGCAAGAAACAACAAAAGGGATTAAACGAAAACCTTGCACGTGAAATTCTTGAACTGCATACCCTTGGTGTCAAAGCGGGATATACCCAAGCTGATGTAACCGAATTTGCCAAAGCCATTACAGGTTGGTCGGTTGGCTCAGTGAGGCGCGGAGAGGAACCTGGTTTCATTTTTCGCCAGCAAGCCCATGAACCGGGTAAAAGAACAATAATGAGCAAGTCTTATAGACAAACTGGTGTTAACAAAGGCGTGGCGATACTTACCGATTTGGCACGACACCCTAAAACGGCAAAACATGTATGTAGCAAGTTGGTGAAGCATTTTGTTGCGGATGAACCGCCAGCCGCTATTGTAGAATCCATGGTTGAAAAGTGGCTGGAAACAAACGGAAACTTGAAACAGGTTGTGACGCGCATGATCGAACATCCGCAAAGTTGGTCAAGCGAACGATTGAAGTTGAAATCTCCAAGAGATTTATTTGTTTCGGCATGCCGAGCGTGCGGCGTTAACCGAACAAGACCTGACGCTACTAAAACACTGATGGTACTAGGACAAACTCCCTTCAATGCTGGCGCGCCGACAGGCTACAGCGATGACAAACAAACCTGGTCTGGCCCGCGCTCAATGATGTCTCGGATAGAGTGGGCTGAACACTTTGGTGGTGTGGTTAAGGGAAATCCGCAAAAAATTGCAGAAAATGCATTGGGTCCTTTTTTAAGGCCACAAACGCTCACGCAAATTCGTCGAGCAGAGAGTATACCTCAGGCTCTGGCGATTATGTTAATGAGCCCAGAATTTCAAATGAGGTAAACCAATGACATTTTCAGTTAAGCGCAGACAATTCATCCAATCATCCGTAGCCGGATGTGTTTTGATGGCCGCCTCGCCATCTCAGGCTTTAGCGAACCCTAACGATACGCTTACCAACAAACCTAAAAAATTGATTTGGGTGATGCTCAGAGGTGCAATGGATTCGATTCATGCTGTGGTGCCTACATCCGACCCCGACTTGATGCGACATCGAGCAAGTTTAGTTACCCCCATAGCTGATCAGCTTTTACCCCTGAATGCTAATTTTGCTCTTCATCCGGCATTCAAAAATTTACATAAACTCTATCACCAAAAAGAATTTTCGCCGGTGGTTGCAGTCGCTTCAGGCTATCGCAAGCGTTCTCACTTTGACGGTCAGGATCAAATGGAAGGCGGCCTAGACGAAATAACCTATGATAATGGCTGGCTAGCGAGGGTATTAGCAGAATACCAAGGTGAAGGACTGGCTATTTCTCGAGCAATTCCTATCGCTTTGCGCGGTGCAGAAAAGAATCAGTCTTGGTATCCCTCTCAGTTCAGGCCTGCCGAAGATGATTTGCTTGCACGTTTGGCAAATCTGTATGAGCAAGATGAACAATTTAGTATGTGGTTGAATGAGGCCATCGAAAGTAGAAAGCTAATGGGAAAAAGGGAGAGTAAAGGAAGACCATCCCCTACTTTTGACTACTTAGCTGAGCGATGTGGCGTTATTTTATCTAACAATACGAATGCAAGTTGCGCCATGCTAGAAATGGGCGGTTGGGATACTCACAACGCTCAAGTGGCCCGTCTTAATCGCCAATTCTCTGAGCTAGACAAGGGAATCTTAGCATTGAAAAATGCCCTAGGTGAAACATGGAAAGACACTGCCGTGGTGATCACGACGGAATTTGGTAGAACGGTAGCTGTGAATGGAACCAAGGGGACTGATCACGGTACAGGATCTGCAATGTTTCTAGTTGGCGGGGCGATAAAAGGAGGAAACGTTTTAGGTAGTTGGCCGAGTTTAGCCAATGCCGCTTTATATGAAAATAGAGACCTTATGCCAACCAGCGATGTTCGGTCTTGGATAGCTGCTGTTTTGCATCAACATCTACATATCAAAAAAGACAAAATTGCCGCCATTTTCCCTAATGTGAAAAGTGCAGCTACCCCAGTTATTGCTTAGGGAGTAGGTATTTGCCTCGGTAAATTTCTTTAGCTCCCATTATTGCTAGCACTTTGGTAAGTTTTTTGCTGTAATGGGTAAAATTTATATCAAAATAATAAAATTGTTAGTATGCACGCAGGCTGGCGCCAATACATAAAGCAACGTTTGAAGACACCGTCTAAGTATTTCTCGTTAGGAATAGAATTCGGTAGTGAAGCTGTCCAAGTTTCAGTGCTTAAAAAAGAAAGCAATGAAATTCAATGGGTTAAGCAACATATCCTGCCTTTGTCTAGTTGGCAAAGTCATCTCGCAAAGTATGTTTCCCAAGAATCACTCACCAACACACCGGCTCATGTTATCGTTTCGAGCAGTAAGTATCAGATATTACAGGTAGAAAAACCCAACTTACCGGATGCCGAGATTTCTCAAGCGCTGGTATGGAGCGTCAAAGATTTAGTTAATATTCAAGAAGATATTACGGTGGACTACTTTGATCTGCCCGCACAAGGTTCAGGGCCACCTAAAGTCAATGTCGTCGCGCTACCCAAATCTCATATTGAAGAAATACTTGAAGGCGTGTCTGACGCGAACTTGGAGTTGGCGAGTATTGGCATTTTAGAATTAGCCATTGCAGACCTTGTTGATCAATCAGAAGAGGCCGTTTTGACCCTAGTGCAAGAAGCGGGTCAAGAAGTGTTTTTGAATATTATCAAAAAAGGCCAGGTTTATTTTTCCAGACGACTGCGAGGGTATGAAAACCTGTCTACTTTCAACGCACAAGAGTTGCAAATGGGAGTAGGTGACAGCTTGAGTGTAGAGATTCAGCGCTCAATGGATTATTTCGAAAGCCAATTGCGTCAGGCCCCTATTAAGAAAATACTTCTAGGCCTTGAATCAGAACATCTCAACGAATTTTGCGACATTATGCAAAAGTTGACCTTTATGCCAACAGAAGTATTTAAGCCAATCATCCATTATGCCGATAATTTGAAATACAGTAATAGTTATGTAGGAAGTTTAGGGGCTGCATATTCACACGCATCGGGGTCACACGATGAAAACTAGAATCAATTTTTTCGAGGACAATTTAAAACCCAAGATTGTATTGATCAATTTAAACTTTTTATGCGCGATGTTGGTTTTCTGTCTATTGATAGTAATTGCTTCTTGGGCGGTATTGAGCGCTGAAAATGGAAAAGTAGAAAGAAACTCAGATCAATTAGCGCAAAATTTGAAAATGAAAAAAGAATTGATTGATTCCATGATGGAAGCACAAGAATCTCAAGTACAAGACCCTTCAATACTTGCTCAGATAGAAAGAACACAAAGCAAACTCAATTTGAAGCAGTCCATTTTGGATGAGTTGAAGGCTAGGGAAACACAAAAGAGTAATGGTTTTTCAGATCTTATGATTGATTTAGCCAGCAACCATCATTCTGATTTGTGGCTCACTAATATCAATTTAGATGAGCGAAAACTCTACTTAGAGGGCACGGCAGCAGATTCAGCTGCGCTGCCAGAATGGGTCAATAAGTTAGGCAAAGCTGCTTATTTTAACGGCAAAGAGTTTGCCGGAGCTCGCATGTTTAGAAATGACAAGAAAATGCTCAATTTTATTTTAAGTTCAGAACTAGATGATATCAGTGAGAAGGCTAAATGAGCGAACAATCAGCAACCAATCAATATGACGAGTTGCAAACCAAATTTATCAATTTAACTCAACGTGAGAGAAGTTTGGCGGTGATTGCTGGTGTATGTTTGATTTTGTTATCGGGCTATGTGTTTTTTATTGAACCTATGATGCTCAGTGTTGATAAGAAGCAGACGCAAATTGAACGCCGCCAAGCAGAACTAGATTCACTAGATAATAAAATAAATGAATTAAAAGTTGAGCTGAATAAAGATCCAAACGCGCCCATAAAGGCCAGGTTAGAGAGTCTTCGGCAAAAAATAGTAGAAGCAGACAATACCTTGTCTAATTTAACCACAGACTTGATTCCGGCAGCACAAATGCCCTTGTTGTTAGAAAATGTATTTGCCCAATTTGCCACCCTAGACCTCATTGAGATGCAATCCATTGCACCTACCAAAATTCTTCAACAGCAAACTCAAGGTGACAAAGAGCAAGGGGCAAAGACAGAAACAATAGAAGCGAATCTTTATCAACATGGAGTCAAACTGACGTTGCAAGGTAGTTACTTCGACGTTCAACGCTATTTAGAAAGAGTTGAAGCTTTGCCATGGAAATTTTATTGGAAGCGGTTTTCTTATCAAGTTAAGGAATACCCCAAAGCAGAGGTTACTGTTGAAATTTATACTTTGAGTACAACTCAAGCCTTTATTGGGATGCGCAACGATGTGTAAATTTGTTCATCTATTGCTAATTGTTGGAATCACCTTAAGTGCGCAGATTGTTGCCAATGAGTTAGTTGATCCGACAAGACCTAAAGGCTTTAGTTCTGGAAGTGTCGGGCCTAATAGTGACACACCAAATTCAAATGTTTTGAAATTGTCTGCCGTCTTTATCAAGTCGACGGGCAAATATGCAGTCATTAATGGAGAGACTGTTGCTGAGGGCCAATCTTGGAATGGTTATGAATTAACGCGGGTGCATGCTGGTGGCATCGTTCTGAAAAATCAGGACGGTGAGAAAGTAGTGCAGGTTAACAATTTCTCAATTAAAAAAGATGCATCGAATGACTTTTAAGCAATCTATCTTTATCGGCATGGCAATGATGTTAATCGGCTGTGAATCAACCGAGAAAACTGATCTCGCTCAACAGTCTATGGAAGACGCCTTGGCTGGACAAGTCAATGAAATGGATACCAATTCTGAGTTGAAAGACTTAGACGAGCTACCAGATGCAGTTTCTCAATTGTTGGAACCTGACCAAGACGCTTCCAATGAACCTCTTTTTGGCGTCACCAAATATGATATTAATGCTCAAGACGTTGATGCTCAAAGCTTTTTTGCGGGACTTGTCGGAGACACGCCGTACAGCATCGCTATCCATCCAGAAGTAACAGGCACGATTAGCCTAAACTTAAAGCAAGTTAGCTTGGATCAAGTATTAAGTTTAGTGTCCGATTTGTATGGCTATGATATTCAAAAACGCGAACAGGTTTATCGGGTATTTCCTTCAGGTATGCGTACTGAAACCTTTGCGGTGAATTATTTGCTGATGCAGCGTGATGGTATGACGCAAAGCAGTATCACGTCAGGAGGTGTGTCTCAAGCAGCCGGGAATAATGGTAATGGTGGTGCTGGGAACAACGGTGTAAACAATTTTAGTGGAAATTCTACCAACGGCAACAACATAGGTGGTGGTGGAATGAACGGTTCTATCAACGGAACCAATATCACAACCCAAACCAATACGGATTTTTGGGCCGATCTACAAGCCACTCTAACCTCTTTAATCGGTTCTGAAGAAGGCCGCAGTGTTATGGTAACCCCACAAGCCGGTTTGGTAACTGTTCGAGCCTTACCTTCTGAGATCCGTAGCGTAAGAGACTATCTTAAAATCACTGAAGACATTGTTAAAAGACAAGTCGTGCTTGAAGCAAGAATTATCGAAGTGTCTCTTAGCGATGAATATCAACAAGGAATTAACTGGAATCAAATTGTTGAAAATAGCGGCAGCACTGAGTTCTCCTTTTCCACAAACGCTGGCACTATCGGAAATGGAATAACAGCTGCTCTTGGCGGGGTAACTAGCCTTTCTTTCTTTAATCGCGATTTCTCTGGCGTACTTTCTTTATTGTCTACACAAGGCAATGTGCAAGTGCTTTCCAGCCCTCGTGTAACTGCTACTAACAACCAAAAAGCAGTCATTAAAGTTGGTGACGACGAGTATTTTGTAACTGAAGTATCGAACCAAAATACCATTACATCTGGCAGCACCACTGTGACGCCCAATATAGAATTGACCCCTTTCTTCTCTGGTATCGCATTGGATGTTACCCCTCAAATTGATGATCAAGGCGGTGTGCTTTTACATGTGCATCCATCGGTTATCGAAACGGACGAACAAGAAAAAGTCATCACTTTAAATGAAGAGCGATTCGTATTGCCTTTGGCGCAAAGCAACATTCGTGAATCTGACACTATTATTCATGCTAATTCAGGTGAAATTGTTGTTATTGGTGGCTTAATGCAATCAATGATCTCTGAACGAGATTCAAAAACGCCCTTACTGGGTGATATCCCTATTCTGGGTAACTTATTCAAGAGTAAAAATGATTTTGAGACCAAAAAAGAACTCGTCATTTTGCTCAAACCTACGGTAGTTGACGCTTCAACCTGGCGTCAGCAGCTTAAACAAAGTCGTGATCAAATGGCGGATTGGCTAAGCGTGGAATAACACTATGTATTTGTACCATTACGGTATAAAGGAATTGCCGTTTACTCTAACACCAAACACGAGTTACTTTTTTGGCTTGCCTAGCCACAAGGAAGCTATTGATGTGCTTAGTACGGCACTGAAAACTGGCGAAGGCTTTATCAAGGTGACCGGCGAAGTCGGTACGGGTAAAACCTTGATTTGCAGAAAGTTACTAAACGAAATTCCTGATAACTTTGTCACTGCATATGTTCCCAATCCTTATCTCACACCAGCGGAGCTTAGGCGTGCTGTTGCTAGTGAGCTCAATGTTCCTTTGACAGATCATTCTGACCAGCAAGAATTTACTCAACGGATTCAGCAGCGGCTTATTCGTCTTCATCAAGAGAATAAGCGCGTGGTGTTAATTATTGATGAAGCACAAGCATTGCCAATTGAAAGCATTGAAGCCCTGAGATTGATTACAAATTTGGAAACAGAGTCAAGCAAGCTGCTGCAAGTAGTGCTGTTTGGCCAGCCAGAATTAGATGAAAAACTTGCGTTGCCTGAATTAAGACAACTCAAACAACGTATTACCTTTTCTTATACCCTCAGATTGATGGATACCGATCAGGTCTTTCAGTATGTTCGTCACCGCATGCAAGTCTCTGGTTATCGTGGCGCAGAAATTTTTGATCAAGCATGCTGCCGCCTACTTTTTAAAGCGAGCAAAGGTACGCCGAGGATAGTGAACATACTCTGTCACAAAGCCTTGATGCTCTGTTACGGAGAAGGTAAACAAAAAGTATCGACCAAGCACATTAAGTTGGCAATCAAAGATACTGAAGCGGCTAGTTTACCTAATAATGCTGCAAGCTATTTTCTGGCTTTTGCTTCAATTTGTTTGGTGGGAATATTTATCGCACTTATGTTCTTTAAGGAACAGCTGGTATGAGTGTGGTAAATAAAATGCTACAAGACTTGGAAACCCGACAAAGTCAGGAAGAACCCCCTACAGCGGATTATGTGCCGCCCAAAAAATCTACTTCCTTGTCTAGGATTGTGATTATCGTTTTAGTGTTAGCGTTGATCGCCTTTGCCGCATATTGGTGGTTTTTCGAAAAACAAAAGGATTCTAGTGCTGATGCTGCAAAAGCGCCTGTCTATATTTCTGCTCCGACGGAAAGAAAGACTCAAGATACAAGTGCGGTAGCTGCTAAAGAGGATGTTAATAAGCAAATTTCTGCAGAACTTTCCCAAATGAATTCGGCTGATTTATCTGAATCCCAGGCGCTAAAACCAGAGGCACCCAAATCAGAGGCTTTAGTAGCATCAGGAACTAGCCTAATTGAACAAGATGATAAGGTAACTAGTCAGTCAGAGCTCACTTCAAAGTCAAGATTACCAGAAGAATCACAATCACCATTGAATCTCGGTAGGCAAAATATCCCCGCTGCCACCATGGAAGTGACTACCAGTAAGCAACCAAATAGCAAAGAGGCTTTGAAACAACGAATTCAAGTTGCGTTGCAATTGCAGGACAATAATGAAGCCATTAGTTTGTTGAATAAGCTGCTAAACATTGAACCAGACAATCAGCCGGCTAGAAAAAAACTCGCTGCGCTGCAATTTGCCAAAGGCAACATAAACGAAGCCAAAAAGATCATTCAAGCTGGCATAAATCGTCAACCCGAGGTTAGCGACTATCGATTGATGCTGGCACGGTTATATGTGCAACAAAAAAACACCGATATGGCCCATAAAACCCTGATGGGAGCAATGAGCAATGCATCTTCGGAACCTGATTTAATTTCTTATCGAGCTTCATTGGCAAAAAAATTGGAACGTTATGATTTGGCTAAAGAAGACTACACAGAATTGATTGTTAGCCAGCCTTCAAATGCTAAATGGTGGCTTGGACTGGCAATTTCAGACGAAAAACTCGGTAACTATAAAGCGGCTGTCTTGGCTTATAAAAAAGCCGATGAGCTAGATCAATTATCTTCAGAGGTGACTAACTTCGTGCGTCAACGACTTGAATATCTGGCAGGTGTTTTATGATGAAGCCAAAAGCCAAAATTCGTTTAGGTGACTTGCTGGTTCAAAACAATATCATAACTGAACCGCAACTAATGCAAGCACTTTCTTTGCAAAAAGAGTCTGGTAGAAAGCTGGGCGCAGTTTTAGTAGAACAAAATTTCGTTTCTGAAAACGATTTACTAACCTTCTTGTCGCAGCATTTGGGTGTGCCGCTGATCAACATCTCTGACTATCGCGTTTCACCGGAACACGTCAAACTTCTACCTGAAGTTCAAGCTCGGCGATTCCGTGCCATTGTGCTAGACGACAAAGGGGATCACCTTTTAGTTGGTATGAGTGATCCAGCTGATATTAATGGTGTTGATGCACTTACTTCGTTTTTACCCAAGCCTATTGAACTGGCCGTAGTGAGTGAAGGGCAATTGTTCAATGCTTACGATACCTTTTATCGACGAACAGAAGAAATTGCTTCCTTCGCTCAAGAGCTTGCCGAAGAATATCAGGATACTGAAGATTTCGACTTCAGCGGTGGGATGCAAGAAGAGCAAGACACGGCTGTTGCTCGCTTACTTCAGTCCATTTTTGAAGATGCAGTGCAAGCTAAGGCGTCTGATATCCATATTGAGCCCGACGAAGGCATGCTCAGGATACGTCAACGTGTCGATGGTGTTTTGCAAGAAAATATCATCAAAGAAAAAAATATTGCATCAGCCTTAGTGTTACGTTTGAAATTGATGTCGGGGCTGGATATCTCAGAAAAAAGATTACCGCAAGATGGCCGCTCACAAGTCAAAATAAAAGGCCACATGATAGATGTGCGTATCTCCACTATGCCCGTGCAAGCAGGCGAATCTGTGGTGATGCGTTTGCTAGACCAGTCGGCTGGCCTTATGACTTTGGATCAAACGGGTATGCCCGGGCCTCTATTGCGACGACTGCGTACTCTGCTAAAACGACCTCACGGAATGATCTTGGTTACTGGACCAACAGGGTCGGGTAAAACCACTACACTCTATGGCGCAATGAGCGAATTAAACAAGCCTGAAACCAAAATTATCACGGTGGAAGATCCCGTTGAGTATCGACTGCCGCGGATTAACCAAGTTCAGACTAACAACAAAATCGATCTCACTTTCTCCAATGTGTTGAGGACGACTTTACGTCAAGATCCCGATGTCATTATGGTAGGGGAAATGCGTGATACTGAAACCGTTGAAATTGGCCTTCGTGGCGCCTTGACGGGGCACTTAGTGTTATCAACCCTACACACCAATGATGCCATCAGTAGTGCTATTCGCCTGCTAGACATGGGAGCACCAGGTTACTTGGTGGCCAGTTCGTTAAGAGCGATTATCGCTCAACGCTTGGTACGCAGAATTTGTGACAATTGCAAAACGGACTACCAACCCACTGAAGAAGAATTGTTTTGGTTATCGAATATAGACTCAAGTGCGAAAAACCTGACTTTTAAACAAGGTTCAGGCTGTCAAAATTGCAACCAGAAAGGCTATCGGGGTCGAGTAGGGGTATTTGAACTGCTCGAGATGACTGAGGGTATGATGGACGCGCTAAAAGCGTCTGACACAGTTGCCTTTAGTCATGCTGCCCAGAAGAGTCCGAATTATGCACCCCTAGCGAGTGTGGCCTTGTCCTATGCCAAGTTAGGGCTCACCACAGTTGAAGAAGTGCTTAGATTAGTAGAAATGGTTGCAGACAGTACCGACAAATCGGATAAACCCAAAGAAGAAACCGTGAGCGAAGAGAATGGCGCTGTTTGATTACACAGGCCGGACAACCGGCGGCGAATTGACGAGTGGTACGGTGGAAGCTGTGGATACGTCGACAGCGGCAAAAGTGTTGCAAGGGCGCAATGTCACACCGTTAAATATCGTTCAAACAACCAATAGAAGCGGAAGTAAAGAAGAATCTAGTGAAATCAACTTTCTGACACCGAATGTTAGCCTTGAAGATTTAGTGATTTTCACTCGTCAAATGTACTCACTCACTCACGCAGGTATTCCGCTTTTAAGGGCGGTAAATGGGTTAGCTGAAACTACCAATTCAAAACGTATGTCGGCTGCGCTGCGAGACGTAGTGGATCAGCTAGAAAGAGGCCGAACCTTATCCTCTGCGCTGCATCGACATCCTAAAATATTTAACCAACTATTTGTTAGTGTGGTTCACGTTGGAGAAAACACAGGTAAGCTTGACGACGCATTTCTGCAACTTTCCGAATACCTGATCCGCGAACAAGAAACTCGTAAGCAAATTAAATCGGCCACGCGCTATCCCATTTTCGTTATTTTAGCGCTAGTCATTGCCTTAGTTGTGATGAATATTTTTGTGATTCCAATTTTCGCCGATATGTTTAAGAAGTTTGACGCAGAATTGCCATTCATGACCCAACTTTTGTTGGGTATGTCCGATTTCTTTATCAACAAGTGGCCGTTAATGCTAATCATGATATTCCTTGTTGTTTTTGGCGTATATCGTTATTTAAAAACAAAGAATGGGCGGTATAAATGGGACCGGATGCAAATAAAAATGCCGATCATTGGTAGCGTGATAGAGCGTACCTTGTTAGGGCGGTTTGCGCGTAGCTTCTCGATGATGTTGGTGTCGGGTGTACCTCTGACCACCGCACTGAATTTGGTCGCGGATGCGGTGTCAAATACGTATATGGCAGACAGAATTATTACCATGCGCAGGAGTATAGAAAAAGGTGAAAGCCTGACTCGTGTTGCTAACAACAGTAAGCTATTTACACCTTTGGTTATGCAAATGATCAGTGTTGGTGAAGAAACCGGAAGGGTTGATGAACTCCTTGCTGAGGTTGCCGACTATTACGAGCGCGAAGTTGATTACGATTTAAAGAGCTTGACCTCCAAAATAGAGCCGGTGTTGATTGTTATTGTGGCAGTTATGGTACTGGTATTGGCGTTAGGCATATTTACACCCATGTGGGAAATGATGGGAGCCTATCAAGGTAAATAAGGTTAATTAAGTGGATAAACAGCAAGCGGCACAAGAAAGCACAAGATCTTTCTACACCAAGGTAATTACCTTGCTGGTGTTTGTCGGGCTAATGACGAGCTTTATTTACTACTTTAATAATAGTGTGCCAGACGTGAAATACGTTGCGATGGAAAATTTGCAACAACGCTTTTCCCAGAGCGTGACAAATTCTCACTGGCAATGGCAGGCAGAAGGGCGACCGAATATGATAATGCTAGTGCATTATGAACCTGACCCAGACAAGAATAACCAGCCTGTGGAAAGAGATAGACGGCCAATAGCTATGGGTTTAAACGGCTATCCACGCGCAGAGCCAAGCAGCGAAGGCTGCGGCAAGCTTTGGCAAATGATTTTAAATATGCCTTTGGAAGTGGAGAGCTTTAAGGTGTTTGCGGAATATTTCGCAGACCCAGATGAAGAAGACAATCTTGATCAAGCGAAATGTCGCTTTCGGCTATCGGTGGGGCCTAGTTTTGAGTATTTCCTCGCCAACGGACAGGTCAGCTCGCTAAGTAGGTAATGAATTGTGAACCGTATTTACACTAATTTTGACGATGTAAGAATCAAAGGGGCAAGAAAATGAAGATCCTTCGCACGACCTCTAAAAATCAATCGGGTTTTACCCTAATTGAACTTGTTGTGGTGGTTATTCTGTTGGGATTACTCGCAGCGACTGCGTTACCCAGAATGCTGGATATGACTGAAAAAGCTGAGGATGCCACAGTTGAAGGCGTCGCCGGTGGGTTTGCTTCAGGCGTGAGTTTAGTTAGAGCGCAATGGGAAGTGGAAGGGCGACCGGAAGAAAACTTCGGTGAGAATAGCACGGCAGTTGTGCTTGATGGTATTCAAGTCGGCATAGATAAAGACTCTGGTTACCCCACAGGGCAGCTCAGCAATGATGCTAGCAGTGAAGACGATAGTATTACGAATCTTGATTGCGAAAGTATCTTTAATCTTATTTTACAAAGCGCGCCAACTATCTCTTCTGATTTTTCACAACGGCCCTTTGACGATTTTCGGTACTTTACCGGAGCCAGAGAAGGCGCAGGGTCTGGGGGGAATGACATTTGTTTTTATTACCTGACCCAAACTATTAAAAATCGCACAGTTCAACCCACAGACGACTCCGTAGGAAACGGTTTTATTTATGATCCAAGGATCGGTCAGATCATTGTTTTTAGCAACAACTAGTGGCAACCAAGACATAACAAGGTATTCAAAAACATACTTGAAATAGCAAGTTAAGTCTTTAAAAAATAAACAATTATTGAGATTATAAACGTTCAACAAACCGAGGATATACCCATGCAGCAACGTGGCTTTACATTAATAGAATTGATCATTGTGATCGTGATCTTAGGGATCTTGGCTGTGACAGCAGCACCGAGATTTATCGATTTGAGTGGAGATGCAACCGCATCAACTCTGCAAGGCGCTCGCGCAGCATTGCAAAGTGGTTCGCAACTTGTTTATGCACGCTCAGCAATAGCTGGAGAGCAGAAAACAGCCGCCGCTGGCACTTCTGATTCACAAGTGGCAGTGGGAGGGCAAAATATAGAAACCGACTTTGGTTACCCAGATGCTGAGACGGCCAGCGCGACCAATTTAGTGGCTTGGGTGCAAATTACCTTGGGTACTGATGGTGATTTCGTTTTTATCGCTGGTAATGCCGATGCTGATACGCCTGCCTTGGGTGCATTTGGTTTAGTGCCATCAGCCATATCGTCAGGTTATGATTTTTCGTCTGATGAGTGCCATGTAGTTTACACAGAGGCTACAGACGCTAACTCAACGCCAGTAGTGACAGCTTCTACAGCGGGTTGTTAATCACTCGCTACCTTGCCCATGATAATGTGGCGAACGAGAGCCCTAAAATGCAATGGTGATCTTATCTGCTAGTCATCGCCCTAACAATCTAGCCGGCTTTACATTAGTAGAGCTGGTGGTTGTTATTGTGTTGTTGGGTGCGTTGGCTGTCTTCATTGCACCGCGAATTCAAGGCACAGATGGCGTAGCAAACTACGTTTACCAAGACAGGCTAATTTCTGCGTTGCGAACTATGCAACAAAGAGCAATGAACGATACCCGAACGGGGTTTTGCTTTCAGATAAACGTTACCACGGGTTCTAGTTCATCGTTTGGACCTCCCACCCTTGATTACAGCAGTGGAAACGAGGCCACAACGTGTGATACTGCGATAACAATTAATGATGATACGCAATTCCTGACTGCCAGCGAAGATGAAATGGCCGCAGACGGTATCACTATTTCTTTCGATGATATGTCGACTTCTAAAAGTATCGGATTTGACAATGCAGGTTGTCCTATCAGTGGTGCTGCGTGTAGTACGGATATTCAAATTGAGATTGGCGGTGACGACAGCGTATTTGTTTGCGTAGAGTCTCAAGGATATATTCATGCCTGTCCTTGATCATGCTGCTGCAATTCCAACTGCAACTCAAAAAGGCTTTACCTTAGTAGAATTAGTAATCGGTATGGTGGTGTTTGCGATTGCTTTAACCTTTGTCACCACACTTATTTTTCCGCTATCTAGTCGTAGTATTGATCCGATAATGCAAGTCAGAGCCACCGAGCTGGCTAACACTATTTTGAACGAAATAGGCTCGAAGTCCTTTGATGAAAACTCCGTCGGTGAAGCGTTTTGCAATGACGATAAAAATGGCGATGGCGACTTGGATGATGCAGGAGAACAAGCTTGTACCTTAGCGGCGAATTTCGGCCCAGATAGCGGTGAGTTCCGCACTTCCACCACGTCTAATTATGATGATGTTGATGATTATCATCAATTAAGACAAGGTGCGGGGGAAGCAACTTCTATCATCAGGAACTCGTTGGGAGAAGACCTCACCGTTGATGGTGAATCTGTGTATGCGGGTTTTTCATTTGTGGTCAATGTCAGCTATTTAAATTTTGCCTCCAATGCCAAAGTAGTGACGGTAG
The DNA here is from genome assembly GCA_947503265.1 of uncultured Alteromonadaceae bacterium. Lineage (GTDB taxonomy): Bacteria > Pseudomonadota > Gammaproteobacteria > Enterobacterales > Alteromonadaceae > Aliiglaciecola. Next base: position 274,952 of record CANNDC010000001.1, read on the forward strand.
TCGTTAGCACTCCCGGTGGTCAAGATTTGGTATTTTCGACTATTAAGAGCAATATCGGATGATAAGCCAACGCGGATTTACCTTGATCGAACTGGTCACTGTAATGGTAGTGTTGGCCTTGGTCTCGGTCGGTATATCGGGTTTTGTTCGCACGGGCACACAAATCTATGTGGATGTGGCTGAACGAGATCAGTTACTGAGCGAAAGCCGATTTGTTGTACAAAGATTAAGTAGAGAAATTAAGTCTGCGCTTCCTAATAGCCTCAGAGTCGCTTCAAACGTATCCAATACAATCCAATGTCTCGAATTTGTGCCGGTTCTATGGAGTAGTTTTTATTTTGATATCCCGGTGTCGCCAGAGCCAGCCGATGACGAAGTGAAAGTCGTTGCGTTGGATAGCACAATAGATTCCTACACCTATGCAAGTGGCGATTCTGTGGTGGTTTTTCCGACGGCAGCCAGCGATGTGTACGGCAATGCATCGAAACGTTTCGTTTTGGATAGTGCGCCTACTGAAGATACTAATGACAGTAAAAAGCAAATCCTTACCCTGCAAAACAACGTGCAATTTGCTACCGATTCACCTAGCTCCAGAGCTTACATCGTAAGAAGCCCCGTCAGTTATTGCGTCAGTGGTGGTCAAATTACACGACATACTGGATATGGTTTTAATGAGACTCAAGACGTTACCTTAAGTGGCGGCGTATTGATGGGACAAAACCTAATTAATGACCTTGATGGTGATGCAATTGATCAACCATTTAGGATCAGTGAATCGACTCTGACCAGAAACGCGTTTGTTTTGACAATGTTTAGATTTGAGTTAAATGATGAATTCGCGGTATTTAGCAATGAGGTGCATATTCCCAATGTACCTTAATAGAAACTCACTCACGTATTCTTCTTTGAATCAGCAACGCGGTAGCATGTTGGTGATCTCTATTTTTGTCATTGTGATCATGGCGTTTCTTGGGTTTTCTATGGTGCGATTGCTCAGTGCTTCCGCCGATGCTGTGATACATGAGGTGTATGGTTTGCGCGCGCTCAACTCGGCTCAGTCAGCGATGGAACAAAAAATATTGCGCGCTTTTCCACTAAACAATCAGGTAGGTGTGTGTGACAACACAATTAATATTGATTACTCCAATATCGCTGGGTTTGAAAACTGTGTAATTGATTCCCTGACTTGTACTGAGTCAACGGGGTTTGTTGGTGAATCTACTACCTATTATCGTTTTGCAAGTCGAGCGACTTGCTCGGGCGGTAAAGTAACCGCAAGCAGAAGTGTGGCGGTCGACGCCATTGTGGAGCCCTAAAATGAATCGACTTTTAGTTCATCTCACGTTGGTTGTTATGTTTCTCTTTAAAGCAGGGGAAGTATCAGCATTACCTGAGGATGACATTGTTTCTCACTGGCCAATAGATGTATGCAGCTTAGATGGCAGCGCCAATGAAATAGTGGATATCGAAAGTGGATTTAACGGTCAATCTATCAATGGCGCTTCCATTGAGGAAGATGGCAAATATTGTCAATCGAGCGTGTTAGCAGGAAACGGCGAACACTTGTACATTCCACACAATGACGCGTTTGAATCTCAATATGGCACAGTAATGTTGTGGTTTAAAGCGAACGATTTGAGCCATTCCTATGTATCTAGCCATGGAGGACAAGGTCTTATATCAAAGGATTCATCGGGAAATGATACAGGCGGGCATCTCACAGCATGGTTACAATCAAATGGCTCAATCAAAGTGCGATTCCAAGACACTACATCAAGCTATGAAACCACCACCGATTCAGGGTTAATATCGGAAAACCAGTGGCACCACCTCGCGCTTTCTTGGGGAAATAGCCCAAGGCTTCTTAGAGTTTTTGTTGACGGCGTATTAGAGAAAACCATTTCTCTTTTTGATGAGGGAACAGTTGGAAACAACGAACCAATCATTATAGGTGCCAATGCTTGGCAGACTGAAAACTTAGACTCAAGTGCGGCTAACCTCAAAGATTTCTTTAAAGGAGAAGTGGATGACATCCGCTTTTACGACGCTAAGTTGAGTGGGACGAACATAGCAAACATTTACGGGGAATCACAATACACTTGCACAAGTTGCGGCGGTGATGCGGATTTGATTTCCCACTGGCCTTTAGATGTATGCAGCCTAGATGGTAGTGCCGATGAAGTCGTGGATATTATTGGCGGACATAACGGTAATTCAGTTGATGGCGCAGAAGCATCTATATCAGGTCAATATTGTCAATCCAGCGAGTTTGCGGGTGCAGGAGAGCACTTGTATATTTCAGCCACCAGTGAATTTGGCTTGAATGATGGTGCAGTATCTTTGTGGTTTCGAATGCCAGATTTATCTCATTCCTACGATTCGAGTGCAGGTGTGCAAACCCTGATTTCCCAAGATGCGTATGCATATAACGGTGGCGGAGGCCACTTTACTGTTTGGGTTTATAGCGATGGTACGGTGGAAACACGACATCAAAGTTCGGATACAACTGCTTATGCTTATTCCAATTCCAATATTGTACAGGAAGATACCTGGCAGCATCTCGTGTACACATGGGGCAGTGCAGGCATGCGTATTTATATCGACGGTGTGCTGGTTGCTACCAATAGCAGTTTTACTGATGGCACAGGCAACCGTGAACCCATTATTATTGGCGCAAATGCCTACTTAACAGAGACCGATGATTCCTCTCCTACGTATCTGAGAGATTTTTTTAAGGGCGAAATAGATGAGATTAAGCTTTTTGGGAGCCAAATAAACCAAACTGCAATTACTGAGTTATACAATCAATCAGATTATCAATGTAGTAGCTGTCTTGGCGAAAATGGTTTGCTATCGCATTGGCCGCTAGACGTGTGTAGTTTGGATGGCAGTGCAAATGAAGTGGTAGATGTTGAAAATGGCTACAACGGATTGTCTGTTGGTGGCGCTGAAATCACTGAGCAGGGGAAATTCTGTCAATCTGGCACATTCGCAGGGGCTGGTGAACACCTCTACATACCTCATAATGATGCTTTTAGAACCGATGAGGGGGCGATTTCATTTTGGTTTAACACAGATGATCTCGCTCATTCTTATCAGGCTGCTGAGGGCGGCCAAGCGTTATTTTCAAAAGATTCAAGTAATTTTGACGATGGTGGACATATTACCATTTGGTTAGAGCCGAACGGTGCGTTTGAAGCTAGGCATTCAAGCTTAAACAGAAACTATAGAGCAATTAGCGGTAGCCTAGTTACTGCCGGTCAATGGCATCACCTGGTCTATTCTTGGGGATCGGCGGGTATGAAGCTATATCTTGATGGCGCATCTGTGGCAACCAACTCTGATTATACAGGTGGTTCTGGTAATAACTCTGAACCTATCATTTTTGGTGCTGGTGCTAACGTAAGTGAAGACAATGATTCTAGTCCTGCCAACCTGAAAGATTTCTTTAAAGGAAAAATGGACGAGATTAAGTTTTTTACCACGCAAATCAACGAAAGTGTGATTTCGGAGCTCTACAATCAATCAGACTACACCTGTCTTGACTGTTCGGATAATGCCGGTTTGATCGCGCACTGGCCTATGGATTTGTGCAGTTTGGACGGGTCTGCCGATGAGGTGATTGATGTGTTTAATGGTCACGATGGCTATGCTGTCGGCGGCGCGTCACTGTCTGAAAATGGTAAGTTTTGTGTGTCAGGTGAATTTTCTGGGTTTGGCGAACATCTGTATATCAATAACGTTGATGCGTTTGATACCGACGATGGCGCTGTGTCCATGTGGTTTAAGATTCCCGACTTAAGCTTCTCCAATACTGAAAGTTTAGGCGGACAAACGCTTATTTCTCGTGACGCCTATGCATACAATGGTGGAGGTGGCCATTTTACCGTAGAAGTTGATCCGAACGGGTCTATCTGGACACGACATCAAAGTACCAATGATACGCAATGGGCTGGCACCAATTCGGGCGTCGCGGTCGAAAACACCTGGCATCATCTGGTTTATACCTGGGGTGCTTCAGGTATGCGAATTTATGTCGATGGTACGCTTAGAGGGTCAAATTCTAGCTTTACCTACGGTACCGATAATGATGAACCCATTATCATAGGTGCTAACGCTTATACCTCTGAAACAGGAGATTCTTCCCCTGCCAATTTAACTGATTTCTTCAAAGGTGAAATAGATGAAATCAAATATTTTGGCGAGCAAATTGACGCTGATAGGGTGTCAGATCTCTATCAAAAAGAACAATACACCTGCGATGGTTGCTCTGGTTCCCAGTTATTAGCTCTTTATTCATTTGAAGAAGAAGAGTGGTCAGGCAACAATGACGTGTTAGATACGTCGGGCAATGCTAACCATGCCACTCATTTAGGGGCATCAGAACCCATAAACCCTTCTGAACAGATTGCATGTCAAGCTCTTGATGTGCCATACAGCACGAGTAGTACCGCGCAAAACGGAATCGATACAGGAATTGTCCCAAGCGATTTCGAGAACGGCACAGGCACAATTTCATTCTGGTATCGCAGCAACGAGGCTTGGAATTCGGGAAGTTCCAGACAACTGTTTGATGCTTCAACTACCACCAACAATCGATATTTTGATTTGGTACTCAACTCCAGTGGGAAGTTGAAATTTGCTTTTGAAGACAACATTGATGATGACTTTAGCGTCACGACGTCAAATTCATTGAGTTACGCGGCGGATGAATGGGTGCATATCGCCATTACTTGGGACGTGACAAATAAGCCAGCTGAAATTTATCTCAACGGCGTGAAACAAATCATAGATGCTTCCACCGAAAATACCGATGGTTTGCCACTGGCAACGGTGCAATCTCTTTATATTGGTGATAATCGCACTAGCTATCGCAGTGTCGGTGGTAGTGTTAATTCAGCCAATGGCCAATTTGATGATGTTCGGATTTACAACTATGTGCAAAATAAAACTCAGATTGATGCTGATATTGCAGACAAAACAACCTGTTCCTATGTTTACAAATATCAGATTGAACACGATGCAACTGGCTTAACCTGTGAGGCTGAACAAATTACCATTAGAGCTTGCGCGGATGAAAACTGCTCAACTTTGTATGACCAGAATATTACTGTGAACATGTTACCTAATGCCGGCTGGCCTGATGGCGGAACGGTTACTATTCCAGCAAATACCGCTACAACCGTCGACTTTAGCTATGCCACCGAGGGCACGGTGACCTTTGATGTCACTGGTGATACGGCAGAAAATGCCACTGAATGTATTGGCAACCCGGGCAGCAGTTGTAACATGGTATTTTCCGACGCTGGATTTCAATTTATTGGTGACACGGCTAGCCAAGCATTTGCTGACCAAGTCTCTGAATCAAACTTCGCTTCAGCGCAATTGCGGGCGGTTAGAAGCGACAATACCAGTGGTGCTAACGTATGTGTTGCAGCGCTAGAGGGCACACAAACAGTGTCTTTCTCTATGCAGTGTGATGATCCGTCCACCTGCCTAACTGGAGTGTCTACATCAGGTGGCAACATAACGGCTTCAGGCACGCAAGATATAGACTTGCTATTCAACAGTAGTGGCATTGCTTCACTGTCTAGTTTTTCCTACTCCGACGCAGGCCAGATTAGCTTAACAGCGTTTGCCAATGTAGATGATTTCGATATCACCTCAGGTAGCACCCAGTTTATTGTTTACCCAGATCACTTGAATCTGACGGTGACGGGTGCCGATGCAGGTACGCCTGCGGGCCAGGACTTTACCGTGGCAATCAGTGCGATTGGTTCACAGGGCGGTGTTTTACCTAATTATCAACCCGAGGACTTACAATTTATACTGACCCGACTATCACCTTTGGAGAACGAAAATGTCGATGGAACCTTAACCTATGCTAACAGCATAACCATGAGCAGTGCATTGCAATCTGCAGCTGTGTTCAGTGATTCATCCGTTACCGCAACTACGGCAAATGTAACCAATAACGCGGGATTGTATTCGTTTTCAGCTCATTATAATGAATATGGTCAAGTATCTTTTGATATTCAAGATGCAGATTATTTCGGCTATACACTAACATCTGCAACCGCCAGCCAAACCGCTGCAGCGACACTCGGCACATTCATTCCTGCTTATTTCGACATTCAAACCAATGCGCCTGACTTGGCTAACCAGTGTGCGATTTCACAAGCATTTACTTATCTTGGACAAAATACCGGATTTGAAAGTGCACCTGCATTAACGGTAACGGCTAAAAATGCGCTGGGCCAAACGACAGTGAACTTTCAAAGTGATACTAATTGGAATTGGTTAGGAAGCGTCGATGCAAGTGGAATTATTCTGTCCGATTCGAACTATACTGGCAGTGTTTCTTTGTGGGGAACACCCGATTTTGATGTCAGCGATCAAAACGTCTTGGGTTCGCGTTTACTCACGATCAACAATGCTGAGGTGTTATATGCCAAATCAGCCAATGCTATTGCACCTTTTTCTAGTTCAATGACCATGCAATTTCTACCGTCCTTTTTTACCAATAGTGCTTTGGGTAATCCAATATGCTATCACGCAAGTTATACGGCGAATTCGCCTGATGATTGCGATACGGCAACCTCGATTGCCTCGTTGGACGACACAAATAACCTTTATTCTATTTCCGCAATTGGCGGTGCAAGTTATCGTTGGGGGCGATTACTGCTCACCAACAGTTTTGGCCCGGAAACTGAAGACCTAAAAGTACCAGTGACAACAGAATATTATGATGGCACTCGCTTTACTAAAAATCTAGACGATAGCTGTACCGCAATGACACTATCTGGGAGTGATTTTAACCTGACCGATTCATCAGGCACGGCAACGAGTTTGATTTCAATTCAAAATAGCAGTTTCACGCTACTGAGCGGCCAAACATTAGGATTCGAAGGAATAACCGTACGCAACACCGACAAAACGATTAAAGGAGAATACTTAATTGAATTGCAACCAGTGAGCGACAGTTCTATTACTTGGGATGATTATCTGAATTACGATTGGAATGGCGCTGAGGCGGGCACGGCTAACCCATCTGCTATTGTTACTTTTGGTCAATTTAGAGGAAATGATCGCACCATACATTGGCGCGAAGTGACTAACTAGTAACCAATATGTTGCTAGCCTACTACGCTACGCTCTCCAGCGTTTAAGTTTGGGAATATTTCGAGTGAACAACCAACCTATGGGTTTGGGCAAGCCCATTTCTTTCATTTTCTCGATACAAAAATCTTGCATATCTTTTGCGCTAAAGTCAGCTTGGGTAAATTCACCTAATTCATAGCAATAGTGGCAATAATCATGGTTTTTACTGGTATCTAAGTTAGTACCTAGCATTTCAGGCCCGCCTTTTAGAGGCATTCCACAACTCTGACATTTTTTACTCATTGCTAACCCCTCTTTATCCGTGCATTACTTTGAAAACAACAATGCTTAATTTACTTTGCCTTTCGAAAAAAACGTTTTAGAAATTAAATACGCAATTGCAGATAGAATGACCATAGATATTACAAAAGCCAAAGGGGAGAAAGGTTCTCTTTGTCCCAATGCCTCGCTTGCTAGCCAATGGAAAGCAATTGCGCCAAATATTGCAGTAAGAACAATAGCAAGCCATTTTGTTTTAACGACCAGATGCATCAAAATTGCAAGGGCTAGACCGATAGACACTAATGCTAAAATGCTTATTAAGCCGTCATTTAACTCTAACAAATTCATTTACTAATCCCACTTATAACAGTGCAAACAGTATAGAGTTAATTCAGCCGATTCGCTTTGAATATTGAAAAACTGCAATTCATAAAACCAAATATATCAGTTTTAACAATGGCTTAAGTATGATTTTCTGAAGGTTAGTATAAGGCGTCCAAACAACGACTTACAAATACAAAACATAAGCCAAAATTATGACTGCTATCCACACGGTTTCCATAAACAAGATAAAGATCGGCAGCATACCCACTTCCACTAACTTGCCTAAATTGGATTTCATACCAATTGCTGTAATTGAGACGACGAGAAGGAAGCGAGATAACTCATTGGAAGAGGTTAAAACAACATCGGGAAGATCAATAAAACTGTTAAGCAACATCAGAATGACAAACCAAATAAGAAAGCCCGGAAACTTAGGGACTTCGCTTTCTATTGTACTGCCTGCTTTTGCAGCGGCGGACTTCATGATTAGCATCAGGACTAACACAACTGGGAGTAGCATTGCCACGCGAACCAGCTTGGTCAATGTAGCTAAATCCCCTGAGCCTTCGGAAACGGAATAACCTGCACCGACTACTTGAGCCACGTCATGGATAGTACCACCAAGAAAAATACCCGCTTCAGTTTGATTGAACTCCAAATATTCGACCAAGATGGGGTAGGCTATCATCGCAAAAGTCGAAAAAGCCGTGACTCCGATGACGGCTAACAAGGTATCTCGGTCTTTATTTTTAGAATTAGGTAGAATACTGGATATGGCAAGGGCAGCTGAAGCTCCGCAAATAGCAACAGAGCCGCCAGTAAGCATGCCGAATCGTTTTTGTAGCTTGCAAACTTTTGCCAAACCCACTCCGACAAGAATGGTAGAGACAATCGCAACAAATAGCATTAGCCCAGTTTGCCATCCAAGCGCTGCTAAATCTTCCAACGCGATTCTCAATCCAAGTAAAGCAACCCCGGTTCTTAGTAGATGGCATGCAGTAAAATCGATGCCCTTCGCACATTGGGTATTTTCCTGATACAAAAATGAAATCGCCATACCAAGAAGTAAAGCGAATAGCATGGCAGGAGCCTGATAATGCTCACTAAGAAATAGTGCCGCTAAGCCGGTGATACAAGCAATACCAACACCGGGTAAAGTGTCAGTTACTTGCTTCTTCAATGACGTCATGTTTATTTTGTGCCAGCTGCAAGGGCCACCAATACTTGTCGTTTACGATCTCCACTGTAGGATCTTCTTCCATGCATTGCACGATAATTATCAACAATAGCAACGTCACCGTCTTGCCACGCGAGATCAAAAGTGAACTCTTTTGAAAGTTCAACAACTAGCTCCAATCCATCAACGGGTATGTGGCTATCGTCCCCAAATGTGATGGCAATGGATGGATTTTCTCTGACACCTTTCCAGCCCATGTATGCAGCAATGAGTTGGTTGTAGAAAATTTCTGCACCATCATCTAACTTGATCACAGCAGGTAAAACCGGCGTTATGGCTTTTAATTGTCCATCTTCCAACCACTCCCATGTATACCCTAGTTCGTGTAATTTTTGCTCGGCCTGTTGCTTTGAGTTTACACTAAGCGTGTCTTTCCAGCTTCTACCTTGGCCTGAGTTAGCATCGTTTTCTCCCGGCATATAGGTTTTGTATTTCAATCCCTTGTCGGCAAAATCTTGGGCAAGTTTGGGGGCTTTTTCGCGTAATGCAGCAAATAATTTGTCTGAACGGCAAAGTGGCGTGGCGCCGCCAATATCAGAGGACGCAAGACAGAAAAAGAAAAGCTTGCTGGGAGAAATTGGAGTTTGTGCCATCTCATGATGCAGATATATTTCTACATCCTTCGGAGCTTCATTTGCAGTGAAAACCCGCTCTGTGAAATTAATGCGAACTGCATTTGACAACGACTCTTGATAGGTAAAGTTGGGATAACCAAAGCTAGCTGAAAAAGCGTCGAATTTTTCCGCGCTGTCGACAGGAAAGCCGCGAAACAAAAGCGATCCTGATTGTGCTAGTGAATTTTCGAGCTCAGTCTGATTTGCTTTAATGAACTCTATGGCTTGGTCTACCGTTTTTACGCTACCGTCATTAACGACAATCTTAGGAAATATATCACCCGCAAAATCCAGTTGCTCAGGTACAGAGACATAATTTATTGAATTGGACATAATTGTATTTCCTAATCGTAAATCGGATGAAAAGTATTGAAGGCTTCAGCGCAAAAGTGGCCAGGATCATTGAACCTACGGTTGGCATTCAAATCACTAATAGCTTGCATTTCATCTTGGCTTAGCTCGAAGTCAAAAATCGCTAAATTTTCAACCATTCGTTGCACTTTCGATGTTTTTGGAATGATTGCTGTTCCGCGTTGTATTCCCCATCTAAGCACAATTTGCGCAGGTGTTTTTTGCAAACGTTTTGCAGCGTCTAATACTGCTTGCTGTTGTAAAACAGACTCGGTTTGATCTGCCATATCTAGCTCCAAATAAGACAAAGCGCCCAAAGGAGAGAAAGCCGTCACCGGGATATCATATTGTTGACATAGTTTGACAAGTCGCTCTTGCGTCAAATAGGGGTGAGATTCGATCTGCAACATAGCCGGTTTTATTCGTGCGTAACTCATCAGGTCATGGACGAGACCAGAGGTGTAATTGCATACCCCAATTCTTCTGGTTTTACCCTTGTCTACCTGCTCTTCCATCGCTTCCCATGTGGCATGCAAGGGTACCTTGGCCAGTACCATCTTAGGATTTTCCGAATCAGGTTGATCTATCCACTCAGGCGGGTATCGAGTTTCAATAGGTACAAATTTTTGCGCTATTGGAAAATGAATCAAATACAAATCTACGTAATCAAGTTGCAAATCGTCCAAGGTTTTTTGAATGGCAAGCCCTACATGTTCTGGTGCATGGAAGGTATTCCATAATTTGGAGGTGATCCAAAGATCTTCTCGGCTGCATAGCCCATCAATAATCGCCTTTTTAATACCTTCCCCAACTTGTTTCTCGTTACCATAGTCGCAGGCACAATCTAGGTGTCTGTAGCCAACTTTGATGGCTTGATACACGGTTTCAGCACAGATATCTGGAGCAACTTTCCAAAGTCCGAAGCCAACAGCAGGAATACTGTCTAATTTACTCATTCTATTTTCCATTTTTTACAACATGACTTATGTCTTATATAAGACATAAATTAATACAGGATTTACACAGTGTCAATCTATTTACTGATAAGCTAAAAGATAGTGCGCTATTTGTCGAAGCATTTGCCGGAAAGGCACGACTATTCCACTGAGATCGATTTAATCCAATTCGACTTGGTAATGATATTGATCCGTTCTGCAACGGCTAACACGGTACTCTATGACCTTTTGCTCAATAGAGAGCGTGACACGGGAGACCTGTAAAATCGGATCGCCTGCCTTGATACTCAAGTGTTTGGCATCTTCTTTACTGGCAATGATCGCTTTAATACTATCGGTTGTTTTGTGGACAGTTTGATTAAAGTTAGTCTGATAGAAATGATAAAGGGTATGGGGGATATCCTCACACTCCAATAAGTTTGGGAATAAGGATTCAGGTAGATAGACTTCTTCTACTATGCAAAATTCGTTATTTAATATTCGTCGTCTAAGCAGCCGCACAACACTGTCTTTTTCGGTTAACTTTAAAGCTGAAAAGATGACTTTGTTAAAAGCCAACTTGTCTACTTCCAGCAACTCTGCTTTTGGCAATTCAGGGCCTTTTCCATCCTGTTGCAAAGGGAAAAAACGAAATAATGCATCTTGAGCCGTGTGTTCAGATACGAAAGTACCCACACCTTGGCGTCGAGTGAGAATTTTGCTGTCGGTAAGCTGATTAAGCGCTTTTCTGACCGTCCCTTGACTGACATTTAACTCTTCTGCCAACTTGAATTCGCTGGGCAGCATATCACCTGGATTCCAACGTCGTTCAACGATAAGTTGTTTTATGTATTCAGCCACTTGTTTATACAGCGGCTGAAAGGAAAGACCAGCTACACTGAGCTTATTGTCAAACCGGACATTTTCCATATACTCTTACTTCACCTCGATTAGCGTTACTGTTAGCCAAGTCTTTTGTTTTGGGCTCACTTTCTATACTAATCTCAATGGTTGATTTTCTCCAGTGATTATAAGTGCCAGAATAAACTATAAATCGATTCGAGCTATTTCGATTGACACTCCATCAACAATAAATTAACTTATGTCTTATATAAGACATAAGTTAATAACAAATGGAATATGACTGCATTGAATACTTGTGAACCAGACTGGAATGCAATTGAGCCAGCCAAAGTGATTAAAAATCCCCATTCACTAGACTCGAATCAGACGGTCTTAGAGACTCAGTATGGTGCTCTACTACTTTCAATTAGTGAATTTGGGTTGAGGTTGCAATGCCAAGCTTCAATGGAGTCTTGCAGGCAAAGTGATACTCGTTTGTTTGAAATTTTAAAGACAGAGCCAGTTGCACTACCAGTTAAAATAACATCAAAGGCTGATAGTACACTCGTTGCAGCAGGGGAATACCAAGTAGAGCTATCGCATACTCCACTAGCCTTCAAATTTTTTAAAAATGATAAGTTGATTCAGCAATCTGCCACAGACGGGCATTTCGTGCGCCAACATCGGTTACCACCCATCGCTAAAATTGATCAAGGATGGATTGTTAATTTTGAGTTGGGGCATGATGAAGGTGTTTATGGACTGGGTGAAAAGTGGTCGAGACTTGATAAAAGAGGACAACTAATTCGCTCCTACAATCATGATGCTTTAGGAGTCAATGCTGAGCGTTCTTATAAAAATACTCCCTACGCATGGAGCACTGAAGGTTGGCATTTATTTGTGCATACACCAGCACCGGTTACCCATGCAGTGGGTTATGCACCTTGGTCACAGCGTGCTTATAGTTTGATGTTAGAAGATGACACCCTCGATCTGTTTTTGTACTCCGCTGAAACACCGGCTGAAGGCATAAACCAATACTGTCAATTAACTGGGTTCGCCCCTGTTCCACCTGATTGGAGCTTAGGCGTTATTTTATCCAAAGCTTATTACAAAGACTCAGCAGAGTTGCTCGCGGTAGCTCGCGAAGTGCGAGAGAAAAATATGCCGTGTGATGTCATCACTCTTGACGGAAGAGCTTGGCAAGACACGGATACTCGCTTTGCCTTTGAATGGGATCCGAAAAGATATCAGGATCCCAAGCCAATAATTGATGAGCTCAAGTCGCTAAACTTTAAGATTTGTGTATGGGAATATCCGATGATTTCCATTCAAAATCCATTGTTTGAAAAAGCAGCAAGCAGAGGTTGGTTGATCAAAGATAAACGCACTGGTGAAGCCTATCGTTATCAATGGGACTCGGGTCCATTTAACGACGTATTAACGCCCCTCCCAGAGTCAGGCATTGTTGATTTTACCAACCCTGATGCTTACGAATTTTGGCTCGAATCCCATAAGCCATTATTTGACTTGGGTATCGACATGATAAAAGCGGATTTTGGAGAACAATTGGAAGACGACAATATGTTGTCTTACAGCGGAGATAGCGGAAATCGCCTGCACAACGTTTACAGCCTGTTGTATAACCGATGTGTTTATCAAGCCGCAAAAAAATATTGCCAAACTGGTCCCTTTTTATTCAGTCGCTCGGCCTGGACAGGCAGTCAATGTTATCCTGCGCAGTGGGGCGGTGATCCTCAGGCGGACTGGCAGGGCCTCGCCGCTAGCTTACGCGGTAGCCTATCTTGGGGTATGTCAGGCGGACCTTTCTTCGCTACTGATGTTGGTGGTTTCTATAAAGATACTCGTGATGCAGAACTGTATGTGCGATGGACCCAAGCCTCGGTGTTTTCTGCGCATATACGCTTACATGGCATAGGACCAAGAGAACCCTGGTCTTATGGTGAAAAAGCCAGTCAGGCAGTTTTCTCCGCTCTGAATATGCGTTATCAGTTACTTCCCTACTTAAAGGAAGCAGTGCGTCAATCTAGTGAAACAGGCTTGCCGGTTCAAAGAGCTATGCCACTTGCGTTTCCTGATGATCCTCTTAGTCATCCATTTGACCATCAATTTATGTGCGGCGAACAGTTATTAGTCGTTCCTTGTGTGGTACCAAATGGCCAAATAAAGTTCTATTTACCGCAAGGAATCTGGCGTAGCTTCCCTAACAACAAGCGCTACATCGGTGGTCAATTCTTCTCAGAAAAACTAGCGCTCCAAGACATGGCGGTATTTGTGCGAGAAGGTACTTGCCTTGAATTAGGCGAGGAAATCGAACACACAAATGCTGATGAACAACTAGGCCACTTTTGGCACGCAACTAACTGAGAGAGTTTAGTATGAGCGGATTCAATATCATAGTGACACTGTTGTCTTGTATGGGGTTTATGGCCTTGGTTGGTTATATCTCGTACATGAAGACTCGTGGTGGCGTAGATACCAAAGATGGCTACTTTCTAGCGGGTCGGGGCCTGACAGGTACTTTTATCGCAGGTTCAATGATATTAACCAATCTCTCTGCTGAACAATTGATCGGACTGAATGGGTCGGCTTTTGGTTATAACCTCAGCTCTATGGCATGGGAAGTCACCGCGGCAGTGTCTACCATCATTATGGCTTTGATATTCTTACCCAGATACCTGGCTGGCGCATTTTCAACCTTACCCGAATTTCTAAAAGACCGTTTTGACGACACTGTGCGGCGTATGACGGTGGTGCTTTTTTTAGTGGGCTACACACTTATCACAATTCCTTCCGTTCTTTATTCAGGCTCTATCGCCGTATTGAGGTTGTTTGATGTTCCCGCACTTCTGCAAATGAGCTATGAGGCAAGTTTGATTATTACCATAGTAATTGTCGGCAGTATTGGCGCGTTGTATGCCGTGTTTGGTGGCCTCAAAGCGGTCGCTGTGTCAGATACAATTAATGGCATAGGCCTGTTGATTATCGGTATCTTGGTTCCCGTGTTAGGGCTGATTGCACTGGGAGGTGGAGATTTTTTAACTGGTATGGATACCCTAGCCAATACCAACACTGAAAAGCTAAATGCCATTGGAGGACCGCAAGATCCCGTTCCTTTTGGCACTATTTTCACCGGCATGATACTGGCCAACTTGTTTTATTGGGGTACAAATCAATATGTGATTCAGCGAACTTTGGGCGCAAAGAATTTGGCAGAAGGGCAAAAAGGGGTGCTGTTTTCCGGATATTTTAAGGTCATGGTGCCTTTTATGATGATGATTCCGGGTGTCATTGCATACCACCTCTACCAAGATCAAAATTTGCAAACCATCGATTTGGCTTACCCGACCTTAGTTAAAGATGTGCTTCCTCAATATATGGCAGGTTTTTTCCTAGCCGTCTTACTCGGCGCAGTTTTTAGTTCTTTTAATTCGTTACTAAACAGCGCTGCCACCTTGTTCTGCTTGGATGTTTACTATCCAATGAAAAAGCAACAAGTGAGTGAGATTAAGCTTATCAAAGTAGCAAAAATTACCAGCGTTGTAATCGCGGTGTTTTCCTTTGTGACCGCGCCTTTGCTAATGTTGGCGCCAGAAGGATTGTGGCAAATCATTCGAATCTTCACTGGGTTTTACAATATTCCCGTCATCACAATTGTATTGGTTGGGCTATTCACTCGTAGAGTCCCTGCTTTAGGTGCCAAGGTCGCTATCGTTTTCCATGTCATTGCATATGCCTTGCTGCAATTTGTCTGGAAAATTGAAATTAACTTCATTCACATTTATGCCATTTTGTTCTTCATTGAATTAGCAATTATGCTGGTGATAGGCCGGATTTATCCAAGACAACAAGAATGGAAATTCACCCGCAAGCCTGAAGTCGAGCTCAAGCCTTGGCGCTATGCTTTGCCTAGCGCATTCATATTATTTGCCTTGATTGTCAGCTTGTACCTGATTTTTTCGGAAGTCGGATTTGTCAACGGTGTAAGTGCCTACTTGCTTCCTAGCTTAGTATTTGTATGGATAAGTACCTTCGCGCTCTGTTTCATCAGCGACCGCAAGTGGAAACTAAAGTATGAAAATAGCCTTGCCAAGATAGGAGTCTAGGAAAGGAGCCTAGGCAGGGCGAATATCTTCAACTACTCGTTCACAAGGGAAAGTGTGACGGGTTCTCGTCATTTGTTAAATATTGAACAGTTTATTTAACAATATATTTGCATTTATTTGTGGTTAAGTATAACTTATGTCTTATATAAGACATAAGTTAATACCTCCGTTAAACACAATAAAAACCATTTACTATCTGGAGAGCTTCATGAAAAACCATAAAAGCTTAGTTAATCAAGCCATAACTCTTGCATTGGCAGCAACAGTAGTCGCGGCACCGACTGTCTTTGCACAAGAGAATACGGACACTGAACAAAAAGAAAGATCACTTGAGAAAATAACCGTAACCGCCCAAAAGCGGGTTCAAAGTTTGAGCGAAGTTCCCGTTGCCGTGTCAGTATTAGGGACGGATCAAATTGACTCAGCTTTTGCTAACAATTTTGAAAGTCTTCAAGCACTAGTTCCTTCAGTCAGTTTCAGGAAAGGTACAACGACTCGAAACTCTGCATTAACGATTCGAGGTATTGGTACAATCTCATTCAGTATTGCCGCAGAGCCTAGTGTTGCTACCGTAGTTGATGGCGTGGTTTTAGGCCGCTCCGGACAAGCTTTTGCCGACTTATATGACGTCTCTCGCATAGAGGTATTGCGAGGCCCTCAAGGGACGCTATTTGGTAAAAATGCATCTGCTGGCGTAGTGAACATAACAACTAAAACACCCAATGATGACCTATCGGGTAGCCTAGAAGCCTCTTTCTTCCAAGATAACGAATACCGATTGAAAGGTACGGTTAGCGGTGGTCTCACCGATGAACTGGCGGCAAGTTTGACTGTCTTTCAGGGGAAATTCGATGGATACATTAACAACGTATACAACAATGAGAAAATAAACGGCTACGATCGTCAGGGAGCCCGCGTGGTGGTTCAATACGATCCAACTGACGATCTAAGCGTTAAACTAATTGGTGAAGTCTATACCGCAGATGATGACTGTTGCGCTGATTTGGAAGGTCTTCCCAGTGGCCGTAATCCTGATTCCCCATCTGCTCCTAATAGCAATGGCATTGTAAACGGGGTAGCGGATATTGATTTAGACCAACGTAGTGTTGATCATGATTTTGAATCCAGAACCAAAGATGAACACAGCGCTTTTTCTGTTCAAGTAGATAAAGAGTTTGGCGATTACACGTTAACCTCGATAACAGCACAACGATCTTGGGATAACACTGAATTTCGTGAGGGTGATTTTACCTCCATTGCTGGTGACAGTAATGAACCTGTATTTGGTGTTCCTTTCCAACTGCATGATATAGGTCCACAGGAGTGGGACCAATTTAGTCAGGAATTCCGAGTAACCTCGAACTTGGCTGGAGACTTCAACTTCGTGGCGGGTTTATTTTATTGGAACATCGATTCTCAACGAAGTTTTACCCGTGAAGCGAGTTGTCAAAATAACAATGGTCAATTGAATCAAGCGCTGACTTTTTATGCTCAAAATAATTTAAGTGGCACAGATTTAGATACGGCGCTAGCGGATTTGGATGCTTATGCAGCTTCTCTGGACGTTTCTTGTAATGCTAACGATATCGTTTCAGCTACTGCCTATATGAGCACTGAATTCAATAACTGGGCTTTGTTTGGAGATGGAACCTACAACATTTCTGAAGACTTAACGCTAATATTTGGTCTACGTTATACCGATGATGAAGTTTCTTATACTCATAGGCGTGTTAGTAACGATGAGTTTGGTCGTCGTGGTGTTGGGGTTCGTCCCGCAACCGAAAATACCAATGCGGCTGGTGATACCTCAGAAACCAATCTATCGGGGCGCATAGGCTTACAGTTTGATCTTGGTAAAGGCCAAATGGTTTATGGTACTTATTCTCAAGGGTACAAAGGGCCTGGCTTTAATGTTTTCTATAACTTCAACCCTGCAATTCATACTCGCCCTATTGGTGCTGAAGAGTCTGATGCCATTGAAGTGGGCTACAAATATGCGAGCCAAGATGTTTCATTGAATGTTGCTCTATTTAATACCGACATTGAAGGTTTTCAAGCGAACAATTTTGACTGTTCCGATGGCACCTGTATCACACGTTTAACCAATGCCGGTGATGTCACAACATCGGGTATTGAGCTTGATTTCAGTTGGTTTGCCACAGACAACTTAACCTTAATCGGCGGATTTGCTTCTACCAAAGCAGAAATCGATAGGTTTAATTGTCCGCCGGAAGTTGCTGATGGTAGTTGTACAGATCGTTCTGGATTGGATGTGCCATTTTCGCCTGATCTTAAATACTCTCTAACAGCAGAGTACTTTATGGAAACGGATCATGATTTCAATGTGTACTTCAACGCCAGTTATGTGTATACCGATGAGCAGTATTCTGATTTGCCGGGCAACACGGGCACATTCAATCCTGCATCACTTCTACCGGATTATAGTTTACTCAACGCGAGTGTTGCCTTCTCGTTTGATGACGATGCATTTAGAGTGACCCTGATTGGAAAGAACTTGACGGACGAGAGTTTTGCTTCCACCTACAGCGGTGATAACTTCCGTTATCAAATCCCGAGAGAAGCTGACAGATATTTCGGCGTGGCATTCAAAGCTAATTTCTAAGTATCAGTAGCATCGAAAATATACTAGCCGTTCAATTGAACGGCTTTTTTATACTTCACATTTCGCCATCGTATTTAATGATTCATTCCATGCGGTCTGGCTATCAAAGTTTTTCACCAGACCATTCTTACTTGCATTGCCCAAAAAGGCGCCCATGCCGTGTTGAATCATATAGTTGGGTTGATAGGTTGGTGCTCCAAGCTGCTTCAAATGTTGGCATATTTCAGTTGTATCTTTGGTAATAGAATTGATCTCGTTTTGCAGTGACTCCATCGATTCCTTAGACTGACTATTGGCTAGATTCACTCTGAGCACACTGATAGCTTGGTGAGCGGTTTTATCGGCTACACGTTTTGTATCAAAATAACCAAAACTCATCGCGGCATAAAAAAGTTTTGCGGCACCTAAAAATTTTTGCTGTTTCATGCAGGTCTGAACGCCGTTAAAAATATCCGCTGGGTTTTGTGTGTTGGAAAGTTCGGTCACATCGATACAAGAAGCCGGTGCTGGTGATTGTAAATTTCCTTCAGCGGTATAGTTGGTCACTAAACCTTCCTGGGTTGATACACATCCACTTAAAAACGCGACTCCAATAAGGGTCACTAGAAGATTTCTTTTCATACTTGGATAATTCTCATTATTTCTGCCTGATCGCAGACTCAAATACTCTTAATTTTGCAATCTAGCACAGAATTATTTTGGATTTGCATAAAGGTAAAACTTTATTTGTCCTTTTTGTCTAATTCCGGCCATGTATACTTGCTGATCTACAGGCGCATTGGTAAAGTTAGCGGATCATATAGTAGTCACTTTTTCACAGGATGCGGTTTTTCAATGTTTAAAAAGCTTCGAGGAATGTTTTCGAACGATTTATCAATCGACCTCGGTACAGCCAACACACTTATTTATGTTAAAGGCCAGGGTATCGTATTGAACGAACCTTCGGTAGTTGCGATTCGTCAGGAACGAGCTGGTGGTCCTAAAAGTGTTGCTGCAGTGGGTGGAGCAGCCAAGCAGATGCTAGGTCGAACTCCAGGCAATATTAAAGCTATCAGGCCAATGAAAGACGGTGTTATTGCTGACTTTTACGTGACTGAAAAAATGCTTCAGCACTTTATCAAGCAGGTACATGACAATAACTTCTTGCGTCCTAGTCCACGGGTGTTGGTCTGTGTACCTTGTGGTTCAACTCAAGTAGAACGTCGCGCAATTCGTGAATCAGCCTTAGGCGCTGGTGCGCGAGAAGTGTATTTAATTGATGAACCCATGGCGGCGGCCATTGGCTCTGGTCTACCTGTGTCAGAAGCATCGGGTTCCATGGTCGTTGATATCGGTGGAGGTACTACCGAAGTTGCCATCATTTCATTGAACGGTGTGGTCTACTCATCTTCTGTGCGTATTGGTGGTGATAAGTTCGATGAAGCCATCATTAGTTATATTCGTCGAAACTTTGGTTCCCTTATAGGTGAAGCGACGGCCGAGCGGATCAAACACGAAATCGGTGCTGCATATCCGGGTGAAGAAGTGCGCGAAATTGAAGTGCGAGGCCGAAACTTGGCCGAAGGTGTTCCAAGAGGATTCACACTCAACAGCAATGAAATTTTGGAAGCCTTGCAAGAGCCGTTATCTGGAATTGTTTCAGCAGTCATGGTGGCGTTAGAACAGTCTCCACCGGAGCTTGCTTCAGATATTTCTGAGCGAGGCATGGTCCTGACCGGTGGTGGCGCGTTACTTAAAGATCTAGATCGTTTATTAATGGAAGAAACCGGCATACCTGTGGTCATTGCTGATGATCCATTAACTTGTGTTGCACGAGGTGGCGGTAAGGCATTCGAAATGATCGATATACATGGCGGTGATTTGTTTAGCTACGAATAGACTGACAAATTCATGAATACCATGTTCACCCAAGGGCCATCGCTAGTTTTTAGACTCGCGTTGGCTCTTTTTGTATCAGTAGTGCTTATTTTCATTGATCATAAGTTAGACGGCTTCGCGTCTTCTAAAGTGTATCTCAACTCCATCGTGAGCCCCATTCAGTACCTTGCTAGTTTACCCGGACAATTACTTAGCTCCAGCGCTGATCAATTGGTCTCACATCAAAAATTGTTAGATGAGAATGCGCGATTAACCTATCAACAAACTGTTAATTCTGAGAAATTGCAACGTTTTGATTTGCTCAAAGCTGAAAATGAAAAACTGCGTAAGCTTTTAGGATCACCAATTCAAACGCCTGCGCAAATTATGGTCACTGAATTAATGGCGGTAGACAATAACCCTTTTAGTTTACAAATTGTGGTAAACAAAGGGGCTATTCACGGCGTTTACGAAGGGCAACCCGTACTGGATGAGAAAGGAATAGTGGGTCAAATAATGGAAGTAGGCACCACCAATAGTCGTGTGTTATTGCTGTCTGATATCACCCACGCCATTCCGTTAAGGATTGCACGAAATAATGTGCGATTGATCGCTAGCGGATCCGGACAAGTAGCTGAGTTGATGGTTGAACATGTTGCACATAGTGCAGATGTTGAAGTCGGTGATACCTTAGTTTCGTCTGGGTTAGGGAACGTGTTTCCTGCCGGTTATCCCGCTGCTAAAATTACTTCAATTATACGTGATGAGAGTCGTCCTTTTGCTCAGGTTCGTGCTGCACCTGTTGCACAACTTGATAGACTACGCTACATGCTTCTGCTTTGGCCCTCAAATGCGCCGAGTATGCCTGTTTATCAAGAGGAACAAGTAACAGGGGAGCCCAAAGAATGAGGCTTCGAAATTACGCCATTGCTCTTAGCATCATCATCGCATTGGTGTTACAAATTATGCCTATGCCACTTACTGTTGATCAGTTCCGGCCGGATTGGGTATTACTCGTACTGTCATATTGGGCGCTCGCAGTGCCTGGGCGTGTCAGTGTCGGCGTGGCATTCCTAAATGGTATTATTTTAGATGTCTTGATGGGAACCAGCCTTGGCGTACATAGCTTTGCATTGTGCTTAAGTATTTTTGTGCTTTCTTCAAATTACCAGCGATTAAGAAATTATTCGTTATGGCAGCAGTCAGCCGTTATCGGTATTTTAGCTGCGCTTTATCACCTAGTAATGTTTTGGTTACAGCATCTACAAACTGACGTTTTATTCCTGTTTACTTTTCTGTGGCCTGTTGTCACTACCATGCTTATGTGGCCGTGGATCTTTGCACTTTTGAGGAAAGTCAGACGTCAACTGCGAATCACTTAAACGATGCTATTACTTGCATCCCAGTCTCCTAGGCGAGCCGAGCTTTTAAAACAGCTTGAAATACCATTCAAAGCACACAATGTTTCAATAGATGAAACTGTTAGGCCCAATGAGGGGTCTGATGATTATGTGGTGCGCTTAGCGAAGGAAAAAGCGATTGCCGGAATGTCACGTGCTTTAGAATTCAAGTCAGTGGAATTCAACACAGTGCTAGGTGCAGACACTGTGGTGGTTGTCAATCAAAGCCAAGATATTAGTAATGACGGTATTAGCAATGACTGTATTAGCAAAAAGGAAACTATCCTTGGCAAACCTACTGATTTTGAGCATGCCAAATCAATGTGGCGGTTGCTTGCAGTCGGGCCTCACGAGGTGAAAACGGCTGTTGCCGTTGTTACACCAGAGCAGGAATTGCATTGTTTGGTTACAACAAAGGTATGGTTTAAAAGCCTTAGTGATGCAGAAATGTTATGGTATTGGCGTACAGGAGAGCCCCGAGATAAAGCCGGAGGCTATGGTATTCAAGGGTTGGCAGGGCAATTCATAAGTAGGATCGAAGGTAGTTATAGTGCCGTAGTTGGACTACCTTTATATGAGACAAGTAAATTAATTAACCAAGTGGAAGTATCGAAGTATGAGCGCTGAACTGTTAATCAATGTGACGCCATCTGAATCAAGAGTAGCCTTGATTGACAATGGTATCTTGCAAGAAATTCACATTGAACGCCACACAAAACGAGGACTTGTCGGCAATATCTATCGAGGTAAGGTAAGTCGCGTTTTACCGGGTATGCAAGCAGCCTTCGTTGATATTGGATTGGAAAAAGCGGCGTTTCTACATGCGTCAGATATTGCCATTCACAGTGAAATTGCCGATGACGTTTCCACTTCTCATTTGCAAAAACAAGACATCCGCGAACTTGTTCGAGACGGCCAACACATCGTTGTACAAGTCGTTAAAGATCCGATTGGAACCAAAGGTGCCCGATTAACTACTGACATCACTATTCCTTCACGTTACTTGGTGTTTATGCCGAGTGTCGAGCATGTGGGTGTTTCGCAGCGGATTGAAGATGAACAAGAGCGCGAAAGACTGAAAAATCTAGTTCAGGAATATTGCAGCCAAGACGGTGGCTTCATTTTGCGCACCGCCGCAGAAGGCGTCCAAGAAAAAGAGCTAATTTCCGACGCGGAATTCTTGCGCCGTTTGTGGAGTAAGATACAAGAACGCATGAAGCGCCAGAAAGGCAATGTGTTATATGAGGACTTACCCTTGGCTAGACGCGTTCTCAGAGACTTTGTGGGAACAGACTTAATGCGCATTCGCATTGATTCAAAATTATCTTTCCAAGAATTACAGCACTTTACTAAAGAATACGTACCTGAATTAAATAAATTGCTCGAATACTACCCAGGAGAAAGACCTATTTTCGATCTTTATGATGTCGAAAATGAAGCCCAGCGATCCCTTGAACGCCGCGTTGACCTTAAGTCTGGTGGTTACCTGATTATTGATCAAACTGAGGCAATGACTACAATTGATATTAATACAGGTGCTTTTGTTGGACATCGTAATTTAGAAGAGACCATATTTAATACCAATATAGAGGCGACTCAGGCTATCGCACGTCAGCTTAGACTGAGAAATCTAGGCGGAATGATCCTCATCGACTTTATTGATATGACCGATGATGATCATAAACGCAGAGTGCTACACAGTTTAGAAGTGGCGACCAACAAAGATCGTGCTAAGTCGAATATTCACGGCTTCACCGCGTTGGGCTTGATTGAAATGACGCGCAAGAGAACCAGAGAGAGTCTTGA
Organism: uncultured Alteromonadaceae bacterium; assembly: GCA_947503265.1. Lineage (GTDB taxonomy): Bacteria > Pseudomonadota > Gammaproteobacteria > Enterobacterales > Alteromonadaceae > Aliiglaciecola. Next base: position 298,452 of record CANNDC010000001.1, read on the forward strand.
GCATGTTTTGTGTGGTGAATGCCCAGTTTGTAAAGGGCGAGGCACGATAAAAACAGTCGAGACAATTTGTTTTGAAGTAATGCGAGAAATTGTCCGAGTAAATCGCGCTTATGACGCTGATAAGTTTGTCGTTTATGCGTCACCTGCCGTTGCAGAGGCACTGATGGGCGAAGAGTCTCATATGTTAGCGGAATTGGAAATATTCGTATCTAAACAAATTAAAGTACAGACCGAATTGTTATACAACCAAGATAAATTTGATGTGGTAATGATGTGAAATCGAATTCTTACTATGCAGCATTCATACTCAAAAAACTGTGGACTTTGTTCGCGGTTGTTTTGGTTGTGTGTGCAGTACTGCTTAGTATTATTCGTTTTTCACTACCCTATGCTGATAATCAAACCAATCGACTGGAAAACTGGTTAAGCCTGCAATATGGCGTAGAGTTAGATATTGGTTCACTATCTGCAAATTGGACTAAAACGGGTCCTAAACTCATATTGCGTGATGTCCATTTAAAACAAAGTTCCACCTCTCCAATTGATTTGAAAATACGCGATACTCAAGTCGAAATCGACTTTTGGGGTTCGATTTTATCCAGACAGATAAAATCTGACCATTTTGAGTTAGATGGCATGAATATCTCAGTCAACTTGACTCAAATTCAAACGTCAGAATCTGAGTTCCCCATTGTAGAAGCCCTCGAAAGTCTTTTCCTTGAGCAACTAGAGCAATTCTCCGTCAAAAATAGTGTTGTCGATATCACTACTGACTACGATCAGCAGTTAATTCAAGTGCAATACTTGAGTTGGTTAAACAAGGATGATCGTCACCAAGGTGTTGGTTCCCTGCGAGTGGTTGAATTGGCAAGTAATTCAGCGACCTTTACCCTCGATCTTTATGGTGCTAAAGACAACCTGAGGGGCTCCTTTTTTGCTAGAGGGGAAGAAATCGACCTTTCACCCTGGTTAAACCAACTGGTCCGTACGCAAAATCAACTGACTGAAAGCCGTGGCAACTTTACATTCTGGGCAAAGATAGACAAAAGTCGCGTCGAAGCCGTCAATATTGACCTATCAAAGAGCGAATTTGCTTGGAAAACGCCTGATACCACAGTGCGAGCAGCCATAGTCGGTGGCGATATTCATGGTGTGCCTGACGCCAAGGGTTGGAGAATCATAGCAAGGGATTTAACCCTGAAATCGGATAACGAGAGTTTGGTGACAAACTGGACTGGTCATATCGGACGAAATGGCATTACCCGAATTAACAATATAACGCCAGTTAACATACGCTCTTTACTGCCCGTTTCGCCACTCTTGTTTGATAAAAGTACTATTGATTTAATTAATAAGTTAGAGCCCGAAGCGCGCTTTGATCACATGGCGTTTCAACTTGGGGAAAAGTTTGCAGCCAAAGCTCAATTTTCCCAAGTTAGTTGGAATCAGGTGAATGCCCTTCCTGGCTTGAGTAATCTCACAGGCTCGCTGGAATTATTTGACAAGGTTGCTCATATTGAGCTTTCTGGTGTAGCGGGCAATCTTGCTATCAATAACACGCTCGAACAAGATGTTTTATATAAGCATCTAGATGTGAATGCTTACTTACATATGTTACCAAGAGGCATAAAGCTTTGGGTACCTAAAATCGAGTTTGATAGCGATCAGGTTTCATTCACAAAGGCGCTTACCTATGACAGTCGTGGCGGGATTCTTTCTCTGCACAGCAACATCGATGAATTGACAATTCAACAAGCAAAAAGACTATTACCAGCTAAGTACATTGGTCCAGAGACCAATCAGTTTTTACAAGATTCCCTAGTCAAAGGCAAAATAGACGGGGCTCAGTTGCTTTGGCAAGGAGAACTTACTCAGTTTCCATTTGAAAAAAATGATGGTGTATTCCAAGCAAGCGTTGAGGTAAAAGACAGCACATTTTTGTTTGACAGTGAATGGCCTGCATTGACTGAAATGAACATTAATTTGAAATTCGAAAATGACGCCCTTCATATGTTTGGTCAACAAGCGAAATTACTGGATGTAATAGTAGACGACTTCTCGGCAACTATTCCCAGTTTTGAGAGTGATGCCATTTTAAAAATCGTTGGCAATGCTCAGGCATCCGGCACACAAGTCGCTGAGTTGATGCAAGCGAGTAATCTGGCCGACAGTTTAGGAAAAGTACTTACCGAAGGCATTAATGTTGATGGTCAGCTAAGCACACTATTGGATTTAAGCATTCCGTTAAATTCGCAAAATGTAATCGCCAAAGGAACAGTAAATTTGGCAAATAATTCGGTGTACATACCAAGCTTAAATTTAACCTTTGAACAAGCAAATGGGCAAGTTACTTTTGTTAACGAACAAGTTAATTTTGAAGACTTGAAAGCCGAACTGTTTAAGTTACCAGTCGATCTTAGTTTTAGCGGTGAAGCAGGTGAAGGTAGTGAGTATTTTGCAAATATAGGTCTAAAAGGAGACTGGGCACTAACGCCTTTACTAGAGCGTTACGATTCAGAACTAGCCCAATTCTTGTCAGGTTCAGCTAATTGGGAATCACTGACTCAACTCATAATCAACAAAGATAAATACGATTACCGTTTCGATTTGACCAGCGATTTAGTTGGGGTGGAATCTAGCTTACCAGCACCCTACAAAAAGTCTGAAGATCAACCTCTTAAACTGGTTGCATACAGCGAAGGGGACAATAAAGCATCAAATATCAAAGTCGCTTTGGGCAAAGAGACATCGTTCGAAGGCATTCTACCCCACGATACCTTGCAATTTTCTCGCGCTCACTTGGCGGTAGGCCGAAATGAGTCTATAAGCATGGGATTGGGGTTCAGCATCTTTGCCGATGTTGATTATGTCGACTTTGACGATTGGTATGAAACTATTTCCTTAATCGTACAAAACCAGCCAGAAAGTGAAAATCCCGTTCTTGCCGCACCACAACGAATTTATGTCAACGCCGATACTATGCTGGTGGCGGGGCAAAAAATTAAACAGCTGGAATTAGTGGCGAAGCATGGAGACGAAAACTGGTTGTTAGAATTTAATGCTGAACAAATTCGCGCCAAGGTCATGTTTTACCAAGACTGGTTAGAGAAAGGGATTGATATCAAGGCAGACTTTATTGATTTGGCTGAATGGCAAGGTGGAGCATCTGAAGGGTATTCGCAAGAAGCATTGGCAAATCTACCGCCAGTCAAATTTGAATGTAAAAGCTGTAAAATCTTTGGCAAAGATCTGGGTCGATTGGACTTCGCGCTTTCACGTGCCAGCACGGGTATGAAAATTGATAGTCTAAGGCTGAACAACAGCAATGGAATTATTTATGCCAAAGGAGATTGGTTTATTTCTGAAAAAGGCGCTAATACAGAATTGCAGGGCGAGCTGAGCAGTCCTGATTTTGGCGCCTTACTAAAAGGATTCGGATTAGATTCAGGTATTAAAGATTCAAAAGCGAACATGAATTTCGATTTAAGTTGGGAAGATTCCCCACACAAGTTTTCTCTAGCGACCTTAAATGGGAGTTTGGATTGGCGTCTATCAGATGGTTATTTGTCTGAAGTGAGTGATAAGGGCTCAAGGGTGTTCAGTTTCTTGAGTTTGCAATCACTGGTCCGCAAACTCAGTCTCGACTTTAGAGATGTTTTCGCTAAAGGGTTTTTCTACGATAAAATGAAGGGCTCTGTACAAATAATGGATGGTATTGCTGATACCAGAGATACCATTATTGATGGCGCTGCGGGTGAGATGGAAATCTCAGGCTACACCAATCTTCCTGCCGAAGAACTTAACTACCAAATTGAATTTACTCCGAATGTGACTTCCAGTTTGCCGCTGCTCGTTTATTGGATGGTGAATCCGGCAACGGCTATCGCCGCCTTGGCAATTGATCAAGTGCTAACTGAAGCAAAAGTGATTTCTAACGTAAAATATTCGGTCACGGGAACCTTAGATTCACCTATCCTGACTGAAATAGATCGTAAGAGTAAAGAAGTCAGTTTACCTGCTCGTACCAATAAAGATCAGCTCATGCCTAGTACGCAAAGTTCGACAACGCCTACTCAAGTTATTTTGGACGAGCGTGTCAGTATCAACTCGGACGGCTTCTAAGGAACTTTAATTGAAAAACCTCGCTGCCCTGCAAATGGTGTCTACACCTAATGTAGATGAAAATCTTTTGGCCGTAGAAAATATGCTTAAACACCAAAGCAAGGGATCTTTGGTTGTTTTACCCGAATGCTTTGCTTGTTTTGGTGCTGGGGACAAAGCACTATTAAGTATTAGGGAGCCATTTGGCAATGGGCCTATTCAATCTAAACTAAGCGAACTGGCCAAACAATTCGGAGTCTGGTTGATTGCGGGCACTATGCCTTTAGAGTGCCAAGACGAGAGCAAATATACTGCTTCTTCTTTAGTCTTTGATGACAATGGAATTTGTGTCACTGAATATCAAAAAATTCATTTATTCGACGTGCAAATCGACGACTCGACGGGCAGTTATTTAGAGTCTAAATACACTCAAGCCGGCAAAGAACTCATCGTCATAGACTCGCCGTTCGGCAAACTCGGCGTTGCAGTGTGTTATGATGTTCGTTTTGCAGGTATGTTCCAAGCAATGGGACAAATAGATGTACTGGCACTCCCTTCAGCCTTTACTCGTGCAACGGGTTCCGCCCATTGGCATGCGCTAATTCAAGCAAGAGCAATTGAGAAACAATGCTACTTGGTGGCAGCCAATCAAGGTGGAATACATGTGAATGGCAGGGAGACCTATGGACATTCATCCATAGTCTCGCCATGGGGAAAAATTCTCGATAGCAAAGCCACAGGCGAGGGAAGTGTTAATGCCGCTCTCGATCTAAACGAATTAGCCAAGATCAGGCGTTCAATACCAGTGCAACAACATAATCAATTCAGGAGTCACCTTGTCTAATTTGGTCGAACAAAATCTACTTACCGCATCGGATCTCAGTCGTCAGGATATCGAGTCTGCCTTGGGTCTGATTTATCAACATAAAAACGATTTTGCCGATATTTATTTTCAGTCGAGCCAACACGAAAGTTGGGTGTTGGAAGACGGTATTATTAAAGATGGTAGTTATAATATTGAACGCGGCGTTGGTGTCAGAGCAGTGAGCGGAGAAAAAACCGGATTTGCCTACTCTGACGATATCAACCCAGACGCACTGACTCAGGCTGCTAAAGCGTCTCGAACTATCTCTGGTAGTGGAGGCTCTCATCAAGTTCATGCCATTTGCCCGAAAAATATTGAAGCTAGATACTATGCTGACAATCCTATTTTAGGATTAGAAGAAAACCAAAAAATCACCCTTTTACAATCAGTTGATAGTTACATTCGTGCCCAAGAACCAAAAGCGAGCCAAGTGTCTATTAGCCTCAGTGGAGTCTACGAAGAAATACTCATTGCCGCCACTGACGGCACCTTTTGCACGGATATAAGACCGCTAATACGTCTTAATTGCTCAATTTTAATAGAAGACGGTGACCGTCGTGAACGAGGAAGTTCTGGGGCGGGAGGACGATATGCTTATCAGCATTTTTTAGAGCTTGAAGATGGTCGGGTTCGTTATCAAAGAATCGCCGATGAAGCCATTCATATGGCAAGAACCAATATGCAAGCAATCGCTGCTCCAGCGGGGTTAATGCCGGTTGTACTTGGCAATGGCTGGCCTGGTGTACTTTTACACGAAGCTGTTGGGCATGGTCTTGAAGGCGACTTCAATCGCAAAGGTGCGTCGACATTCAGCGGAAAAATAGGTCAACAAGTTGCTGCTAAAGGCGTCACTGTGGTAGACGATGGCACGCTGTCCAATAGACGCGGCTCATTGAGTGTTGACGACGAAGGTGTTGCCGGCCAACGAAACATACTCATTGAAGATGGTATTTTGACTGGCTATATGCAAGACAAACTGAATGCCAGACTGATGGGAGTTGATCCTACTGGTAATGGACGCAGAGAGTCATACGCTCACTTGCCAATGCCTCGCATGACAAATACCTTCATGCTAGAAGGTAAATATTCACCAGAAGAAATCATTGCCAGTATTGATAAGGGAATTTATGCGCCGAATTTTGGCGGTGGTCAGGTTGATATTACCTCTGGGAAGTTTGTCTTTTCGACTTCAGAAGCTTACTTAATTGAAAAAGGGAAAATTACCACTCCCATCAAAGGGGCCACTCTTATTGGTAATGGTCCAGAAGTCATGCAAAAAGTATCTATGATTGGCAATAATTTAAGTCTCGACAATGGCGTCGGCGTGTGTGGTAAAGATGGACAAAGCGTGCCGGTTGGCGTGGGGCAACCCACTCTCAAAGTAGATGAATTGACGGTAGGCGGCACGGCTTAGGTTATAAATTAGTCGACAAGATAGAGTTTTAAATATTGGAATATATCTCGAGCCGCCTTTGGTGGCTTGTTTTGTTCTTGCTGTTTCTTTGCTTGTCGAGACAGTTGTCTTAATTTTTGTCTGTCTAAGTCTGGATATTCGTTCATCAGCGCATTAATGCCATCATCACCCTTAAGGACCTGATCACGCGCTTCCTCCACTCGATGAAATTGCTTGTTGGATTTCAAATGAGTCATCTGCAACTCTTGCAAGGCTAGCTCAATGGGTTGGATATCTCTGTGGCGCATCATTTTGCCAATAAGTTGCAATTGTCGGCGATAGCCATCTTTCTTTTTATTGATTCGTTGTGCCAGCAGAACCGCTTCTTTGAGCTCATCATCCATGGGAATTTTTTCAAGTGCTGCCACGCCTAAACTCACCAGTGTTTCACCCACTTTTTGAATTGCCAAACTCTCGGCTTTGAGTTGTGTTTTACTTTTAAAATCGTCGTCGACTTGTTCGTTAGATTTGGGGTTTGCCATTGCACTTCTTTTTATATTTGCTCAACAGAATATTAGTTGTTGATGTTACACTGTGATCATTATAACTCAGCTGATATGCAGCCACTAAACAATTATTGCTCATAAGTAGGTAAGCTAAGAATGCAGACGCAACAACAACTCGCGCAAATTCAACAAGCTGTTGAAGATGTTTTGAAATTAGCCAAGCAAAAAGGGGCCACACAAGCTGAAGCCAGCATGTCTAAAGTACAAGGCATTGCCGTTTCCACTCGTTTAAAAGAAGTCGAAACGGTAGAGTTTACCAATGATGGTGGCCTTGGTATTACTGTCTTCAACGGACAACGCAAAGGCAGTGCTTCAACCGCAGATTTGAGTCAAGCTGCGCTGACCCTAACAGTTGAAAAAGCCATCGAGATTGCTAAGTATACCTCTGAAGACGAGTTTGCTGGTTTGGCAGACAAAGAACTCATGGCAACGGATTTACCTGATCTCGATCTTTATCATCCTATTGAATTGGACACGCAGATGGGGATTGAAATGGCTACGCAGGCCGAAGACGCAGCTTTGTCTCATGATGAGCGAATAATCAATTCCGATGGCGCGAGCTACAACGCCAATATCGGATTGAAAGTGTATGGCAATAGCCATGGTTTCAACGCGGGCTATCCAAGCTCTAGATATAGTTTGAGTTGCGTTGTCATTGGTGAACAAGACGGGGATATGCAACGTGATTACAGTTATACAGTCAACCGTCGCGCATCCATGCTGGCTTCAGCCAAAGATATTGGCGAGCAGGCTGCTATTGCGACTCTCGATCGACTAGGAGCAAGAAAGGTCGCCACTACAAAAGTGCCGGTTTTATTCCATCGTGAAGTGGCACCTGCGTTAATGGGGCATTTCGTCAGCGCCATTAGTGGCGGAAGTTTGTATCGTAAATCCTCATTTTTGCTGGATAAACTGGGCTCTTCGTTGTTTCCCGATTGGTTTGAAGTGCAAGAACGCCCGTTGATCAAAGGCGCATTGGCAAGTTCTTCATTTGATAATGAAGGTGTAAAAACACAAGATATGACCATAGTCGAAAATGGCGTGTTAAATCATTATTTACTTACCAGCTATTCGGCTAGAAAGTTAAATATGACCAACAACGGCCATGCTGGTGGTATTCACAACTGGATCATTAAGCACACTGGGCAAGATGACGAAAAAATGCTGCAAGCACTGGGCACGGGTTTGTATGTCACTGAGTTAATGGGGCAGGGTGTGAACATTGTCACGGGTGACTACTCACGCGGAGCCGCAGGATTTTGGGTAGAAAATGGCAAGATCCAATTTCCAGTCCATGAAGTGACTATCGCAGGTAATTTATCTGAGATGCTGAAAAATATTGTCGCGGTAGGAGCGGTTCCTGAATTGCGAGGCAGTATTCAAACCGGTTCCATTTTAATTGAAGAAATGCAACTGGCGGGTGAGTAATCGTTCGGGCTTAAGAAACACAGCAGACAAAAAAAGAGGGTTTGATTTCTCAAACCCTCTCAACAAATCGTTTTCAACTTATCTAGACGTCTACCGATCCACAGAAACGGTAACCTTCACCGTGAATGGTGACAATCAAATCTTCAGAACTGACTTCTGACTCAAAATGCTTTCTAATTCTGCGAATGGTGACATCGACGGTTCTGTCGTTTGGACGAAGTTCACGTCCAGTCATTTCCATAATCAATTGCTCGCGAGTTAAGATTTTCCCAGGATTGCTCAAAAATAAATGCAATGCTCTGAATTCACTGCGCGGCAATCTAAATTCTTTTTGGCTTGGTGAAATTAAGCTGCGGCTATCACCATCCAAAATCCAACCGTTGAAACTAACACGGCTTGGAAGATCATCGTCTTCTGCACTATTGGTAGTTCTACCAAGAAGGTTTCGAGCTCTAATTGTCAGCTCTCTCGGGTTGAACGGTTTAGTTAAATAATCATCGGCGCCAATTTCAAGACCTAAAATACGGTCTACATCGTTGTCTCTGCCAGTTAAAAATATTAGGCCAACGTTTTTACGATCGCGTACTTCACGAGCCAATATGAGTCCATTTTTGCCCGGAAGATTAATGTCCATAATCACTAGGTTGATGTTATTGTTCGCGAAAAAATCGTGCATTTGGCTGCCATCTTCAGCCTCGAAAACGTTGTAACCTTCTGCCTCGAATAAACTTTTCAGTGTCGTTCGAGTAACTACTTCATCTTCAACTATCAATATATTGGGTGTCATCGTTTTACCCCCCTTAAATTTAAAAAACTTTCCTGCACTAGAAAATACCGTCAAATCAGTGTTTTATCCAGTGTTAATTTGAGCTCTTTTAGCAAATAGTGAGAAGTTATTCCTCGCAACAAACTGATTAAAAGCAATAAAATGCTCTAAACATCGGATTTTCTGCGAGATTCTATTTATTTGAGTAAAGAGGCTCCGTCGAAACTACTATTTTCTACCTTACGAACAGGGAACAAAATTTGTATCTCTATTCCTGCATCTTCTTCGCTAGCAACTGTGATAGAGCCATTCAGTGCTTGAGTGACTAGATTATACACCAAATGCATCCCCAGACCGCTGCCACCTTGCCCTCGTTTTGTTGTTACAAAGGGATCAAAAATGCGTTTTTTCAATTGTTCTGGAATACCTTTACCATCATCTGCGTAATGCAAAGAGATTTTGTTGTTATCGACCAGTTTGACCTTGATATAAATATTTCCCTGCTCAATAAATTCGAATCCGTGAATAATGGAATTCATAATTAGGTTCATCAATATCTGATTGATGGGACCAGCCTTTGTTTCAATCAATAGGTCTTTATCACATTCCAGATGGACTTTGTGTTTAACCTTTTTCAATTTTGGTCGCATGGAAAGTAACGTTTCATCCACTAGTTGGGCGAAATTGAATACACGATTATTTTCTGAAGATTGATCAACAGCGACTTGTTTGAAACTGGATATGAGTTCTGCTGCGCGATTAAGGTTGCGATAAATGATATCTAGATTTTCTTGCCCTTCAGTAATGAATTTGGCAAGCGTACTGGCTTTTAATGACTTTTTGTTGAATTCCTTTTCAATTAGCTTCAATTTATCTAACATCATTGTAGAGGCCGTAACTCCAAGCCCTATGGGAGTATTTACTTCGTGGGCTACACCCGCAACCATGTCTCCCAGTGAAGCCATTTTTTCATTTTGAACCATCTGCCGTTGAAACTGATGAAGTTTCTCTAACGTCTGTATTAGCTCTTGATTAGCTTCTTTCAAGGCAAGGGTGCGCTGATTAACTTTATCTTCCAAACTAATTTGCAATTTCTGTTGTTCTTGCTCAGCCTGATCTCGTTCAATCAGATAGTGCTGAGTCATATCAAGCATGTTATTAAATGCACTTGCCAAAATGTCTAATTCACGAATATTGGTTGTTTTGGCTCGGCCGGTATAATCTCTTTGCCGCGATATTTTTTGCACTAGGTTTACTAACTCTATTATGGGTTTGACCAGAGTGTGTTGGAGTTTGAGTGTTAGACCAAAACTGAGAATCAACACAACAACTAACACTAAAACCGTTGTGACTACCGAGTTCCACGTTAGCGTATTGAGCACCTCCGCAGAGACTTGCAGGTAAACATATCCTACGAGGTCGCCATCCTGTCGAATAGGCTTGATGACCTCATATACACTGCCAGAAAGCTTTGGTGTTTTGAGCTCATCGATGCGATTCCATTTTTCATTTAATGGAGCAAAGCCCGGACGATTATAACTAGCGAAAAAGCTTGGTTGTTCATCTCCGTTGTCACGATAAATATGCACAGAATTAACGAAGGGTGCGACTACCAGTGCTTTTAAGTTTTGCTCTTCAATGTAGCTGTCATCGGCTATTATATTCACGGCTGCGCTTCTTCCAATTAGCTCAGAATACACTTCAACTTGCTGAATTAGTTCGTTCTGGTAGTTTGAAATCTGATTGATTAGATAAATGGCGGATGAGAGGATAACTGCCACAGTGGTAATCGCCATTACCACCCAAACAAAAAGTGTTTTAATTGATAGAAACTTTTCGCGAGAAGCCATCAGTTAGATTGGGTCAAGCCTGTAGGTTCGGGTTTATTATTGACCATACTGATATAATTTCCTTAAAAAGGAAACTTTTTAATCATCAGGCTCGCAAAATATACGGGTTATTTCCTAATTAGTTGTAATAGCTCGTCTTCAGTCAATGATAAAACCACTGAAAGCTTACTCAATTCTATTAACTGATCGACTTTCCCCATTTCAGACTCAGCTTCAATTCTAAGGCTGGAGAAATCGGCCATGCAAATGCAAATCATCTGCCCTTTTTTAGTATTGGTCTGGGCGACATCAATTGGTGATCGTTTGTAAACGATATTCGGGCACGCATCTGTCCGTTGAGGTAATTGAACACATGCATCCGGCAAGGGATCAGCTACCAATTCTGAAATTTTAAACGTAAAGAGCAGCAAAACCCCTGTAGACGCAAAAATAGTCTTTTTAAGGAATCTACATGCAAGATTCATATAAAGCTTCATAGACTTTTGCTGAATCATCCCATGTAAAGCGTGTGTGCATTGCTCGAGTTTGCATGGCGATATGACCTTCAGGATATTCATGGTAATGAAGCAGAGCTCGTTGGATACACCGCAACAGTGCGCCACTATCTGGTTCAACAAACACAAATCCCGTTGAATTGTCTAAATCATCATCTAAATCCACTACGGTATCAGCTAAGCCGCCAACAAAACGCACTATCGGCAAGGTTCCATAGGCTAAGCTGTACATTTGGTTTAACCCGCACGGCTCAAACAGCGAAGGCATTAGGAAGAAATCACTGCCTGCTTCGAGTAAATGAGAAAGAGGTACACTAAAGGCCTCACAAAAGACAAATTTGTCAGGATACTTCGCTGAGATTTTTCTTAGCACTTCACTAATTGCCGGATCGCCAGTACCGACAATAAGCAGTTGCATATTGTGCTTCATCAAATCTTCTAGCATCGGCAAGATGTAATCGAAGCCCTTTTGATCTGTGAGTCTGCAAACCATTCCTATGAGTGGAACCTTACCGTTCACTTTGAGCCCGACTTCTTTTTGTAACGCCTTTTTACAAGTCAATTTTCCGGATCTATCATTTACATCAAAATTCTCTGGAAGATGTGGGTCTGTAGCAGGATCCCAACTAGTGTAATCGCAACCATTCAGGATGCCAGATACATCGTGCTTTCTTGCTTGAAATTCATTGTACAAATGATGTGAACCGAGAGGACTCAATAGTTCATTAGCGTAATTCGGGCTTACCGTATTAATTTTATTGGCATAGCGAATTCCAATTCGTAAATAGTTTAACGCATCGCCATCTAGTTGATGGTGTAACTCAAAATGCGGATGCAAGTATGGTATCCCATCTAATCTATTTGTTCCTTGGTAGGCACCATTATGAATGGTTAGAATACTTTTACTATTGGCAAAAAAACCGCTGTTATCTGCACGCATGAAATACGGTGTGAGTGATGTATGCCAATCGTTGCAATGAACGATGTCGGGCTGAAATTCTAACTGTTTCGCTGTGTGAAGGGCTGCGTCTGCAAAAAAGGCAAATCGCTCAGCATTATCAAAAAACGCGTGGTATCCGTCGCTATAAATGCCTTCGCGATCAAAAAATTTGGTGTGATCAATGCCGTAAACCGGAACATCACCAATAGACATTTCACGAACAACAAACGGGTATGCGTGGTGATAGGCGTGCAAGGCTTGTTCAGGCAGAACCACTTTCGCATCAAACTTTTCAGCCAAAACTCGATAAAATGGCATGACAACAATCACTTCATGTCCCATTTTTTTAAGTGCGATTGGTAGTGCTTTAGCGACGTCTGCTAACCCACCAGTTTTGACCAAATCTTCTACTTCGGAAACAACAAACAAAATCTTCATTTCACAGCCCTTTATTGAATTTATTGAGGCCCAGCACCTGTTACTGCTTGTTACGGCAACCCCGTTCTATGTATCAACCAACTAGACTACATGAGGCATTGGCTAACAATCAACCCATCAAGCCTCAGTTTTTAGTTCTGATATAGATTAAATTTTGAGGTCTGAGCAGTGGTTGTCACTTTACCTAAACTTTTATTGATTAGTTCTGGATAGGGCAAGAATCGATTTGCTACTAAAACAAGTTTAGCGTTTTTATTCAGACGAGTTTTTAACTCCATAATAAAACGCTCTGTGACACTGTAATCCGTTTGTATGCCAGTGTGGAAAGGGGGGTTAGTTAGCACAAAATCGAATCTTCCATTAACATTAGACAAGCCATCAGAAGCCACAATTTTCGCTTCTATACTGTTTCGTTCTAGTGTCAACGTTGCGCAATGAAGCGCTAGGGCGCTGACATCGACTAAAGTCAGCCTTACTTTTGGATACCGTTTTGCAACGGCGCAACCAATTACGCCCGCACCACAGGCGAAGTCTAATACATCACCAGAAAGTGTTTTCGGTAAATTATCGAGCAACAACTTTGTACCTGCGTCTAATTCATTAGCACTAAATACGCCGGGAAGAGACGCCACTGTAATCGACTCGCCTTCATGCTCAAATTGATACCACTTAAGCCAATCGTTCAAATCAAAATTGCATGTTTTGTCATGTTCTTTTGAGATAGTTGCGCAGTACAAGGCACAATGACGCGCAGAATCGATTTTGTTTACTTGCTGAGAAACATCCTCAAACAACTTGTTAGCACTTTTAATCCCAGATTTATTTTCTCCCACCAAAAATATTTGCCCATTGTGTTTAACGCAATCTGCCATATTGTTGATCAACATTTTGGCTTGCTCTTTGGCTTTGGGCATATAAATTATGGCACCATCAAATTCGTTTTGTTGCGCAGAGCTTGAGTCGTAACTAGGAACGTAGCTAGGAGCAAAAGTGTGGAAATCTGGAGCAGAAGTTCGGCACTGTTCAAAGACAGTGTAATATTGATGAAATCCAAAATATTCGCCATTCCCAAGCGATTGGAAAATATCAGCTTCTGGTGGGTTAACGATAAGCCAGCGGCCTTGAGCGAAGTAATCTTGATTGCGCAGCAATACTTGGTTAACTGCAAATTGCATCAGGATTTTCTCTCAAACATCAAATCCCACACTCCATGGCCCAGACGATGCCCACGCTGCTCGAACTTAGTCAGAGGGCGGTTATCGGGCCTAGGTACATAATTGCTTGATTCAGATAAATTGCTGAACCCTTCAGCCGATGACATAACCTCAAGCATGTGTTCTGCATAGTTTTCCCAGTCTGTTGCCATGTGAAATAGGCCACCCACTTTGAGTTTTTCCCTCAGTCTTTGCACGAACTCTGGTTGCACAATTCGACGTTTGTGATGACGTTTTTTGTGCCACGGATCCGGGAAGAAAAGCTGCACTCTATCCAAACTTTTGTCTGCAATACAGTCTGCTAATACTTCCACCGCGTCATGCTCGAAAATTCGCAAGTTATTTACCCCTTTTTCTTCGGCTTCTGCCAAACAGGTACCTACTCCGGGGCGGTGAACTTCAATACCGATAAAATCTTTGTCTGCCTCATTTACAGCCATTTCTACGAGTGACTTGCCCATACCAAATCCGATTTCCAAAACAATGGGAGCTTGTCTTTCAAAACAGGCTGTGAAGTCGACTAACCCATTTTTATGTTCCAGTCCCATCTTAGGCCAGAGTGCTTCTATCGCTTTGGCTTGGCCATTGGTTAACCTACCTTCTCGCTTCACAAAGCTACGGATTTTTTGCACATAAACGCCAGCGGCTTCGGCTTCTTGCTGGGATTTAAATTGACTCATTGTTAGGATCTCACAAATTTCATATTTCGTTAATCTAGCCCGCTTTGAACTAGCCCGCTAAAAACTAGCTCATTTCATACTAGCGTGCTTTAAACTAGCCCGCTAAATTGGACAAATAACACGCTGGCACAGAAAGCGGCGAGCATTATGCCAGTCTGCTTGATTGCTGTACAAGCTATAAAGACAATTAATAGCAGGCGTTAGTGTGTTAATGCTCTAAAGGGTTAGCTTAGTTTTGATGTGAGTAAGTCAGCAATTTCAGTAGGCTTGGTAATAGGTAGCATGTGGGCACTATTTTTAATAAGCGTATAGCTGCCAACTTTAGTCTGTTTAGACACGGCAAGCACTTCCGTAGCGGGTGCAATTTGATCATACTCACCCACGACAAAGTGGATTGGAAAAGTAAATTCACTTAGCGCGTCACGCATATCGTTTCTGGGGGTGGTCGATTGGATATGTGCTTTAAGCACGGCATGACCAAGATCGGATTCCATGTCACCTAGTACTTCTAGTATTTCTGATGTATTTAATTCATCTGCCGTTAAAAACTTCGCCATTCTTGCTTTGAGCTGAGATTTCTCGAAAGATTTTGATTTGTTTCGCTCTAAGCTTTTTGTCAATACTTGCCGATTCTTGATTTCTTGGCTGGTTAACCCCCTTGGGTTGTAACCTATTAATGTGAGGGAAGCTATCCTATCTTGGTGTTGCAAAGCACTTAAAGTGGCAATGTATCCGCCCATAGAAAATCCTATCAAATGGACTTTTTCTGCAAAGGTATTAATTCTGTCGCTACTCAATGCCAGCATCTGCTCTAAGGATTCCGCCCATTGTAAAGGTACGTAGCTGCGTTGATTCATATTCATGGATCGCCAACTTGGCATCCAAATTCTTTCGTCGCAATGCGTTCCCGGAAAATAAATTGTTGGCGAGGAAATTTGTACGTTTACTGGCATTCAACTGGTCTTTTTAAACGGAATTCCAGTATGATCACATCATTCATGCTGAATTTACACTTCTGATTACAATAAGTTAAATGTTTGATTCCAAATCCAATGTTAAAAACACCAGTTTTAGTGAAAAGCTGCTTAGCTGGTTTGAACAACACGGCCGAAAAGACCTCCCTTGGCAACAACACAAAACGCCTTATCGTGTTTGGGTGTCTGAGATCATGCTTCAGCAAACCCAGGTAAAAACAGTCATTCCTTTTTATCTGCGTTTCACAGAAAAATTTCCAACAGTAATTGAATTGGCGAATGCTCCCATTGATGAGGTCTTGCATCTGTGGACAGGGTTAGGGTATTACGCAAGAGCGCGGAATTTGCACAAAGCGGCACAACAAGTCGCCAATCAATTTGAAGGCGAGTTTCCGAAAAACCTAGCACAAATGGTGGCTTTACCAGGAATTGGCAGGTCAACTGCAGGGGCGATTCTATCCATTGCTGAAAAACAACCAATCAGCATACTGGATGGCAATGTAAAGCGTGTACTAACTCGATATTTAGCAATAGATGGTTGGCCTGGCACCAAAGCGGTAGAGCAAAGATTATGGGAATATGCAGATAGCTTTACACCTACAAAAGATACCGACAAATACACCCAAGCGATTATGGATTTGGGTGCAACTCTGTGTACTCGCTCCAAGCCAAAGTGTGATCTGTGTCCGGTGCAGGCAAGCTGTCTAGCATATGCGCAAGGCAGCCAATCTGTCTATCCAAACAAAAAACCGAAAAAAGCGATTCCAACCAAGTCTACCATCATGCTTCTGCCCAAATGGAATGACCAACTGTTGGTATACAAGCGCCCTGCTTCTGGAATTTGGGGAGGTTTATACGGATTTTTTGAAATCAGTGAACTGTCAGAACTAGCGGACAAACTGACACAACTGCAACTAGACAATCCTCAAATCGAAGAAATGCCCGCGTTTAGGCATACTTTTAGCCATTTCCACTTGGACATTCAACCGCTCTTGCTCAATCTACAATCGCCACCCAAAACGAATGTGCAAGAGTCCGGATTACTTTGGTACGACCTAAAATCACCGCCAAATGTGGGATTAGCGGCGCCAACTAAGAAGATTTTTAGTACACTTTGCAAAGATTTATAAAATATTACTATTTAGGAATGAATAATGAGTAGAACGGTGTTCTGTCAAAAACTGCAGAAAGACGCAGATGGCTTGGATTTCCAACTTTATCCAGGTGAGCTTGGCAAAAGAATTTTCGATAACATCAGCAAAGAAGCGTGGGCAGAATGGCAGAAGAAACAAACCATGCTAATTAATGAAAACAAGCTAAACATGATGGAGCCAGAAGCTAGAAAGTTTTTGGAAGAACAAATGCAAGGTTATCTGTTCGAAGGAAAAGAGCCGGACATCGAAGGTTACGTACCGCCTGAAAAGTAAAATTTGCCGACTTTTCGCGCAAACTCAATCGAAAGTGCAAAAATAACCGAAAAATGGGTTGACTTGAAAGGCCAGAATCCGTTTAATACGCACCCACGGCGCAACCAAGTCATATCCATGTCAAGGAAACGCGTCGTCGACACAGACTTTATGTCAGTGCCTCGATAGCTCAGTTGGTAGAGCAGCGGATTGAAAATCCGCGTGTCCCTGGTTCGATCCCGGGTCGAGGCACCATTTATTCCCAGAGCCCTGCATGAAAATGCGGGGCTTTTTATTGCGGTTTAGGGACACGCTCCGCGATTCCTGCCGGTAACCCTGAGTCTCGATCCCGGGTCGAGGCACCATTTATTCCCAGAGCCCTGCATGAAAATGCGGGGCTTTTTTATTTAGGTTCAATTAGCAGCACTGAGCTGAGTATCGTCTGCCGATATTAATGATCCACTGATATCGATTTCGGCGTGCTTCCAAGCGGCTTCAAAACGGCTTTCCACCTTTTTAGCTTCTTCTGTTTTGCCTTGTAAAACTAATGCTTCTGCAAGTCCGCGGAGCGCCCAGCCATTTTCGACCATGATGTCAAGATCTCGTTGATAGGTCGCTTCTGCCGCTGCATATTCACCGGCTGCTATTTGTACCGCACCCAGAGCATGTCTCACAGGAAAGTACCACTCTGGCGGTTCTGTGTATGGCAGCGAATCTTCCATTACTACAGCAGTCTCAAATAAGGATATGGCTGTTTGCAGATCCCCTGCATTTGCTGCAATCGAGCCGGTTAACACTGTCTCAGCAATTTCCAAAAGAATTGGCGCCCCTTCGCGATTAAAAAACCGAAGTGTTTTCGTCTCAGGTAAGCTCCGCAGCTCGACTAATTTGGCGAGTTCTTGTTTGGCCGTAGCTTGGTCATTTAGCCCGACAAATGCTTGTCCTCTTGCATAATGCCAAATTCCACGTGCGTAAATTAGGTCGTCTGCGGGTTCTGGTGTGTCGAGGATCCCTTGCCAATCTGCAAACCTGACTTTTGCATACAGTGGCTGCGAATAAAAATGTTGTGCTACGGCCATGCCAGGAGCACGCAGTAGCTCGTCTGTTAAAGCGGCGGCAGTTCCGTCCGCTAGTTCATAGGCTTTACTTTTCCAACCACTAATGGCCGCGGTTACCCAACCGAAGTGCCAATTGTGCGGAATATAACCGGCTAGATAGATCGGACTATTCGACCGACAGTTTTGAATAAATTCATTGTCTGCCGCAGTCGCTAACATATTGTTCAAAGTTGCGTCGTGGTAACGTCCTACTCTCATATAGATATGCGCTGGCATATGAACCAGATGTCCAGCCGCAGGAGCAAGATCTGCTAACGTATCTGCATAGGGCTCTGCACGTCCAGGGGTTGCCGATTGCTCTACTGCATGAATATATAAGTGAATCGCACCTATGTGTTTATTATCAAGAGCTAAAGCGGTTTCTATGGTGTCTGTAATTTCTTTGGTCCAAGGTCTAGTGATGCCTTCTGCATCCCAAAAATCCCATGGATGAACGTCCATCATTGACTCAGCAGCCAACGCAGCAATATGGGCGTCTTTTGGATAGGCTTTCATGACTGTACGCATACCATCTGCATAAGCTTCGTTTAGTGATGTTCTATCGTCTGGCTCTGTTTCTAAATACCTTTTTTGTAGTGCATTGATAAGCATTTTTTCTTTATCGCTTACATTTTCACTGAGTTCTTGCGCAGTTTTAGCTAAACCAAAAGCACGGGGAGCATTTCCCGCTGCCATATCTGCATTCACATTTGGCCCTAAAACCAGCGCACTGCCCCAAAAACACATTGCACACTCTGGGTCATAAACCGTTGCTTCGTTAAACGCAAAATCAGCAGCGGCGTGGTTAAACGCATATGACAATGCAAGTCCTTGGTTGAAATACTGTTGTGCCATCTCAGATTTGGTTGTAATAGGAAAGTTCACACCACCTAAACCGCTGAACAAGGGTTGCCGCCAATTACTTTCGGCAAGCGCTAAATCTGTTTTCTTTTCCGCTTCGGCATTAGCGTTTTTGCCATTAGTATTCCCGTCACAACCAAATAACAAGATCAGTGAAAAAAATGCCAGTACAACTATTTTTATCTTGACTACGAACGACATGAGTCCTTTATTTATGGCACCACTATTAACATTTAATATGTGCATAATTGTTCGTCCTTTTTATTTTGAATTGATTATTTTTTGTACACTAGATTCCTAATATAACGCTTCGTGACAGGGTATTGCTAACTATATTTATTTGTTTGCGGCTTTTTCATTGTTCGCTCTATCGTTACCTACAAAACATATAGAACAATAAAGGCTCATATCTTGTATCGCAGCGGCTATTTCTGTTATGGGGATTTTACGGGGAACTTATTCTCTAAATTGTTTCTTACACTTTCGGCTCTTGCATGCCTAAATCGTTTGCTTTGAATTATAAAATTACGAATCAAACAACCAGTGACTGGGTTTGATTCCGTGAAATTCTGAGGGCATTTGGGCGATTGAATCACCTAACAAGCAACCCATATTTATGGTTGATAAATCTGAACCGCTAAATGCCAAGGAACTGATATTTTGTAGTTGTGAGCTCTTTACATAATCAAGATGTGGTCGCCCCATATTATTCTCTAGATAAGCCTGTTCTACCCATTTTAAATGCTCAAGGTCTACGTCTTGTAACATCAGCTCGGTTTCCCCTGTGATTGGATTGACCCGAACGACGCTGTTACTCACAATACTGCTGATCCACAAACATCCTTGCGTATCCATGGTTAAACCGTCTGGATAGATCCCCAAACCAAAGGTTGCTACAAGCGTTCTATTATGTAGATTATTGTCTGCATCTATGTCGAACTTGAGTGTTTCACGGCTGAAAGTGGCGTTTACGTATAGTGTTTTACCATCAGGCGAAACAAAGACCTCATTAGTATAGCCAATATTATCAGCAACTATCCTTGGTCCCTTATCGTCAACTAATACGATAAAACCGTCTTGAATGTCGGATCTATAGGCTTTTGCACGCGGGATCTGGCGAGTGCTTACTGTCAGCCAGTAACGACCTTGGTGGTCTAGATAAATAAAGTTACATGGGGGGAGGGGATTTCCATCAACCTCCATTAACCAAGGTGTAATTTGAGTTTCAGCATAATTGTCACGATCAATCTGATAAATGCCACCATCCTGCTCTCCTAAGTGAGCGACTAAAAAGCTGCCATCTGGATTTAAACAAATACCATTGGGTTTCAAAATTCCCTTACCGTCTGTTGGGTGTTCCACTTCACCACCACCGAAAAAATGGCATTCTCCTTGGGGGGTAATTTGACTCACGCCACCTCGAAAATCAGATACATATAAGTTGCCAGCCTTGGTAGCAAGCACGCATTCAGGGCGAACCAGTTCTCGGCCGATAAACGTTAAAGCATGTAGGTCTAATTTAGTGGTAACACTCATTGAGGATTCTCGGATTTTAGTTTTCTCGGATAGCGGTTAAGGCCATTCAAATTTTACCTTAGCTTTATCAGCTGTCCGGTATCAGCAGATAAGTAGATTGCTTGCTCAATTTTAATATTATTTAGGTATTCTTCAGCGCGATTTTCTAGTGGCGAACCATATAAATAATGATGGGCTATGTGTTCAATCGTATTAAAAACACAGTCGCCACCAAAATTTTCATCTCGCCAGTCATATGCCTGCTCTGTCACCTTTTGCTCTGCAAATTTACGTAGGGTGATTTTTCCTTCACCATCTAAACGAATTTCACCTTGGGTACCGGCAATTTCCATTTCACCCATTGTGCGGCGGGTGTTTGTTGCACTATGATCAAGAAGGCGATTGCCATCGAATACGGCTTGAATGTTGTTTTGAAACTCAAACAAAATTAAACCTGAATCCTCGCCTTTGATGTGAGGATTGCAACGACGCAACTTAGCAAATAGGTTGTTCGGCTCGCCAAACAAAAATCTAAACGTATCGACGATGTGGATCGCAGTCTCATGCACTAAAAATTTGGGCATTTGCTGAAAATAGGGCTGACGATCTAAATAGGCCTCTGGTCCTTGCCCGTCACCCGGTCGAAGTTTAAATTCAACATTGAGTACGTCACCAACGGTATTTTCCGATAACATTTCTTTGATCTTTCGATACCAAGGCATGAATCTGAAATTTTCATGAATGATAAGTTGAATGCCGGCATCTTCAGCTATTTGGGTCATCATTTGCGCTTGTTGCAAATTCTCACCAAATGGCTTTTGACAAATTACATCTATACCTAACTTAGCGGCAATTTTGACGGATTCCAAATGAGTTTCAGGAGGGGTGATGACATCTAATAACTCTGGTTTACAACGGACCAACAACTGTTCTAAATCGCTGTCATAGTCGGCAACGTGATAGGTGTCGGCAAATTGACATGCTTTGTCGATACCTCGATTGTTCACGCCAACTATTTGAGCGTTTTCGAGCCGTGTCCACGCCTCATAATGGAATTGGCTGAAATATCCTGTACCCGAACAGACTACTCGTAACGTTTTAGACATCTTTTTTCCTCTGCCAAAAGCTGAATAAATTTTTCGTTTTTGCTTTTACCGCTGGAATTTGGTTCAAAATAAAGTAGCAAATGACGAGTAATAAAATGACAGCCACAGGACGCTCGAACAAGGGTAGGAAGCTACCGTCGCTTAACATCAATGCGCGGCGCAAGCTTTCGTCTGCCATGCCGCCCAAGACCAAGCCTATCACCATGGGTGCGATAGGAAACTTCATTTCACTGAGAAAATAAGATGCAATACCAACAGGAATCAATATATATAAATTGAAAATGCTTAAGCCCAATGCGTAGCCGCCTAAAATACACAAGATGCCCACTACAGGGATAAATAAGGGAGCGGGAATAGTCAACAATTTCACTACTTGTTTTGCTAACAACATACCATTTGCCCACATAGCAAACGAGGCTAAAACCATAATTGCCGTGACTTCCAATAGAAAGTCGGGATGATCAATTTCAATGCTTGGTCCAGGTGTTATGCCGTGCAATAGCAAAGCGCCCAGAAGCATAGCTGCAGGTGGGCTACCCGGAATCCCCAGAGTGAGCAACGGAATCAGTGCACCCCCTATGCATGCATTGTTTGCTGTTTCGGAAGACACAATCGCGGTTTCTGATCCTTTGCCAAATTCTTTTTGTTGCTCAGGGCTACTTGCATTTTTGGCTGTGCTGTAAGAGACCCAGCCGGCTATATCTTCGCCTATTCCGGGAACTGAGCCTACACCAACACCAATAGTGGAAGAGCGAACGATATGCTTCGCGTTTCGTGTTATCGCCGATAGTTCAGGTAAAATTCGACCAAGCTTAGGTGTATTAGCTAGGCTGTTTCGCTCGGAAAGAACGCGAATAACTTGTGGAATGCCAAATGCGCCAATCAAAACAGGCACTATTTCTAAACCAGCATCTAATTCACTTAGTCCTGCTGTGTAGCGCGGAAAATACTGCAAAGAATCGCGACCTATGGTCGCTAAGAACAATCCAATCAAACCCGCAATCCAGCCCTTGATAACAAAGTCTGAACTGGTCAAGGTTCCGCTTATCACTATGCCAAATAAAGCCAGTAAGAAAAATTCCCAAGAGGTAAATTGCAATGCCATGCTAGCGATAAATGGCGACAACGTGACTAAAAATAACAAGCCAATAATAGTGCCAATAAAAGAGGCTGTGGTGGTTAAGCCTAAAGCCCGTCCGCCTTCACCTTTTTGCGTTAGTGGATAACCGTCTAATGCGGTTGCTGCCGCCGCTGGCGTGCCGGGAATGTTGATTAAAATGGCTGGATAGGAGCCACCATAAATCGCCCCAACGTACAAACCTAGCAGAGCCAATAGTGCTATGTCTGGACCAAATCCATAGGTCAAAGAGGTAAGCAGTGCGATACCTAAGGTTGCAGTTAATCCCGGCATTGAACCAAAGATAATACCGATAAAGCTTGCACCAAATACCACCAACAAATTAGTGGGGTCGGTCACTAAATTAAATAGAATCGTAAAAAAATTCGAAAATTGATCTAACATCGAAATCCCCACAAGCCCGCTGCCCAAAAACTTATTACAATAGTCACTTATTGAATCGCCAGTAGGTCGTACACAAGGTAACTTAAAAAATTGCTGATGGTGCCATATTCAACAGGCATAGGTACGTATAGCAAAAAGGTGAAAATAATAATGAGTATTAGTGGTACCACTAGCACGACTATGGTTTGAATTAATGCACGTTTGACATCTTTTTGTTCTGGCGTGAACCAGTTTAGAACCAGAACCAAAGCAATCGTCAATGCAGCAGCTAGGTCACTGTAGTAAATCACTAACTCATCCTGATTTACCATTAACCAAGTAGTATCTTCGTAGGCATTCACTGACAATTTAATACCAATTAGTACGCAAGACAATATCAAATGAATAAGCGAAAAACGACTCAAACAATGAGTTGTTTGATAGTAAAAACGGCTGGTAAGTGAAAGTAAAAATAAAATAGCAGCTAAATAAAAGTCAATGGAAGGAATATAGACATATATCATTACCAACAGGACCCAAATGATGTACCAGCGATCTTTTATTCGCGGTTCCTGCCAATCACCAATCCAGTTTTTAAGCGCCCAAAACTGCTGAAAACCGCGTTGTAGACAAGCTTTAAACAATAAAATTCCACTGCAAACTACCAGTAGACTTGTAATCATCAACGGAAATAAAGCAGGAGAGATAAACCATTGATTTTCAACGCCGCCATAACTACCAGACATTGGAAAAGTCAATGTATGCACCAATAAAAACAACGCGATTCCCAGCAGCACTATGGCTACTTTAAAGTCGCTTTGGGCGCGCTTGTTTTCGCTTGGTTCTTTATTCATTATTTAATACGTTACTTATTACATCAATCATAATACATCAACTGGGTTGCTGTAGAATTGGCGCTCTAAACACATCTTAGGGTTTTGGAATTGCAAACTTTTCGGGTGAAAACTTGTTTGATCCCAATCCCTGTAGTGTCCAAGTGAAAAACGATTCTAGTTCGGCAAATTCTTTGCGTGCCGCCTCACCATGCTTACCAGATAATTGGTAGTAATTTTGTTTCGCCCACTCTGTTACGGCAGGTGACTTCATCACTTGCTCAAAGGCTTGTCCCAACTTTTCTTTAACTTCTTTTGGGGCTTCATTATTGATTGCGAAACCAATAGCTTGGCTCAAAGGCAAGTGAGTTGCTAACTCTGGAAATTTGTCGAATGCACTTGGAATCGTACCTACATCTTCTAACACAAAACTGTCGGGGTGCAACATTGCTAAAGGTCTTAATTTACCGCCCCGAATTAACTGTGCTTGTTCCGCCATCGAGGTAATGACCACTTCAACCTCGCCAGTGATCGCGGCAGTTTGAGAAGGAGCCGAGCCTGGGTAAGGTACAAATCGGAAGTCAATACCACTGACACGAGCTAACTCCAACAAGTACAGATGATGAATTCCACCTGTGCCACCTGCGCCAGCTTTGAAGGGTTTTTGGCTACTATTGAATTGGTTGACTAAATCATCCAACGATTTAATTTCAGAGTTGCTACTAACCGAAATCACATCTGGTGAACTACCTACAATAAACGGAGACCAAACATCCATACGTTTATTCCAACCACCATTGACAGCAGCAACTACGTTTGAACTCGACAAGCCGACTAGATTGTATCCATCAGCACGTTTTCGCAAAACAGCGTTCATGCCGATGGAACCAGCTATTCCTCCCGTTTTATTCACGACATTGATGCGAGTCTTGAGGACTTTGGACATTTCTGCCATCACCATGCGATTGACTGCATCAGTACCACCGCCAGCCGACCATACAACCGTATTAGAAATCGGGCGAACTGGGTAAGGCCTGGCGGCATCTGCAGTGCTAGCGATAACACTCATTAGAATGAGCAATAAGGTGGTGATTTTGTTAAGTACTGTATTCATGCCTTACCTGCTTTTATATTTTGAGCTGTTTTAAGATCTCTTGAGAAGAGAACACCCTCACCGATTATGCTAGTTTGTCCAACTCGGCAAAAACTAAATTCGAAATTTCTTCGGTGCCTGAGTTACCCCCTAATTCATAAGGCAACAATTGACCCGTTGCGTACGCATTTTCTACTGCCAGGTTAATTTTGCCTGCCGCCGCGACCGCATTATCGTTAGCATGTTTATTCCCAAGCCATTGCAACATCATAGCTGCAGACAAGAACATCGCGGTTGGATTCGCTTTGCCTTGACCAATAATATCCGGCGCCGTGCCATGACAAGGTTGGAATACGGCTTTAGTCAAACCGATATCTGCAGAAGGGGCCATACCCATACCGCCCATTAATCCCGCACCTAAATCAGACAAAATATCGCCAAACATGTTCTCAGTCACGATAACATCAAATTGCCAAGGTCGACCAACTAACTGCAATGCCGCGGCATCGACATACACATGATTGTGGGAAACGTCGGTATTTTTAGCAGCGATTTCATCAAAAATATTGCGCATGAAATAGAAAGAACCTAAGACATTTGCTTTATCAACGCAGGTGACTAAGCCTTTATAACCGTCTTTCTTGCGTTGGCGGCCTAATTCAAACGCGAAGTCAAAAACACGTTCACACCCTCTGCGACTGATCTTTTGTGTATCGTATGCTGCTTCTTCAGCCCCTTGTCCTTCAATTTTAAATTTCTCACGACTGGCAAACAAACCCTCGGTACTCTCGCGCACCAGCACAAAGTCAAGGTTCTGCGCTTCTTTTGAAGTCAATGGCAAAGGTAGACCGGGCATGGTTTTGACCGGGCGGACACCAGCGAACAAATCCATTTTTTCGCGCAATTCCAACTGTGGTGCTATTTCACGGCCGTCAGGGTAACGAATATCAGGCATTCCCATACAAGCTAATAACGTGGCATCACTATTAAATGCGTGTTGCAAAGCTTCATCTGGTAGTGAAATACCTGTTTTTTTATAATGAACCGCACCAGCAGAAAACGACTCAAAATCCAGACTAAAACCACCTACTTGTTGCATCACTTTATTTAATAGCGAAATGCAAATAGGTGTCACTTCGTGGCCAATGCCATCGCCGGGTAAAACGGTAATCGAAAATGCTGTTTTCACTTTTAAATTGTTCCTAATACTTGATTAGACAAAGTAATTCCGTCAGAAATTACAAATGGTCTAAACGATATTGCTTAATAATATTGACTAACACTGCGCCGCCATTGACACGGTGTTGGCGATGAATAGATACCGCTTTTTCAGCGTTCTTTGCCTTGATAGCCTCGATCACTTGTTGGTGATCTTTGGTGGAATTGACGGGTTTATCTCTAAGATTGAGCGTGAACATGCGTGCTCGGTGGCTTATATCCCAATAATTTAAAACTGTTTGTTTGAGTCGTGTATTGCCGCAAAAATCCAGTAGCAAACGGTGGAAATCTTCATCGGCCCGCGCCCATGATTGCAAATCATCTTGCTCTAACGCCTCTGCCATTGAAATTCCGGTTTCTTCAAGTTGAGAGATTTCACGATTTGATAGACCTCGCCGGGCTATAGTAGAAACAGCCTCACACTCTAAGCTGGTAATAATCTGATAGATTTCTGCCATGTCGTCTGCTGACAATGGGATCACTTGCATGCCATGACGGGGTTGCACCTTGATCAATCCTTCATTTTCTAGTTTGACCAAGGCTTCTTTTAGCGGGGTACGGCTAACACCAAGCAAAGTCGCTAACTCCTTTTCGAGAAAGAATCGGCCTGGTCTTAGATCATTGTTTAATATTTTGGTGCGCAATTCTTCATAAGCACGTTGGCTCAATGAAACTGACTTCTCTTTTCTTATTGTTGTTTCCATCAATTGCCTACCTAAGTATTTGTCGTTGTTAACAACAATATACTGTAAATTTCGTATAATATAATGTATAAGTTAATGTATTGCTACTCATGGTCCGAAATTAAATGACAAACCAGACTCTATCTAAGCCTTGGTTAGGTTGTATTGCAGATGACTTTACTGGCGCATCTGATTTGGCGAGCTTCTTAGTTTCCAGCGGGCTCAAGACCATGCAAATCAATGGCTTGCCAGATGAAAAACAATTGGCTCAAATCGATAATGTAGATGCAGTTGTCATTGCCCTTAAATCTAGAACAATCGAAGTAGGGCAGGCAGTTAAACTCTCTTTAACCAGCTTAGAAGTTTTGCAGTCATTAGGTTGTCAAAAGTTTTACTTCAAATATTGCTCAACCTTCGACTCAACTCCAGTGGGAAACATAGGTCCTGTGGTCGATGCCTTGATGGAACGCTTACAGGTTCAATCGACGATTGTCTGTCCAGCACTGCCAATAAACGGTCGAACTGTCTACAAAGGGCACTTGTTTGTTTTTGACCAATTGTTAAGTGACAGTCCAATGAAAGACCACCCACTGACACCCATGCACGATTCATCTTTATTGAAAATGATGGAAACTCAAGGCAACGGAAAAGCAGGTTTGCTGTCAACTCAAACCCTTGATGAAGGTATAGAAGCAACCCAAACAAGGGTGAGCAAATTACAACAGCAATACCAATATATAGTTGCTGACGCGCTTCATGAACGGCACTTAAAGACCATTGGTGCAAGCTTAGCCAATTTTAAATTGATCACAGGAGGCTCCGGCCTAGCCATTGGTCTAGGTCAGGAATTTGAAGCGCAAGGTGGTGTTTTAAGTGATGCAAAAAATGCGATTCACGCCATTAAGGCCCCAACTTTATTGTTGAGTGGTAGTTGTTCAGCAATGACTCAAAAACAAGTTGCCGCTTATGGAATCGATCACCCTGTATTAAACATCAATATCAATAAATTAGTTAAGGGCGAACAAGATGTTGACGCTATCTTTACCTGGCTAGAGAAGGTAATAGATAAAGCGCCTTTGGTAACGGCTACTGCGACCCCAGAAGACGTTGTGCTTAATCAACAAGAGTTTGGCGCTGAATACCTAGCTGAGTTGATAGAGCAAACCTTCGCCAACCTCGCTTTAGCAGCCAAACAAAAACTAGGTGTTAGAAATTTCGTTGTAGCTGGTGGAGAGACCTCTGGTGCTATAGTTAGTGCGTTAAATGCAGAGTGTTTTTATATTGGCAAAACCATTGCTCCAGGTGTGCCAATGCTGCAAACACCGGGGCAACAACCGTTTAATCTTGCTTTGAAGTCGGGTAACTTTGGGCAAGAAGATTTTTTCAACAAAGCTGTGGAAACTCTGTCATGTTGTTAACCGAACAAATCGCAAAAGAAAAAATTGTCACTTATGCTAAATCTATATTCGATAGAGGATTAACCTCAGGCGCGTCGGCTAACATGAGCATTCGTATCGCTGAAGGTTGGGTGATGACACCGACCAATACCTGTTTTGGTTTCCTCAAAGCCGAAGAGCTCTCGGTCGTAGCTCACGATGGCACTTTAATAAAAGGTGAGCCAGCTTCAAAGGAGTTTCGCCTGCACAAAGCAATATACGAAAAACGTCCTGATGACACTTGTGTTATCCATTTGCATTCAACATACGCCACTGCGTTATCATGTTTACCTTGTGATGATAAAGACAACTGCGTTCCGTGTCATACCCCTTATTTGACGATGCGATTGGGTCCGGTAGCGCTAGTACCTTACTTCGCCCCAGGAAATGACGACTTAGCAGAAGCTGTAGGTGCAATTGCACACAAGCACTCAGGCATTATCATGGCAAATCATGGCCCAATCGTCTCTGCTCCAGATGTTGAAAAATGTGTTTATGGCATGGAAGAGTTAGAAGAAAGCTGCAAAATAGCGCTCATGCTTAAAGGGCTAGGAGCGAACAAATTGAGTGATGGACAAATCCAAGAATTGCTAAACAAATTCAAAAAGTAACGAATAAGAAGAAAATAATGTACGTGGTAACTGTAAAATTTCTAATTAAAGAAAGTCAAATCAAACGTTTCATGCCGTTGATGTTACAACAAGCAAAAGACTCGTTAGCGCTTGAGCCTTCATGCACCCATTTTGATGTAGCGATAAGTGATACAAATCCGAATTTGGTGTTTTTATATGAAATATACGATTGCAAGGCAGATTTTGATTTTCATCTTAGTACAGACCACTTTGTTTCATTCTCTGAAAAAGTAGCAGAATTAGTGGATGAGAAACACGTCGAGGTTTTTAATCTTCGTTAAATTCTCTTTTTTTAGTCCAATTTCCGTAGAAAAAGAAACCCAATGCAGTGAAGGGCAGTACTTCGATAACCGAAACTATGATCCAGCGTTGATTAATGTATGCAATGGGATTTTCCGGATCAACAAATGGAAAATACAATAGTAGTAGCAAAGGAATCGAAACTGTAATAGCCGATAAAATATAAGTCAGTTTGAATAAAAATGGACTTGCTGGAGGTTTGTTTTTAATACCCGCTTTTTCATCTTTTATAAATGTCGAGATGATCATTGCCAGAGACGGAACCAGTGGGAAAAAGAACTTTGTCCAAGCATGGTAAATTTCAGCTCCATTTAGCCTATCTGTAATAGTCATTAAAAGAAGTACGACAAAAAATATCCCTGAAACACCAAACCAGAGTATTGCCAATTGCTTTCTTTGTGCATTCATCGATTCGCTACCTTGGTGTAGCGTTAAATAACGCTTTTAGTACAGGGGAGCCTGCTTTGTGGGCAAATTCACCTAACGTCGGCGAGCTAGGCACAAAACTTTCTCCTTCTATGGAAACAGGGTCTTCTCTGTCAATTCTTGCGAATTCGTATACCCACACCTGACATTTGTAGTCATCAGTAAAAGCGTAGTCGTTCATTGTCTTGGGCAAGTCACTATCAACTCCCCCTTCTTTGAAAACGGCTTGTAAACCCTCTGGAGTAGCTTGTTCATCTGCGCTTTCTACATTGTCGTCAGCCGTTACAATAAAGGCTAAATAGCGATATCGAGTTACTGGTTTGGTAAATAGAATTTGCAAATAACTCGCGATTCCATCAATGGGATGTTGGTCGAGTTCGATTCTTCTATTCAGTGCAGGATCCATGATATTGGTGGCGTCTTCTGCAATCCTCTCAGGCATAGTTAAAATGGCAAATCCATGCTGATATTTGAATACACGTTTTTGGTATTGATATTGATTTAACAAGGCCGAAAAGTTATTAAAAACCTGCATCAAACTTGGGCTTTGTCTATTGGAAGTGTAACCACAAGTCGAATTTGGAATATCAATTTTAATATCTGTCAACGGAGGTAAAAACATTGGCAACGTATTCGATGCCGGCCAGACAAATTTTGTTTGAATCAAATTTGACGAACTGCCTGGTGGGGACTGTTCCACAGAAGTAGGTTGTTCTTGTTTCATTTCGAAGCGTGTGATGGTGACAGATTCAGCCTGAACTTCTTTTGATAAGACTTGAGCAGGTGTGCGTACAACTCGTCTTGACTCTTGCTTCGTTAAAGCTGGAATTACTCTTTCGGTTATCCGAGGAGGTTGCGAATTGACCCGGCGTGTTACCTGTTGAGTTTTAGCCGGAATAGTCCTTTCAATCGCTTTTGCTGGAGAAACTAGCCTCTTAACTTCAACTGTCTTCGTTTCAGCAGGCTTGCCGTTTCTGGCGGGAGCAACAACTATCGTTTCTTTTATGGTTTTAAATCGTGCCGGTACATTGACGATTTCAGTGGTCGCAGGTTGTATGACAACGGTTTCAGTGACGGTTTGATAGCTAGCTGGTACTTCCACTAGTTGAGTTGACGCCTCCTGTACCACTATGTGTTCAACTATTGTCTCTTCAACTGCCGGAATTGTCTGATATTCTGTTCGTGAAGGTGAAGTCACTATAGTTTCATCAACGACTTGAAAGACATCAGTATTGAAGGCAAAACTTGGATCTGACGGATTGTCTAAAAAACGTTTGAGCTCTGATTCACTGGTAAATATATGCTTATAGTCACCGTTTTCGGCTTCCAACACCAGTAGTGCTGGTTTGATCTTTTCTCTTCGTATAACACTTTCGGTAACTGCCGGAATGACCCTTTTCTCTGTTCTGGCTTCACTAACTAACACTGTTTCCGTAACGGTTGTAAATTCTGCCGGAATCCATACCTGTTCAATTTGCTCCTCCTGCACAACCACTTCTTGTTTGACTGTCTTAAAAGTTGCAGGGATGGATATGATTTCTTCATGTTCTGGCTGAATAACAATCTCTTTCTTTGATTTTTTGCCAAACTTGAAATCAAAAACAGAGATCTTTTTTGTGACCGCAGGTATCACTCTCGTTGTGGTTCGCGCTGGTTTATCAATGACTCTTGTAGTTACCATCCTTTTCACAGCTGGAATAACTTTTTCAACAAGTTTTGCCGGGGTCTTTACCACTCTGCGTTTGACTTCTTTGGTCACCGCTGGGATTTGTCTTTCGACTACCTTTGCATCTTCTACGATTCTAGTTATTTCAATAATTTGATATTTGGCGGGATGAGCGACAATCTTATAACCATCGTCTAAAGGAATGTTTTTATGCCAGCTAGGTCCCTGCTCATACTCGAATACAGGCTCAGCAGCCATCAAGTCGCATGTTCGAATTAGCACGAACGCGACTATTAACACTAGGCTCACAAGCAAACTTTTACTCATGTGTATTCCAATAATTTGCGCAAATCTATTAAGTTACCAAGCTACATGTCGTTGTATAGCAGCAAGAATGATACGGAACCTGTAGGCGTTATGTGTAAAGCACACTAGTTTGAAATAATAGCCTAACCATAAAAATTGGTTATCACAAGTAATCTCAGTCGAGCATGTTTAAACATAACCAATGTTTTTCTGCACAGGTATTTAAAGCAGTTCTTGTGAACAGGCTGTAATTTATTGCGTATTTACATGATGCCATGATGCCATGATGCCATGATGCCATGATGCCGAATCGGTAATTACGCTATTTTTCATGCTAGTTGTTGGTCTTTGCTCCATGCTTTTTGCTCTAATCGAAGACTTTAATACAGCATTTGTATCGTATTTAAGCTGCATATACCCCCTCTGTTTTAAGATTGTGGCTAGCTATTACGAATTTGCTCGTTTGGCGCATCGGAATGCATAACCGGGTTAAGTAGAGTTACGGAATTTAGCGAGCTATGTCAGAAACTTCTCAGTAAATGCCGATACAGATTAAATAACGCAGAAACTATGGTGGAGAAGATTCTTGTATTGTGACTCTCTAAAAACGCTTCTTTATAACAAAGGTGAGGCAACTATTGCTTCCTTTAAAAATGGCATTGATTTGCAGGTAAAAGAGTCACTTTCGAGTAAAAATATTCTCTAATAATCAAATATTTAACCAAAATTGTGGGTAATTAAAAAAATAGTTTTTAAGTCCTAGAAATAGGTGTATGTTAGGAACTAACACAAAATTGAACATTTTTTGTGCGAACCATTTTTTGTGTGAATAATAACAAGTGAGATATAACAAAAAATCCAAGGAATCTTATGAAAACTCGAAATACGCTAATCTCATTACTCAAAGTAATGGCCATTACCCTTACACTGTCTGTGTCCTTTTCCTCTTCCGCCGCGATACAAATGTTTCTCAAATTGGGTGACATTGAAGGTGAAGTTGATGATAACGGTGGAAATTTTGAAAACGCTATCGAAGTTTTAGCCTTTTCTGAAGGTTTAGCTATTGCTATCTCTCCTCCAGGAGGGGACAGGACAGCAAGCAGACCAAATGGTTCAGATATTAATATTACAAAATACTTAGATGCGGCTAGCCCCATCATACGATCTAATCTTGCTGCCGGACAGGTCATAAGAGAAGCGACAATTTCAGTGAGAAATAATGTAGGACAAAACCCATTTGTGTTCTTTGAAATTAAATTGACGAATGTTTTTGTCACATCAGCATCAACTGGCGGCAGTGGTGGCGAAGTACGCCTAACGGAAAATATTTCTTTAACCTATGAAACCATAAGATGGACCTACACTAAAACCGATGACAGAGGCGCGGCTGGTGAAAGAGTCACTTCGGGTTGGGATTTCAAAAATAGTCGAGCGTTGCCATAACTTCTAACTAATTTACAGAGGTACCTTTGTTATGAAGTTACTCAATCGAATAATGTGCGTGGCGACCGTACTTTCTGCCTTCGCATGGTTTTCGGCACCGACTCTTGCAATGACTGTAGAGTTGAGCCCAAACGATGTGTTCGTAGATAATTCCCAGCTCGTCGTTATCAGTTCCAAAAGAACAGGACGAACTGTCAAAGAGTTCGTGCTCAAAGCGAATATGATCAACATCAGTGATAAAAACTTTGAAAATGTGGAAGCTATACTTGTCGGTTTGCCGCCAGGAGTCAAGATAGTGGGAACCAGTGTACTGAATTTTGGCTCGCTATTTGGACCAGATACTTATCAAAGTCGAAATACTATTACCCTAGAAATGAATTTGCGTATTCGCCCCAATATTAGAGATTTGGAGTGGCAAGTTCGTGGAAATGAGAAGGTTGATCCGCCACCGCCACCACCTCCTCCCCCAACACCGAGCCCAAGTGAAATTGGGGTATTCATGAGTATTGATGGAAATGTGATTGAAGGAGAAGTGGAAAACGAAAGTCATAATGGATGGATCAAGCTATTGGCTTGGCAACAGGGTGTGAATGCTCTATTGACAGATTTTGCTACACAGAGAAATCTAAATAGCGTTTTCTATTCAGACGTGTCTGTTACTAAGTTTCTCGACCAAACATCAACGCAACTGAGAAGTGCACTAACAAATGGGACTCAGTTTGAGGAAATCAAAATTGATGTTATTGCTCAATGTGATGGCAATCTGTATACCCAGTATGCAATGACACTCGTTGATGGTATTTTTTCCTCAGTTACTTCTAGTCCGTCTAAAGGAGCGGATAAAATAGTTGAGAGCCTCAGTATTGATATCACTCGTTTAGAATCGATTTACGTACCAGTGGATGAGGAATGCAGGTTGCAACAACCGATCTTTTCTTATCAAGATATGACATTCTAAATTAGCAATGTATGACAATTAAAAAGCGCTGATGAACTTGTTCAACAGCGCTTTTTTGTTGTGCTTTCGCCTTTTTATTTTGCTTTCGCTATGAGGGGATCGATCTCCATAACCCAATTCAATGGCCAATCAAGCTGTTTAATTTCGCTAAGCAGCGCCTGGCCCTTATCTCGATTCTCAGTTAAATAACTGAGTTTGGCTTCTACTAATTTTACGCCAGGAATTGTGTGTTCAGCAGTATCGAAGCCTGCTAATTGTTCTGTTAACTGGGTTAAAAGTGAAGCTAGCGGCTCTTTTTGATCAAGTTGTAGATAGCAATCTGCCATATTTGCCATATGCGAAATACCCCATGCAGCAACATTGAATTTGCCGTGCAGTTCCCTATCATTTTGCAAAACTGACTCATACAGATTAAGAGCAGACTGACATTTTTCAGAGAGATAATAATTTAGTGCTAATGCAAGTTTAGCCGACTTATTCTCAGGCCACTGTTGTACAATATTTTCGAGTTCAACTAACCATTCATCAGCCTTATCAATTCTATTATTAATCAATGTTTTAAGCTGAAGTTCAAGATAGCCACCACCACCAAAAGTCGCAATAGAATCTTTAAGTTCGTAAGCAGTTTGAATGTCATTTTCCCACAAGGCATCAACTGTTTTAGCGGTAATCCAGTATATATTGTCGTCTGCTAAGTTTTGCTTAGCTTTTAGCATGTGCTGATGGGCTTTTTCAGCATCTAGGGAAAATCGATAAAAATTAGCGATACCTAGATGACAAGCGGGGTAATCAGGCAATAGTTCTGTGCAGTGTTGATATTGTTTCAACGCATCATTTAGTTGGCCGGTTATAAAGAGGGAGTCGGCGACGGCGAAATTGGTAATGGCAGACATAGGACTTCTGGCAAGCGCAATCTGAAAATGATCTAGGGCCTGCTTGTGTTTATCTTGTAACCAGAGTAAATAACCATAATTATGATGGGCTAATGGTAGCGCAGGATCCAAATTAAGCGCTGTTTTAAAGGCATCTTCTGCTAACTCAAATTCACCAAAGTTAACATGCACCAGTCCTTGTGCTGTGTGAGCAAGGGCAAGGTAGGGATCTTTTGTCAACGCATTTTCTATCGCATTTTCAGCTATTTGCCGAGCTGCTTCAGAAGCTATTTCACGATATTGATATAACACCATGGTGTTGAGTGCGATAGCGACGTGGGCGAGTGCATAGTCGGGTTGCAATTCTATGGCTTTATTAAACTCATCAATGGCTTTTTGGTGATACTCAACGGTTGCTTTTGCCGCCATGGCATTTCCACGTAGATAGTATAAATAGGCATCACCCAACTTGGGGTGGGCACGAAGTTTTCCCGAAGGAACTTGCCCATAATCTGGTAGCAAAGAATCGACAATAGAGAGGCTAATATCTTGTTGTAATTTGAAAACATCTTTCTCGGTTACATCGAAAACTTTCGACCATAAGTGAGTTCCAGTTTGTGCTTTGATGAGTTGAATGGTTACCCGCATTTGATCCGCAGATTTTCGAATGGATCCTTCTAATACAAACTGTGAATTCAATTTATTGGCAATGGTCTGGATGTCCACCTCTTGATCTCGAAACGCAAATGAGGATGTTCGCGACACAACAGCTAGTTCTGGGATCGTAGTTAATTGGTGGATAATTTCTTCCGAAAGTCCGTCTGCGAAATAACTTAAATTAGGCTCTGAATCATAGACATCAAAAGGCAGTACAGCGATTGATGGTTGTGAGCTTGCTTGAATTGATATTGTTGTTGGTTCTGGTGATAACTGCGTAGTAGGTTTGTTGATCCAATACGCCATGATACCGAAGATAACAAAACCCGCTAACACATTGACAAGGGTATGCCATGATTTGCTTTTAGTTCTCCTATTTTTAACCCTCCTATCTTGATTGGCAGGCAAGGCAGGGTTTTCCGAAATCGTGCTGATTTGCGCGAGTCGGTAACCCTTTTTAGGGACGGTTATAATTAATTCTGGCTTGTGAGGGTCTGCCTCAAGTATTTTTCGAAGGTTAGCTATCAGGTTGTAAAGAACATGGTCTGCGATTATTTGATTTTTCCACACTTGTGCAAAAATATCGTCCCTAGCAACTAACTCTCCTTTGGCATTAGCCAGAACCACCAATAAATCCATGGCTTTGGGTTCCAGCTTAATACTCCGTTCACCATCAGAAACACGACAGTCGCCCATAAATATCTGCCATTTACCAATGGCAAAGTCAGCCTTCATACAATCTCTTTTCTAGTCTCATTATGCACTCTCAAGCCAGTATACTCGTTGTCTAAGCGCTTTCCATAGATTTTCCATAGCTTTTCCATAGGACATAGGAAGTGCAACAAATTAGATTCAATCTACCTACCTAAAATGGAAATATGGAAATGACTTTACAACAG
Source organism: uncultured Alteromonadaceae bacterium (assembly GCA_947503265.1). Taxonomy (GTDB): domain Bacteria; phylum Pseudomonadota; class Gammaproteobacteria; order Enterobacterales; family Alteromonadaceae; genus Aliiglaciecola. The sequence goes on from CANNDC010000001.1 coordinate 335,069, forward strand.
GTACCAGCAAAAATAATTGTGTGGATTTCAGCATTACTGCTACTCAGCTTTACGTGGCATGCCAGTGCGAGAATAACGTTTTTAACAAATGATATTGCTTTTCAAAGTGCCACCATTGAATCTCTTGATAGCTCTCGGGGTTTTAATCAAGGGGTTCAGAATGTGCAACTCGTATCGAACGGCGTGACCTTTGATTTCAGCACAACCAGCAATCAGGGCTTGGGTGGTGCATTTGGCATCAGTGACGGGCTCAGCAGTTACTTTCCTGATGGCGTGGTAGTGACTTTCAGCCAACCATTAACTGCCATAGGGTTCCAGTACGCTCTTGCCGAATGCCAAGGTCGAATAAGAATCATTGGTAGTGCTGCAACTGAAGAGCATACATTTGAGTTTGGACAAGGTGGAATCTTCGTTGGCGCTGCTGATATTGGTAATATTACTTCTGTTGAGCTCAACGGAACTTGCTTTGCAGCTAGTTGGCCAGAAATGCGTTTTGACGCGTCAACACCGCCACCGCCTTCTCCGGATGAAGCCGACTTAGCAATGCTTAAAACGGCCCCTCGTTTAGCCAGTCAACTCGATGGCACTATCGATTTTGAATTGGAAACCAGCAACAACGGACCAGATGATGCTACGCAAGTACAAATGATAGATTTACCTCCTCCCGGAATGACGTTTGATTCAAGTAGTCCATCGGCAGCTCTTGTTTCACAAGACCGTAAAGTGATAGTAATGGGAGTAGGTGGTCTAGCTAACGGTGACCAATTTACCAATACGCTAACAATGAATGTGCCTCCTTTCCAAGGTTCTGGCCCAATTACAACCCATTCAGGTAACTTTCAGTGCAATAGCACCTTGCTAAATATTGCGCTTGCAACCGGCACGTCTATCGATTTAAACAATGCCAACAACCTTGATACCTCGGTTACCTATTTTGACAAGTCCTCACGAAGCGGTGTGGCTGAAATTTGCGATAACGCCATCGATGATAATTGTGATGGTAGAGTGGATTGTGGTGATAACAACTGTGCTTCGGCGCCAAATTGTCGGCCTCCAGCATTGTTGAATGCCACCAACAACCCACCTCAGACTTGTCAGGTGGTGAACAATGTATTGATTTGTTTAAACGGCAGCGGACCAACACCGTTCCCCGGTCCAAGTCCAGCGCCTGTTCCGCCTGCACCAAGAGCTTGCACATTTAATGATATCCATGGTAATCCATTTGAAGTGCCAGCTTGTTGTTGTTCTTATGGACCGTGCAGCACAGATTGTGAACGACTTGCATTAGCTCGCGATCCTAATTTTAAAATTGCTAATCCGCCGGTAAATCTTCAAGGATATGGCATAACCGAAGCGGGGCGACAGCATGACTACACCATTACATATGAAAATATTGGTGATGCAGATGCGATCGACGTGCGTATATTTGACGTGCTAGCCCCTGAACTAGATGATACGACGTTGCAAATCAATAACGATGGGGTCTACGACCAAACTAAGCGGTTAATTACATGGAGTGATCCGCTTTTACCTCCTCAAGAACCACGAAGTGTTTCATTTAGTATCAATGTGAATACCGATGCCATGCCAGGGGATCGTATTCGTAATCAAGCAACCATTTTGTTTCCCAATGCGGCACAACAAAGAACCGACACCAACTGGGTTGAGCATGCCATTCAAGATCCGAACTTTCCAGCTGCGCCTGATTTAGGGGTTGTGCAGTGCAATAAGATTGATGATGGATCCAACGATTGGCAAGTGGTGTTATTCAATAAAGGCACTGCCTTTGCCCACAATGCAAGCGCAGAAGTCATTAACCTGCCAAATGGTATTGTATTTACCGACGGTCAAGCAAGGTTTGGTCGCTCAGATGACGAAGATCCGTTGGTTGCGGCTACTGTTGTTCCATTGGGTTCTACCCATAGTTTAGATACTGTTACTATCAATGCTGATACCCCAGCAGATGTTTGTAAAGCCTTGACCTGGCGCATCAGTTACACCACTTCGGAAGGTGTTGATGAAACGGTTGAAGTGCAGGTAGCAGAGGATGCAGATGGTGACGGTGTCGCCGACTTTGATGACAACTGTCCTAACGATGCCAATTTAGACCAAATGGATGGAGATTCAGATGGTACAGGTGATGCCTGTGAGGTTGTACAGACGCCTATATGTGGCGATCTGGACGGTGATTTCGATGTAGATGTTGCTGACAAAAACCTATTTGTATCAGCATTAAGAAGCAGAGCGGGTGATGACAGCTATAATTCAGAAGCCGATTATGACGAAGATGATGATGTTGATTTTTCTGACTATCGTCTCTGGTATCAGTGCTACAGAAGTTATGTTTCACAATAATATTTAAGGGAGATAAAAATGAAAATTAAACATGTTTTAGTCGCACTAACGTTATTGATAGCTAGCGGGTCAACATTGGCAGTGCCCATTACCAATTTAATTGTGTCGGATACTAACATTCAAGTTGGTGAGAATTTTGGCGTTGACGTTTGGATCGACAATGATGTTGTCGGCGAACAGCTGCTTTCTTTTGGACTTGATGTACAGCCAGTATCCCCATTATTAAATTACACCGGATTCACTTTGCCAATAGACTTTGCAGATGTGTCATTTGGACCGCAAAACGTATCAGGTTTGGCGTTTCCAGGCATTACTGGAACTAATATTTTGCTCGCTACCTTAATGTTTCAAGCTGTTGATGTGGGCGTCGCAAATATTGGAGTAGAAGGCTTATTTGATGGCATATTTTTGGGTCTTTTTTACGAAAACAGTGGCTTCGATATCACGGCTCAGACAACCATTACTATTGAAGCTGCGCCAGTGAGCATGCCCTCGCCGAATGCTTGGTTGTTTGTGTTAGTATTTGTCATTGGCATAACCGTCACTAACAAACGGTATAAGTTTTTTACACGCTAATACACTGCTATTCAGGCATCATCCAAAGACGAGATTGTTTATCTTTGGTTGGTGCCGACTATCATGTCTAACCCCGCGGATTCCCGTTTCCCTTCCTTGCTTAATCAATTACTTGGGCTAAAGTTAAGTTTGAGTGATTTTTTACTCTGAAATTTACATTTTGACTAATTACCTTTGATTAAAGGTCGATACATAGACTCTGGCTTTATCTAGCGAATTGTTCCAACTATTAGATTAGAGCTTCAACAAACTGGCGCGAAATTCATGGATTATGGAGAGACTGGAATGGGGAAACGGAGTCAAACTACGATTGACGAGGAAGTCGTTTTTGGAAGAGATGAGGAGCTAGTCTCTGTTACTGATAAGAAAGGTGTAGTTACATACGCCAATGCGAATTTTTGCCGCGTTGCTGGTTTCGAGCAAGAAGAGTTGATAGGGAAAAATCACAATATTGTTAGACATCCCGACATGCCTAAAGCTGCTTTTGCTGACATGTGGAGCAAATTAAAAAGTGGGCTTGCTTGGAGAGGAGCGGTTAAAAACCGCTGCAAAGATGGACGATTTTATTGGGTGGATGCGTTTGTCACGCCAGTCTATGAGAACGGAGAGCTAAACGGGTATCAATCTGTAAGAACCTTTCTTGAACCCGAGTTTCGTGAAACCGCCCAGGCTCTTTATCGCAAAATTAATAATGGGAAGATGGACGACGGGAAACTGATACACAAAAATGGAGTTAAAGAAGTATTCTATCTTTTTACCTCATTATTGTTTTTTATTCTGACGTTTTACTCTGCTTGGTTTGCCATTGCTTTGATGATTATACCTTTTTTGGTATTTGGCAAAGAATTGCTTACTATGCGTAGTTACCTAGCTGTACAGAAACGAAAATATGACAGCGTTTCTAGACGAGTTTTTTCTGGAAACGACAACATTAGTATCGTTGATTTCGTAGAGAAAATGTTTAGTGGCAAGATCAAAACCATCTTAGGGCGAGTTATTGACAGTACCTCATTACTGAGTTCGGGTGCAAGCTCACTTAAGAATTCTGCAAAAGAAGCAAAATCCGGAATTGAAAAAGAAGTTGCCGAGTTACATCAAGTCGCAACGGCAATTGAGGAAATGTCTGCTTCAATAAATGAAGTCGCAAACAACACTATGGACACGTCACAAAAAGTCGAATCCGTCCATCTAGACTGTAAATCGGCTACTGATGCAATGACCATAACCATGGCTGAAGTGTCGACTTTGTCACAAGATGTAGCGAAATCTGCTGCTACTTCTGAGGATTTAGCGCAAGAAGTAAAGAAAATTAACGACGTTATGCAAGAGATTCAAGGAATTGCTGATCAAACTAATTTGCTTGCCTTAAATGCTGCCATAGAGGCGGCAAGAGCTGGAGAACATGGTCGCGGTTTTTCTGTTGTCGCTGACGAAGTTCGTGCATTATCCAGTCGTACGCATTCTGCAACTAAACAAATTCAATCTTCTGTAGGAGAAATTCATACTACATTGCAAGGCTGGTCTAGCTCTATGATGAAGGGAAAAGAAGCGGCAGATAGCTGTGTTGAAACGACATCTGAAACTCGCGATATTGTATTCAATGTATATGATCAGGTCGCTTCTATAGCCGATTTAGCCGCGCAAATCTCAACTGCTTCCGAGGAACAGAGCGCTGTGGCTCAAGAAATAAGTAGAAATGTCACCATCATTAATGAAACGTCATCGCACAATTTAGAACAAGCTTTAATCGTTGAAAAGGAATCTGACATGATAGAGAAAAGATCAGCTTCTCTGGCCTCACTGGGTTTAACTTTCGGACAATAAGGCCATAGTTACCAACAATGAAAAGCCTTTATAAGGATCTTATTTCACATAAAGAAGCCCAACTCCTCATCTCTTTGACTGGGCTTTATGAGTCAACGTTAGCCGATATCCTTTTCGTTGCAACTGTGGATGGGGTAAATAACACCGCTACTACCTTGTGTCTTTTGGAACAAGGAAAGGTTTCCGACAACATCACTTATCAACTTTCAGGCTCTCCATGTGAAGAGGTTACTAAGGATGGCGTTTGCTTGTTTTCTGAGGACGTTTCCCGAGCCTATCCTGCAGACAAAATGTTAACCGAGCTATCTTTAAATTCGTATGTTGGCGAACCTATTCGTTCATCTGAAAATGATGAGGTTATAGGAATACTGGTTGCCTTGTTTAGACGAGATTTAGACAACCCAGACATTGTAAAAACCTTATTTTCAGCATTTTCCGCACGCGTGGCTTCTGATATTCATTATGAAGAGCTCAATATTCGGTATCGCAATACCCTTGAGGAATTGGCTCATAAACATCAACTATTAACAGAAATTGAGGTGATTTCTAAAACGGGTGGTTGGGAGTATAGACTGGCTGATGGGAATATAATTTGGACAGATGAGACCTTTCGGATCCACGGATTAGATCCTGATGATGCCCCACCAATTGAAGGTGCTCTGAGTTTTTATTGCGAAGAAAGCAGAGATATTTTGAAATCAGCTTTTATTGCGGCTTGTGAAGAAGGGGTGCCTTACAATCTCGAATTGAAAATTAAAGATGCGTCGGGTTGCATAAAATGGATACAAACAAGTTCAAATATACGACGTAATTCGACAAATCAGATTACCCACGTATATGGTGCTATCGAAGATATAACCGAACAAAAGCAATTGCGGGAACGCCAGAAGGAACACGCGAGTTTTATAGAAAGTACGCTCAATTGTCTCGGAGATGCTGTTGTTGTAATCGATGCGCGCGGGAACATATTGTTAAGTAATTCAGTGACCGAAAGCCTTTTAGAATACTCAGAAAAAGAGTTGCTGGGTAAGAACGTTGGCATTTTGATGCCAAGCCAATTTGCCGCAATGCACGATAAATATATGTCTAACTATCAGGAAACGGGTGAAGCAAAAATTATCGGTATTGGGCGTGAATTAACCGCTCGGAAAAAATCTGGGGATATTATACCGATTGAATTATCTATAACTGAATCCAATCAAAATGGTATCCCTGTATACATAGGCGTAATCAGAGATATATCGGAGCGAAAGCAAGCGCAAGAAGCGATAAATCATCTCGCCTTTTATGATTCCATTACAACTTTACCTAATATTCATTCGTTTGAACGTGATTGCCGCAGTTTAATTACTAAGGGGAAATTAGTTAAAGGTCAGCTCTATGCTACGATTATTGATGTTAATCGCTTTTCAGAAATAAATTTGGCGTATGGTTTAAGATCTGGCGATACAGTGTTGAAAGAAATCGCCTCTAGAATAAATCAGCAAATATCCTCTGATTTTAAGTTGTATCGAGCTCAAGCAGATGGTTTTATCCTGGTTTATTCGTTGCCAATCTTCAGAGATGATGAGGCGTTAACTACTAATATATTGCGCCAAGAATTAGCCATAAAAGCAGCGGTATCCAACACTTTGATGGTGCAAAATAATGAACACACATTTTTCGTTTCTATTGGTTCATTAATAGTTGATAGTGATTCTGCGACCTACGAAAACATTATTTCCTTGCTCGAATACAGTCGAAAAGAAGTCAAAACAAAAGGCAATAATGCAAGAATATTGCTCACCGAAATTGATTATCAACTTTTCGAGCGTCAGAGGAAAATCAGGTTGTCTATTCCTGAAAGCATAAAAAACGAAGATTTTTATGTTGTGTTACAACCGAAGTTCGATATTCATAAAAATCTTATTGCGTCTGAGCTCCTGCTACGATGGGACCATCCTGATATGGGCGCTATTTCACCCGGAGAGTTCATCGCCGTGGCTGAACAGACCAATGATATTGTGGAGTTAAGTCGTTGGGTATTTGCTCAGGCTTGCCGTTTAATTTCGAGTGCGAAATCTCAAAATCAACACACAAAAATTGCGGTTAACATTAGTGGTAAAGATCTTATTCGTCCTGATTTTTCGGCTACTTTGCTTAAAACTACGGAAAAATTTCAAGTTAAACCTAGTTCTTTCATTCTAGAAATCACAGAGACTATATTGATCAGTGATATTAAGTTGGTGGCAAGCAAACTAGAAGCACTAACTAATTTGGGTTTTCAATTTTCTATTGATGATTTCGGTACTGGTTATTCAAGTCTCGCATACTTGCGCTCTTTGAAAATACATGAGCTAAAAATAGACATTCTATTTGTCCGTGAAATAAGTAAAAACAATGACTCAGCTATTGTTGATAGCATTATTCAAATGGCGAAGTCTCTCGATTTGATTACCGTAGCTGAAGGTGTAGAGACCACAACACAATTAGATTACTTGCACAGCAAAGGCTGTGATTTGTTCCAGGGATATTTGCTTTCTAAACCCCTTAGTGAGGAAGACTGGTTTGATCTTCTCCATTTGCAACACAGAGAAACTGATAGTGTAGAGAACCGTTAAGTTCAAAACTAATGACTAGGCAAATGTCGAGCTAAGAAAGCTAGCATATTGCCTCCCATCACCTTTGCAATCTGTTCCTTCTTAACGCCTTTTTCTAAGAGTGCCTGAGTAATGGCGGCTATTTGGCTGGCATCGATGCCAGTGGTTACTGCGCCGTCAAAGTCCGAACCTAAGGAAATATGATCTTCACCAAGCAACTGAATACCATAGATAATAGCATCAGCAATATCGCTGGGTTGTGTGCCACAGGCGGCTTCTTGCCAAAATCCAACAGCGATTAGCCCACCATTTGCTGCGATATTTATCATCAATTCGTCATCAATATTTCGTTTTCGGTCACAATGCCCTTTGAATCCAGTATGGCTAACTACCATGGGTGCGTCAGTCATCGCCAGAACATCTTTGACAGTTTGAGTGGAAGAGTGGGAGAGATCGACAATGATATCCAAAGAAAGCATTTCTTTGACTGCCTGTTTACCAAATTCAGTTAGCCCTTTTTGACTGGTTCCGTGCAAGGAACCGCCCAATTTGTTATCGAAAAAATGTTGTAAGCTCATCATTCTGAAGCCTTGGTTATACAGCACTTGAATATTTTCGATTTTGCCATCAAGGGCGTGAGAACCCTCAGTTCCCAAAAGCCCACCAACCAGTTTTGGATGTATCTTGCGACGCGCTATAAAACTCTCTAACTCGGCTTGAGAGCGAATTAATTGAAAGTTCTGCGAGTCATTATTTGCTAAATCGGCTAGGCGACTAGCCTGATGAATAGCTCTTGCCGTCAAACTTGACCAAGTGTCTATGGGCCACCCTTGAAGCATTGCGATACGGGTGATGTTATCGGCGGCATCAGCTTGATTTTCATCGTAGTTTAGACCGCTCGGTGACTTGGTTACTGTGGTAAACATTTGCAGGGCGACATTCCCTTCTTGCAGTCGCGGAATGTCTACATGACCAAAATCAGATCTTTCAGCCAGATCACGGTTCCATAGCAAGCTATCAGCATGCCAATCTCCTACTATCAAGGTTGAATGAAAATCCTTTGCTTCCTCACTGACTCTAATCTCTTCTAATTTGACGACCTTGTTCATGTCTTTTTCAAGCACGGTCGGCATAAATAAGCGCACACAGACAATCAAAATAATCACTATGGTGAGCGTATATCCTATAACTTTACTGAGTTTCAAAGTGACCTCGACTGATATTAGATGGCATTTACTTTTTGTTAAACGCTTTGGCGAGATAAGCATTAAATGCTGGAGCAGCCGCTTTGCGATCTTCTGCGATTTTTTGCACCTCTGGCATAGCGTTCAATTTTACCATCAAATCGCTGGCTCCGGGGGCCTGTTCGAGCAAATCGATATCGTAAAGCTTTCGTGCGACTTGTGATGCCAAGTCAGCTGAATATAAAAAGAAAATATCAGCTAAGGTAAAACGCTCGCCCGCGACATAAGGTGAAAAGGATGCTGCGCGAGAAAGACTTTGAATACCGTTGAGCAAACTACGTTTAACCTCCTTCTTGGTGTTTTCGTGAACAGGCACGCCCCAAAAGGCTTCTGTATGACAGCGACGTGCGGGCAATTCCAAATAGAGTTCGATCATTTTGACTAATTCTCTTACACGTGCTTTCTCAAAAGGGTCATCGGGGAGAAGCTGATACTCTGGGTAATTTTCTTCTAAGTATTTTATGATGACATTAGATTCGATAAGCACACCTTGAGGTGTGGCTAGAGCTGGTACTTTGCCTGTGGGACAAATAGCCAAATATTCAGCGGATTGATTGGGGTAGGTAGTGACAACCTCGTATTCGATGCCTTTTAATGCCAGTGCGAGTTTGATCATATTGTGATAATTGCTGACATCAAATCCATACAGTTTTAGCATTTATGTTCTCTTCTAAGATTAAAACACCATAGTGCTAAATAATGCTGGGATTAAGCAACACATCATTATTTATGTATTTATATAACTTGGGGTTTGATCACCGCTCTCGGCTTTTAGTTGAAGCTATGTGTCTAGCGGCTTTCTCAACTGCCCTTTTTTCAATATAGCTATAATTCGAATCGGCCTTGATGCTATCTAGTACTTCTTTGGAAACACCTTATGAGCAGGCTGAGTGTGAAATTCGTCTAACAAGTCGCTAAATAGTGGCTTACCAACTATGTCATCCCAACTTTTTATGACGTCATTTAAAGAGTTATCCTGTATTCGACAACAGGCTAGATACTGTTTAACCACCCCGTTGAGGGACACATTTTGTTGTTTGAGGCGCTGATCCGCCATGATGAAGTACCATGCCCCTGCCCAATATCCCGCTTTGTAACGCTTTTTGTTAAACAGGTTGGATATAACGTCTATAGCCGATTCATCTTGCTGATACTTACTCAGGTGTGGAGACAGTTTGAAGCGGTAGCTCTGTCTAGGGGTTTTTTTCAATACACCAGAGTTATGCATTATCTGATATTGCATAAAACTAGCAAAGCCTTCAGCAAACCATCGATTGCGTGAACCGAGGTAGGGTAAAGCTAGGTGGCTGACTTCATGATATGAGGTCCAGTCCTCAACAAATTGTTTGAGGCTAAATCTAGTATCGATGTAAAAATGGATAGATTGGGTGCCTTCACGCCAAGTATTTGCCCATGGAACGGGTTCATTCGCTTTTCGTGAATTGATATGAAGATCAACAGGGAAGGGGTAAGGACCTAAGGTCTCTTCGGTAGCTGTTTGAGCAACCTCAAGCCACTGTTTTATTTTTTGCTGTTCCGACGCAGAAAATTTCTCTAGACCGATATATTGATAAGGCTGTGCGACACTTGCCACAGAGAAATATGTAAGGGCTAGCATAATAACAATGCAGTGAACTCTCAACTTACAACCAACCTTTTTCCCGTGCGAGTTTAAACGCTTCGATGCGATTTGAGACATTTAGTTTTTCAGTTGCCATTGCCAAGTAGTTTCTGATGGTGCCTGCCGATAGGAATAACTTTTCACCAATTTCTTTGTTGGTCAATCCGTTTTCGACGAGTCGCAGTATTTGTCGTTCTCTGTCAGTTAATGGGTCATGTACCTCCATATCGTCCTTGGCGAATTCAGGCATGATGGCGTCTTGGCCATCGGCAACCTTTCTAATGGCTTCGGCTAATTTTTCACTGGGAGTGTCTTTGAGCAAATACCCTTTTACACCAGCACTTAGGGCCCTTTGTAAGTAACCGGAACGAGCGAAAGTAGTCACAATCACGACTTTTACATTAATGTTTTCTTGGACGATTTTTTCAGCTAAATCGATTCCAGATAATTCAGGCATCTCTATATCTGTAACCAGAATATCCGGATGCAATTCTTTGACTAACTGCAATGCTTTTTTGCCATCGTCGGCTTGAGCCACAACGTTTAAATCGTCCTCTAAAGAAAGTAAGGTAGCCAGTGCTCCTCGAAGCAATGTTTGATCTTCAGCTAATACGATTTTTATCATTTATATCACCGGTAATTGAGCTTCAATCTTCACACCGTTGAGCATGTGCACAACCGCCTTACCTCCGATATTTTCGAATCTGCGTTTCAATCCAATTAAGCCTGAACCTTCTTTACCATTGGCATTACTGCCATTGTCTTCAAACACCACAAAGTGGCTGGTTTTGTCGCATGAAAAAGTCAGTTTAACGTGTGTTGCATCTGAATGCCGCACCACATTCGTTACGGCCTCACGAACTGCCAAGCTAGCAGCTTTATCTTGTTCGATGTTAAGAGTTGGGATAACACCTTTTACCTCAAACTGAACCTTTGCGGCCTCCAATGCAGTCCGTGCATTTTCAATTTCTTGTACCAAGGTAGTCGAAGTGATCCCTGAAACAGCGGCTCTGACATTTTTTAAAGCGGAGCGAGATTCCTGATTTATTTCGCGTATTTCTTGTTTTGCACGTTCTGGATCCTTGTCCATCAATTTACTGGCGATTTCAGATTTTAGCGCCACCATGGTCAATGTGTGGCCAAGTAAATCATGAAGATCACCCGCAATTCTCTCTCTTTCGTTTAACGACGCTTGTTGCCGGTCTAATTCTCTCTCACGAATCAATACCCGTTGCTTTTTATCTTTTTCAAATTCAGTTAAACAGGAAATCCATACAAACATGGCCATCACCAAACCGAACCCCATTTCAATCCAACTTCGTTGGAAAGCATATCCACTGCCAACAAAAATCAAGCAGCAAAGGGTAAGCAACGAAGCGGAAAGTTTGAGTTTTGGAACAAACCCAGCTTGCGCAGCCGCATAGATATGGAAAACACCAAAACCCAAATGGAACGGAGCAGATACCACAGCAAACAGTTCGATAAGAATGATAGTAACGGGCTTGTATCTATCCTTAGCCCGGAATGACCAATAGTGAATAGGAACAAACAGGGCTAAAACAAGCAAAGCTACCGCTATGTCTACCGCCGTAGGGGCTAAAAATAACCAAGGCACAAAATAGAACACTAAATAGACCAGATAGAAAGTTGGTTTATTACCAAGTAAACGCTTATTTTGTTCTTGTTCGTTTGTCTGATTCGTCTTCATCAGTTGAGCCTAACATTATCTAGCGTGTATTCAAATTTACCCGGTTGTGGCCCTGCAACTATCGCTAGTCCAGAAAAGTTTTTTGGATTAATAGTGGGAAAATCTGCCAATGTGAGAGAGATAGTTTGCCAATTTTCACTGACAGAAAATCCTAGGGTGGGTGGAATCCCTTTATAATCTGGACTGAACAACATGACTCTGTAGTTGCCAGCCTGACCTTTGATGTCGAATGAAAGCGTGCGTAAATCAGATATGTCGTAGCTTTTAATCGGTGGTGCAAAACTGCCCACACTAGCCCCAGCCCATGGGTAAGGAAACCCCGCCCTTACTTCACCAGAGACATGCAAGGCACCTGAATTGCTGCTGCTTTCAGCAACGTCATCTCTGTCTACTCGTTTTACCCATGCAGTCGATTTTCCGTTGGCTATAGAATCATCGGTTTGACTCCAAGAGAAACCTTGAAGGGACTTAAATGTGGCAGGTTCAGCCAATTCAAAATCACCCAGTAAGGTATGCTCCAACACTGAAGTTTCTGCTGTTTCAGGTAGGGTTCGCTCTATCAAGTGCCCATTTTTTACAACACTGTGGATATTCTGGGTAGCAGAAATATCTGCAATGGCATCTTGATTCAATATAACTAAATCGGCACGAGAGCCAATCGCTAGTTTTCCTCGCCCGTCAAGCTGAAAGTAATTTGCGGGCAAGGAAGTAGCAGCAATTAGTGCCTCTATGTTTGATAAACCAGCGTGAACAAGCAATTCCAGTTCGGTGTGAAGGCTACAGCCCGCAGCTGTTCCCGGATTGGGAACATCAGAGCCTGCTAGGATAGGCACCCCATGTTGATGCAGTTTGCCAACATTCGTCATTGCGATAGACAAGTCAAACCCGTGGATTTCATTGCCAAAACTCGCATTGAGCGAGCCTTGCTGTTCCATCGATAGGAAAGGATCTGAAATTGATTGCGCAGATAGGAACTTGCTTGTGTCTGCGTTATCCACTGAGGCGATAACCGATAGCGTTGGCACAAAAAACACTCCCGTTTGTTTAGCAAGAGCGACGAATTCCTCAGTGGCTTCCGAATCCGCAAACATATGCACTAGACCATCAATACCGGCTTCAATCATTTCTTTTGCTGCTTGCTGGGTTGATATATGTGCCAGAGCTTTGAGATCTTGATCATGCGCAGACTTGATGACCGCCTTTGCAGTGGCAAGATCTAAACTCGGGATACGGTTTTGATTAGGGATGTAGACCAGCTTGATATAATCTGCATCATTCGCCTTACGATCTTTGACCCATTGTTCCGCATCTTCTGGCATTACCAGTGTATCAACGGTGATGCCGTATTGAGTGCCATGTCCCCCTTCTACAGTGGCCAATGTACCCGCACTGAATAAATCCGTTCTATCCGTTTTGTTTAATTTTTGTCTGTGAACCTTGTTCGCTGCTAATCCTTGCTCGGGACCAAACATATCTAGATGTGTTGTCACACCAAATCTCAAGGCGTCGCTCAAAACCGAGCCATAAGAATGCGTGTGGGCATCGATTAAACCCGGAATCACCATTAACTCCTTACCCGTTATTAGTTGTGCTTTGGGCGGTTGCTTTATGTCTATCCCAATCTTAGCAATTAGGCCGTTTTCAACAAGAATATGGGTTTGTTCAACCACGCCAGTTCCATCGAACAACTTAACGTTTTTTAGGAAGTAGCTAGTGCCAGCATCCATCGAGTTTGTTTGCTCTGTTTCGGGAGTAGGCAAACTAAAAATTAGTACTCCCAGCAGTAATACAGTAACAAAAGCAGTAATAGGAAAGGTGTACTTAATCATAATAATAATCTCCGAATTCTAGGGTGACAGGAAAACAGGGCGACAGGGCAACATGCCTTAGCTATTGCGCTGTTTAGACCAAGCCAGCGCGGTAGACAAAGCCAATAGTGCCGTCATTACTCCAATAACAAGTAGGTGATAGCTAATATCACCTTGCCCTGAAGTTTGAGATACGGCTAAAGCAATTTCACTCAGATGATAGGTCGGTAAGAAGTGTGCAAAACTTTGCATTGCGGGAGGAAAAACCATGATGGGTATCCATAGCCCCCCTAACGCAGAGAAACTTAGAAACAAAATATTTGAAACCGCCACTGCTGCGTTTGCATTGCATAAAAACCCAATACTCAATCCAATCAAGATAAAAGGGAACACTGAAAACAGATGGATCATCAACAGGCTAGCCCAAGTAGCGCGAGTAAAGGAAACATCGGCTGCAAAGCCCGCAACCAAGTATATAGAGGCGACTGAAAATGAAGCAAAAATCAACGTGCTCAACACTTTTGCCGCTATGTAGCTACCTCCTGTGGCTGGAGATACTCGTTTCAGAGCGAGCCATCCTTTGTCACGCTCATTAGCTACGCTGATACCAAATCCGAATATAGCCGGGCCCATCACAGCAAACACACCGTAAGTCGCCAAAAGATAAGGTGCACTTTCAGGTCCCATAGGCACAATAGTCGCAAACAAAGTGTAGAAGGCAACTGGCATCAGTAAGGTTGGTAATATAAATTCAGGTGCGCGAAATGATTTGAGAATTTCTGCTCCAGATTCCAAAAAGAATGACCTCATGGTTCTGTTAAACGAGTTGTTCATTGTGCTGACTCCGAGTTTTCAATCTGAGCAAAGAAGTTTTCCAAACTAGGTTTAGAAACTGTGAGGCTAGAAATTTGTGGGTCTTGTGCGATGAGTTCTCTCAAGGTCGCGGTGTCGTCTGACGAACGAATTTCTAAGAACTTACCTTTCTTAGAAACTGAATCGACACCCGGCAAAGATGTGATACTGCTTTGGGGCAATCTGGTTTGACATTGAATCACTGACCCTTTGGCCTCTAAATGAATCTTCTGTGGTGTGGTGTCGGAAACAATTTTGCCTGCTTTCATGATCAAAATTCGATCCGCTAAGTTTTCTGCTTCTTCTAAGTAGTGCGTTGTCAGAATGATGGTTTTACCTTTGTTAGCAAACTCACGAATGACATTCCAAAGGGTTTTTCGAGCATCAATATCCAGACCAGTTGTGGGTTCATCTAGGAAGATAAGATCGGGGTTGCCGACAACCGCTAAGGCAAATTGCACACGACGTTTCTGACCGCCTGATAACCCCTTGTAACGCTTGTTGGCGAAGTCGCCCAAGTCACATTTATCTATGATTTCTGTCACAGAAAATGGTGTATGGTAGTAGCTGGCAAACAATTCAATCTGTTCATTTACCGTCAACAAATCAGGCAATTCAGAGTTTTGTAATATTACCCCTGTTCGAAGTTTCGCTTTTATATCTCCGGGTTTCGAACCCAGAGTAGTCATGTTACCAGACGAAATTTTTTCTAAACCTAACGCGCAATTGATTAAGGTGGTTTTTCCCGCACCATTGTGCCCCAAAATGGCATAAACACCGGGTTTCTCTATGTTTAGACTCAACTGATTCAAAGCTTGAGTCGTGCCATAAGATTTGCACACGTCGGTCATTACCAATCGCGAGGACTTGTCACTCGATGACAACATTTAGCTCTCCCTTACTTCTCTATTCATAACTCGAAGCCATAGGATGAACAATTAGAGGGGGAGGGCATAGTGACGAATGTCACTAATTTAAAAAGGCGACATTTGTCACCAATTTAAAAAGGCAACGAATGTCACTAATTTGAAAATGTGACGAATGTCACTAATTTGAAAAGGCAACGATTGCCTGCCATCGTATTTGCAGGTTTTAACAGCTCTTATTTAGCTTACTTTGATGTATTCCGACGATAAGACCATAGCGATTGAAGGCAATATTGACATTGTCACCGGCTTGAAGAGTATCACCTATTAAATCCATCTCTTTGAGTGTGTTTACAAGTTCATCAGACACTTTGAGCAACTCCTTATCGCAGGTAACTAGCTCCCAACCACCTTCCATTTGATTCAGCACGGCTGATTTACTGTGATGGCTAACCAACAATGCCTGTTTTTGTTTGAATTGTTGGTAGTGTTGATCGTATTTACGGCTAATTTCAGCGTATTGATTATTCTCTTGTTCGCCAATTGAGTGGACCTCAACCAGTGTATAGGTTAACTGTGGTTGTGAATGATTGAAATCGTAATATTGAATAGCAACAAGACTGATTAATAAAAGTGTGCCAGCGGCAATTGCCACTTGCTGAAAGCCGCTGAAAAAACGAGTACTGTATTTAGCACCCATCGCTTCTTTCAACACCTTGCGCTTTAACGCTGCGGGCGACTTATACTGCTTCTTTCTCGCTTGATAGAGTGAAGTTAAATCTATTTCGTCGTTATCTCGTTTAGTCATGATATTTCTCTAAGTTCTTACGTAAGCTTGATTTTGCGTAGCGTAAGCGACTTTTTACGGTTTCAATTTTGCTGTAGGTGATCTTTGCAATTTCTTGCAATCCAAATCCCTCTTGCTGTAAACAAAATGCTTCTCTTTGTTCAAAGGGGAGTGCGGTTAACTCTTGATTGAAAGCGTCGGCAAGCGCCAGTGCTGGCGAGTCCTCGTTTGGCAGGCCTTCGCTTGGTAGATCTAACAAGGTTTTTTCATTGCAATCGAGTCGTTGAGATTTTCGCAATTCGTCAATCAATGCATGTCTTGCAAGGGTAAATAACCAGGCCAGAAAACGTCCTGATTCGGAATATAAATGCGGCTTTTCAAACACCTTTAACCACGTTTTCTGACAAATATCCTTTGCCGTAGCATGGTCAGATAAGGTTAATAGAAAGTGATAAAGATCGTTGCTACAGTTGTCATAAAGTTGCTCAAACAACTTGCGCTCACCCGTTGAGGTGAAGCGGCCAATTAACCATTCGTTGGTCTGGCCGCTGCTGAACATCGACTTAATATTTAGTGAAAGACTCAAAGTGCTATCTATTGTCATACTAACTTTCTAATTTGAAGTCTAACACAACTTGCATATTTGGCAGATCAGTCGCTCTACCATCGACCACTTGTGGTTTATATTTCCACTTTCTCAGCGCACGCTTGGCCTCTTTGTCAAAGATTCTTTTCGGCTCTGAGTCAGTCACTTTGACATCTTTTACCGTGCCACTACTGTCGATCGTGAATTCCAACTGCACCCATCCTTCAATGCCATCCCTAGACGCATCCAAAGGATATCTTGGCGGTACCCGAACAATAGGTCTGGCGTCGCCTCCTCCTGAACTGAGGCCGATGTCCATTTTTTGTATAACCAGTTGTGGTTTCGCGATGAACTGATTTCCATCGAGGGCATTGTCATCTGGCACTTCAGGTTTGCTTTCGACTGGCTTGGGTTGCTCCATCATTTTCGGTTTTTCAGGCAATTTTGCTTTGGTCTGAGTTTTCGAATCTAACTCGTCATTAATAAACACATCGGGAACAATGATTTCAGCTGGACTTATTACTGCAACACCATCCTGATGAATAAGTTTTTGCATGATCACAAACAATACGAATGTGATGACTGCCCCAGCAATTATCGACATCAAAGTTTTAAAACTAACAAATGCTGTGTTTTGTCCTTTTATTAACTGTGTGTTGGTTAAAATTTGTTGCATATGTTTTCCCTTTTTTTAGTCTTGTTATTTGAATAACGTTGCAACAATTAAAAAGGGGTTAATTAAATTCAATTTATATGTACTGATTATCTTTAGGCTTTTTTCAACAATTTGTTTTGAATTTTGATAGAGCGAAAGCGTACTAGATGCAATGCAATAAAAGGTTTTAGAGCAGCGGATATTTGGCAATGACGCGAGGCAAAGAGTCGGGCATAAGCTTTGTTGAGTCTCCCTGTCTAACAATTGCGACAAGTTAAATATGCTGCTTTAATATGCTCTTCACGCGTGTCTAGGAAAACAATGCAAAATCCATCAGCTAGTCAGATGTTAAGTCTGACGCTTTACGCTTTTCTCATTTTCTTTTGCTCTTCTGCATTCTCACAGAATGTTGTTGCGACCTCGATGTCAGTACCTAATATTAAAGGCGAAATAAAAATAGATGGTGTGTTAGATGAATCTCAATGGCAACTAGCTCAATATTTTACTCTAGATTATGTTGTTCGCCCCTACGAAAATACAGCACCACCGGTGGTAACCCAAGTCAGGTTGTTTGAAGATGACAGCACCCTGTACGTCAGTTTTGTGGCCCATGATCCGAATCCTGATGCAATTAATGCTTTCTATCGAGACAGAGACAAAGTTTGGCGAGAAGATCTGGTGGGTTTTAAGCTAGACACCTTTAACGATAGCCGCTTGGCATATCAGTTCTTTGTCAACGCCCATGGTGTGCAAGCCGATTCCATCCAAAATGAAATGACAGGAAGAGAAAGTGATAGCTGGAATGCGATTTGGCAATCTGCTGGTCAAATTACCGAAAATGGTTATCAAGTGGAAATGGCAATTCCATTGCGTATATTGAGTTTTAAGGAAGGGGACGAAGATAAAATATGGGGAGCTGAGTTTGTACGGTTTTATCCTCGCGAAGAAAGGCTGCGCATTTCAAACTATCCAACCGATCGAAACAATTCCTGTTCTTTGTGCCAACTTAAAGGAGTAACTGGATTTAAAAAAGCAAAACAAGGGCAAAATCTCGCTGTCATTCCCACTATGGTATTAGGTCGCGGTAGAAGTCGCGATCCAGATGAGTCACTTGATTGGGATTATACTGGCAACCAAGAAGTCGGACTGGATCTGGCTTGGAGTGTAACTCCGGAGGTGACACTCCAGGCAACTTTGAATCCAGATTTTTCACAGGTTGAGGCCGATGTCGCGCAACTGAGTATCAACAATACCAATGCGCTGTTTTTTGGTGAAAGGCGTCCCTTTTTCTTAGCCAATGCAGACTACTTTAGTACTAACTACAACCTAGTCTACACGCGCAATATTAATGCTCCCGATTTTGGCATCAAGGTAACGGGTAGAAACGATCAGCATACCTTGGGTGTGTTTGTCGCAAATGATGAATCTACCTCATTTGTTGTACCCGGAAATCTACAATCTTCAGTAGCAGAAGTGGAGCAGAAATCACTGAATTTGGCGTTACGCTACAGGTACGATTTTTCTAATCGCTTGTCTGTCGGTGTTATCAACACGATTCGCGAAACCGATGATTATCATAACTATGTATACGGGCTTGATTCCAAATATCAACTAACCGATAGCGACACGTTGCGGGTGCAGTGGGTTGGCTCACAAACCAAATACCCTATAGATTTGCATGAGGAATTCTCTGATGAAGTTGCCCTCAGACTGGAAAAAGAAGAGCCATTTTCAGGGACAGCTTTTAGAATTAATTATCGCCATAATGAACGAGATTGGCACTTTCGTGCTGATCACTTGCGCTCAGACGAAAATTTTAGAGCGGATCTGGGTTTTTTTAATCGTGTCGATCGGAATACTTCTGTTTTAGGAGGGGGTTATCGTTGGTACAAGGAGGGTAGCTGGTGGAATCGTTTTGACGTGTTTGGCGACTGGGATATTTCGCACAACAATAATGGTGAATTACTCGAAGAGGAATTTGAGATATTTGCAAGTATACGCGGCAAATGGCAAAGCTATATTGAAGTTGGCGTTAAGTCGCGCGACCGCGCCGGATTGCGTCAAGACAGTAGCAATTTAACTATCGATGGGAATGCCAATTTATTTAAAGAACAATCCGCTTCGCTGTTTTTCGATACAAGGCCCTCTTCCACACTTAGCATTGCAATGTTCCTTTCCTATGGTGACCAAATTGACTTTCAAAATAATCGGCTTGGTAAACGACTTAGAATCAATCCTCGCTTTAACCTTAATTTGGGTAAACACTTACAAGCCAACCTTCGTCACACTTATCAAGATGTCGACGTTAACGGCATCAAGTTGTTCAAAGCGAATTTGAGTGATCTTCGATTAACTTATCAATTCGATCAAAGACAATTTTTGAGGCTAATTTTTGTCTACTCAGATATCAAACGGAATTTGGATAATTATTTGGTCGACGTTGAAGACATTGACAGCAGACGGCAGGGATTAGGAACGCAAATTCTATATTCTTACAAGGTAAACCCTCTTACCAAATTCTTCCTAGGCTATTCAAGCTCGGGCTTTCAAGATGATGACATTGATACCCGACGAGCAACTGAGCAGTCGATCTTCATGAAATTTAGTTATGCTTGGTTAAACTAATTTGTGAGTGCCAAGGAGTAACATTAATGTTAAATTAAGCGGTCAGCAGGTACTTATTATATTTTTTGCATTGTCTGGTATTTCTACTTTCTAGAGAAGGCTAGCAAATGCAGGTTTTCAGCGGTTTAGTACTGGTAAATAATAACCCCCGTTCGGGATAAGAATAAATAATCAACCAAAAGGCAAACAATCATTATGTTTGCTCTTGAGAGGAATGGACGTTGGCCGGCGAACACACGCACAGTGGAAACCCATATCGAGGACTCGCTTCTTTTGACGTAAAACACGCAAACCTGTTTGTTGGCAGAGAAGCGTTAGTTGCAAGGGCGATTGATAAACTTCAAAGTAAAGCGCAAGAACACAAACCGTTTTTGCTTATACTCGGTAAATCAGGTGCTGGAAAAGACAGCTTATTGCAAGCAGGTATTCTACCCGCACTCAATCAATCTCAATCTTTTCCCGGTGTGAACCAATTCCTCTATACCTTCGTTAAACCTGCTGACTTGGGCCAAGATCCAATTAAAGGTCTAGTCTCTTCTTTTACTACAGCGACTTCTGGAGAGATTTTTGATTCTTCTGAGGTGCGCGAATTAACCCATTTATGTAAGGAAAAGCCGCAGCAATTTATCGCGCTACTCAAACAAAAACTCAATGACTTGCCAACCGGAGTAAGACTGGTTTTGGGAGTGAAACAGCTTGAACAGTCTTTTGTGGGTGACGATGTCAGCCAAACTCACCGACAAGTTTTCAGTGATCTGCTAGCGCGTTTAGCTACTGAGTTGGGGATCTTTGTCATAGTGACTATGCGCAGTGATTACTATCATTTTCTCACTGAAATGCCGGCTTTGATGGAGCTTAAAAAACAACGTGGTCAACTAGATGTTGGCCCTCCTTCCAATGCAGAACTGCTAGCGATGATACAACGGCCTGCAATGATGTCGAGTGTGCAATTTGAGGTTGGAAAAGAGGGAATGCCAAGTCTGGACTTGACGCTGGCTGAAAGAGCTGAAGAGTTCCCCAATGGTCTGGCATTGCTGCAATTTTCGTTACAGAAGCTGTATGAAACTCAGTCTAGAAACGGCATTTTAAACCATGCTTCGTATCGCAAAATTGGTGGTTTAGAACGGGCTATTTCAAACCACGCAGAGTATGTTTATGAGTCGTTAGAGCGCAAACACAGGAAACACTTTACCCGCACATTTACACGTTTGGCGAAAAAGTCCCACACAGGCGGATTTGAACGAGTTTGGGTGATTTCCGATGAATTGATGATCAGTGAACGTGCTAATCATCTAGTTCAGAGTTATTTAGATGCTGGTTTGCTTATCAGTGAAGTCAATGCCGACGGGTTAGTCACTATCGCCATAATTCACAACTGCGTAATCGATCATTGGTCGCGCCTGAAAGAGTGTCTGGAAAGCAATCAAAAATTATTGATGCTAAAAGAGAATATGGAAAGCCAAGCTCAACAATGGCAAACCGCAACCAGACCTTCTGCTTATTTGCTGCTGCCGGGCAAAGCATTAGAAGAAGGCAAGTTACTGCTCAAGCACGGTGGTAAATTGCATCCAAGCGTTAAAGCATTGATTAAAGCATCTTTAAAACGTGTCACGCGCAATCGCAGAATCAAAATATTAGGGGCTTTGGGTGTTCTAGTCTTGCTTGGATTTACAATCAATAATGCGTTTAATTCAAAACTTGAGATGCGTTCGGTTCAAGCCAAGTTGGAAGAGAGCCACAAATTGATCGAGTTTTTGATTGATGATGAAAGACGTCAGTTGGAACCCATGGGTTTGTTAGATGTGATGGAAGAAGGATCCGAACGTTCTTATCAATATTTTAGATCTCTGGGGCCCGACGATGCCTCAGGCAATGGTAAACGGAGTCGCAGCAGAACCTTCTTTAATATTGGTAAGGTACAATTGGAAATAGGCAATTATGACGCTGCATTGGAGGCCTTCGAGCAAACCTTAATACTCAACAATGAATTGGTCGAAGTTAATCCGAATGGTTACGAGTTTCGAGCAGAACTTGCTCAGACACTCTATTGGAAAGCAACAACCTTTTTAAAAGCGGGGAATACAGACCAAGCGTTACAACATTTTCAAAGCTATCAAAAAACGGCCTTTGATTTGGTCAAGCTGAAGCCCGACAGTGAAGAGGCTAAAATCGAGTTGGCTCGCGCTTATTCAAGCATGGCGTCGATTGCTGCTTCTCGACAGCAAAAAGAACTCGCGATGCAACTTTACCTTGAAACCATTAAGTTTTCTGAGGGTAGGGTGTCTAAGAAAGAAGATATCCAGCTGTTGATTCAAGCCTACGATTGGCTAGAAAACAAATACAAATCAGAATTGAAACTGCAAGAGTCAATTGAAATGTCTCAAGGCGAATTGATCGCCAAGAATCGACTGGTTGAGTTAGACAATACACCTGAAACCGTGTTGTCCGCGTCTTTGTCAACTTGGTCAGAGATATCAAATTTAATGTTGGTTGGTAAAAATACGGTAGCAACCAATAAATTACTCAAGCTTCGAGCAGAAAGTGCGCTCATGAGTGAACGATACCCAGAACAGCATGTGTGGAAATACTTAGAAGCATTTTCTTTGAGTCGGTTGGCGCAGATAAATCTAGTCGCTGGTCGGGGCGAAGAAGGAAAAAGCCAACTCATTGAAAGCTTTTTGATTTTAGAAGAACCTAACAGCCAAGCGGCAAGTACTTGGTTCGACGCCTACTTTGAACGCCAATATTGGAATATTCGAATGCTTTATCAAGTTGAGCCTGACAGCTCTACGTTGGAAGCTGAAAATTTGTTAGTCAGTGCAGAGCGAGAAGAAGCCAAGAACTGGCAAATTAGGTTAATGAGTTTACAGAAAAGCACAACTAATATTCCGAATGAAGAAGAGTTGCGGGAGTTATCTGATCCTCAATCGTTAATTACCTACATTGAACAGGCCGCTCATTCGGCTGATGAGAAGAAACTAGTCCTTTTACGTGGTTTAGTTCCCCAAGAGATGTGGTCTAATCCGGACTTAGCTAGGCTCCGTCCGCAAATAAGAAAAGTGCTAAACGATTAGAGCTTCTCGACCAATTGAACATAGGTAGTTAATATTAATGGGAGAAATAGCCGCGCTGAGTACGGCTCTGTGTTGGGCCATCGCTGCTCGCATGTTTCGGATTTTAGGACATAACTTTTCACCTCTTGCACTAAACCTTTGGAAGGGCTTAGCGGCAATCGGTATTTTACTGATCATTACTCAGTTTTTCGTGCCCAGCATTCCGATTTCCAATAGTGCCATGTATTGGCTATTGCTGAGCGGCGTCATAGGTATTGGTCTAGGAGATACTTTCTTCTTTCAAGCCTTGAATAAAATCGGTGATAGTCAATCTATATTAGTAGCAGAAACCCTCGCGCCGATTTTTACTGCCTTATTGGCGATGGCGTGGATATCGGAATGGCTCAATTGGCAGCAATGGCTAGGCATAGCACTGGTACTATTTTCGGTAGACATGATTATTAAGATTCAGAAGCGTTCAGGCCAAGATATATTTGTCCTCTCCGGGTATGTTTATGCTGGTTTAGCCGCTTTGTGTCAGGCTGTAGGAGCCGTGCTCAGTCGAGATATTCTGACATCAACTGGCATTGATGCCTTCAATGCCAGTCAAATACGTTTGTTGGGTGGTTTAGCAATCATAGTATTGCTTATGTTGATTACCAAACAGAAATGGTTACCAACCACAGACAATGCCAAAAAAACCTGGTTATTTTTTGCAGGTGCGACAGTCATTGGCACATTTGCCGCGCTTTATTTGCAAATGGTCGCCTTTACTTACACTAAAGCTGCAATCGTCCAAACCCTATTTGCTACCAGCGTAATCTTGTCCCTCGGTGTCGCTAAAATTTTGGGAGAAAAGGTCAGCGGCAAAACAACGATATGGTCAATTATAGCGCTGGTGGGCGTGGGAATATTGGTTGGCATGGAACACTTTATTTAACTGTACCTATTTCGTTCTTCTGGATTATCACTGGAATATTCAACAAATTCGACTTCAAACCCATCTGGATCATAATAATAGTGGTTTCTTCTGAAAGGGTCATCTGCACCCAGATTATTGGGTTCAAAACCCGCTGCTCCTAGTCGTTGTCTTAATTGGTCCAAGTTGTCAGTTTCAAACGCAAAGTGGGCAAGCCCGAGTTGAGTACTTTTTAAATCTCTGTTTTCTTTTGTTCCTTGATCGTTGAGGGTTAAGTAAGTGCGTTGGTCACCAAAATGAATCCATCGTCTAGGAGTGCCGTACCACTCCATATCCCCCTCACCACGAATGTGCCAATGGGGGAATGCTGCTTGATAAAACCTTAAGCTTTTATCGATGTCTCTAACTACGATATTTAAATGTTCTAGTCTCATATTAATGTCTCCTTCTCTATTCGTTCATTGAGTAATCTGCGTGTGGTTGTGTGTCATCTATTTGAAATACATGGTGTTGTGATAGTGAGGGCCAGTTAAGGATTTAACCTTCGCTAAAATGCGGCCCATTATGTGGTTAATGGCTCTTATGGTCTTGGTGATTAAAAATTTCATTTTTCGCCTTCCTTTTGTTTTAAGTGTTCACAGAATAAAACCTCAACTTAACTTGAGGTAAAGCGATTTTTATACTATTTTTAAATTTTTTTGTGCAGGAGTCTTTATGATTAATGATGGATTAACCGTGGGGCAGGTTGCGAAACGTTGTGGGATCAAGGTATCTAGCGTTCATTTTTACGAAAGCAAAGGCTTGATTTCAAGCAGCCGCAATAGTGGCAATCAACGCCGTTTCGCTAAAGAAGTACTCAGACGCGTATCTATAATCAAAGCAGCACAAAAAATGGGTATTTCTCTTCAGGAGATTGGTGAGGCTTTTTCAACTTTGCCTAAACACAGAGCACCGAATAAATCTGAATGGCAAACACTCTCCACTCAATGGCAAGATAAGCTTAATCAACGCATCGTTAGCTTGCAAAATCTGCGCGATCGCCTCACTGGATGCATTGGGTGTGGTTGCTTGTCTATGGAGCGTTGCCCCATGTATAACGATGGCGATCACCTTGGCGAAAATGCCGCCGGTCCGGTGTTGCTAAACGCCAAATACTAGGGGCTTTGACCTGCAACATACTTTTAAAGCGAATCCTTCAAACAGCGTTTGTACTGCAAAAACATACTGCGACGTTCAGCATCCCCTGACAAATCCTATAATTTTGTCTTTAACCCCAAATTATGCTTGTTTAAGTCGTTGGCTTTATATACAATTCGCGCCCTTAAATCAGCCAACATCTTTTAGTTCCTTGTCTCAACACAGTCTGGCTGTACTGTAAGAGGCTACAACCGTAAGGAGCAACAATGCGTAATTACGAAATCGTGTTTATGGTCCACCCTGACCAAAGCGAACAAGTTCCGGGTATGATTGAACGTTATACTGGAATTATCACAAATGATGGTGGAACTGTTCACCGTTTAGAAGATTGGGGCCGTCGTCAATTGGCTTATCCAATCGAAAAACTTCATAAAGCACACTATGTTCTTATCAATGCTGAAGCTACTTCAGAAGCGATTGAAGAGTTAGAAACTGCTTTCCGTTTCAACGATGTTGTATTGCGTAACCTAGTTATGCGCACAAAAGGTGCAGTGACTGAACAGTCTCCAATGGCGAAAGAAGAACGCCGTGAAGAGCGTCGTCCAGAACGCACTGAAAGACGCGAAGAAGCTGCTCCAGCTGTTGCTGAAGAAGCTGCTTCTGATTCAGCAGATCAAGAATAAGGAAACAGAACATGGCTCGTTTTTTTAGACGTCGTAAATTTTGCCGTTTCTCAGCCGAAGGCGTAGTAGAGATTGACTACAAAGATATCGCTTTGCTGAAAAACTATATCACTGAAAGTGGTAAAATTGTCCCTAGCCGTATCACTGGAACTAGCGCTAAATATCAGCGTCAGTTGTCAACTGCTATCAAGCGTGCGCGCTTCCTAGCATTGCTTCCATATACTGATTCTCACAAGTAATCACTGGCGTAATTAAGAGGTAGCAAAGATGGAAATCATTCTACTAGACAAGATCGCCAACCTGGGCGGCTTGGGTGACACTGTCACAGTAAAATCAGGTTATGCACGTAACTTCCTTTTTCCACAGAAAAAAGCAGTTCCTGCAACTAAAGCTAATGTAGAAAAGTTTGAACAACAGCGTTCTGAACTAGAAGCCGGTATTGCTAAGCAATTGGCAGCTGCTGAAGCTCGCGCTGAAAAGCTTGCTGAGCTTGGCGAAGTAACAATTGCTGCACCTGCTGGTGACGAAGGCAAATTGTTCGGTTCAGTTGGTACACGTGATATTTCTGATGCTATTACAGCAGCGGGTGTTGAAGTGGCTAAATCTGAAGTTAAATTGCCTACAGGCACGTTACGTGAAACTGGCGAATATGAAATTGATCTTCAGTTACATACAGACGTAACGACAGCAGTTAAATTGGTTATCATCCAAGAAGCTTAATTTCTTGTAAATGTTCCAAATTGTTAAGTTTAAAACCTCGCTTTTGCGGGGTTTTTTATTTGTAAAAAGAGTAATTTATTTGTAAATCACACAAAGGGTGGAAGATTTGTGGTTAAATTGTGCTAAATTCTAGTCATTGGATAGCTAGTTTTTAAAATCAAAGTCGCCAAAATGAAATTTACCAAACACCCATTCTCAATCCTAGCCATATTATTTTCACTTTTTAGCGTGAGTGCTCTTGCAACTGACATTTTTAAAGCTGACCGGCTTTTTGAAAGGCAAGAGTATATTCAAGCGCGCACGGCGTATTTAGCTGCTGCAGAAATAGGAAGCCCACACGCCTACTATCAACTAGGTACTATTTATCTGCGCGGTCTTGACACGCAACAGGATGCAATGAAAGCGCTGATTTGGTTCTCCTTGGCCGCCGAATATCAATTTAGTGATGCCGAGAATGTAGTGAAGGAAGTATTAGCACTGCTAACTGAAGAACAAAGAAATCATTTCACTCAAATCATTGCGGAATTCAAAGCACAGTTTGGAAAAGAGCAAATCAACCAAAAGTACTTCCCTATCATCAACACAGCTAATTTAGTCGATAAAATAACCTTTGGTGGTGAAGGTAAGTTGGAAAACGCTTATCAAGACCCAGATTTATTGTTAGGTAGTTTCGATGATGATTCGTTTTATGAAGAAGACTTTTCGTCTTTTGACTTCCAAAATGACTTTGATGATGACACGGGTTTTGATACTGCCAATAATTTTGAGTCTGCTCTTGCAAGGCCAGCCCCGGTTGACTTGAGAAGACGACCTCCTTTCCTCATTTTGGACTATGATGTTGGTTCTGACGGCTCAATTCGCAACATCGCCCAAGTACAAACCATTGGTTATGCCAATAGAACCATAGAGGTTTTCGAGCGCAACCCTCACCCACAACCCACCTTCAAAGGAAAGCGAGTTGATTTCGTGAATCGCACCTACCTGGGAACAGCCATCTATAGTAAGTTTCAAATGCGAGACGAATACCAACGACTCTATTTAAAGATAAAGCGACTGGCTAAAAAGTTGAAGGTGAGTTCTGAGCGTGAAGATCAGTATCAATATGCAATGGCTTTGACCAGTTTTCAATGGCTTGATCAAGAAGAGGGTGAGGCAGAGAAAATACTTCAAAATCTGGTTCAGACTGGACACCCAAGCGCTCAATATGAATATGGCTTGATGTTGTATCGTGAACAAAAAGATATTCCCACAGCAATTCACTGGATTTCTGAAGCTAGCAAATATGGCTTAGCCAGAGCCGAATACCTGCTTGGCAGGCTTTTGCATGTCAGTCCTTGGGTAGTGACGGATGAGAAAAAAGCGTTATTTTGGTATGAGTCTGCAAAAAACAAGGGGCATGGCGCGGCAACATTAAAAGCGGCGGAACTTAAACTTTTGGCTACAGACATCACTTTGCATGATTTGGAAGGGGCAATCGAGAATCTGCAATCTTTACAAGAAGAACAAAGTGATAATCCAGAATACAACTTCCTACTGGCTATCTCTCATAAGAATCGCGAAAATCGTAATTTTAGAGATGTCGTAAAATATATGGAACGTGCTATCGATTTGGGTGATGACCTGAATTGGGATGTATCCTATTGGGAATCACTTCTGGACGCATGGACAACCGGGTCGGTTTATATAGTAGACTAATTTTTTAAAACCCCGCAAATCTGCGGGGTGTTTCTATGTTTCCCGTCTTTCGTTATCGGATACGCTTTGCCATTTTTTCTTTCCACTCCGGATCTAGGCCGATAGATTCACTGGCTAGTTCTAACAAGCTTGAGTCAGCCTTACGGTTAAAATGCAGCTTTACAAACCGCTTGATCGTCATGTTTGGGTTTGGTCTTTCTAGCAAGGTAATCTCGTCACCTACTTTTACTTCTCCGGATTCCAGTACTCGGTAATACCAGCCTGTGATTGCGTGTGAAGCAACGACTTTATCTACGCCTTTAAAATTAAATTTATGCGAGATTTTCCAACACGGAATTCGGGGAGAACTCACTTGCACTTTGATCCCGCCTATTTGGTAGATATCGCCAATACAGACAGTGTCATCGGCCATTGTATCACTTGAAATATTTTCGCCGATACTGCCCGGCCAAGCTTTCTTATGCAATAAGGGACATTGTTTAATAATGGTTTCGTAACTGCTTAAAGCGAATTGATGTAAGGCTCGTTCACGGCCGCCATGAAAGCGCTTATCAACTTGCACATCATTAAGCATGCCGAGTTCATTGACTTCGACCTTTTCTACAGGGCGTTTATCAATGCCAGAATATTCACCTTTGGGACCAAATGTTGTTCTTTTCCCCGCATACAAGCCTGTTACTTTCATTAATTACTCCATTGCTATTTCAAATCTGAGATAAACGCAGTGTTCGTCTGTATTAAAATATCGATTAGGTATCTTATGTATATTATGCTTTTCAGTAAAATCACCAAAGCATTAAGACGCGAAAGAAAGCATTAGGATTATTTTACTTATGCTTTAGGCTGTTGTTATTGTGCTTGTTGATATGCCTGCGCTACCCATGCCATCAATTCATCATCTATCTCTTCTATTTTTGAAAGTTTTATGCGATGTGAGCACATAGTACCGAAAGGTCCTGATGATTCCAGACGTCCCTCATGGGGAATATCATTCAATTTTAAGCCCAAATCGATGCGAGTTTTTGTAGTGGGTTGAATCAGGGCAAATTGACGCTTTACTCGAAAACTTACCGCGGCTTTCTTGGGGGCGACTTCAATGTTATTGCCCAACTTTTTAATTTCTGAAACAAGATAATCGTAAATCGGTTTTAAGCTTTCTTTGCCTTTATATTGGTTGCTGACCAAGTCATCTGCATCGGCTGAACCGGCATCGGTCTCGCGAAACTTCAAAGTAATGAAATTAGCAAAGCCATGAGTGACGCCATGTTCACCTTTTAAATAAGCCATATACTCACCATGCTTGGTGAAAGATTTGTCGGCTAATAGGATCTTCCATTCGTCTAGGGTTTTTCCTGTTTTTTCTTTTAAATTTGCTTCCATAATTATGCTCGTTGTATTTGATTGAGATAGTTCGCGTAAATTTTGATTAGGAAAGTATGCTAACTAGGTGTTTTTATTAGATGCAATCTAAGGCAGGTTAAACGCCCGCGAACGTTAAAGTAGAAATTGTAGTCGAGTCTGAAAGGTTTGCTAAAAAATCCGTTGATGATTGATTTATATGCTCAACTGAGTCAACATAAAATGTATAAAAAACAAACACTCATGTAAGGGTGTAAAAAAATACTCCTGCATCTCTGTGCAGCAAAATTACTAGGAATAGTATGTTTAAGACTTTCTTGTCTGAGCTTCGTCGACGAAACGTATTACCTACAGTAGTGCCTTACGTAGGCCTAATTTGGTTAGTGCTGCAAGTTATCTCAGTTATCCAACCCATGCTGAATCTATCTCCTCTGGTGGGAACGTTTACGGCCATCACTTTGTTCGCTCTATTTCCAGTTGTTCTTTATTTATCTTGGTACTTTAACTTTACTTTGCATGGCCTAGAGCCAATTGGTGATGCAGAAAGTGGTGAAATCAGCAAGTTTGGAGCAGGAAAATGGTTGGTAATCTTAGTGATAATGTCTGGTTCTGGCGGAATGGGGTATCTATATTATGGTGAAGTTAAAGAAGAGCTAGTAAAGCGAAAGGAGGGGACGGTACAAATTGCGAATGTCACCTCAATTGCCGTACTGCCTTTCAGAGATCAAAGTC
Organism: uncultured Alteromonadaceae bacterium; assembly: GCA_947503265.1. Lineage (GTDB taxonomy): Bacteria > Pseudomonadota > Gammaproteobacteria > Enterobacterales > Alteromonadaceae > Aliiglaciecola. The sequence goes on from CANNDC010000001.1 coordinate 365,453, forward strand.
CAGACCAAGATCAAAGCTTTATTACCAAAGGGATAACCGAAGAATTAACGGCATTGCTAGGTAAATCCAGTAATTTGAAAGTTGCCGCAGCAAGTTCCGCGTTTGCGCTGATGGATCAAAATCTTACTCCCATGGACATAGGTAGACGTCTACAAGTAGATACTTTGGTAACTGGCAGTCTACGGGTCACCGGCAATCAATTAAAAATTCGCACAGAATTAATCGACAGCAAAAGTGGCATGACCCTGTGGACCGAAAGCTTTTCCCGAGAGTTTAAAGATATATTTGCTGTAGAAGAAGAAATAGGACGCTCTATCGTAAATTTACTCGAGGATCGCTACTTAGAAAAAGGCCAGATAACCAGTGCGGCGAAAACGGCTACCACAGATGCCTATATAATGTATTTAAAAGGTAGAGAGCAGTATCGTATTCAAACCACAGAATCCATTAAAACAGCAAGGGATTTCTTCGAACAAGCAATTGCCTTAGATCCTGAGTATGTTTCAGCCTATGTAGCCTTAGCCGATACCATAATACTGCTCGAAAAAGGCCAAAGTCGATTTGGGGTGTTAGACACTGATATTGCTATTGCGTTAGCGGATCAACAACTCGCTAAAGCGTTTGTCAGAGATCAAACTAATGCCCGTGCCTATGCAATTCAGGGTAAGTTGTTTGAATTAAAACAGGACTTTGATGCAGCTATTTCAAGTCTTGATAAAGCCATTTCAATCAATCCTAGCTTAGCCGTTGCACATATGTGGAGATTTACAGTAACTCGGCAAGCTAGTAGGCATTCTGAAGCATTGGAGTCTATAAAAAAAGCAGTGGAATTGGACCCCATTTCGATCACTAACCTTTATAACTTGGGGCTCGCCTATTCACTCAGAGGAAAGTTTGAGCTAGCAGAAGAATTGTTTCAGAGACTAAATCGAGAGTTTCCTGAATCACCAATAGGCTACTCTGGACTGGCTAACAATTATTACTTGCAAGGACAATTATCTGAAAGTGCTCAACAATGGCAGTCTGCCTATAATCTGTCTTCTGATAATCAAAATTATTTATATGGGTTTCTAGACACGTTAATAGCCCTGCGAATGCCAGAGAAAGTCCGCTCACTAACTGATGATCCGTCATTTGAACCAAGTCTACTGATATTTGAAGAAAAGTTTGATGCGCTCTTTAAAATGATGGACTTTCAACTCAAAGCAAACCCTGAAGATCCTTGGTTGATGTTTGAGGCAGGGTGGTATGAGTTGTTATATGGAAATTCTGAGCGCGGTACAGAGTTATTGTTGCAATCGTATGGGTATTTTAGTCAAGAGGACTTGTTTGCTATGCCCATGTGCAGTCCGGGTATAGAGATAGCTTGGGCGCTGCAAACGACAGATAAGCTAGATGAAGCTACAAAGATGATTGATCGGTGTTCCGCTCAACAAAAGATTGCGGAAGAAAGTGATATTTCGGATAGCTTTGTGGATCACTTAGGTGCACGAATTGCAGCTCTAAAAGCAAATTATCCGATGACAGAGCAAATGCTAGATAAGGCGTTTAAAAATGGCTGGCGAGAATGGTGGACGTCAAAAGACCCTATTTTAAGAGAAGTTCAGGATTCCCCAGAACTCAACTCGTTGTTTGAAAAAATCGACAGCGAGTTGAGAAGTGAGAAACAAAAGTTAGAGCAGTTTTTTGCGAACTCTGAAGCCGATCAAACTAATTAGAAACAGCCCGAGCATTGCAGGTTCGCTAACGGGAACTCGTGGTGCAGAACCCGGAAGTATGACCAGTCTTTCCTTATAGGCTGAGCTAAATGAAAGTGTGTCACTGCCAAAGAAGTCCCGCAGACGACATTCGACGACACCTGGCGTTACTTCCTCACAGTCTTGATCACCTAAACTGTCACCCTGAGCGCGATAAAACGTGCTATCTGGCCCCGAGAAAAAAGTAATATCTAGATCGATTAAATACTCTCCAGGCACCAGTGCTGGAGGCATTAGTGTATCTAGCAACACTTGGTTGCCTACAATAGAGTTGATGCTATCGTTGATGATAATGTCACTGAAACCGGCCCGAGATAGTGTCCAGGTAACATCTGCGCCAGCAGCCATATCGAATAATCCTCGGCCAAAACCACTAAATTCGAGTTTGCTATCATTTTCGTAAAACTCGTAATAACAAGGTTCATCCACAAAACCTTCAAACTGAATCGCCGCATTTAAATCATCTAAGCTTCCAAATAAGGCTTCACACTCTTCTGGTGTTGATATTAATTCATCTGAGCCTGAATTAAATCGGTTTTCCTGAATGGGTACATAGCCCGGCTCCAGTCCAACCGAATTTCTAAAACCATCATCGACTAAAGTGTATATAGTATTGCTTGAATCTAAATGAGTTCCTCTTCCACCACCGCGAATTAGCCTTGCATCAGCAAAAGCATGGAAAAGAAATAAAACAAAGGCAAATGAGTAGATAAACAGCGTACGTGTCGTGATTGAAAACATAGGATTTTCTTAATATTTATTATTGTTCAAAAATTGACGCATAAATCATGCCTTGAGAAAAAACTGGTTAAAAAACAAACGTTAAAGATTGTGCGCAAAAACACCTTTTCGAAAAGTGTAAAAATATCAGACAGTTATAGGAAGGATATTTTAAAAAGTAAATTTATTTTTGGTGCTTTAAACCTTTCTGATTTAACCTGCGACTAACCTTTCAACACAAACAAAAACGAACTTTGATTTGAATACACAAGGAAACATTGTATCTGCTGAGAGTGCATTCGCTCAAAAGAGTGAAATGGATTTGATTAAAGCAGTACAAGAAGGCGATAAAAAGGCGTACCAGAAGCTTTACCAAACTTATATTGGTCAAGTGTATGGATTGTGCTTCCGCCTGACCAGTGACAAATCGTTAGCAGAGGATGCAGCACAGGAAGTGTTTATTCAATTGTGGCGGAAAATCGGTAATTTTAAAGGCGACAGTAAGTTTTCGACCTGGTTACACACAGTGACGTCAAACATCACTATTTCATACCTCCGAAAACAACGAGGTTGGGTGCAAAGAATGTTCAACATTGAAGACTCTGAAGCGATGAATTTTTCAGCCGATCAAGGAACCGATTTGAGTGAGCTTGAGGCCCATGTGGCTCGATTACCGGAGAGAGCTCGAATCGTGTTTGTGTTGCATGCAATTGAAGGTTATCGCCATGAAGACATAGCCGACATGATGAAAATGGCAGTTGGCTCCAGTAAAGCACAATTCCACCGTGCCAAGCAGTTATTGAAGGAGTGGATGGGATATGAGTAACAACGAATTTGAAAAAGAGTTAAGGGCCCAGATAGATGCCCTTGAAAAGCAAAAACAGCCTGAACGAGATTTGTGGTCAGGTATTGAAATCACCTTGTCGAAGGAACAGCAAGAAACAAGGGAAACGCCGAATAAGCAAAGAACGAAGGTGTTTGCATTAGCTGCGTCTATGGCGTTTGTCGGAATATTAAGTTGGTTTGGTTTGAATCAGTCAACACCCAATTTTAACGGACAAGACTTGGTAGCTGCGTTGTCGAGTCAGCATCAGCAGCAGAAAAATGCACTTTTGGTGAAGTTTCAGGATCAACCTGCATTGACTGAAAACTGGCAAAGCCAACTGACAGAATTAGATGAAGCTGCTGTCGCCATCAAAGCAGCTTTAAAACAGGATCCGAATAATATGGCGTTGTTGAAAATGTTGCAGAGAGTGCATCAACAACAAATTGACTTGATTGAACGGGTGCACTCACCCAAATGGCAACAAATTTAATGTGCTTCGGCGCGTAAAGGCGCTGGAAAACTAGAAATATATTAGTAAGGAACAATGAAATGAAACAGGTAATGCTAGGTATCAGCTTGTGTTTGCTAAGCTCGTTAGCACTGGCAGGCGAGAAAGTAGATAAGACCATCAAGGCCGATAAAGATGGTTATGTCGAAATTGAACACATGGGGGGAGTCGCAAGCATCAAAGGCTGGTCTCGCAACGAAGTTAGGGTTGTTGGTGAGCTAGGTGAGCGCACTGAAAAGTTTATTTTTGAACGCGATGGCAATGAAGTCGTTATCAAAGTTAAAGTGAAGAGCAACCGCAGAAGTTGGAATTGGGATTCTGGAGATGGCGATGACTTAGAAATTTTTGTTCCGCGAAATAGCCAAGTTAACTACACCTCAACCAATGCTGACGTTGAAGCGGTTGATATTCTCGGCAGCGCAGACATTGATACCGTCAATGGTGATATTGATGTTGCAGATCTGAAAGGGCGTATAAGAATTGAAGCGGTCAATGGTGATATTACTGCTAGCAATCTCGAAGGCGACATTAAAATCGAAACCGTCAATGGTGATATTATAGACAGAGGCTCGCGCTCGTCTGAATCAGTTTATGGGTCGGTAAACGGTGACATTAGTGTAAACACCGACACTCAGGAAGTGAATGTTGAAACTGTTAATGGCGATATCGAACTGGAATTGCAAAAAATCGAGCTGCTGTCTCTCGGTACCGTAAACGGTGAGATAGATGCAAGAATGGAACTCGCAAAAAACGGTGACGTTCGCGCAAACTCTGTGGGTGGTGGAATCAATCTGTATTTTCAAAATGATGTTTCTGCAAGGTTTGATCTGAATGCACATGCAGGCGGTAATATCGTCAACAAGATATCAGATCATCGAGTAAAAAAAGCCAAGTATGGCCCGAGTCGCTTGTTGGAGTTTTCGCTAAATGGCGGAAATGCCAAAGTGAATGTATCAACGGTAAGCGGTCGGATTCGAATCGATAACAAATAATCTCCCTGAGTGAGTAGGTTTGGTATTTGCCTGCTCACTCTTTTTTCTGTTCAGCTCACTCTTTTTATGCATCATTCCGTTTTGAAACAATCTGCTTATGCACAAAACACAAAACACAAAACACAAAACACAAAACACAAAACACAAAACACAAAACACAAAACACAAAACACAAAGCACAAAGACAAAGACAAAGCACCGTACACAAAGCCAAAATTTACATTATCGCTACTTTGAAAATGAGACTGAATTAATTCATCAACATGCGTCGTTTTAGTCTAGGGCTATTGGCTACAAGCAGTGCTCATGAAAACTGTGTCGTTCGGCATTAAAATGGTTATAGTCAGAAACAAGTATTAAAAATTAAAACAGTTGCGTTTAGTGCGACCAAGTTTCAAAACACATCGTGGTAAGACTTTGAATCCCATTAGCAAAATTATTGTTGATTACATATCTTGAATAATTGCCAAAACTAGTTGCGTCTTTAACTTTAAGCCGCCACAAAAATCCAGCATAATACTCGGCTGAAAACTAGAAAATCATCACAAGACGATAAATAAAATGAAAGCGGCTCCTGACAAATTTTCCGACGATAAAATCGAAAAGCTTAAAATCCCTCCCCATTCGATGGAGGCAGAGCAATCGGTGTTGGGAAGTATGCTTATTGCACCTGATTCATGGGACAAGGTCGCCGAAATCGTTATTGAAGAAGATTTTTACAATCGCTCCCATCGTACTATTTATCGCGGCATAATTCGGTTGCTGCAGGCAAACAAACCCGTCGACATCATTACAGTATCAGAAGAGTTAGAAAGTCATGATGAACTTGAAGAAGCGGGTGGATTCACCTACTTAGGGGAATTAGCACAAAACACGCCAAGTGCAGGGAACGTAGTCGCTTACGCTGAAATCGTCAAAGAACGCGCTGTAACGCGCGAACTTATTGGTGTTGCGCACAATATTGCCGATGTAGGTTATAACCCAGAAGGTCGAGACAGTAGTGAGATCCTGGATCTTGCGGAAACTCAAGTTTTTGAGATAGCAGAAAAGCGCACAGGCGCCAATGAAGGTCCAAAAGACGTCGAGTCAGTGTTGGGCAAAACCATTGACCGCTTAGAAGCCTTGATCAAAACCAATAAAGAAGTCACCGGGGTTTCTACCGGTTATACCGACTTAGACAAAAAAACCAGTGGATTACAGCCTTCAGATTTAATAATAGTCGCGGCTAGGCCTTCGATGGGAAAAACCACGTTTGCCATGAACCTGTGCGAAAACGCCATGTTGCTAGAAGATAAACCCGTGCTCGTTTTTTCACTGGAAATGCCCGCAGAGCAGATCATGATGAGAATGTTAGCTTCTCTTAGTCGGGTGGACCAAACTAAAATCCGTACTGCTCAGCTAGATGATGAAGACTGGGCTCGCATGTCAAACACCATGGCGATGTTAAAAAACAAGGATAATTTGTTTGTTGATGATTCATCAGGACTAACCCCAATGGAAGTCCGTACACGTGCCAGAAAATTAGCGCGTGAGCGAGGCGGGATCAGTCTAATTATGGTGGACTACTTGCAGTTGATGCGTGTTCCTTCACTTTCTGAAAATCGTACATTGGAAATTGCTGAAATTTCTCGTTCGTTAAAAGCATTGGCAAAGGAACTAGAAGTCCCTGTAGTGGCATTATCACAACTTAACCGTGGTTTGGAGCAACGTGCGGACAAACGTCCTATCAACTCTGACTTGCGTGAATCCGGATCAATAGAGCAAGACGCCGACTTAATTATGTTTATCTATCGAGATGAAGTTTATAACGAAAACACTGAGTTAAAAGGTGTATCAGAAATCATTTTGGGTAAGCAACGTAACGGTCCCATCGGGACTGTCAGATTGACTTTTCAAGGGCAGTATTCACGCTTCGACAACTACGCTGGCCCAGCATACTCTGACGAATAATTAACTTGAACTCTCGACAAGCCACGCTTGATAACTGTGGCGTAAGTCGAGTGATAGTCACTTTACATATTGAAACATAAACTAAGCTTGTTAGTCACGAGATTCAATATGGATTAATTAGCAGATAAAAAAACACCCTTGACATAATTGGCTTTTCACCAATCGCACCAAGGGTGTTTAGGGTCAACAGACCCTAGTGTATTAAGACTGAAAAACTAAGCCAAGGCTTAGTCTTTCAATACTTTTTCTTTCTTAGTTGCAGTAACACGAGCTTCAATACGACGGTTCACTTTGTGTGCCGCAGCAGTGTTGCTCTCATCAATTAGCTGAGTTTCACCAAAACCTTCAGCACTTAGACGGTCTGCATCAACGCCATATTTTTCAATAAGCAAAGTTCTAACCGCTTGTGCACGTTTGAGTGAAATCATCATGTTGTAATTAGCATCACCTGGAGCAGAAGCATGACCTTCAATTGCAGTGCTGGTGTTAGGGAAACGACTCATAAAGTCAGCGAATTCCTGGAACTTAGGATCATTCGGGTTCTCAATAACACTACTGTTGTTTCCAAAGGTCACATTCAAGGTTTGACGTACTTCTACTTCTTCGAAAATACTACAACCCGTTGCATCGACTTTATCCGTCAAAGGCGTGTCTGCACACTGGTCATTGACATCCAAAACGCCGTCTTGGTCGCTATCGATTTCTAAACTACAACCTTTAGCACCAACTACAGTCCCTTTAGGAGTATTCGGACATCTATCGATTTCGTTAGAAACGCCATCGCCGTCTTTGTCCCAGTTACATCCCATCGCGTCTACACGAACACCTTCAGGAGTGTTAGGGCATTTATCATCAGCGTTGTAAACCCCGTCGTTATCTAAATCAATGTTACAACCGGTAGCGTCAACTCGAACACCAAACGCAGTGTTAGGACACTGATCTACACTGTCATAAACCCCGTCTTGGTCTGAATCTGTTGGTGCTTTTGGCTTAGATGTGCCACCGAACGTGTATGCAACACCTAACTTTAAGCTGGAATCATTGTGGCTATTTCGAATATCGTGATAGCGAGCAAGCTCCAAAATCACCTTAAAGCGATCAGAATAGTCAAAATGTTTACCTATTCCGTAACCGAAAGAAAGATCCGAATCTCTCATATCGATCATTTTTAGACCACCGAATCCGTAAAAAGCATTGTCATTAAAGAACTTAACCGCATCAACACCAAATCTGTGGCCAGACTCACTGCTAACAGCATCGTTTTCAAGGTTGAGCTTTGATAACTCAAAACGCGCAGCCCATTCAGGCTTAAACCTGAAACCGTATTCGATACCTAAACCAGAGCTAACGTCGTATCCAGTGCCGTTGATTGTTTTGTTGTTATCAACTTTATACAATTCTCCGAAACCAGCGAACCAAGATTCGTTCTCATCTTGCGCGATAGCGTTAGTCGTAAGTGCAGCTAACAAGCTGACTGCTAAAAGAGATTTTTTCATGTTACTTTCCCAAGTGTTGTAAAACTTAATTATTATCAATGTGTGTAATAAAAATTCTTCTAGTGTAATTTTTACTCACTAGTATTTGATTGTCCATTTAAAGTGGCTAGCAAAGTTCTGCTATGCGCATTATCTCTATGTTCACCTAAGTAAATGCCTTGCCAAACCCCTAATTGTAACGATCCTTGAGCTATAGGGACAGTCAAATTTGTCGAGAATATGCTCGATTTGATGTGAGCAGGCATATCATCGGGTCCTTCATAGGTATGCAAATAGTATTCCGCCCCCTCTGGCACCATGACATTCATGTGTTTTTCAAAATCATGTCTAACCGTTGGGTCGGCATTTTCGTTTATCAACAAGCTCGCGCTAGTATGTTGGATAAAAAGGTGCAGAACACCGATTGAGTAGTCTTTAATTTGCGGAACGAGGCGTTCTATCTCGTTGGTTATCAGATGAAACCCTCGTTTTTTTGACGATAGCGTGATTTTTTTCTGTTGCCACATTGCGACACTATCCTTGGAAGCAGATTTCTAAATAGGCTGTGCCACTTTGACTCGAAAAAGGCAAAATCATGTGCCTTCCGTCCTGTTGATGCTCTAATTGGTGATCTTTTCCAGAAACGACTTTCGGGCTTGCCATATCAAACTCATATCCTAAATCTATCAAATCGTTCTTGGCGCCGCCGCATACCATATTGGTGATTTCACCCACCATATCAGCTACTTCATCATTAATGCATTCTGGTTTTTCCCCGAGCATTTTTGACATTATCTCTAGTGCTAACGATTCCTCAAATGAAATTGACATTGACCCCTTTAATTGAGGGCCATTCATGCTTATCAGGCTAGATACTTCCCCACACGCGATTGTATTCGTTTTCTTAACAGGTTTACCCGCATTAAGATCAGTTTGAGCCATCGTTTTAACAACGTTTTTCAAAGCAGATATAAATGGATTAACGAATTCGGCATTCATTGTCGCAACGGTTCCTTTTCACACTGATTGCTATTTTATATTCGATATTTTTACTGCTGGCATTCTGAGCACATGCCATGTGCTTCGATAGTTTGTTTAGTGACACTAAAGCCAACTGAATGTGCTTGATGATCCAATTTTTCTTTCAATCCATCAGATTGAATTTCTTTGACTTCGCCGCACAAATCACAAATAAGAAATTGTACGGGATGACTACAATCAAAATGATGGCAGGCGACAAACGCATTGGTTGACTCAAGTTTGTGTATTAACCCAAACTCCAATAGAAAGTCTAGTGTTCGATAAACTGTTGCTGGTTTGGCTCCAGACTCGGTTAACTTTAATTCATCAAGTAAATCGTACGCACCAACCGCACCTTGTTTGCTGAGGAGCAATTCATACACCTTTTCGCGTAAACTGGTAAATCTGGCCCCTTTACCTTCACAGTACAGGCGGGCTTTAGTTATTTGTGAATCGAAATTGGACATACTTTCCTGAAAGACCTTTCAGTGCTTAATTGGAGTCATTGTATCATTGGAACCATGCTAAAAAAACAGTCAAGGGATCTGCAATAAAACGCTTTGTTATTATTCGTCGTCAGCGTTAGTCTATAGTGCTAAACCACTCAGATTAGCTAGGTAAACTTGAATGATAAAGAGCGCTGACAGAATTAACACTGAAGATCAGGCAATTTGGCTGATTTTCTCAGGTGATAGACTTGTTTCCTACAAAGATCAGGTTGGCGCAATTCAGCAACACTGGAACGAACTTACTTTTGTGCATCAGTATGCAGATGAACTCATTTTGATTGGCGAGCATGGCGGATTGACCTGTTATGCCATCGACGTAGGTCAAGAGCAACTTGATTTGGTTGAACATGACACCATCAGCATGCGAACGGTTTTTATGAATCACGATATGACCTTGTTCGAATTAGTAGCAAGGGCATGGCAGTTGGTATTGTTTAAAAGAACCCATCGATTCTGTGGTCAATGCGGTAGTGCAATGCAACAAGTTGATTGGGAAATGGCAGTGCAGTGTCATCGATGCAGCCATCGTTGCTATCCGCGAGTGTCTCCTTGCATTATCGTATCAATTCGCAAAGGCAATAAAATATTACTTGCACAAGGTAAATCACAACGAGAGCGAAAAATGTTTTCGACCTTAGCAGGATTTGTCGAAAGCGGTGAAACCCTGGAACAAGCCGTGCACCGTGAAGTGTATGAAGAAGTCAAAATCAAAATTAAAAACTTGGAGTATTTTGGCAGTCAACCTTGGCCATTTCCACATTCGTTGATGATGGGGTTTCTAGCAGACTATGACTCGGGTGAGATTATCGTTGATGGTCGGGAAATATTGGAAGCCCATTGGTTCGATATTGATAAATTACCGTTTTTCCCACCCAATATGTCTATTGCCGGACGACTTATTGAAGAAACAGTTAAACGAATTAACTCTAATTAGAGACTAGCAGGCAAATTAGAGCCTAGTAGATAAAGAGCCTAGTAGATAAATCAAAGACTGGCAGGCAAATTAAAAACTAATAGGCATAAAAAAGCCCCGCAAAAAGCAGGGCTAGAATTTTTCAGCGCATGGGCCTGTGAATCAGGCTCTTTATTGTTATTAACTTGTAACACAGCTGTTATAGCAGAGTTTTTGCGTTTATCGCAAGTTAATTCCTGCTTTTTGTGCAAATTTTTAATAGAATGCCCGCGATATTTCACATTACACCCTTAAAACTAGCTAATAGAGGCAGTTAATGCAGTTAAAAAATGACCGTTATCTTCGAGCGTTATTGCGCCAACCCGTAGATGTCACACCTGTTTGGATGATGCGACAAGCAGGGCGCTATTTGCCAGAATACAAGGCAACACGCGGTGAAGCCGGAGATTTCATGTCCCTTTGCAAAAATGCAGAACTTGCCTGTGAAGTCACGCTTCAGCCCTTGAGGCGTTTTGAATTAGATGCTGCGATTCTATTTTCGGATATCTTAACAATCCCAGATGCCATGGGGCTAGGTCTCTATTTCGAGACGGGTGAAGGTCCGAAGTTTGAAAGACCCGTTTCTTCAATGGCGGAAATTAAAGCCTTGCCTGTCCCGGACCCTGAAGACGAATTGGGATATGTGATGAACGCTGTGCGAACAATTCGCAAAGCCCTCAATGGTGATGTTCCACTTATCGGGTTCTCTGGTAGCCCATGGACATTGGCTACTTATATGGTTGAAGGTGGTTCGAGTAAAGCTTTTACTAAAATCAAGAAAATGGCTTTTTCTGATCCTGCTAGCTTGCATTTATTGCTTGATAAGTTGGCTGATTCAGTGATTCTTTATTTGAATGCCCAAATTGCGGCTGGTGCTCAATCTGTGATGGTATTTGATACTTGGGGTGGGGTGTTATCTCCAAGAGATTATAAAGAGTTTTCTTTACAGTATATGCACAAAATCGTAGACGGATTGACCCGTGAAAATGAGGGGCGCAAGGTGCCTGTCACTTTGTTTACTAAAAATGGTGGTATGTGGTTGGAATCTATTGCAGCCACAGGTTGTGATGGTGTTGGCCTTGATTGGACAATTGATATTGCAGAAGCGAAAAAGCGCGTAGGAGACAAGGTTGCATTGCAAGGTAACATGGACCCATCTATGCTATATGCATCTCCACAACGAATTGAACAAGAAGTCCAGTCGATTCTCGCTGGATTTGGTGAAGGGCCGGGTCATGTGTTTAATCTCGGTCACGGCATTCATCTGGATGTCCCACCAGAAAATGCAGGTGTATTTGTCGACGCCGTGCATAAATACAGCAAACAATATCATCAAGGGAAATAGCGTTTCTCCACGTTAGAAACCCAATAGCCGGTGCAGAATATTCTTTTTTCCACACCGGCTAGTTGTTTATTCAGCTGCTGCAACTATGGCTAGTTTCGAACCATCAGGGCTGACAGCCAATCTATTCGCATTTTTTAGCCCTAATTTTGTCAAATCGGCAACTGCTTTCCAGTTATCTTCGGTACCCATTTTCCAGCGATAAAGCTGTCCATCTTGAATCATCAAAATTGAATTGTCGGGTGACCAGGTATAGTTGGTATTGTCACCGTTTAGCGCAATCAAAGGGCGTATTGCCTTTGTCGTTGGGTTCAATTCCTTTATCCAAACTTGTCCGTTCATTTGTCGATGTACAAAACTAAAATTATTTGTGTCTGGAATAATATGTGGCGTTGAAGGAGGCGTATTGCCTGCCACAAAGTGGTAACTTCCGGTTAATTGATTGACCAAGGCCAGACTAAAACCGTAACGAGACCAATATACCAGATCATGGGTTGCATGGTTCCAAGCGAAGTAGCCAACCGGTTCTCTGTTATTAGAAGATTCCAAAACCCAATTAGGATTATTGATAGACCCTCGTTTACCAGCCCAAATCCCACCATTGCGATCACTCACAAAGGCTATCGTTTGATTGTCAGGGGAAGGCGTAGGGGAAAACTCCGTAGCGCTGGTATTGGTTAAACGCCGCGTCTGCTTAGTTTCCAAAAAATACTCATAAACATCGATTTGATAACCATCAGAGCTGGAAAAAATGAAAGACGCACTATCTGAGGTGAAAAAGGGTTGATTGTCATAGTCTTGTTGCTGAGTAATGTTCGTTCCATTTGAAATCACCGAATCTGTGTTACGCAAATCAAGATCAAATAAATAGATATCTGTTTTAGGCAATTCCAGCTTGGGCCTTTCTGATTTTTCTGTGCTCATTGCTGCTGTGCAAACGAGCATTGAAACCATCACAATGATGCTGGAAACCCAATGAAAATTGCTGGTGTGTAATCTACTAACTCGCATTCTTTAAACCTATGCTGGTTTTTACTTGGCTTACTAGCTTAGAACCCCTGTGCCCGCAAAGCAATGCTGTAAAATGTTACGGCTAGTAGCATAAGGGCGAAATCAAGAGAAATCGAAATAACTTGGCAGGCTAAGCATCTCTTTTCAAGCCCTTTTCTATACTTCGTATGAGCCTTTCCTTCAATCTTATGACTTGAGTATCTGCAGGTAACTTTGTTTGTTTGGCTGATTGTTGTTGAATCGCCCAGTGAATATGTTCACTGACAATGTCTGAACTGCTTTCAAGTCTAGAATTCAATGCTTCGATAATATCTATATCAAAATCCGCATTACCTAACGCAATCGCAATATTTCGTTGCCATTTCTGGAAACCAATACGGCGAATGGGGGATCCTTCGGTGTTTTGTAAAAATTGCGATTCATCCCAATTAAATAAATCTAATAATTTTTGTGCTTTTAGTTGTTGGCGCGGATGAAAATCGTTTTCGTCAGTGATTTTTGCGTAGCGATTCCATGGGCAAATCAACTGGCAGTCATCACAGCCATATATTCGATTCCCCATTAATGGCCTCAGCTCCACAGGGATGATGCCGTCATGTTCAATGGTTAAATAAGAGATACATTTTCGCGCATCAACCGTGTAGGGGGCAACAATAGCCTGAGTTGGACAAATGGTTAAACAAGCCGTGCATTGCCCACAATTTTCCTCAACAGCTTGATCAACTGGCAGTGGGATGTCGATGAATAGTTCACCTAAAAAAAACCAAGAACCACCTTCGCTATTAATTGTAAGTGAGTGCTTACCTGTCCATCCAATACCTGCTTTCTCAGCAATGGCATGTTCTAGCACGGGGGCAGAATCAACAAAAGGACGGTAATTAAACTCTGAACACGCTTCTTGTATCTTAACAGCCAGTTTCTTCAGACGAGCGCGCATCACTTTGTGATAATCGCGCCCCAGAGCGTATCGACTGATATATCCTATTTGTTTATTCTTGAGTTCCTTTGCAAAGCTTGCATCTGGCGGTAAGTAATCCATCCTCACACTAATAATTCGCACTGTACCGGGCAGCAATTCCGCTGGTCTTGAGCGCTTCTTACCATGCTCTTGCATGTATTTCATCTCACCATGAAACCCTTTTGCTAACCAGGTTTCGAGGTGCTTTTCATGCAATGATAAGTCGACATCACAAATACCGACTTGTTGAAAACCTAGCGCTTTTCCCCACTCCTTGATACTTTTTGCTAGTTCAAGCAAATTTTGTGGAGAAAGTTGTGACATCGCGTTCCCTAAAAGCATCATTAAATCCTTTGACATTATCACACAAACTGTACAACGCAGATACTGTTAGGTGTAGCGAACCTTTGGCCGCGAAAAAAGCCAATTGCTCCATGTATGAATTGATGGAACGGGCGGGAAAAGCAGCGTTTGATTTTATGCTTGAGCACAATCTTGTTACACGCAAGGTAGTTGTGATTGCCGGCACTGGCAACAATGGTGGAGATGGATATGTGCTGGCTAGACTAATGACTGAGCATGGCCATGAGGCGGTAATGGCCAGTATCCAACCTAACAAAGCACTGGTAGGCGATGCAAAAACTGCCAGAGAAAAATGGATTGCAGCAGGTCATAGGGTGGTGGATGCCGCAGCCATTAACTTCGATGATTTTGATGTCATTGTCGATGGACTGCTAGGCACAGGATTGTCTGGAATGGTCAGTTCTACTTATGCAAGTCTCATTGCTCGAATCAATCAAGCAGACTGCTATGTGCTTAGTTTAGATATCCCCTCAGGAACCCATGCCGATTCTGGACAAACATTAGGATGTTCAATTAAGGCTGACGCTACCATTACATTTGTGGGAATTAAAACAGGCTTGGTTACATCTGCTGGCAAGTACCATACTGGAAAACTCATATTGTCCACATTAGGGATTGAAGCCGAATACGCAGATGTCGCTAGCGCGAGTGCTACTTTGCTAGGATTCGACGACTTTAAACGCCTAGAAAGCCGCAGTTTACATTCACACAAAGGGCATTTTGGTCGACTACTGTGTGTCGGCGGCAATCAAGGTATGTCTGGTGCAATCAGACTCAGCGCCGAGGCGGCTATGCGCACGGGAGCGGGCTTAGTGAAAGTCTTTTGTCATAGTAAAAGCGTAATGCAAGTCAGTAGTGGCAGACCGGAATTAATGGTTACGGATGACAATTTGGCAAAGCATTTAAAATGGGCAGATTGTATCGTTTTTGGACCCGGGCTGGGGCAAGATGCTTGGAGCCAAGGGATATTTAATCAGGTCTTGAGTTACCTTGTACATGAGGATAAACCCGTCGTTATTGATGCTGATGGGTTGAACTTATTGAGTCAACATCTGCACAAACTAACATTATCAAATATGGTGGTTACTCCCCATCCAGCTGAAGCTGCAAGGCTGCTAAATGCAACAGTTGAAGAGATTGAGAATAATCGATTCAATAGCGCAGACAGTATTCACAAGAGATTCAACAGTGCATGCGTGTTAAAAGGGGCCGGAAGCTTGGTTCACAATTGTGAGGCGCTGTTTGTTTGCGCTGATGGAAACCCGGGGATGGCGACCGCAGGAATGGGCGATATTCTAACGGGAATTATTGGCTCTTTGTTAAGTCAAGGTATGAGCAAGCAACAAGCTAGTATTTACGGCACTTGTCTTCATGCCAAAGCAGCAGATTTACAAGCCGCAGAGCGGGGACAACGTGGTATGCTAGCTAGTGATATTTTTGAACATTTACCTAGCTTGGTAAACTAACGGTGTAAGCTGCTAGGCAGCACAGCTTTTTTGATGTAAAAATCGAGCCCAAAGAGATAGGAGAAATCTTTTACTACAATGCAGCAGTCATTTTTTTTAGCTAATGAAGAAGCGACAGAAAGCTTGGCTAGTCAGATAGCCAAACGATGTACACAACATACGGTAGTCTATTTATCAGGTGATTTAGGCGCTGGAAAAACCTCGTTTAGTCGCGGTTTTATTCGAGGTTTAGGCTTTGATGGAAGAGTCAAAAGTCCTACTTACACCTTGGTTGAACCCTATGAAATAAGCAATTGGCGTGTATTTCACTTTGATCTATACAGATTGGCTGATCCTGAAGAGTTGGAGTTCATGGGAATACGCGATTACTTTGAGCCTGATTGCTTGTGTCTAGTTGAATGGCCAGATAAAGGGGCGCAACTGTTGGCATCTGCGGATTTAGCGATTAATATAGAATTTGAAGATCAAGGCAGACGCATTACTTTGCAAGCCTTGACACAAAATGGCCGACACTTGATCAATGAATTACAAGCATGAAGTAACTAAAATGAAAGGCAGAAAATCGCATCTAAACTCGGTGTTTAGCATGGATTATTCGTTTGCGATGGCGGTGCTATCTTTTTGCTTACTCATTTTTACATCTTCTTTATCGGCAACAGCTTACGCCGCCTCAAACCAAATAGATGGCTTGAGAATATGGCCTTCTCCGAGCAACACCCGTATTGTCCTTGACCTAAAAGAACAACCAGAATATTCCTATTTTACTTTGTCTAATCCAGAGCGTTTGGTAATCGATCTTGCCAACACTCAAGGTAAAGTCGATACCAAACAGCTTAGTAAATTGGGGAACTTGGTAACAAAAGTGCGTCATAGCACCCCTAAGAACGCAAGTTCGACTCGTTTGGTTATCGAGTTATCACAAAAAGTTCAGACCGAGATATTTGCTCTCACTCCCACTCCGCCTTATAAAAATCGATTGGTTGTGGATCTGAGTAATCCACAAGCAAACAAACAACAAGTCACAAAAAGCAGTGAATTGTCTACCCGCGATAGAGACATTATTATCGCTATTGATGCCGGTCATGGTGGAGAAGATCCCGGCTCTATCGGCAGAGCTGGAACCTTTGAAAAAAACATTACGCTGAGCATCAGTAAAAAAATCGCCAATCTGATCAATGCTGAAAAAGGCATGCGTGCTGTTATGACACGAACTGGCGATTACTATATTTCGCCGAATAGACGTCCTGAAATAGCGCGAAAGAATAAGGCTGATTTGTTTATTTCTATACACGCTGACGCCTTTACTACGCCACAACCTAGTGGTGCTTCTGTTTGGATACTGTCTATGCGAAGAGCTAACTCAGAACTCGGGCGTTGGATGGAACGCACAGAGAGACATTCTGAATTATTGGGCGGTGCCGCAGAAGTGATTCAAGATACTGCTAGTGAGCTTTATTTAGCACAAGCCTTGTTAGATATGTCTATGGATCATTCATTAACCACCAGTTTTGATATTAGTAAAAAGGTTATTTCTCAACTTAAAAAAGTCACAAAATTACACAAGAAGACCCCACAAGCCGCTAGCCTTGCGGTATTGACCTCGCCAGACATTCCTTCGATCTTGGTTGAAACTGGGTTTATTTCGAACCCCACTGAAGAAAAAAACCTAAATTGGGCGAAACATCGAGAAAGACTAGCTAAGTCTGTTTTCTCTGCGGTGAAAGCGTATTTCAAACGATTACCACCTGACGGCACGATGTGGGCAAACAATGCCAAGCTTGAGAAACGCACTCATAGAGTCAGAAGTGGCGAATCTTTATCGCTTTTGGCCCAACGATACAAAGTCAAAGTGAGTGACTTGAAAGCCGTCAATAATTTAAACAATGACACAGTGTTAATCGGTCAAGTACTAACGATTCCTAGCACCTAATTACTGATTCGTATTCATATTCGCCATCACTTTCTGCCAGCAATTCATAAAGAGTAAATTTTGCCTATTCAAATACTGCCCACTCAATTAGCTAACCAAATCGCAGCAGGTGAGGTCGTTGAAAGACCTGCTTCTGTGGTTAAGGAATTGATTGAAAATAGTTTGGATTCAGGGGCAACACAGGTTTCCATTGAAATTGAACGCGGCGGACATAAACGAATTCGAATCACGGATAATGGCTGTGGTATTGCTAAACACGAGCTTGCCTTGGCACTGAGTCGCCACGCGACGAGCAAGATATCTGAGCTGCAAGACTTAGAACAAATAGTAAGTTTAGGGTTTCGAGGCGAGGCTTTGGCCAGTGTCAGTTCTGTGTCTCGCCTTACCATTACGTCAAAACCTGCAGAACAAGAGAATGCGTGGCAAGCAATAGCGGAAGGTCGAGAAATGCAAGTGGATATTCAGCCTGCGGCTCATCCAGATGGCACTAGTGTTGATGTGGCCGATTTATTTTTTAATACACCCGCTAGACGAAAATTTTTACGTGCAGAAAAAACCGAATTTGCGCACATTGATGAAGTGGTAAGGCGTATTGCGCTGAGTCGTTTTGATGTAAGCTTCACGTTGAAACACAACGGCAAAGCCGTTAGGAAATACCCAGTCATAACTGGGAGCAGCGAAAATCCTGAAGAACAATTAAGGCGAATCAGTGCTATTTGTGGCAGATCATTCTCAGATTCAGCCTTGTATTTGGATAGCCAATATCAAGGCAACAAACTGCACGGCTGGATAGCCTCACCTGGACATGAACGAACACAGAACGACCTCCAATATTTTTATGTGAATGGTCGAATGATGCGAGATAAGCTAATAAATCATGCGGTAAGACAAGCATTTGAAGGCTTGATCGCATCAGATTCATTCCCAGCATTCGTTCTTTATTTGCAACTTCCAGCGCAACAAGTCGATGTAAACGTGCATCCTGCTAAACATGAAGTGCGATTTCACCAATCCCGATTGGTTCACGATTTTATTTTTCGTTCAATAGCAGATGCATTGGGCCAGGCCCTTCAAACACCGGAACAGATAAGTGAGTCAGAGCATAAATCACAAGAAACCACCCATTTGCCTCATGTAGAGCCTAATCACGATTATATTCAGCCTTTAAAAAATGCAAATGTACCCAAGTCTCTGAGTGAGAGTCGTTCAAGTTATGGGGGAGGTTCATACAAAAGTGGAGTGAGCACTCGGGCGGCAGAAAACTATCAAGCACTTATGCGTACAGACCCTCAATTTCCCGACAAGCAAACTCGTGATAGCTTGATTAATGTTTTTCCTGTTGAGGAAACTTGGATGCTGATCGACTATGAAAAACGTTATTTTTGCATAAAGGCAAGTTCACTCTATTTGTTTAAGTTACAGACAGAATATCTAGAAAACAAGGTCGTCAGCCAACCACTACTAATGCCGGTGTCCTTGTCTAGCAGCGCAGAGTTGAAAACTCTTTATACTGAGATAGCGCCGAAATTAACAGATATCGGTTTCGAGCTAATTCATACTCACAACAAAATTATTCTTAAGCAAGTTCCTGCAGGACTCAGAAATCTGAATTGGTCGGGCGTTTTAACTCAGTTTTTTGAAAATATAGAAAGCACTGAAAATGTGTCTAGTATTCAATTAGTGATGCTTGCCTGCATAGCAGATGAGCAGACACAACAAGGAGCAAGACGTGTAGGCAGTTTAATGCAGCTTTGGTCGTGGTTTACAGCAACAGAAAGCTGGCAAACAAAACTGTCAGAATTAGGAGCAAGCATTCCCTTGTCAGACTGGTTAGGAGATAGAGATGCCAACTAGTCATTCAAATGACCTACCCCTAGCAATTTCTTTGATGGGGCCTACTGCTTCTGGGAAAACAAATCTGGCCATAGAACTATGCCAGATACTTCCGTGCGAAATTATTAGTGTGGACTCAGCACTAATTTATACTGGAATGGATATTGGTACAGCAAAACCCGACGCGCAGGAATTGGCAGCTGCGCCTCATAGACTCATTGATATTATCGACCCTGCACAAAGCTATTCAGTGGCAAACTTCCGAAAAGACGCACTTCAACACATGGCTGAAGTAGTAAGCAATGGCAATATTCCTTTGCTTGTAGGGGGGACCATGATGTATTTCAAGAGTCTCATTGATGGATTGTCTACGCTACCTGCGTCAGATGCGAAGGTTCGAGCTGAATTAGTGAAACAAGCTGAATCTGAAGGTTGGCAATATTTACATGACAGATTGCATCAAATTGATCCCACGTCTGCTAAGCGCATTCATCCAAACGATCCACAAAGATTAATTCGCGCCCTCGAAGTTTATCAACTGAGTGGCAAAAGTATGACTGAGCTGAACGAACAAGAAGTAGAACAAATACCTTATCGATTGCAACAATTTGCCATCGTGCCAGATGACAGAAAGGCATTGCATGAGCGAATTGAAAAACGATTTTGTTCTATGTTAGAACAAGGATTTGAAGAAGAGGTTGCGGATCTAAAGAATCGGGGGGATTTGCACTTAGACCTTCCTTCTATGCGCTGCGTTGGATATCGCCAAGTATGGCAGTACCTAGACAATGAATATTCTCGCGAGGACATGCTCTTTAGAGGCATTGCAGCGACGAGGCAACTTGCTAAAAGGCAATTAACTTGGTTAAGAGGCTGGAAAAACCTAAATACTCTGGACGGAGCTGTAAAAGACAGTTTGACTAAGATAACTAAACTCAGCAATACTGTTGGGTGATGGTAGCTATACAGCTTGGTGATTTGATGTATAATTTACTACTCAGGAAACACCACTAGAACAATAACTACTTGCATAATAACAATAAAAGGATAAGGAAAAGTGATGGCTAAGGGGCAATCTCTACAAGACCCATTCTTGAACGCACTGAGAAAAGAAAGAATTCCAGTGTCTATCTATCTCGTTAATGGCATTAAATTACAAGGTCAGGTTGAGTCGTTTGACCAATTTGTAATTTTGTTAAAGAACACGGTAAGTCAAATGGTTTATAAGCACGCTATTTCGACTGTTGTTCCTTCTAGAGCGATTAATATGTCAGCAGGCGCATCAACTGACTCTGAAGGTGCTGAATAAAATCATAGGAGAGTTGCTTGTTTGACCGTTATGAAGCAGGTGAGCAGGCTGTTTTAGTTCATATCGATTTTTTGGATGATTCTAGCAAAGAAGATCTTCAAGAATTACAAATGCTAGTGTCATCAGCGGGTGTCAATGCCGTGGAAATCATCACGGCTTCACGGCAAGCCCCACATCCCAAGTATTTTGTAGGTAGTGGCAAAGCTGAAGAGATCGCAAATGCAGTACGCACCCTTAAAGCCGACGTCGTTATTTTCAATCATCCGTTATCCCCTTCCCAAGAACGTAACCTTGAATCATTGTGTAAATGTCGGGTCCTTGATAGAACAGGATTGATATTGGACATTTTTGCTCAACGCGCACGAACCCATGAGGGTAAGTTACAGGTTGAACTGGCTCAATTGCGTCATATTTCAACTCGATTAATTCGAGGATGGACCCATTTGGAAAGACAAAAGGGTGGAATAGGATTGCGTGGGCCGGGTGAAACCCAATTGGAAACCGATAGACGTCTACTGAGAGTGAGGATAAAAAGTATCCTTAAGCGTCTTGAAAAAGTACAGAAACAACGTGAACAGGGGCGTCGAGCGCGAAAACGCGCTGAAATCCCGACGCTCTCGTTAGTTGGCTATACCAATGCTGGCAAATCAACACTATTTAATACGATTACCGAGGCAGGTGTTTACGCAGCGGACCAGTTGTTTGCTACCCTAGACCCGACACTTCGAAAAATTCAGTTACAAGATGTTGGTGATACTATCCTTGCCGACACAGTAGGTTTTATAAGACACTTACCTCATGATTTGGTTGCCGCTTTCAAAGCAACGTTGCAGGAAACACAAGAAGCTGATTTACTGCTGCACGTAGTGGATTACTCAGACGAACAATGCGATGAGAATATTGATCAGGTCAATGAAGTATTGGAAGAAATCGAAGCGTCGGAAATTCCACAGCTTATTATTTGCAATAAGATTGATCGAATGGAAGGGGTTGAACCTAAGATAGATAGGGATGAAAACGGACTGCCGATCCGAGTTTGGATATCAGCTCAGCAACAAATAGGTATTGATTTATTATTTATTGCCCTCACTGAATGTTTATCAGAGAGTATGGTGCAATATAAATTACGCATTCCGCCTAAAGAAGGTAAACTTCGTGGCACTTTGTTTCGTATGAACTGTATCTCTGCAGAAACGTATGCAGAAGATGGTGATTGGGTGGTTGATGTCAGAATGGCAATCAGCGATTGGAATCGATTAGAAAAACGAAGCGGTGGCGAAATTACATCTTATGTGGTGAAACACTAACGCATTCATGCAAGCCGAACACTGATTTTTCAGCTTGGCGCAGTTTTAGACTTAACCTTACGGAGAGTGAACATGGCTTGGAATGAGCCTGGTGGTAAAAACAACGACCCTTGGAAAAACAAAGGTGGTCGTGATCAAGGACCACCAGATTTGGATGATATATTCAAAAATATAGCAGGCAAATTTGGTAAAAAAGGCGGAGGCAATGGCAGTTCATCTGGCGGCTTCGGCATTGGCGGTATTGGCATCAGTGTCATTGCTGGTCTGCTTATTGTTGTTTGGTTTATTAGTGGTTTCTACACCATTCGTGAAGCAGAACGTGGCGTAGTGCTCAGATTCGGTGAATTTAATCAATTCGTCGATCCCGGGCTGCGTTGGAAACCAACTTTCATTGACAGTGTTATTCCCGTCAACGTTCAATCGATCAAATCAATGTCATCTGATGGCAGCATGCTGACCGAAGACGAAAACGTTGTTGGCGTTGAAATGGAAGTGCAGTATCGGATTGTTGAACCATACAAGTATACATTTGCGGTAACTGATCCAACGCAGAGTTTGAATCAAGCTCTCAACAGTGCGATTCGTTATGTTGTAGGTCATTCAAAAATGGATGACATACTAACAAGTGGTCGTGAAGTCGCTCGTCAGCAAGTTTGGGAAGAATTAGAAGCCATTGTTGAACCCTATGACATGGGTTTATCCATTGTGGATATTAACTTCAAGGATGCCCGCCCTCCAAATGCGGTGCGTGAAGCCTTTGATGATGCTATTGCAGCGCAAGAAGATGAGCAACGTTTCATTCGTGAAGCTGAAGCCTACGCACGTGAAATAGAACCACGAGCTCGTGGTCAAGTAAATCGCATGGCTGAAGAAGCGCAAGCTTACAAAGAACGGGTTACGCTAGAAGCACAAGGTGAAGTTGCAAGATTCTCTGAACTTCTACCCCAATATGTTGCAGCACCAGAAGTTACTCGTCAGCGTATCTACTTGGAAACTATGGAGCAGGTATACAGTAATACCAGTAAAATCATGGTGGACAATCAAGGCAGCGGAAATATGATGTACTTACCTTTGGATAAAATCTTAGAAAGGCAAAGTGGTAGCAATGCTCCTCCAAGTTCTAGAAGCACCATAGAAGGCTTAAGAGAAAACAACGTCACTGGTCAAAGTTCAAACTCAGCGCCTACCTCTCTTCGAGGTGATAGCAGCAGAACAGGGAGAACAAACCGATGAAAAATATTCTCATTGCAGTAGTTGTTTTAGTTATTATTTTGGGCTTCGGTTCACTATTTGTTGTGCCTGAAGGTTCAAAAGCAATTGTGATCCAATTTGGTAAAGTACAGCGTGATTCTCAAGAGCAAACAGTGGTGTTTTCACCCGGTCTGCACTTCAAACTTCCGTTTATTGACCGCGTTGTTCAATTAGATGCGCGTATCCAAACACTGGATGATCCTGCAGATCGCTTTGTCACATCAGAGAAAAAAGATTTGATCGTTGACTCATACGTGAAATGGAGAATCAAAGACTTTGCTACGTATTACCTTTCAACCGGTGGTAATAAACTCCAAGCAGAAGCGTTGTTAAAACAAAAAGTGAATAACGGTCTGAGATCTGAATTTGGTACTCGTACCATTTCCCAAATCGTTTCTGGCGAGCGTTCAGAGCTGATGGATGAAGCAATGGAGCAAGCTTCAACTAGTTCAGACGAATTAGGTATCGAAATCATTGACGTTAGAGTCAAGCAGATCAACCTACCTTCTGAAGTGAGCAACTCCATCTTCCAGCGTATGCGGGCTGAACGGGAAGCTGTGGCCAGAGAGCATCGCTCAGAAGGTCGCGAGCAGGCAGAAGTCATCAAAGCTAACATTGATGCTAAAGTGACTGTTATGTTGGCTGATGCGGAAAGAAATCTTCGTAAATTGAAAGGTGAAGGTGATGCACAAGCAGCTAAAATTTATGCTGATACCTATTCACAAAGCCCTGAGTTTTATAGCTTCCTGCGCAGTATGGATGCGTATAAAGCGAGTTTTGCTAGCAAAGGTGACGTATTAATTGTGGAGCCGGATAGTGATTTCTTCAAATATATGAAAGACACGTCGGGCAAAAGAAATTAAAAAACTTTGCTAAGTTGATTTATTAGTTGGACTAATAATCAAATTAAAATAACCCTCAATTGCTAAACATTCAGCATTGGGGGTTTTTTGTAACTAGCCTATATTTCGTTTAAAGGCCGCAATCTCACAGCTGGGCAAATGAGGTTGAGTTTATTCACTGCAATCAATATAAATTGGAGTATCTATGAGTCGCATTGAAATACGCGATACAAAGCCAACGGATTTTTCAGAGATAAAAAGACTTAACGATGAGTTTGTCCACTTCACCAGCCCAATGGATATGGCAAGAATCGCCCAGCTAGATGAGTTGGGTTTCTATCATAAAGTGATTTGTGAAGATGGGATAGTGCTGGGTTTTTTGCTAGCGATGACAGATGATTGCGATTACGACAGTGACAACTATCGTTGGTTTAATCAGCGCTTCAATCAATTTGCTTACATAGATAGAGTCGTCATTGATACGTTGCATCACGGACGTAGACTAGGCCAGCAGTTGTATAAGAACCTATTCGAGTTTGCTCGACAAAAAGACATTAGTACCGTGTGTTGTGAATATAACCTAGTTCCAGCAAACCCAAACTCAGCCATATTTCATATGCAATTGGGGTTTAAAGAAGTGCATAGATTGCCATCAAATGACGGTAACAAGCTCGTTTCTATGCAAGCTAAAGAGTTAACCATCAACACTTAATAACGCACAAACACTGTCCTTCGGGTTCGTCCTAAGCGCCTCCTGCTCTGAGTTGCTGACCTTTAGCTTAGAACCACTAGGCTTTCAAATCAGCGCCGCGATCAAAAGGCGCTCTAGATGGCAACCACGTTGTAGAACAAAATTCATACAACTAAGGTCAACAGACCCGAGTAAAAGATTGGTTTAAAAAAACTTATTAAGATACAAATATTTTTAATCATTTTGTTGATCCATATTAAGTCACCTGTCGTTTAAATTAGCACACTCAGTGAACATACTGCTTCCTTGTTCTACTTGTGTGTACTTTGTTCTATGTTCTATGTTCTATGTACTTTTAGCGCAACTTGTTAATCTCGTTGCGCTTTTTTTTTGAGCACCACAATATCTTTTCAAACTAAGCGGTGCCAGGTGTTGTCGCTAAAGCAAATACCCTCATATCAACTAAAAATCATAGTTTCTATGGAAGTTTTTTGTTGGTGGATTCCCGAACGACCAATTTTGGCTGGAAATGTTGGTGAGGGATTTCTCCTTCTTTGCTTGACCTTTTGCGCTTAGCAATAATGTGCGAGATCAGCGCTGCGGCAGCTTGTCTGGCTATTGTATTGGTAGGTTGGGCAGCGGTGGTTAGTTTTGGCCAGGTCTGGCGTGAAAATGGGCTGTCTTCGAAACCCGCAATGGACAGTTGCTCGGGCACATCAAAATTCATCAATCTTGAAGCAAATAAGGTACCCGCAGCAATTTCGTCATTACAGCAAAAGATTGCAGTGGGTGGATTTTCCAATGCCAAAAGATACTTCGCGCCTTCTACTCCTGATTCGAATGAATAGTGCCCATCAAATATATATTCATCATGTTTTTCAATATTATGCTGTTCAAGCGCATGCAAATATCCTTTAAAACGCTCACCCGTCGAATGGTGGCCCTTGTCTCCACCAATAAAGGCGATCTTCTTATGGCCTTGTGCTATCAAATGTTCTGTGATTTCATAGGCTGCTTCGTGATCGTGAATAAAAATACAGGGTGAAGATTCTTTTTTCTCATCTGAACCTGAAATTATACGAATAAAACTTACTTCAAGTTCTTTTATCGCTTCCAGTACGTCGGGCATTTCAGACAAGGGAGGACAAACAATAAGCCCAGCAAGTTGAGAATTCTTCACTAGCGTTTTTATTTCGCTTAAAATATTTTCGCTATCTGCCAAACAAGGGTGGATTAACAATTCATAACCTCTGTCACGACATTCGGAAAGTATGCCGTTTTGCATATCAATAACATAATATGCGTTCGGGTTGTCGTATAAAAAACCAATTGTATAAGAACTTGTACCTGCCAAGTTTCTTGCTGCATTATTTGGCTGATAATTGAGCTTCTGTATTGCTTTGTTGACCTTATCAAGCGTTTCAGCTTTTACTGAGCCTTCTCGATTTATTACCCGCGATACGGTTTTAAAGGAAACACCAGCCATCGCGGCAACGTCTTTTAATGTTGACTTCATTTAGTGAATTTATTCCTTTTTAATTTGAACTTTGTTCAATCTAAAAACTTTGCAAGATTATCTTCTTATAGATATCACAAAGATAGCTGAAATAGCCAGCAGCAAACTTATTCATTCGCTTTTTTGCGGCAGTTGATTTGTTTGTTTGTTATTAATTTGTATTTTTTATTTGCTTTATTTTTAATCATGTTGTAAATTTCAACAACAATGACAGCGCTGTCAATTTATTTAACATAAATGACTAGTACTAAATGTCATTTTTATTTAAAGATTAATGACAGCGTTGTCGTAAAGAAAAATTGAAACGCATAACTTGAAACATATACTTTGAAACAAGAGAGCCCAAATAATGAAAGCAAGAAAATTCAACAAATTAGCACAATGCATCAAAACAGCAGTGTTAATGGGTACTGCAGCTTCTGCGGTCGTCTTACCAACAATATCCGCAGCGCAAGAAGCTGAATCCTCCGCCGATGTCGAAGTAATTCAAGTTCGTGGTATTCGGGCATCACAAAAAGAAGCACTGAACCAAAAGCGATTCGCGAATGCAGTTGTCGATTCAATATCATCTGAAGATATCGGTAAATTTCCTGATAGAAACATTGCTGAGTCATTGCAGCGTGTTCCAGGCGTGACAATTGCCAGAAATTTTGCTGGTGAAGGCGGCAGTGTTTCAATTCGCGGAACAAACCCCGAATTGACTCTTGTTAATATGAATGGCAACTATGTCGCTTCAACAGGCTGGTTTTCACAGCAGCCCGCTACTCGTTCCTTTGACATGGATTTATTGCCTCCAGAATTGGTAGCTGGGGTTGACGTGTATAAATCGCCAATGGCCTCTCTCGATGAAGGTGGTGTAGGTGGTGTAGTGGAAATTCGCACTCGTAAGCCTTTGGCAATCGACTCTGGAACCTTATATTTATCAGCTGAAGCGCAAGACAATAGCATAGCCGACGATACCGGTTTTGGTGCCACTGGAATGTATAGCTGGAAAAATGATGCTGAAACATTTGGAATCTTAGGTAGCCTTTCAACATTAGAGACTATTGGTTTGGCTCACAAAGCTGAAAACTATATGGATGATGGTTGGGCTGGTGCCGGAATTGCCGAGTTTAAACAAGATAGAAAACGTGATGCGATTGATTTGACATTGGAATACGCACCTACGGATGAACTTTCGATGAATATCCACTTCTTCAATGTTGACTTGGACGCGGGGAATACTAATCAAAATTATTTGATTATCGCTGGCACAGATGTGGATGGATTCAACTCTAGAGTGACTGGGGCAACTATTTTCAGCCCTGACAATGGCTTTGCTGTCAATGGAACCTTCGCTGGAGGACCATTCGACGACACAAACTCACGAAATGCCGAAGTAGATACACAAGTACTCGCCTACGAAGTTAATTATGAAGGTGATGGTTATACGATTAATTCAAAACTCGGCCGTACCAAAGCAACGGGTGGTGATGGCGGTAACTACAATGTAGGTTGGGTATCGAGCAACGATAATCAGAGTATTCAGTTCGATATGTCTGGCCGAGACGCAATGGTTTTAAGTCCGATCAACACAGATCCTAGCAATCATTCAGAGTATCTTATGAACAACGTTTCAGTGGTTGCGGGCTTCCGTGAAGACAAAGAAACCTTCGCTCAAGTCGATGTAAATTTTGATGTTGAGTGGGGTCCTATTTCGAATCTACGCACTGGGGTTAAACTGCGTGACCACGAAAATACAAGCTTTTCAAACACCTGGCAGTTTGCAGATGGAATAACAACTGGTATGACTAAAGCTAATTTCGCCGACGGTACTTTTGGACATTCAGGAATTGGTTTAACCGGAGGTTCTCCAACTGATATCGCTCGCGTTAACGGCGATCAGTTACGTGCTCATGTAGACAGTTTTAAAACTGGCGAAACCTTAAATGAAAATAGTTTCGGGGTAATTAAAGAAGATATTTTTGCTTCGTATTTACAAGGTGACTTCGATGGTGAAAATTATCGAGGAAACATTGGTTTACGTTATGTACAAACGGATACCTCTGCTGATTTTAGAAACTTCTTCGACACTAGCATGTTAGCAAGAGAAGAAAGTGATTATTCAGATTGGTTGCCAAGTTTCAACCTTGCATTAAACTTGACTGATGATGTGATTTTACGTGTTTCGTCGGCAAAAGTGATAAGCCGACCCAACTATACCTTTATGAATCCGGCAGCGAGCACTAACGTTACTACCCGTCAAATTACCCGCGGAACGGTTAAGCTTGACCCATTCCGTGCAACTCAATCTGACATTGGTATTGAGTGGTATTTCAACGAAGAGTCTCTGTTGTCAGCAACACTATTCAATAAAGATATTCGATCTTTTATCATCCAAGGTGCGAATAAAAGTCGTATCACCAATAATGGCGTTGAATTTATCCTGAATGAACCAGGTCAAGGCTTGGGTGGTGAAATCCAAGGTGCAGAGTTCCAATATCAACAGCAAATGGGTAACTATGGTTGGTCTGCAAACCTAACGTATTCAGAAGGTTTTGGATTACAAGATAAAGGCGCCGATGCTGGCGGTATAGTAGAAGTCGATCTTCCCGGGTTATCTAAGTTTAGCTACAATTTGACTGCGTTTTATGAAGACGACAACGTATCAGGACGCATTGCTTATACCTATCGTGATGACTTTATTGCTCAGTCTACCGGGATCGGTGGCAATACATCTTGGGATGCACATGGTTTCCTAGATGCAAACATTACTTGGCATGCTACAGAGCAAATTGATGTTAGCCTTGAAGCAACGAACTTGCTTGAAGAAACCACCACACAACGCTTATCTACTGACTTCAACGCTATGCGTTTAGCTGCAGATAACGGTAGAAACCTGTACCTAAAAGTGTCCTATCGATTGTAATAGCTGTTTTTAGTCGAGATTAAAAGGGAGGTTTTACTTCCCTTTTTAGTCATTCGCCCCTTTAATCAGATATCTAAATCTCTATGAGCCATGAAGAATTAATATGTCAAAATTAAATGATCACATTCTTATTGTTGGTGGCGGAACAGCTGGTTGGTTAACTGCTGCGATTGTTGCAAAAAGTTTAAGTTGTAAGCAAAAAAATAGCGTGAAAGTGACTTTGGTCGAATCTCCAGATATTCCAATTCTTGGTGTTGGAGAGGGAACCTGGCCTAACCTTCGAGCGACATTGCGTAAAATCGGAGTAAGTGAGAGCGACTTTATCCGTGAATGCGATGCTACGTTCAAGCAAGGAGCAGAATTTGTCAATTGGCGCGTTACGCCAAAGTCTGGAAGTACTGAAAGTTATTATCATCCGCTAAGTACGGTAAACCACTCTTCATATGATTTTAATCTTGCGCCTTATTGGCTGCTACAAGACGAAGCAATACGTCAGCCTTATGACAGAGCGGTAGCCTCTCAAGCTCGAATATGTGATTTAGGATTGGCCCCTAAACAAATCGTGATGCCAGAGTACAGTGCAGCTCAAGAATATGCATATCATTTAAACGCAAACAAGTTTGCTGAATTTTTAAAGCAACATTGTATAAATAATCTAGGCGTTCACTTTGTTAGTGCAAACGTAACTAATGTGCATCTTGATGACGATGATTTTGTTTCTCACGTAGATACTGATAGTCATGAATCAGCACGTATTGCAGCAGATTTTTTTGTGGATTGCAGCGGTGCCAGAGGACTTCTCATTAACCAAACCTACAAAATTGGTTGGGTCGATATCAGCAATATTATTCTTAATGATACTGCGCTTGCAGTGCAAGTCGACTATCCAGATCAACAGCAAGCGATTAAAACCCATACCATATCAACAGCACAAACAGCTGGATGGATATGGGACATTGGTTTGCAAAGTCGTCGCGGAGTAGGGCATGTATACAGCAGCAGACATATCTCCGAAGATCAGGCTACAAGCCAGTTACTAAACTATATTGATCAGCCGGAACAAGAGCTCTCTGTTAGAAAAATCAAGTTGAATCATGGTTATAGAGAAAAGTTTTGGCACAAAAATACCGTTGCAATTGGGATGTCAGCTGGTTTTATTGAACCACTAGAAGCCTCAGCGATTTTCTTATTTGATGCAGCAGCCAACATGATTGCTGCGCAATTCCCGCGCCGACGCGAAGATATGGCCTATGTTGAAGAAACATTCAATACGCATCTCACTATGCGAATGGAACGCACAGTCGAGTTTATTAAAATGCACTATTGCATTTCTTTGCGCAGAGACAGTCAATATTGGATTGATAACTGCAACTCTGACAGCATCCCAGCTAATTTAAGACGTCGGTTGGATTTCTGGAAAAATCACCCACCAACAAAATACGATTTCGATAATGCTTGGGAACCTTTCAATTTGGACAGCTATTTGTATGTGCTTTATGGAATGGGATACAAAACAGATTTAAGCGCAAACAGATCGGCATTCTCTGATATTGATCGTGCAAATCGCCTTTTTGCTGACGTCGATACGGCCACGAAACTTCTTAGTTCTAAATTGCCATTGCAAAGAGAGTTAATAGAAAAAGTTCGTCAATTCGGTTTTACACGGGTATAGATAATGGACAATAAAACAGTTAATCGGGTAATTATTGTTGGTGGTGGAACGGCCGGTTGGTTAACCGCTGCAAAACTAGCAAAACATCTTAACAGCAAGGATCCTAAGTCAGTTCAGGTGACCTTAGTAGAATCGCCGGATATTCCGACTATCGGGGTCGGGGAAGGAACTTGGCCGACTATGCGTAAAACGTTGGCTGAGTTGGGTATCAATGAAAACGAATTTTTAACGCATTGTAACGCTTCTTTCAAACAGGGTACTAAGTTTGTAGACTGGCACTCAACTCCTGAAGACGGAACTCATAAGCACTACTACCATTTGTTTAGTTCTGTCGTTGACTCGGCTGAATTCAATCTAAGCCCATACTGGTCATTAAGCGATAAATCGATTCCTTATGCGGAATATGTAAGTGCGCAAACTGTTCTTTGTGAATCAGGCTTGGCACCTAAACTAATTAGCAATCGATGCTATGAAGGTATCCAAAATTACGCCTATCATTTGGATGCTGGAAAATTTGCGGAGCTACTATCTAACTACAGTTGCAGTAAATTAGGAGTTAAACACGTTAAAGCTAACGTAACAGAGGTCGTTCTTGATAACGACGACTTAATTAGTGGTATTGAAACTGATTCGCACGGATTATTAAACGCAGATTTCTTCGTTGATTGCAGCGGCTTTCGAAGCCTTTTGCTAGGACAAACATACGGAATTGATTTTATCAGCATTAAAGATAGCTTGTTAACCGATCATGCTGTGGCAATCCAAGTCCCTTATCAAGAAAGTACGCCAAACATAAACAGTACGACTATTTCTTCAGCTCAATCTGCAGGTTGGATTTGGGATATTGGCTTGGCTAATCGCAGAGGGACTGGCTATGTTTATTGCTCTGAATTTATCGATCATTCCGAAGCAGAACAAACACTGCGCGACTATATTGGCCCTGAAGCAGAACAACTAGAAGCACGCACTATTAAAATGAATTGCGGCTACAGACGTAAATTTTGGCATAACAACTGTGTTGCCATTGGCTTGTCTGCTGCGTTTGTTGAGCCTCTGGAAGCTTCGGCTATTTTTTTGGTGGAAGCCGCTGCTAATATGCTCTGCGATCAATTCCCAAGACATAAATCCTTAATGCCTATGGTGGAAAAAAAATTCAATGATTCTTTCCAATATAGATGGACTAAAACCATCCACTTCATCAAGATGCACTATTGTCTATCGCAAAGAAATGAACCTTTTTGGCAAGCCAATCGGAGCACGGAGACAATTCCTCAGGAACTTTCTGAACAACTGGCTCATTGGAAATATCATCCAGTTAGTAAATACGATTTCAGTCATGTGTTTGAGCCTTTTCCGCAAGATAGTTATCAGTATGTTTTACACGGAATGGGGTTTGAACAACAACTTGACTATGCCAGTTCATCCTACAATGACGCATTACGTGTGAAGCAGTATCAAACTCTTAATCAAAGATTGCAGGAAAAACTGTCGAAACAGTTACCGAGTAATCATGAACTATTACAAAAAGTGGCTAAATACGGTTTTCAGACCGTATAGTTCTTGACCTCATAAGGAGAGGATTATGGCGAATGTTCAAGTTTTAGACAAAGACAAGCATCGACAACTTAGATATAACAATGGGCAATTATTTTCAGCTATTGCAAAAAGTCATGTTGTGCAAATAACCGTATTTGAATTAGCGAAGGTTGCTGCAGAATACCCAATAGCTTTCATCAAAGATCGAAGTACCGGACAATTTCATCTTGTAGCCTTATTAGGATTACAACCCCAAGAAAACCTCTTTATTCAAGATGAACAATGGCTAGCAAACTATATTCCGCTGCAAATCAGAGCTACCCCTTTCGGACTTTCGCCACACCCAAACGATGAAAATAAACACCTGTTATGTGTCGATTTAGATAGTCCACTAATTGGAGAAAGCACTGGTGACGCTTTGTTTGATGAAGAAGGAAACCAAACTAATTTGTTGGTGGAAAAAAGTGAATCCATTAGTCAATTAAGGGAACAGTCAGCTATTTCTCAAAAATTCATTAATATATTGATTAAAAAAGATTTATTGTCACCACAATCACTATCTATCAAGCAGCAAGACGGTGAAGAATACAGCCTTACGGGGCTTTATGCGATTAACGAAGCCAATTTAAACCAATTGTCTGCTGAGTCATTTTTAGAATTACGCCAATTGGGCTTTATTAGCTCAATCTATGCCTGTCTTTTTTCATTGAGCCGAGTTGAAACGCTAGTTCGCCTCAAAGCTAAACAATAGGCTGATTTGGTGATGAGTATTGCAACGAGAGAATCATTTGTATGAAACTGCCAACCTTACTATCGTTGTTGATCACGACGTTTATCTATTTTTTGCCGATTAATTGCCATGCGAATTCTTTTTCGCAAGAACAACTGAACAGAGTGGCAAATACCTTAAAAGTCCGTTATCAAGTTTACGACAATATAGATCAAACTATTTGCGATAAGAGTTTAGCGCAAATTAAATGTTATCAAGCTGAATTACAATTGACGTTTTCAGAGCCAATGCCGGCATTTGAATGGCAAATGTATTTTAGCCAAGTCACACCTATTAAGTGGGAAGGAAGCGATGATTTTGACATTCAGCATATTAATGGAGACCTGCATAAGCTCATCTCAGTAAATAACATTCAGTCTGAAAAAACCTACCGAATTCCAGTCAAAGCAGTGTTTTCGTCAGTGTCTAAATCTGATGTGATGCCCAATTATTTCATTACTGCCAAAGGACTCAATCCAGCGATTATTGCTTCGACCATCGAACAGCATGATGAAATAAGTGGCTTGAGTTATTTGCCACACGCTGGCACTTTTGAGAAACCCCAACAGAATCGTCGCAGTGACAATGATGCTGTGCCTATTGCCACACCAGAAGTCGAATTTGAGCGTAATAAAAAGATTAATAGTCAGGCAGAGTTGAAGGAAGTAGCGCGGATTATTCCTAAAGCAAAATCGTCTGTTTATTCCGGCAATTGGGTGAGCGCAGCGTTAGGATTGGCACTTCCTCAAGCGAACAATACTTCTGAAGAAGTGGCATTTGATTGGCTTGTTCAATCTGGAATTCCAAACAATTCAGCAGGTCTAGCAGTCAATATTGCGTTGGATCCGCAACAGCTCATAGATGCTGAAGGGTATCAACTTAGTATTACAGAAGAAGCAATTGTCGTCTCTTCCAGCTCCGAAGCGGGTATTTTTTATGGTCTGATGAGCTTAGCGCAACTCTATGATAAAAAACACGCTAGATTCCCCGTTTCAAAAATCAACGATGGTCCGGAGTTTGGATTCAGAGGCGTTCACATTGACGTAGCGCGAAATTTTCATAGCAAAGCTTTTATACTGAGTTTGATAGAGCAAATGGCAGCCTTTAAACTCAATAAACTGCACTTGCACATGGCCGACGATGAAGGCTGGCGGCTAGAAATAGAAGGCCTTCCTGAATTAACCGACATTGGTGCTTTTCGCTGTTTCGATTTGACAGAGCAAACTTGCTTGCTTCCGCAACTAGGAAGTGGCCCTGAAAGATCTAACTCAGTAAATGGCTATTTTACAAAACAGGATTATATCCAGATAGTGAAATATGCTGATCTGAGAAATATCGAAATTATCCCTTCGATGGATATGCCGGGACATTCTCGTGCGGCAGTTAAATCAATGTTAGCACGCTACCAAAGGTTGATGAAAGATGGCCAAATTGAAGAGGCTAATAAATATTTATTAACTGATTTGCAAAACGAATCACGTTATTCATCGATTCAACATTATAACGACAACACCATCAATCCTTGTATGGATTCAACATATACCTTTATCGGTAAGGTATTAGGTGAAATCGCGACTTACCACGATCAAGCAAAAGTGCCTTTGAAGCGTTACCACATTGGCGCTGATGAAACTGCTGGAGCATGGCACCGTTCGCCGATATGTCAGGCCTTTATAAAAAACAACCTACAAGGTGTCGACTCTGTGGAAGATCTGGGGCCCTATTTTATCAGTAGAATTGCCAAAATGCTGGATAACAAAGGAATAGTCGCTGGTGCTTGGAGTGATGGCGTAAAGGCACTCTTAGATGACAAAGATATACCCAAGATGCAGGTAAATGTTTGGGAAACGCTCTATGGACATGGCCACAATGAAGCGCACAAATTTACCAATGCAGAATGGCAAAGTATCCTTTCCATACCAGATGTATTGTACTTTGACTTCCCATATGCAGCCCATGCTTCTGAACCAGGTTATTATTGGGCTTCTAGAGCGATAGATAGCTACAAACTATTTCAGTTTATGCCGCAAAACTTACCGGCACATGCGCAATTATGGTTAGACAACTATGGAGCACCATATATGGCAACAGATTCAGTACCTCTTGCTGAGAACACTAAAATAACCGGTATTCAAGCTCAATTGTGGAGTGAGACGGTGCGATCTGATAATCGAGCTGAGTTTATGCTTTATCCACGTTTGTTCGCATTCTCTGAACGAGCTTGGCACAACCCAAATTGGGTGCCGCCTTATCAGCAAGGAGTAAACTATAAATATAGCGGAAACGAATTTAACAAAGCTGCCGTATCAAATGACTGGCAAAATTATGTTAGTCACTTGGTGAAACGAGTTTTGCCTGCGCTTGAAAAACGTAAAGTGTTCTTCCGTATACCACCGCCGGGAGCCAAACGAATTAAAAATATGCTGCACGCCAATAGTCTTTTTCCGGGGCTAACAATTTATTACCGGCAATTGCATGGTGGCTGGAAACTATATACGCAACCAGTTTCTGTGACCGGCCCCATCGAGCTTGCAAGTGGTTTAGATGGTTTCACACGTCGCAGCAGAATCGTCAAATTACCATAAATTCTAATGTTTAATTATATTATTGAAAAAATAAATGACAACGCTGTCATAAGTTTGCTAGAATGCGTCGTATTAGCTATTTAAATATCATTCAGGGTGTTGCACCAACGCGAAAGCGGGAGATTAACCAGTGACGAACGAACAACTTTTTTTGGGTATCGATGGCGGAGGGACTAAATGCAAAGCCCGCTTAGAAGATGTCGATGGTAATTTACTTGGTGAAGGTTTGGCTGGACCAGCCAATCCCGTGCGCGGCATTAATCAAACTACTGAATCGATTGTATCTGCGACTAAGCAGGCATTTGCCGAAGCTCAACTAAATGTAAGTCAAATTACCAACGTGAATGCAGTTCTGGGTTTGGCAGGCGTAAATCTTCCTAGTTGTTTAGATATGATGCAAAATTGGCAACATCCTTTTGCGCGAATGAAAGTAACCACTGATCTACATATAGCCTGTCTGGGGGCACATAAGGGTCAAGATGGCGCCGTTATCATCATGGGGACAGGATTTAATGCCGGTTCTGCCATTGCAGGAAAGTTGTTAGAAATTGGTGGTCATGGTTTTGTTCTCGGTGACTCTGGTAGTGGCGCAAGATTGGGCGCAAATTCATTAAGGCGCACTCTAGAAGTTCTAGATGGTATTGCGCCAGCAAGTAACTTTATAAACGCAGTGCTAAAACGTCTTGAATGCAAAGATGCAGTCGCCGTAGTGGAAAAAACCATTCATGCTAAGCCAGACTTTTATGCGCAGTTAGCCCCCTTAGTCTTTGAGTATGCCGACAAAGGTGATCCTCTAGCGATAGAGCAAGTGAATATTGCGGCTCAGTACATTAGCCGCATAGCTAGACGGTTATTGGCCGATAATCCTCCTCGAATATCATTAATTGGCGGCATAGCAGGCCCCATCACCAAGTGGTTGGATCAAGATATCCAAGATCAATTACTTGCTCCATTACAAGCACCAGAAATGGGTGCGATATTGCTCGCACGTCAACTATTTAATAAATGAGAATTCCATTATGACTACAAGTATTATGGCCCGAGAGGCTAACGAAGCACCTGAGGTTATTCAAAATCAACTGGCTAAAAATGCTGGTCTATGTCAAGAGCTAGGTAAACGAATACGACAACTGAATCCAAAGTTAGTATACATTATTGGTCGTGGTTCTTCTGATCACGCAGGTGTATATGCAAAGTATTTAATTGAGGTTGAACTGGGTATTCCTGTCACGGCATCAGCACCTTCAGTAACTACAGTGTATGGTACCAATCTCAATCTCGCTGGGGCCCTTGTGCTGGTTATTTCTCAGTCAGGTAGAAGCCCAGATATTTTGATGCAAACACAAATAGCAAAAGAGTGCGGCGCTTTTGTAGTCGCCTTGGTAAATGATCAGGAATCTCCATTAGCAGAGATCGTTGATGTTGTTTTACCACTTCTGGCCGGAGAAGAAAAGGCGGTAGCCGCGACGAAAAGTTATTTGGCTACACTCAGTGCCATTTTGCAATTGGTAGCGAACTGGAAGCAAGACCAATCATTGGTTAGCGCATTGGACAGTTTGCCAACATATTTAACTCAAGCAACAACTGCAGAGACGCAATTGACGACAGAATTTATTAAACACATTAAGCATGGCGTTGTTTTGGGGCGAGGATTTGGCTATGCAATTGCTCGGGAAATTGCTCTAAAGCTAAAAGAAGTGTGTGGCGTTCATGCGGAGGCGTTTAGTAGTGCTGAATTTTTACATGGGCCTGTCACCTTAGTAGAGAAAAAACTAGCAATAGTTGATATTTCAGTGCAGGACGAATCGTTACAACCGCATACTGAACAAATAGCAGAAATGCGTAAAAGAGGAGCTGTCTTGTCTCATTTGACGCAAATCGGCAGCGACATTCACCCGCGCTTGGCTCCGTTAACCATTCTTCAGCGTTTTTATCTTGATGTTGAACAAATTGCTGTTCAAATGGGTAATGATCCTGATAATCCAATCGGTCTTAAAAAGGTCACAAAAACGGTGTAATTCATGAAAACCACGTATCAAACTCCATTGTTATTCAATGGTGAAGAGTTGTTAAACAATCAATATGTGACTGTTTCTGATGGGATAATTACTGATGTTACGGATCAGTGTCCTGACCTCAAGGTTGAGATTTTGACTGGATTGCTATGTCCGGGGTTTATCGATACTCAAGTAAACGGTGGTGGCGGTAAATTGTTTAACAACGAGCCCACTGTAGATAGCTTGCAATCTATGCTTTCAGCACACGTGGAATACGGTACGACGGACATGTTACCAACCGTAATAACCGAAAAACTCTCGGTTATGCAAGAAGCTGGAGATGCTGTTAGTGAAGCGATCGCAGAGTCAATAGCAGGTATAGTTGGTATTCACTATGAAGGGCCTCATTTAAGTGTGCCAAAACGCGGAATTCATCCAGCCAAGCATATCAGGTCGATCAGTGACAAAGAGTTAGCGCTTTTTTGTCGTCAAGATATGGGGCAGGTATTAGTCACTCTAGCGCCAGAGAATGTGCCTGTAGATGTGATCAAAGATCTGGTTTCCAAAGGCGTTCACGTTTGCTTGGGGCATTCAAATGCTGATGCAGAAACGGTTGAATTAGCATTGGAAGCTGGTGCTAACGGGTTTACGCATTTGTTCAATGCCATGTCTCCTTTGACTAGCCGTGAACCGGGTATGGTAGGAGCGGCACTTGCAGATAGCCAAAGCTATTGCGGTCTCATCGTAGATTTTCATCATGTCCATGCAACGGCTTGTAAATTGGCGATTAAAACCAAGTCAGCAAGGAAAATGATGTTAGTAACAGATGCAATGTCACATGTTGGGTCTGATCAAGTAACCCTAGAATATTGCAATACTCAGATTGTCCGTCAAGGGGATAAGTTAACTGTACCCGATGGCACGCTTGCAGGCTCTGCTCTGGATATGGCCTCTGCAGTGCGCAATTGCCATAAACGCTTAGATGTTTCCCTATCCGATTCACTAAGAATGGCTACCAGCACACCTGCTGCATTCCTAGGATTAAGTCATCAGATAGGAAATATATCAGTTGGTTGTAAGGCAAATATGCTGTTATTAAACGGCAATTTGGAAGTTCAGGTCAGCTGGATTGAAGGCTGCAAAGAATTCTGTATTTAATGCGAATGCTGAAACGAAAATAATTAAAAGGCAAATTATGAATACCTTAATTGAAAGCACTAAACCACAGTCAAGCCTGCTGCCAATGAGCATTATCGGTGGCTTGTTCTTTATATTCGGATTTGTCACCTGGCTCAATGGTGCACTGATACCTTTTCTACAAATTGTTTGTGAGTTGTCTGAAACTGAGGCGTTATTAGTCGCTTCCGCGTTTTATATCGCATTCGTGTTGATGGCGTTGCCCATGGCTTGGGTATTGGAAAAAACGGGATACAAGCATGCTATGGCGTTAGGTCTTCTGATCATGGCGGTAGGTAGCTTGTTATTTATTCCAGCAGCATATAGCCGAGAATTTTCAGTCTTTTTGTTGGCACAGTTTATTGTCGGGACTGGTTTAACGATATTGCAGACAGCTTCAAACCCTTACATTGTCAAAATTGGCCCACAAGAAACCGCTGCTGTGCGTATTTCTATCATGGGACTATTGAACAAAGGCGCAGGTTTTGTTGCACCGATTATTTTTACTGCTTTGGTACTAGGGGATCTAAGTGGTGTAAGTGCAAAATCGATTTCTGCTTTGCCTGAAGCCGAACAACTTCTGCAAATCGAACAACTTGCAGAAGGCTTGGTTCAACCTTATATCGGTTTAGCTATTGCATTAACTGTATTGGCATTTTTTCTAAAATTTTCTGGACTACCAGAATTGAATCTGGAAGAAGACAATTCTCAACAGCAGGGATCCAAATCAGTGCTACATTTCCCGCAACTTGTTTTGGGTGTAGTAACCTTATTTTTTTACGTTGGTGTTGAGGTGATAGCTGGCGATACTATTGGCTTGTTTGGTTCCCAGCTAGGCATAGAAAATGCGACTTCATTAACGTCTTTCACAATGGCCTTTATGGTTGTTGGCTATCTTACCGGGTTAGTGATTATTCCTAGATTTGTTCGCCAAGATCAAGCCCTTCTGGGTTCTGCTTTGCTGGGTATGGCATTGTGTTTGGCGGTGGTCTTTTCTAGTAACCAAGATACCGGAGTTTCAGCAATTATTTGGGGCTGGTTAGGTATTCCATTGTTACCCAATACAGTCGCTTTTGTCGCGTTATTGGGTTTTGCTAATGCCTTGGTATGGCCAGCAGTTTGGCCATTGGCATTGAATGACCTTGGCAAGCATGTTGCGAAAGGATCGGCACTATTAATAATGGGGATTGCTGGTGGCGCAGTGTTGCCTGTGGTGTATGGTAAAGTCTCAGAACATTTTGGCCCGCAAGACGCGTATTGGATGTTGATCCCTTGTTACCTATTCATTTTGTTCTACGCGCTCAAAGGGCACAAAATAAGAAGTTGGCATTAACCCTTTATTTGAATCACGGCTAATACAAGCACAGTGTCAAGTCCGGTTTGCGTGCAGACTTGATGCTGTTGCTCCCTCATCACTCGCTATCCCCAACTAGCGTGGACAAGATACGGTTTAAACTGTTCATCTTAGTTGACATAAATGCCTATAAATTATCATTAAATACCATGATTTTTTGACTCCCAACACTATTAACTATTTTTTAACATGTTAATTTATATCTCTAATCCATCCTAATCGACCCAACGGAGAGAGATATGTCATCCAAACCTGTATTCAACTGGCAAGATCCACTTAATTTGGATTCAATGCTGGATGAGGAGGAAAGGCTTCTTCGAGATTCCGCCCATCAATTTTGTCAAGAAAGATTGATGACTCGTGTGCTTGAAGCTAACCGAAACGAACATTTTGATCGCGATATTATGAGTGAAATGGGGGCCCTAGGTTTACTTGGTGCCACCCTGCCTAACGAATATGGCGGCGCAGAAGTGAGTTATGTGGCTTATGGGTTGATTGCACGCGAGGTTGAACGGGTCGATAGCGGTTATCGAAGTGCAATGAGTGTTCAATCTTCACTGGTGATGCATCCTATCTATACCTACGGAAATGATCAGCAAAGAAAAAAATATCTTCCTAAATTGGCTAGTGGCCAATGGGTTGGCTGCTTTGGTCTGACCGAACCTGATTCTGGTTCTGATCCTGCGAGTATGACCACCCGCGCAAAACCTGTAGATGGGGGATATGTCCTCACAGGCAATAAAATGTGGATCACCAATTCACCTATTGCTGACGTGTTTGTGGTTTGGGGGAAATTAGACGGTGTGATTCGAGGTTTTATCCTAGAAAAAGGCATGCAAGGGTTAAGCGCGCCTAAAATTGAGGGCAAGTTCTCACTTCGCGCTTCGATCACCGGGGAAATAGTTATGGACAACGTCATGGTGCCTGAAGAAAACTTATTACCTAACGTAAGCGGTTTAAAAGGACCTTTTGGCTGTCTTAATAAAGCCAGATACGGTATCGCTTGGGGAGCGTTAGGAGCTGCAGAGTTTTGTTGGCATGCGGCAAGACAATATTGTCTTGATAGAAATCAATTTGGACGCCCGTTAGCAGCTAACCAACTGATACAAAAAAAGTTAGCAGACATGCAAACCGAAATTAGCACAGGGCTAGTCGCTTGCTTACAGGCAGGTCGCTTAATGGATCAAAATAGCTTAGCCCCCGAGGTGATTTCGCTTATCAAACGCAATTCATGTGGTAAGGCGTTGGACATTGCCAGAGTTGCCAGAGATATGCATGGTGGAAACGGCATCGCCGATGAGTATCATGTGATTCGGCATGTTATGAATCTGGAAGCAGTAAATACCTACGAAGGCACGCACGATATTCATGCACTTATTTTAGGTCGAGCTCAAACGGGCATCCAAGCGTTTACGGGGTAAGCAATGCAGGACAGAAATAGTCTTTTGCGACAGCGATTTCTTGACGCTGTTTCTGCGAACAAGTTGCCTTCAGTATCCAACCAAGTGACGCTTGAGTCGGTAGGTTTAAGTAAAGAACAACTGTTGGATTTGTTTGAAACCCAAGTCATGAGTCGACATCTGGATCTTTGCTCGAGGCAACTACAGAAAAAAGGACAAAGTTTTTACACAATTGGAAGTGCGGGGCATGAGGGCAATGCTGCTATCTCTCTTGCATTTAGAAAAACAGACATGGCTTTTCTTCATTATCGTAGTGGTGCTTTTGTCATTCAGCGCGCTAAACATGAAAAAGGGCAAGATCCCCTTTACGATATGTTGTTAAGTTTTTGCGCTTCTTCTGACGATCCTGTTTCGGGGGGAAGGCATAAAGTGTTGGGAAGCAAATCACTTTTTATACCCCCGCAAACCAGCACAATTGCCTCACAATTACCTAAATCAATCGGCGCTGCATTCAGTTTGGCACTAGCGCAAAACGGTCAAGTTGAAAATGTAATGCCAAAAGACAGTGTGATTATATGCAGTTTTGGCGATGCATCTGTTAACCATTCAACTGCGCAAGGCGCTTTTAACTCAGCTGCATGGGCAGCATTTCAATCAGTCCCTATGCCCATTGTATTTATATGCGAAGACAATGACATTGGTATTTCAACTGCTACGCCAAAAGGCTGGATAAAAGCCAATTTTCAAAATAGACCGGGTATCCATTATCTTGAATGTGATGGGTTGAACCTTATTGATACGTATCGCAATGCTAAACAAGCGGCGCAAATAGCCAGACGATTGCACAAGCCGGTTTTTCTTCATGTACACACTGTAAGATTACTAGGTCATGCAGGCTCAGATTCAGAATTCGTATACCGTACTGAAGCTGAAATAGAGCAAACTGAATCAAGAGATCCTCTGTTAATGTCGGCGAGTTTGCTGCTGCATCACAAAGTACTTTCAGCGGATAACATTAACCAACTCTATTTGGATATTGAAGATAAAATAACATCTTTGAGTGAGATTGCGGTTTCTAAACCGCGCCTCTCTAACCCAGAACAAATCCAAGCTAGTCTGATTCCCAAAACCAAAAGAGCTGATACCTATAAGTTGGTAACAAAGACTCAGCGTGAAACCCTTTTTAGTCATGAAAAGCACAATATCAACAAGAAGCAGCACCTAGCGAAGCTACTCAATTGGGCGTTGTTAGATATATTGGCAGCATACGATAATACGCTAATATTTGGCGAGGATGTTGGTAAAAAAGGTGGAGTGTATAACGTTACCACTAAGCTAAGTGAGAAATTCGGCCCCAGCCGTGTAGTCAACACTATGCTAGACGAACAGTCGATCTTGGGTACAGCTATCGGCTTAGCACACAATGGTTATCTACCGATTCCAGAGATTCAGTTTTTAGCTTATGTGCACAATGCAGAAGATCAAATAAGGGGAGAGGCTGCCACCCTTTCATTTTTTTCCGACGGTCAATTTACTAATCCTATGGTTATTCGAATTGCAGGATTAGCCTATCAAAAAGGCTTTGGTGGTCACTTTCATAACGACAACTCATTTGCCGTTTTTAGAGACATTCCGGGTATCATCATTGCCTGCCCATCAAATGGTAAGGACGCCGTTGATATGCTAAGAACATGCGTTCATACGGCTCAAGTAGAGCAACGAGTGGTGGTTTTCATTGAGCCTATTGCGCTATACATGAAAAAAGATTTGCATGAAGAGGGCGATCACTTGTGGTCTTTCGATTACCAACCCCCCAACCATAAAAAGCTAATGAAAGTCGGGGATATTGGTGTCTTTGGTAAGGGTACCGATCTCTGTATTATCAGTTATGGCAATGGCTACTATTTATCAAGGCAAGCAGAAGACATTCTTAAACAAGCTAACATTTCTGTAAAAGTCATAGATTTACGCTGGCTTGCTCCTTTAAATGAAGCGCAGATTGTGGCTGAAGTTAAGAGTTGTAAGCATATTTTAATGGTAGATGAATGCCGTAAAACCGGCAGTATTAGCGAAGCCATTACTACCTTGCTCTATGAGAACTCTGTGCTTGACTCAGAGCGTAACTATGCCCGTGTTACTGCAAAAGATTGCTTTATTCCACTGGGAACAGCGTCGTATGAGGTACTACCTTCGGTTGAGGAAATAGTGTCTGAAGGGAAAAAGTTATTTGGATTGATTTCTTAATTGGGTGCAAAATTCGTCAAAAGGTACAGGTCGACTAAATAAAAACCCTTGTACCGAGTCACATTTGTGATCTCGCAAAAAGTTCTTTTGCGACTGGGTTTCTACGCCTTCTGCAATGACGCTGATTTTGAGGCTATGTGCCATTGCAATAACTGCTAAAACTATGGCCTTGTCACTGTCGCTGTTGTCTAAATCTTTTACAAAAGAACGATCAATTTTTAAATGATCAATAGGCAATTTTTGTAAATAGGCTAACGAACTATAACCCGTTCCAAAGTCATCAATAGAAACGCTAATGCCCAAATCCCTTACTGCATTTAACAGACGATATACCTGATTAAAGTTGTCTATCAGTACCCCTTCTGTTAGTTCCAATTCCAGATTTTTAGCAGGAATATGCGTATCTTGAATGGCGACTAAAATAAAATTAAATAATCGTCTATCGGCAATTTGTCGAGGAGATAGATTGACCGAAATTTTAAGATCTTGGTCATAGTTTTGCAATTTGCTTAGCATCTGCGTTGCGCGAGTTATTACCCACTTTCCTATGGGAACTATCAAGCCAGTTTGTTCTGCAATAGGG
The DNA here is from genome assembly GCA_947503265.1 of uncultured Alteromonadaceae bacterium. Taxonomy (GTDB): domain Bacteria; phylum Pseudomonadota; class Gammaproteobacteria; order Enterobacterales; family Alteromonadaceae; genus Aliiglaciecola. The sequence continues at coordinate 410,205 of CANNDC010000001.1, forward strand.
ATAAACACATCCGGACCAATAATTATTTCTTCGCTTTTCTTCCATCGAATTAGCGCTTCTGCTTTAATAATTTTGCCCGTTTTTAGATCGAGAATGGGTTGCAAGTAGAGCTCAAACTGCTCTTCATCAATTGCTGTGCGTAATGCTTCTTCCAACGCCAATCTTTTATCGGACGCCTCTTTGAGGGCTTTTGAATAAAGTTTAATGGTGCTTTTTGTTTCGCGTTTGGCATTAAACATGGCCAAATCGGCTAATTTCATTAATTCTTCAGCGTTGCAGGCATCCAGCGGGTAGTTGGCGACACCGACGTTTAAGCCAACCATAATTTTCTGTTGGTTTTCATTGTAGAATGGCTGTTCGACTGCTTCTATCATCCTGCCTGCCAGTTGCTCACAGCGCGTATGACTCTTTAAGTTATGCAGCAATACGCCGAACTCATTGCCGCCAATACGGGCAATTAGGTCATTTTCATGCAGTAGTGGGCTTAAACGTTGGCCTATATCTACTAGAAGTTGATCTCCTCCAAGGTGCCCATGTAATTCGTTGACACGCTTGAAGTGTTTTACATCCAAAAATAACACAAAGAAAGGGCATGCTTTTTCTATGGCTTGCTCTAAACTTTTCCAAAAATACTGACGGTTTGGCAGTTCGGTAACACCATCAAATTGATTGAGCTTTTCGTTTCGCTGAACAAGATATTTTACCCGAGTAATATCGCTAACGATGAAAACCCAATACTTTGGTGCCCTGTGTTCATTTTTAATCGGGTAAATTGCGACTTGTAACCATTTGCTAGAACTGGGTGGCTTATGCCAAAACAATTCGCCATTCCACTGCCCAGAGACTGTAAATACGCGGTTAAATTCTGGGAATTGTTTGTCTAGCAAACTCAGTAGCGTTTCGATTGGTTGCTCTTCTTGGCTAGATCTGTTCATTTCGAATAGATCATAAGAATCCGGGTTTTGCTTGATGGGTTTTAACTGAGGGTCACAAATCATTACCGCAAAATTGGCACTTTCGATGGCTTTGTTGATTGGCTCGATAAGTGACTCTAAGTCGTGATTCCTCATCAGCAAATGTTCAAGTCGCTCATGAATATACTCGTGTTGTGCGAGCACTTTGTCATTGGAAAGCAATAATTCCCGAGCAGCTTGAACAGTATTTTGTTGTTTATCGTATTGTTCTTGCAGATTATTAATGACTAAGTACGACTCTCCTTTGCTTACCGCCGCAATCGCTTCAAGTCTTAGAAGGTGGTCGGGCACTTGTTCAGTCCATATGCCTGATTGAATTTGCCCATCGATACCAATTTTCCAGAAGTTTTCTGCATCGATAAAAAAATCTTGTAAATATGAGGAGCTGTCGGTAAACGAAAAGATAGTTTGGTCTTTGGCTTCTGGGGTCAGTTGGTAAAACCAACTTTCATTGCTATGCATTACCTCAAATTTATTGTTTCCGTGTCTTTTCAATATAGAGCAATTGATGATACCGAGTGCTTGAATGAGAGACTGTTCCATCAATTTCCCTTAATCGCTAGCCAATTTAGCAATACAACTAAAAAACGCTTCGACTTCTGAACCGGATTTGGCGCTAGTGTTAAAGTAGCCTTGGAAATCTTGACGATAAGCGTTAACTTCCTTTTCACTCCAGTGCCATGCAACATCCAAATCCGCTTTATTGACGATTAATACAGCAGGAGCATCAGTTACTTCTCTCGCCATATTGTGAATTTCTATGCCTTCGACCAGGGATTGCGAGCGAGTTTGATCAGTGATAATTGCGTATGCCGAAGCACCACGCAGGTATTTGGCTTGGAAGCCACAATAGCGATCAATACCTTCGAGATCCCAAATCATTAGTTGCACACTTTTATCAGTCAATTCGATAACTTTTTTATCAACTTTGACACCGATAGTAGTGAGATATTTTTCGTTAAATATCCCCTCTACAAATTGTTTAACTAAGCTTGTTTTCCCGACACCAGAGGCACCTAACAAACAAATTTTCTTTTGGATCATTTTTCCACTAAACCCATCGACTGGTCATTCCGTTTTAAATTTCACAACGTTGAAGATAACTTTTCTAGCACTGTCACCGGTTGCTTTAATTTCCACCACACCTAACCCTATTGCATTTAGGTATCCTGGGTCAATTCCTATGCTACTCAAATATTGTTGCGTAACCTCTGCTCGTTTTCGACTTAACGCCTGATTAAATTGTGCAGAACCACTGGAATCAGAGGCTCCCATGATAATAAGACCTACATTTAACTTAAGCTTTTTAGATAGGGTTATGGCTGAACGCAGATAATTCGCCAACGCATCCAGTTGCCTTTTGGACTCATGGGTTAAGATGTCTTTACCCAGCTCAAACTCAATTTGAGTTCGTTCAATTTTCGCTGTGTTAATTTCAAATAGTGCGTTTAGAATTTCAGGGTTATCGTCTTCTAGTGTATCTAATTCTTCCACTAGTACTGGCTCGACTATATCAGAAATATTTTGCAATCCAGGAATAGTCATTAACTCGGTAGTCAGTTCAAGTTTTTGGATGTTAGCTAGTGTACCTTTAAGAATAGGCAAATCTTTCTCCCAGTTAAGAGAGAGCTGGGGGTATTTTTCCAACACGCCTTCGAGTCGCTTTTTGACTATTTGAGGCTCCAAAGATAAATATTGCCGTTCGAATATAGCGACGTTCTCCGAGGCGATTTGGTTTGTACTTAGCCAGTTATCAATAACTTGAGCCTGAGGGTCACGCAATACCTCTGCGTAAACACGAGATAATCCTTGTGTCTCAAGCTCAGTAATTAATATTCCCGGCTCATCGTTTAACGTTGATACAAGATCGCTGAGTTGATTTTGTTTATGCCGCTGATATCCATAAAATCCGGCTAAAATTAAAAGAAGCAAAATAAAGAATAGCGCTAAAACGGGCTTCTTACGTTGTTCTTCATGTTCGGGTTTTAATTCCGACAGCAAACACGCCCTGAGAAGTCCTTCTGTTTCGTCAAAGGGAGCAGTGTCACCTTGGAAATCAGCTATTTCTTTATTATACAGACTGTGTATTTTTTCATTAGTAATTTGAAATTTGGTTGAAATATCTTGCGGTATATTCCCGGTTACTGCCGCCACTAACATAAGCTGCGGGCCACGTTCAATAACCAAGGTAAAATCATCGGTTTTGACCACAGCAAGGTGCTGTTCATTTTCAGCGCTGTCGCTAGTAAAGGAATCGGATACAAAATCATTGATTGCGGTGAGCATACCGGATACCAAATCAGCATCAGTTGCCTGATTTTCATCGTTTGCAACCGAATTCAGCAATATGCCTGCATCACGATGAATAAGTAAAACTTGCTCAACTCTGAAAGCAAACGTTTTGCTAGCAACATATTGGGAAAAACTCACGCCTGCGTGCCAAGCTTTGATTCGCCAACTTATGCCTTTAGGCGTTAAGCTGTGTTCTAGCAACTGATTAGTTTTTTCTAAGAATTCGCTCAAAAAAGCGGTGACAGATTTACGCACAAGTCGGCCAACTAGTGGATACAAATGCCCAATAAATTGATCACTGTGATTTTTAACTGACGACTCTACTGATTTCTCAACCGTAGGAACTAGTACTTGCTCAAGAGCATCATCTGATTTTTGTCGATCTTTGAGGGCTTCTACGACAACACTTCCAACCAATTCTCGTGCATGGGAATGCATGTGTTGTTTGACATATTGTCCATCCTTACCCAAAACCAGCTCGCGTAAAGCCTGCATCTGCTGTTCAGCAGATGTATTGGTCTCTTGTCTATTTCCATTAGACTTGGGTGAGGAAGACATGTTTTATCCGTTTATTCTTGATCAGCTTCCAAATTTGTTGCCATAGTGGCGAGTAGTTTCGCAAGTGTTTTGCGGTCAGTTTTGCTCGAGCTTAACTCTTTGGAAACCTGCTCTAGTTTTTCAAGAGCTTGAGAAATACCTGCATCATAGCGTTCAGTGAGCGCAGCAACCTCTTTATCAACACGATTGTGCAGTTCGTCAGTATCTTGTCGACCGTTTGTATCAGACATTTCAAGTTCAGATGAGATCTTATCTGCGTAGGTTTTCAACTCAGCATTTTTCTCTTCGTGTTGACTATCTACGGAATCGATCTTTTTACTCAAATCGGCAAAGTGTGAGTCTAAGCTAGCTTGCATCGCCTTGAATTGTGCATTAACACTCTTTTCTAGCTGAGCAAGTTTTGCTTCCAATTCTGCTTTTGCAGAACCAAATACAATGTTCCTTAACGTATCAAGCTCTGAAACAGTTCCCTGTTCTTCCTCTTTCTTATTTCCTGCCATGATGCGGTTCCTACGTCTTAATCAATACGTAACTTGAATTCTGGATATGAAATTAGCTTACACATTGAATTGCATAGTTTAATTTCATGTTAGGTTGCAGCTAGAACGCAAGTTGTTATCCAGAGTTCAGGTTATTTAGCCATAATAGAAACTTAAGAATAGCGTAAAAATCACATATGAGTTAGTGGATACCTTTGAAAATTATCACATTTATTCATACTTAACCTGAGGTCTGGATAAGAGGTGTCGACTCTTTACAGACTTATTTAATATTTCAATATGTTAAATGTATATAATGCGGCATTCTCTATCTTATTCAGGGAGAATGGTGGGATTTGCGCTCCTTTCAAGGCTTTCACATGGTTGTCTAGTCACTCTAAACGCTTTGTGGACAACGCAGAAATGGGCGCAAATAGCGCCGTTATCAGGCACGGTTTATCCAAACCTCAGGTTACTTCGTTTTGATTAAAACGTCACTTCAAATCCAATTGATGGGAAAATACCTATCCCTTCTTCTTGTTCAATATTGAAGTCACTCGCTGTTTCATTGCCGTCAGGAAGGAAATAATAGCCAGAGACATTTTCACTATTGAGTGCATTAATAATGGCAAAGGTCAGGGCAGCCTCGTTCCCAAACATCAGATATCGGTATTTTGCTTGCAAATCGAGACGGCTATAAGTAGGTAAGGTTTCTGAATTTAATTCGCCGTATACAGCTACATTGGTATCAGGAAAGTCAGGGTTAGCTTTGATGCCGACTATAGGTGTGTATTTAGCGCCGCTGCGAGCAGTAAAGCGCATTCCGAAGTCCCAATGATCATTCAGTTGATAGTTAGCAACCGCATTAACAACAAGCGGTGTATCTAGATAATAGTCGGTAGTGACTGCGAGAATATCGTCAGTTCTTTCACTGTTTGACCAGCTAACGGAAAGCCATCCATACCAATTGTCTGACAGAGATTTTTCCAGCATCCATTCAATTCCATGAGCTTGCCCAGACGTATCACTGGTATATCTTTGCTCAGCATTGGGTGCATCAACATCAACTGCGCGAGCTAGCTTTGAAATTTCTTTGTGGTAAATCTCTATTTTAGTGCTCCAAACGTCATCAAATTCGTATTCGGCACCTGTCGCATAATGAGCTGATTCGATGGGATCAATATTCGGATTCCCCAGTTTTTCCAACGCAGTATCAATATCAGGGAAGCGACTATATTTTCCAGCTTTAGCAAATAAAGTTAGTGCTTGAGATACAAACCATTGAATGTTTGCGCGGGGGTGCACAAAAGTTTTTTCGGTATAATCGTCTCGTTCAACACGCAGGCCAGTTGTCAGCGAAATACTAGGTGTAATCTGCCATCTATCCTGCAAATAAGCAGCTAACATTATGGCTTTGATATTATCCGTATCGGCAATACGTTCGCCTTTTTGATCGATACAATTGGTATCATGGTCGGTACAAAAATACGGAATAATATCGAAAGAATATTCGAAATCATTGCGTTGAGCGTCTATTCCAAGGGTGACTTGGTGATCAGAAATTCTGGCTGTTTTCACACTGCCTCTGAAATTTACTTGGTCGTTTTCAAGTTGCACAAATTGTTCAGCGCCATATTTTTCTCGAGATTCAGTAGAAACATGATTAACCGCCACAGAAAAAGTATCTAGCTCATTAGGAAAGTACTCCCAGCTTACTCCTTGTGTATGAAACCCATTGTTCAACGAGGCGTCACCGATTAAATCGGGGTCAATTCGTCCTTCTTCGGAAGCTGCCGAGATGTTGATACCACCGCTATCCCTTGCTCCATTCACTGAAAAGGTAATTTTATGTTCGTTTCCGACCAACCATTGATATTTGCCTTGATAATCGTCACTCACAGGTGCATCAAATACGGTGATTCCATCTTCTTCATCCCCTTCAGAATAAAACAGGTGTATCAAACTGCGTCGATAAGAAAAATAAAAAGCTTGATTTTCGGTAACCGCGCTTTCAACTAAAACGCCGGTTTTAAGTAGGCTAGCATCAAGCTTGATAGCTAAATCTTGATTTTCCGGATCTCGAAGACTCACATCAAAAACGCCCCCTACGACATCACCATATTCGCTGCCAAAAGCGGCTGCCTCTAAGTTAAAATCGCGAACCAAATCTTTGTTAAATATACTGTCGCCAAAAAGATGAAAGATATAATCAGCTGGCATGGAGTCAATATAGAATCCATTGTCTTCCGGCGATGAACCACGAATTGCCGGCTCGCCACCGAAATCTCCTCCGGCAAAAACCACTCCCGGAAGGCTGTACACCGAATTGATAGGGTCACCGTCGATCCCCGCGACTGCAAGTAACTTCTTAGTTTCAGCACTGGGCTCAGTTAACGCCTGATTGCGTTGTCCAACGACTTCCATTTTCTCTATCGCTTGTTCGTCGGCCTGTACCAATCCTAAACTACAAAAAAGTATGAGATAAATTGAACGAGTGAGAAGTTTTGGTTTCATAGTAATTCCATCTGTTTGCAAGTTGAAGAAAATACTATTGAGATAGGTCGAAATTATCTGTTGTAGAAATGTTCGCAGTTGTTGGATTTTCTTTTATTTGGAATCCAATGTTTAAAAATTTGCACGATTGAGCGTAGTTGGAATACACATAATTACAATTTTTAAACACTTTAAGCTTAGTGAATAACTGCTGTGAATATGCCATTCTGCTAGTATGGACACATCAAAAACACCAACTAATTGCTGTAATTATAAATGTATGCACCTCGATTTCTAACCGTAATGTTGTTTTTGTTTGCAATTTTAACGGCAAACATGGCAACAGCTGAAGAAGATGAATTTCAATGGAATATCGCGGCTGAACTCGGGTTTGTTCATAGCCCGTCAATCATCAAGGGCGCTGAACAAAGTGATTTCAGTGATTTTATCTTTCTTAATATCTGGCTTGAAGCTTATTACAAAGGTTTCTTTATTCAGACTAACAATTACAGAAATTCTGGTGTTGTAGGCAGAACCGAGTTGGGTTACGAAATACTTGTAGAAGATGACTATGAAATAGACTTTATCTACAAAAGTTATTTTGCCGGATTCGACCAATATAATGCTGGCGCGGTAATTGATGAATTAATTGAAGAGTTAGAGGGTATTGACGAACGCAAGTATTCACCACATGCTGGTTTAAGATACATGCGTTACTTTGACAAATCAGTGGCTTGGATTGATGTCGCCTATGAATTGTTTGGCGGTTACCATAACGGCTGGGTGGTTGACACCTTCTATAATCGGGTTTATGAGATTCGAAATTGGGACATTAGCGTTGGTGGTGGTGCAACCTATTTCTCAGATAAAACCACCGACTATTTTTTTGGTATTGATGCAAATGAAGTTGCTCTGAATCGACCTGTATATGAGACCGGAAGCGGGTATCGAGTCGAACTGGAATCGTCAGCGCAATATCCTATTTCTCAAGACTGGTTATTCACCATTGGTGCAACTTACAGCCATTTTTCAAACAGTATTGCAAATAGCCCCATAGTGGCTAGACAAAACGTTATCAGATTCAGGTTGAGTGTCAGCTATGTATTTTAACTGCAACGGAATTGCGGTCACACTTGTTATTTTGTTGTTCAGTGGTTGGGCAAAATCGACGTTTGCACAACAACAAAGCGACATCGGTGAAATTCAATCTGAGTTAATTGCGCAACCAAACAAGTGTGTTGCTATAAATCAAGGCAGGGCTTGTTTCGCTAAGGTGAATGTTTCTTGGACTCTAGACCGTCCAGCGAACATTTGCCTGGTGGATTCGCTAAAATCAAGGCCCCTATTTTGTTGGCAAAACGTTTTGAGCGGGCGATATTTATACAATATGGAAGCCGATAAAGACGTTCAGCTTCGGCTCGTTGTTGTGGAAAAGGCAGCCAAGCAAGCATTGTCTGATATGGCTATTGCACAAACCACCATTAAAGTGAGTTGGTTATATAAAACCAATTCTAGAAAGCGCCGTTGGCGATTGTTTTAAGTGACAGAAAGTAGAGTTGATAACAACATGAGTAATTACGCGAATATACTCTTAGTAGAGGATGATGCTGCGTTGGCCCAGTGGGTCATCGAGTATCTACAAGATCATGGTTTCAATATTGATCATATTGTTCGCGGTGATCAAGTATGTGAACAGGTCAAGCAACAAGACTATAACCTTATTTTATTGGATGTGATGTTGCCAGGAATGGATGGTATTGAAGTGTGCCGTTCCATCCGCGGTTTTTCTAATGTGCCTATTATCATGATGACGGCAAGATCCGATGAGTTCGACGAAGTAGTTGGTTTGGAAGTGGGTGCTAATGACTACGTCATTAAACCGGTTCGACCCAGAGCATTGTTAGCCCGAATAAAGTCACTTTTGCGCCTGCAGGAACAGATACCGGTCCAAAAATCCAATGAACTGGTGTTTGGACAACTTAAAATTCAGGGTGATGCGAAACGAGTTAGCTATAAAAACGAAAATGTCGAACTTTCTACTAGCCTGTTCTCTTTGCTATGGCTTCTGGCGAGTAATGCTGGAACTGTTTTAGACAGGGATGCGGTGTTTAAAGCCATGATTGGACGGGAGTATGATGGTCTCGATCGTCGCATGGATGTCTTAATCTCAAATTTGCGCAAGAAATTTGGCGATAATCCCCAAGAGCCGCGAAAAATCAAAACGATTTGGGGAAAGGGGTATCTATTTATCGCAGATGCCTGGAATGATGAGTAGTCAGACCAAAGAGTTCGTTTTGCAATGAGAAGAGTTTATCTCAGCATTTTAGTCACTGTGTTTGGCAGTCTGATACTTATAGGTTGGGGACTAGACATAGTTGCGGAAAAAGAACTAAAAAATACTAGCCCTAGTGAACTGGAATTGTATCAACGCATTATTCACAGTGCTGCAATGCAGCTTGATGACTTGCCGCTTTATCAATTGGATCAGGGTATATCAAGGATACAAGAACAATTTAAGTTGGAATTTTTTGTCGAACCCCTGGCAAACTTGGCGCTACCCGAAGAATTATCTGAAGAGTTGGAAACCAACCGGCGTCTGAGTCTCGAATCGAGTGAGGGAGCCTTTCTGATTGAAAAGCTTGAGACTCACAGTGACTATCTTTTGCAATTATCCGTGCCACTGTCTACCACCGAAACCGGTTATCTAGATATTGCGTTGACCTTGGCATTATACCTCGGTGTAGGTCTGGCTTTGGCGATTTGGTTACTACCTTTGACCTCGAGGTTGTCGCTATTAACCAAAACAGCGGCTTCTTTTGGTACGGGTAAACTAGACGAGCGAGTAAAACCCAGTCGTTTTTCTTATATCAGTAATCTTGAATCCAGTTTTAATCGAATGGCAGCGCAAATCGAGACTTTGGTTGCTGATAACAAGTTTCTAGCCCAGAGCTTGTCTCATGATCTTCGCACACCTGTAGCTTGTCTGAGATTTGGTGTCGAAGCTGCACTCGACACCCAAGACGAGAAGAAGCGATTGCAATACCTACAAAGAATTGATGAAGAATTGACCCGCATGGAAGACATGTTAGAAGCCTTTCTTTCCTACGCTAGCATGGAACGCAAAGCACAAGAGCTTAAACTGGCAAACACAGATATTGGCAAACTCGTATATTCAACCGTTGAAGAGATGCAAGCGCTGGCAATCAAAGGAAATATCCATCTCGAATATCGGCAGCCGAGTTCACAGGTTTTCGCGAATGTCGATTACCAATGGTTTTATCGAGCCTTGTTGAATCTCATTTCAAATGCCATTGATCACACCAATGGTAAGGTGCTTGCTTGTCTTACGACTAGTGCAAAAGGGCTGTTAATCGAGATACACGATGACGGTCAGGGAGTGCCCGAGGAAAAACGTGAGGCAATATTTTCGCCATTTGTGACAGTTGAGAAGAGTCGAAACCGGCAGACAACCAGCTATGGCTTGGGGTTGGCGATTGTAAGTCGAGTGGTGCATTGGCATGGAGGTCAAATTACCATTACAAATTCTAAACCTCTCAATGGCGCATGTTTTTCGATACTCATCTCTCCAACTTTGTCATAAAGATTTAGAGACACTCCTTCAATTCGCGAAATCACCCTTTACTCACTTCATATTCCACCTTCCAATTGCGCCTAAGCTCCCCAATCCCCTATCCCAGTTCGCTGTTTCGCTTTGTTCACACTGGCTTGAGAACAAAACTAATTTGGATATTGTTAATTCAACTTTGGACTGTGTAAACTAGCTTGTAAAAGTTGTCGGTACAGACAACAAAAATAATAAATATAAGGATTTACTTTGTCGGCAGAACAAACTAAAAAACAACTCCCTGAACAACAGAATTCAGGCTGGTTTTCTCGATTCCTCGCGGCGGTAGAATGGTTAGGTAATTTGCTACCGCACCCCATCACGTTATTCGCTAGTCTAGCGGTATTTATCGTCATCTTAAGTGGCATTCTCGGTTATTTTGATGTTGCCGTAGCCGATCCTCGACCGCTAGATGCTAAAGGCCGTGATCCTGATGGCATGATAGAAGTGATTTCATTAGTTAGCGCCGAAGGCTTACAGAGGATCGTTACCGGCTTAGTGACTAATTTTACTGGCTTTGCTCCTCTAGGAACGGTTTTGGTAGCTCTGTTAGGTGTCTCAGTTGCAGAACACTCCGGCATGTTATCAACTGCAATGCGTGCATTGGTTTTGAATGCGTCAAAACGCATGGTGACAGTCACGATTGTACTGGCTGGAATACTATCTAACACGGCTTCTGAGCTTGGCTATGTCGTGTTAATTCCCCTTGCAGCAATGATTTTTCATTCTTTGGGAAGGCACCCTCTCGCCGGTTTAGCCGCTGCATTCGCGGGGGTATCCGGAGGCTACAGTGCAAACTTGTTATTGGGCACAGTGGACCCCTTGTTATCTGGGATCACAGAAGCTGCCGCTCATATGATTGATCCGGTTTACAGTGTCGGCCCAGAAGTAAACTGGTACTTTATGTTTATCAGTACTTTTGCTGTCGCAGGAATGGGGGCATTTGTTACCGAGAAAATCGTAGAGCCAAGACTAGGGGTTTATGACCCAAGCGAGGCCTCGATTGAGTTGGAAAAGCAAGAGATGACCGGACCAACCGCTCAAGAGCGTAAAGCGCTTAAAATGGCTGGGCTGACTTTTGTTATTGTTTGCGGTGTGTTAGCACTTACTATCGTCCCAGAAAATGGAATATTGCGGAATCCTGAAACGGGAGCAGTGGCAGGATCACCATTTCTTAAAGGAATAGTGGCGTTTATTTTTATTACCTTCGCAATCCCGGGCTTTGTCTATGGACGAGTCGCAGGAACCATGAAGAACGACAAAGACGTGATCAATGCAATGTCGAAAAGCATGGGTTCTATGGGGCTGTACATTACCCTGGTATTTTTTGCAGCGCAGTTTGTTGCTTTCTTCAAGTGGACCAATCTTGGAACTGTATTAGCGGTTAAAGGAGCGACATTACTACAGACACTTGGCTTAGATGGACCTGAGGTCTTTATCCTATTTATTTTAATGTGTGGTTTGGTCAATCTTTCATTGGGTAGTGCTTCTGCACAGTGGGCAGTAACAGCGCCTATTTTTGTACCCATGTTAATGTTGATTGGATTTGCCCCCGAAGTTATTCAAGCTGCGTACCGAATCGGAGATTCTGTCACCAATGTTATTTCACCTATGATGAGTTATTTTGGGTTGATTTTGGCTATAGCGGCTAGGTATAAGAAAGACTTGGGAATGGGCACGCTCATTGCGACCATGCTGCCTTATACACTGGTCTTTTTCGTTGGTTGGATAACTTTATTCTACATTTGGGTATTTTTGTTCGGTATGCCGGTTGGTCCAGGGGCTGCAACATATTACAATCCCTAAAGTCCAAAATGCTAAATATAGCGTAAAAGCTAATTTACCTGATAAACACCGACAGGCCTTTACCAATGAAGTACCAAGGAAGCCCTTCCTTTAGCCATAAGCAAGCAGACAAAGTAGGTGTGCTGATAACCAATTTAGGCACACCAACGGCACCCACTAAGCAAGCGCTGAGACCGTATCTTAAACAATTTTTGTCTGATCCTAGGGTGGTGGAAATTCCAAGACTAATTTGGTGGATGATCCTGAACCTTGTGATCCTAAATATCCGACCAAAACGTTCCGCAAAAGCCTATGAAACGGTTTGGGAAGAGGGGGGTTCTCCTTTGATGATCCATACGGTCAATCAAAGCAAAGCACTTGAAGGAAAACTCAAGGCCAAATATGGTGAAGGCGTGGAAGTCGAGTTTGCCATGCGATATGGCCAGCCGTCGGTATCAGAAAAAATTGAAAGCTTGCTGCAAAGTGGCGTGCGGAAATTAATAGTGCTGCCACTTTATCCACAGTATTGCGCGTCTACGACAGGTTCAACTTTTGATGCTGTAGCGGAAGATTTTATGTCTCGTCGATGGATTCCCGAATTGCGCTTTATCAACCAATACAACGATCATGAGCAGTACATAAATGCCATGGCGAATAAAATCCGCGAACATTGGAAAACCAATCCTCAAGCCGACAAATTGATCTTTTCCTATCATGGTATCCCCAAACGTTACCTGACCAATGGCGACCCCTACCATTGCCAGTGTTATAAAACTTCACGACTTATTGCCGAAAATTTAGGTTTATCTGAAGGTCAGTATATGACGACTTTTCAGTCTCGGTTTGGCAGGGAAGAATGGTTAAAACCCTATACTGATCACACGCTAAAGGCCCTGCCCGAAAAAGGGGTGAAGTCAGTGCAAATTGTCTGCCCGGGATTTTCAGCGGATTGTTTAGAAACTATTGAAGAAATTGGTATTGAAAACCGAGATTATTTTTTAGAAGCGGGTGGTGAAAACTATCAATATATACCAGCACTCAATAGCGACGAATCTCATATAGAGTTAATGACAACCTTGGTTGATACCAATATGGCTGGTTGGAAGACAACACATGATAACAGCAACAGAGAATCTCTTGCTAAGGCGTTAGGGGCGGAAAAATGAGTGACGAAAACTCGAACGTTGTAGTACCTGACGAGCTATTGCTAGCACAAAGGATTGCTAATTTAACAGACACAGCGGTGAGAATTCCCTTTACTCGATTGAAAGTCGGTCTGGACTTTCTGATTGGCTTGATCCCCGGTATCGGTGACACCATTATGCTGGGAGTGTCTATTTCCATTATTGTGCTAGGCAAGCGTATGGGCTTGCCAAAGTCTCATCTAACCAGAATGATCCGCAATAGTTTTATTGATTACTTGCTTGGGCTCATTCCAATAGTGGGTGATATTATTGATATCTTTTACAAAGCCAACAAAGCCAATGTGCGAATTATGGAAACTTATTGGCTTCAAGAAAATCGACACTTGCTTAGCAGTCAAACCCAGCAACAATTAGAAGAATGGGAAAATAGTAAAGGGAAATGACCTTTAAGTATCGACTGCGTAAGGAATAAGATCATCTAAATTGATCAAACTTAAACAGGCTTTGTTAGTTGCTGCCAGCAACACATTGGGAGCACAATTGGCTTGTCTGGCTTGCTCCCATCTTGACGCGCACAAACACCATCTATCTCCGGGAGTTAAACCCGGGAACGAATATTCAGGCCGAGGAGTTGATAAGTCATTGCCTACTTGTTTGGAATAGGTGAGAAATTCTTCAGTCACAACGGCACATACGCTGTGATTGCCATGATCGCCCTCTGGTACATAGCAAAAACCTTCGCGGGTATACCCACCATTACCGCAACAAAGTTGCAAAGGTTTATCTAACACATTTAGCGCATTTGGCATCGAGTTTGTCTCTATACTTGGTCTTAAACAAGCGTAAAATCGTATCACTATTTACATATCTGGAAAAGAATCAGTCTTACTTATGTTAGATAAAAGTTATCTGTCAGGAAGCGTTGGAAACCAGTCAGCTAAGGAAATCGCAAAATTCGATGCGCTAGCAGAACAATGGTGGGATCCAAACGGAAAATATAAAACGGCCCTGGCATTTAACCGAGCTCGTTTAGCGTTTATCAATGAGCAGATACAAGCCCATTTTGCTGGTCAAAATAGAGAAAATAAAACGCTAAGCGTTCTCGATGTTGGCTGTGGTGGTGGGTTGATTAGCGAACCCCTAGCCCTGAATGGATTTGACGTCACAGGAATTGATGCCAGTGCCGTAAGTGTAGAGGTGGCTAGGCGCCACGCTATAGCGAGTAAGGCCTCAGTTAAGTACATTCATTGCTTGGCAGAAGACCTTGACCCACTGCAAAAACGCTATGATGTGGTCATCAATGCAGAGGTAGTTGAACATGTTCCTGACCAACAAAAATTGATTGAGCAATGCTGCCGACTTGTTAATCCCAGTGGGATTTTAATCTTGGCTACGTTAAATCGAACGGTTAAATCTTGGATAATTGCCATCCTAGGTGCGGAGTACGTCATGCGTTACCTGCCAATCGGTACACACAGCTGGAAAAAATTTGTCAAACCTGAAGAACTCGTAGAATGGACCGGAAACTTCCAATTTGAGCCTGTCGAAGCTACTGGAATGTCCCTTAATCCATTTTCTGGAAATTGGTATCTTACTGACAGCTTAGCGGTCAATTATGTATTGAGTTTGCGCAAATCATAAGCGCTTTTTATGCCCAATCAATGTTATTGATGATTTGAATTTTCGCCCTCTTGATGACTATGCTAAACATAATCAACCTCAGGTTAATCAAAAAATCGGTACAACAAGAGCATACAGATGAAAATTTATGATACGCATACAGCACCTACTCCACGCAGAGTCAGGATATTTCTGGCAGAAAAAGGCATTGAAATGGAATATGTGCAACTCGATTTGCAAAAAGGCGAAAATTTAAGCAAAGAAATGCGTAAGAAAAACCCTATTGGAAAAGTCCCGGTTTTAGAGTTAGATGATGGGACTTGTATTGGCGAGTCCGTGGCGATTTGTCGATATTTTGAGGCACTCCAGCCTGATCCACCGTTGATGGGAGTTACAGCGTTAGAGCAAGCTCAAATCGAGATGTGGCAGCGACAAGTTGAGTTTGGTTTGTTTATGCAAATAGGCATGTGTTTTCAACATTCAACTGGCTATTTTAAGGACCGAATGACACCTGTACCAGAATTTGGCGCAGTCGCCGGAAAAACCGCTCAAGGTTATCTCAAACTGCTTGAAAGGCGCTTGGGAGAAACGGAATTTGTTGCCGGAAATACCTTTTCAATCGCAGATATCACCGCCCTTTGCGCCATTGATTTTGCAAGAGTGGTTAAGATCAAAGTTGCAGAAGATCAAACGAATTTACAACGCTGGTATCAACAAGTTAGTTCTCGCCCATCTGCAAAAGCTTAGAGCAAACGTCAACACGATCTGGGTATTCATCTTTGTTTTCTGGCACTTTAACGATGATTTATTGTTCCCAAAGATAGCATTGTTACTCTTCAACTAAGGTTACTTTGGAGCCCTTCCTATGAACTTAAAATCTTTATCCTATTTATCTACCTTGGTTTTAGCGTGTGGATTGTTTTGTTCGACTTATGCCAACGCAGATTCGAGCGCACAATCGCATCCATTAGAAAAACTCAGTTGGCTATTAGGAAAATGGTCATTTGAAGATGCGCAAGTTAACGGAAAGTATTGGGAAAAAGGGACTCGCGATTGCGCGCTGATACTAGATGAGCAATACATTCGATGTGAATCCCGAGGCGTGTCAAATTCAGGCCATAAGCGGATGTACCATTTTATATTGGGCTATAACAAAATGGATGAAAGGTACGAAATGATCGGTCTTACGAGTAGCTATCCCAGACAAAATCTTTACATCATTTCACCATCAGAAGACGGACATACGTTAGAAATCGTCAATCATTTTTGGACGTCAGACGGAATTATAGAGAGCAGTAAGGCCACAATTCGCTACAACGGTAAAAATCAATATGTTTGGCATATTCGCAACGGAGAAATGGATCCTAAAACAGGGAAAAAAGCTGTAGGTTTTATCGACACGGTGACACGAATTAATCAGTGATTAAAACTAGGTTTCAACCAGATCGATTCGAGGCTAATTGCCATGCAAATGACTTGAAGAATTCGTTTACAACGCGTATCGAGATGCTTGATGAGGAGTTAAATAAACTCTAGTGCTAATCGCGCCAGCGTTTGTCCAAATCTTGATAAGCGTCGATGCGCCTGTCTCGAAAATACGGCCAAATACGTTTTACTTGTTCAGTGCGGTGCAAATCCAGTTCTACGCTAAGGGTTTGTTCCTCATCGGAACCTGCTTGTGCAAGGATTTCACCTTGTGGGCCTGTTATGAAGCTTTGCCCCCAAAATTGAATGCCGGGGTCACCCTTTACTGGAGAAGCTTCAAAGCCCGTTCTATTGGCAACAATCACAGGAACCGAATTGGCTACAGCGTGGGCACGTTGAATTGTTTGCCATGCATCGAATTGTCGAGTTTTCTCTTCGTCGGAGTCGGTCTTGTCCCAACCTATGGCAGTAGGATAAAACAACATATCAGCACCGGCCATTGCCATTAATCGAGCTGCTTCTGGATACCATTGATCCCAGCACACAAGTACGCCAAGTTTCCCCACACTGGTCTGGATAGGCTCAAACCCGAGGTCACCGGGAGTGAAATAGAATTTTTCGTAGAATCCTGGGTCATCGGGTATATGCATTTTCCGATATTTCCCCACCATACCTTGTTGACGGTCGAAAACCACAGCCGTGTTGTGGTACAAACCTGAACCACGCTTCTCAAATAATGAGGTAATTAACACGATATTGTGCTGTGCAGCAATCTTTGCAAAGAAATCCGTAGCAGGGCCAGGGATAGGTTCTGCAAGATCAAAAAAATCGGTATTTTCCTGCTGGCAAAAGTACAGAGTACTGTGCAGCTCTTGCAACATAACGAGCTCGCAACCATCTTGAGCGAGTTGTTTTATTTTGCTTGCGCTTTTCTCCCAATTAGCAATCTTATCGTTGTTTTCGACTGATTGTTGAACCAAACCCACTTTCAATTTATTAGCAGTCATAAATTGCGATACCTTCTGAGAATAAAAACATAACTTCGGCTTTCAGTGTGCCTTTTGGAACTTGCATGCTGATACAGTGTACGCTGCCAAACTGTTGAATTAAAGGCAAGGCATTGATTGCAACAATTCGATGTTGGGGGTGTGCTTCAGCGATAATTTCAAGGGCGATATCATCTTCCTTCTCACCATATACAGGGCAAAGAATTTGTTCGTTGTTGATTAGATAGTTTGCGTAAGAGGCGGGTAAGCGCTCACCAACTTGATTGACAATTTCAGGTAAAGGCAATTCAAAAATCGCGTGTTCAGGCATTTTCAAACGGCACTCATCTACCAGCGCAGAAAGGCCTTCAAAATGGCTGTCATCGGGTCGGTTGAAGCACGACTGAATGACTAATCCTCTATCTGGAGTGTATCGCACCAGCGTATCTATATGGGCATCGGTATCATCTCCCTCAAGGTGGCCATGGGAGAGGGAGATAAGCTGTTTACCTCCTAACACCGTTTTAAATGTTTCGGCATAGTCTGAAATCACCATCTGTTTATTGCGTTCTGGATTCAACAAGCATAGAGTCGTTGACAACAATTGCTGTTGTTCATCGATTTCCAACCCGCCCCCTTCGGCTACCAAATCAAACGATGTCAAGGGATGACGACAAAGCTGACTTAGTACACTGCGGTTGATGAGATTGTCTTTTGATGCATCAAACTTGTTTCCCCAGCCATTAAAGACAAATTCGATAGGATATTTTGAGCCTGCCGAATCACAAGTAATAAAACAATAGTCTCTGCACCATGTATCGTTGTAATCTCCTTTAACCATCAGGACATTGTCGCATCCGGCTAATACTTTCTTAGCGTTATCAATTTCTGCATCACGGATCAACAGTATGACGCCTGTTTCATTCGCGGTAATAGCCCGAATTAATTGCGCATAAGTATCTCTCACTTCGCTAAGCCAAGGAGTCCAATCTGTTTGTCGGTCGGGCCAAGCCAGAATTATTGCTTCTTGATCAACCCATTCGGGTAACATAGTTAGGGTTTGTGGCACTATTTGTCCTGTCGATATTGGAGTGTGAAATACACTGAACGGGGTTCGCCGACAAAATATCGATAACCTCCAAAGGCGAAATCTGCCCTTTCAGCATAGTCAACATTGGTTAAATTAACGATCCGAGCGCCAATCGTTAAGGCATCGGAAATTCGATAGTTACCACGTATGTTGAACAGCTTATGCCCATCATAGGAAGCCGTATTTTGCGGATCTAAGAAGTAGTTACCTTGATGCACCCAATCGAATTCAACACTGTGCCCGTCATCTGCTTGCCAGCCCAGTTGCATGCTGGCTAAATGCTCTGGTGCCGTATCAATTTCGTTATTAAAAATCGGTGTGCGGCTTAGGGTTAAATCGCTTTTGTATCTGTGCTTAGCTAAAGTGGCGTTAGCAGCAAAATACCAGTTTTCGCTCAATGAGACGTTGATGCTAAGCTCGATTCCGTGGTGAGCTGTTTTACCATCACTGATGTTTTGACGGTTGCTATCTTGGAAAATAAAGTTGTCTTTTTCCATATCAAACACAGTGATGTCGTAATAGATAAATTCGCTAGTACCTCGTAAACCCAGCTCTATTGCATCCAATGTCTCTGCTTCTAATTCCGTGACTACTTGACCTGCTTGAAGGCGGAACAATTCGGTAGCCTGAGGCGCGCGATATCCTTGTGAAACTTGTCCATATAACCTGTGGTTAGGCGTGATTTGATAATTTGCACCAAGATGATAAGACCATTCTTTGTAGGTTACTTTTTGATCTTCTGGACGTGTGAATCGACAATTATTAACTTCAGGGGCACAGGCACTGCCATCACTTAAGTTATTTTGGTAGTCGTAATCAGTGTACTCATATCTGAGCCCAGCATTGAGCGTTAGTGACTCGGTTGCTTGCCAATCAACAATAGCAAAAGGTGACAAAACGTGGGCAGCTACCTCATAGTCGTAGTGTGCACCCGCCGGAATGCTGGGGGAGAAGTCATTGTCTTGTATTTCGGTAAGCTCGCCTTGGGTAAGGTCAACATCGAATCCAGTAACAATAGAAACATCATTATATTCCTGTTGGTATTGTGTTTGAACGCCGAAACTACGTTGAGAGTTGGTTTCGGTAGGCTGCCAAGGTAGAAAGTGTTGTAAAAACGTCATTTCCGCCCATCGAATGTATGGCGTAACGGAAAACAAGCCATTTTCATTGGCTGCATGTTCAATTTTACTGTAAAGCCTGAAAGTCTGGTTGTCTCGAAATGCTTCAGGATTTGGATTCTGAGTTTTCAAAACAGGGTCGGTATAGGCTTCAAAACCACGTACAAACCCCGCTGTCTCTTGATTCAAGTTAGAAATAGCCAATACGTTTTTGAATGACCAATCATTGAGGTTTGTTTGATGGATAAAATTTAATTTTTGTTGATCGTAACCGCTTTCATCCTTGTAACCCCCGTCATGCGATATGTTTCCGTAAAAAGCAAAACTATGATCATTTAGTTCTTTGCTTAACGAAAACTTACCTCGCAAATAGTCGTTTGGCCCAGCCTCAACCGCAATAGAATGGGCGGCAAGGCTAGCAACTTCAGGTGTCAAAACATTAATCACACCATGCACTGCATTAGACCCATAGAATACACTTGAAGGGCCACGAATTACCTCTATTTGGCCAGCTTGTTCTGTATTGAGATCGAATAACTGATTGGTGTTGCAAAAGCCGGGAGCCCTAGCTGAAATGCCATCCTGAGCAATGTAAAACGCACCACAACCGCCAGCACCTGTTAGCACGGGAGAACGAATTGCGGTGAGATGCTCTTGTCCATTGCCTCTGCTAATCCATGTGCCTGCCACTCTGGATAAGGTTTGATTGATGTGCTCTGCCTGTATCAGCTCTATCTGGCTTTGACTAATAGCCGTTAAATTTCCAGTCAAGTCGTTTATGCTGGACGTTTGTCGAGTGGAAGTAACCGTAATTTTTTCTACTTCAACAGCATGGGTATAACTCAAAGAGGTAAAAAGCGTGACAAACAGCACGACAGATAACACCTTGTAGAGAGGTTTAAAAGACAAACCATTTCCTTTGTCATTAGGCAATAAAATTAATGCAGGATTATACGAAGATTTCGATTAAAAGATTGATAAATATTATGCAAAAACGATAGATTACCCCTGAAACGCGAAGAGTGGAATAACGAAGGCAACACTTGGTGTATTGCCCTCTTTTTGTAAAACATCTAAAACGCCAATTGATAACCCAGCGTCAGCATACTATCCATGTCCATTTGGACACCTCTCACCCGATAATTTATAGGAACTTGGTATTCCAATGCCAATCTATGATTGCCAAAAACAACAGTGTTGATACCAATACCAATATCCAAACTATTCACACCGTAGTTGTCTGGGTTAGCAGTGGTCACCGGGGCTCGAATCATGCTGTCACTGCCATCGATTTGCTCTGTGTTCATGTAGCTTAAACGTATTGAACCACTAACTTGATCCGAAAGCCGATACGCGCCCCAAGCAGAAGCAAACAATTTTGCACCCACTTTGTAACCTTCGTCATTGTTTTCGAATGGCGCCGTGTATTTGACTTGACTACCCCAGCTCATTTCATCCATATAAGCATTGTAGGTAAGACCCAAACTAGCTTGATGACTGCCGCTACCTAATTGCATGCTGTAAGGGAGTCGCATGGTCATTCGCATATTCATCGGCGTAAGCACTTCATCGGTTTCATCTGTTGATCCCGTGGGCAAAATCCAAGCAACATTGGCGTGTAGGTGATGAATTCCAGAATCAAACAGGCGATACAAAACGGCGATTGTGGAATCCCCAATACCTGAGCTGCCCGTATTGAAATTTCCGAGCACATTCGTGCCCATCGGCCCTTGATAACTGGTTAGTTGCATATCGCGATCGATGTAGTTAAGCATCGCCATCAGTGTCATATCGTCATTAGGCGCATACATGAATCCCAACATATGCATATTAGTGGTCATATCTTGCGGCACCACACGAACAGTGGGCGGTGACATAGGGGGATTAGCAAAAGGATTGGCGATTTGGGTGACGATGTCGTCGTCAGAAATGGTGTCTCCGCCTTGTAAATTCCCAGACATTTCCATGGTCATAAATTGGTAGGAGAACATGAATTCTCCTTCGCTATGCAGATGATCACCCATGACACCGATGGGGGCATGAGTTAATGGCGACAAGTGTTCGTGCTGATGCTCTGAATTGGCATTAGCAACAGAAGAAAAACCAACAGTGGCACAAATTGCCAATGAAGACAGCGTACGTTCAAACATAATAACGTTCTCTTAATAAATGAGTTTAGATCGATTGAGTTTGGGTTATGTCGAGGGCGCGTTGACGTATTAGTCAAACATTGAGGTAGTTAATACCTTACCCTAATTACGCTGGGAAAGGGGGAGCTCTGCTTGAGGGAAGAAGATAATTTTTGTCAGTGGTGAAGAAAGATTCAAAAGAAAAAGTTTCGCCGCTGATCTTAATTAGGTTCGTCAGATTAGAGACTAGAAATACTAGTTCATCGGTAGATAAATCAGCCAAGTAAGCGTTTACACACTTCACAGAGTGCGATTCTTCAGGTGCATCTGCTGGTGGGTCGATGGATTTAAATTCACCTGTGGCTTCAAAGTGACTTAGGGATACCCAAGAATATGTACTACCACCACAGATCAATATTGCATCATCATCCGCATATTGTTGTGCCTGCTTGGCAACAAAAGAAGCAGCCGTGATACTCACAATGCTGTTAAACAACAACGTAAAGAGAACCAGCGAAAGCGTCAATTGACGAGATAAAGCAGAGAATGAGTACAAGTTTTTATTATCCACAACGGGTATTTAGGTATCTTGGGTTTGAGTGTAAAAGATAAATGCTCTCAAATGCAACTATTATTTTTTGTTTCAATATAAAAATCTAATTAAGGCAATCGTTTTTCTCAATTGATTAAACAATAAACAATGACTAGGTTTAATAGACACAGTTAGATGATCTTCACTGTGCCATCAGTTTAATTATCGGAGAAAGAAATGTCATTAAAAGATACTCAAACAGAACAAAATCTTAAAGATGCGTTTGCAGGTGAATCCCAGGCCAATCGCCGCTATTTATATTTTGCATCAAAAGCCGATGTCGAAGGCTACAACGATGTTGCAACTGTTTTCCGCTCTACTGCTGAAGGCGAAACAGGTCACGCACATGGGCATTTAGAATATTTGGAAGAAACCGGAGACCCTGCAACTGGGTTACCTTTTGGGTCCACTGAAGCCAACCTCAAATCAGCCATAGCCGGCGAAACTCATGAGTACACGGATATGTATCCGGGCATGACAAAGACGGCACGAGAAGAAGGGTTTGATGAAATCGCAGATTGGTTTGAAACCCTTGCTAAAGCTGAGCGCAGTCACGCAAATCGTTTCCAAAAGGCACTCGACAATTTGGATGACTAATCCATTACTTTGGTGTTTATCTTCCAAGGAGTAGGCAATGCCTACTCCGCCTCGTTAGGTTAAAAATATGAGTTCAAGCAAAGTTACTCGTGAAGGGAGCTTAGAAGCACCCACTCGCCATCCAATTAAATGGCAAAAAGATGATTTTTGGGATAAGGATTCACTGAACAAAGAATTAGAGCGGGTCTACGATATTTGTCATGGTTGCCGACGTTGTGTGAGCTTATGTGATTCATTCCCTACACTGTTTGACCTTATTGATGAATCGGATACCTTCGAGGTTGATGGAGTCGATAAGGAAGATTATCCCAAAGTCGTTGAACAATGTTACCTCTGCGATATGTGTTACATGGCCAAATGCCCATATGTCCCCCCTCATGAATGGAATGTCGATTTTCCCCACCTGATGTTAAGAGCTAAGGCCATATACTATCGAGAAAACGGGGGATCCAAACGAGATAACATTCTTACTAGCACCGACAAAGTCGGTAAATTGGCGTCTATTCCCATCATTGATGTCACAGTCAATAAGTTAAACAAAAATGAAACGTTTCGAAACTTGCTGGAATCGAATTTAGGCGTTCATAAAGAGGCTCCGGTTCCTGAATATCATAGTAAAACCCTACGTAAACGGGTAGCACCTATGGTACAGCAAATTCAACCCAAACCTGTTGGAAAGACAACAGGAAAAACAGCGCTGTTTGCAACCTGTTACGGAAACTATAACAGCCCTCACTTGGGAGAGGACTTTGTCAAGGTGTTTCAACATAACCAGATCCATATTGAATTGGTCAGAAGCGAACAATGCTGCGGCATGCCTAAGCTGGAGTTAGGTGATTTGGATTCTGTGCATGCGGCCAAAAAAGCCAATATACCCGCGCTATACGAAATGGTGCAGCAAGGATTTGATATTATAGCGCCTGTGCCTTCTTGCGTTTTGATGTTTAAGCAAGAATTACCGCTAATGTACCCAGATGATGAGCAAGTGCAAGCTGTCAAAAATGCGTTTTTTGATCCCTTTGAATACTTATTTTTGCGACACAAAGAAGGGGAATTCAACACCGAGTTTAAACAAGACCTCGGCGAGGTTGCCTATCACGTTGCGTGTCACTTACGAGTGCAAAATATTGGACTAAAAACACGAGATATTCTCTCGCTTATTCCTGAAACCAATATTCATGCTCAAGAACGTTGCTCAGGACACGATGGTACGTATGCGGTGAAAAAAGAAACGCGTGAAAAATCCATCAAAATCGCCCGGCCAATAGTGCGTAAACTGGACCAACTCAAACCTGACTATCTAGCCAGTGATTGTCCAATGGCAACAACACATTTATCAAATTTATCTGAATCAGAGGCAGAACCTAGTCATCCAATGACCCTGTTACGTATGGCGTATGGTTTGAAGTGACTTTAGGGGCTGTTGATCCTAGATAAATTGGAGTAGTGAAATGAACAAACTATCAAAAGAAAACTTAATGTCACTAGAAGAATACGCGGAACATCGTGCCACTTTCAGGGCTGAGGTAATTGCCCATAAAAAAAATCGCCAGGTGGCTTTAGGCGAGGCAATTCGGATTTTGTTTGAAGACAAAAAAACCATTCAATACCAGATTCAGGAAATGTTGAGAATCGAACGGATTTTCGAAAGAGCAGGAATTGAAGAAGAACTAGAAGCCTATAATCCATTAATTCCAGACGGTCAGAATCTTAAAGCAACTATGATGATCGAATATGACAATCCGGTTGAGCGAAAAGCAAAGCTAGCTGAGTTAATTGGTGTGGAAAAAGTCACTTATATTCAAGTAGAAGGGTTTGATAAGGTTCACCCTATTGCAAATGAAGATATGGACAGGGAAACAGAAGAAAAGACCTCTTCCGTTCACTTTCTACGATTCGAATTTAGCGCTGACATGGTGATAGCTTGGACAAAAGGGGCAAGGGTTGTGGCTGGCATCGACCATACTCACTATCAGGTTGCCCCCGTTACATTAACCGATAATGTTCACGCTAATTTGGCCATGGATTTTGACGTGCAAACTGCGCATTAATTATTTCAAGTGACGCCCACCGTCCAAGTGTATAGTGCGGCCGGTGATGTATTCGCTGTTTAACAAGTAGTCCACAGCTGCAACGGCTTCTTTGGCGCCTGGGCAAGTCTCCAACAGAGATTTTTTCAGTGCTTTTTGTTTGTACTCTTGTGAATCATGCTCATTGAACATCACCAGAGCAGGGGCAATAGAATTCACTTTTACCTTAGGGGCATATTTAGTAGAAAAAGATAGGGTAAGGTTCTGCAAAGCAGCCTTGCTCGCCGCGTAGGCTATGTGCTTTTTACTACCTTTGTCTTGCACATAGTCGGTCATGTGAATGATATCCGCAACCTCTTCGCTATTGGTTAGCAAATCTTGGATAGCTAAATTGATTTGATAAGGCGCACTTGCATGAATTTGCATCATTCGACTGAAAATTTGTGCAGGCTCAGCATCCGCTGATTCCCCAATCCAGTCGGAGGCGTTATGGATGATGGCGCGCAAGCTATGGACATTAGAGTGAATCCAATCGATAAAACCACCAACGCCTTGATCGCTGGAAAAGTCTGCCTGAACACAGCGAATTCCCTTTTCTTCTATGAGTGACAAACTGGTTCTTGGCGTTCGGTAGGTAATAATGACTTGGTAGCCGTCGGCATTTAGTTTTTCAGCAATCGCAAGACCTAATCGTTGTGCTCCACCGGTAATAATGACAGTCTTTTTCAAACTTTTGTCCTATAATATGTTCATGAATTGGGTCTGTTGTAAAAGGCCATATCTAGTCAAAAAACGTCTTCGCATCCTGAACTGCATGGCAAAATTCAGCAGCTTCTAGTTGAATTATGACAATTGTGTGAAAAAGATCATTGTAAAACTAATCTTTTATCTACATATCGTGCGTATAAGAGTAAAAAGTAACGGAACTATCATTTATGCTGAATAAACAAAAAGTTGTCGAAGTTTGTCCGGGGTTGTCTGAACAAGCCATTGCAGTGAGAGATGCTCTTGTCGAAAAAGGTCTGGAAACTCCTATGCAAGACAACGGCTTGGCCGACACTGAAAAACGCACTCGTATCCAAAGCGCAATGACAGACATAATGCAAACCCTAGGGTTAGATTTGCAAGACGACAGTTTGTCTGACACTCCCAAACGCATTGCGAAAATGTATGTTGACGAAATATTCAGCGGTTTAGACTATCGACGTTTTCCAAAAATCACCACCATCGAAAACAAAATGCAGACTGATGAGATGGTACAAGTGAGTGATATTAGTTTAACCAGTACTTGTGAGCATCATTTTGTCACTATCGACGGTACCGCGAAAGTAGCTTACATCCCAAACAAAACTGTTTTGGGCCTTTCAAAAATAAATCGCCTAGTGGATTTTTTCTCACAGCGACCGCAAGTGCAAGAACGACTCACACAACAGGTGCTGCTTGCTCTACAAACCATTGTGGGTACTGAAGATGTCGCTGTAACGATAAATGCCACTCACTATTGCGTGAAAGCGCGTGGAATAAGAGACAATACCTCGTACACCAAAACCAGTGCCATAGGCGGTATTTTTAAATCAGATCGGCAGCTTAGAGCAGAATTTTTTAACGGTTAACATTTTGACGCTAACTTCATCACGTCCTAACTAAGGGCCATGGTTCTCTCCACGGTTTGTCATTTACAAACGCTACAAACATGGTAATTTTATCTATCCATTGAATTTAAGGGTAGTTATGGCGAAGTGGCATCAGGGTAAAGTGGTTGAACGACTCGATTGGAATGATCATCTGTTCAGCCTTAAATTTTCTTGTGACGATTTTCCTGAATTCAAGGCCGGTCAATTTACTAAAATCGGTATAGAGCAATCCGACGGAAAAATCCTGTCACGCCCATATTCCTTAGTTAATAGTCCTGATAGCGAGTTGCTCGAAATCATTGCGGTGCCAGTTGAAGATGGCAGCTTGTCTCCAAAACTACATGAACTCAAAGCGGGCGACTCAGTACAAGTGATGTCTCCGGCTACAGGCTTTCTCATTCTTGACGAAGTACCTCAAAGCGAAACTCTGTATTTAGTGGCTACTGGCACAGGAGTTGGCCCATTTATCTCTATTCTTGATAGTCCAGAGGTGTGGCAGAGTTATCCCGCAGTCGTATTAGTTTATGGTGCCAGATATGCCAACGACCTCGCTTATCTGGATAAGATAGAAAAATGGCAAACAGAGCATGCTGGACGATTTACGTTTGTGCCCATTGTCAGTCGAGAAGATAGGCAAGGGACTCTCAAAGGACGTATTCCTGCACTTTTTCAGGGGCAACATATTCAGCAAAAAGTTGGTAAAGAGCTGAATGCTGAAACATCACAAGTGATGTTGTGTGGAAATCCCGATATGATTCAAGAAACCATTGAAGTGTTGGAAGGGTTTGGCTTGAAGAAGCATCTTAGACGATCACCTGGACAGATTAGTATGGAGCGATATTGGTAAATGAGTAGTCGTTTTTTAGTCGTATGCAGCTTTATTTTTACCCTTGCCGCTTGTGTGCAAACACCAATTTCAGAGGAAATAGTAACTGATACGCAAGTGATTGAAGCGCCAGATTGGCGCATTGCCGACCTCCCAATGTATGAGGTTGTTGCACCCCAAGATATTTTTTATCTAACAGATGCACAAACAAAAGACTTCCTTAATTACTATCACGCTCCAGCCAATGCTGCTGAAGGTGGGCATAAGCGACTTTATAATTATTTAGAAAATATTCTCAGTAATTTCAATTACAAAGGTGAAACCTATACTTCAACAGAAGCCCTTGAAAACCTCTCAGGCAATTGCTTATCTCTAGCCATTCTTACTACATCCCTTGCTAAGCTTGTTGACATAGAAGTGCGTTATCAAAGAGTTAATGCGGCACCAATTTATCAGCGTTTTCATAACGTGATGACGCTTTCATCTCACGTCAGAACCCATGTGTATGAACCCTATTACGAGGTCAAAGAACATGAACTGGTGTTGATAAAATCAAAATTGGTGATCGACTATTTCCCTCAAAATGGCAATGTGGGTGGCGATATCATTAGCTACGAAGATTTTGTGTCCATGTATTATCAGAATCTAGCAGGCGATGCATTGGTGAAGGAAGACTATGCAACCGCGTACTCTATGTTGGCCGCAGCCATGAATGTAAATGATAAAAATGCTGAGACACTTAATACATTGGCGGTTATTCACAAAGCATTAGGTAATACAGATATTGCAGAAGCGATTTATCGTTATGTTCTTATGCATGATTCAGCATCGGTAAACGTGTTGAGTAATTATATCGTTCTACTAGAAAGTCAAAATAGAACATCAGAGCTGTCACAAATCCAACAGCAACTTGATAGTGTCAAGGATGACAATCCTTACAGATGGTTTGATATCGCTAATCGCCAATATGCGAAGCAAAATTACAGCATTGCCTTGAAATATTTTAAGCGTTCAATCGAGGTGGCACCTTATCTTCATGAAGGCTACTTTGGTTTAGCTAAAACCTATCACAAAATAGGCTTACCAGAACAAGCCAAAGAATCCATGCAAAAAGCAGCTAAGCTGGCGCATACGCCTGAAGAGGAATATCTATACCAAGCCAAATTGAGAGTATTGGAAAACGAAAATTAATTTAGCTGCAAGCGAACTAATGCCGCGTCTCTCTCCAATACATCTACCAACGGAATAAAGCCCGCAGGTGTTGACAGATTGACAAACCCACTGGCTAATTCAACTAACACATCACCATACAAACTGGCTCTTTCAGGCGGTGGGTTATAGTCAACCGACATGTTATCGACATTGACCCAAGCAGATGGGCCGCCTGTCGCTGCAAAAGCGATATCTAATTCTGAATGTTTAACACTGGTTGCCAGCTGATATTTGGCAAGATTAGACATCACTAGCGAAACGAGGCCTCGCTCGTTTTCAGTCTCAGACATCAAGTATTGAAGGTCTTTATCAGCATGAAATACATGTATCATGATTTACTCTCTCTGCAACTTAATATCATTTACTAATCGCTTACGACAGCATTCCGTTTACCATTTATGCCCTCAGCAACAATGATTTCGAATTGCGAAAAACAAGACGAACATCGCACTTTTATCTCCGTGTTTTGTTGTTCATTCTCTGCATGTGAATAACTGTTTGAAACTAAACAGTGTGGGCACAAATATTCAAGATCAACGCTCTTATTCATGATTAAAATCCTTTTATCATCATTGGGAAAACTCTTTTAACTTATTAACAATATATTAGAAATATGACAGAAACACTAAAGTGCCTCTGTTATTTTGTACCATTACGGAATTGTTGCAAGTAAATTTTTTACCCAAAACCGATAATATGTGTCCGCGATACGATGTAAATAGTTTTGAATACACCAAAGCCATCAAGTTAGAGCGTTATGAAAGCTAGGCACAATATCAAATGCTTTTCCGCTTCGCTACACCGCCTGTTAAGTGCATTTCCTTTAGAGACCAGCAAAGGTTTAGGCAGGAACAAGCAGGCTCTATTGTCATGGTTTCAGAAGATGCCATTGTAATTGTTGTAGAGCTAGGGCAGCATGTTTTGAACAAGTTTAATAATTCAAATAAGGACTATGATTCATGGGATATTTTGAATTGGATGCGTTACTAACTTTTATGCTTGCTTCATTGCTGTTGAGTGTTTCTCCTGGCCCTTCAAATTTATATATTATGGCACGCACAATCAATGCAGGGCAGGCGTCTGGGGTAAGTGCAGCAAGCGGAATGGCATTAGGTTCAATGACATTTGTTTTATTGACGGCTTTTGGCTTAGCCACCGTTTTTAGTTATTCTGCTGTCGCATTTACGACGTTAAAACTAGTTGGTGCTGGCTATTTAATCTATCTCGGCTATCAAACATTCCGACAGGCTCACGACGTCCAAATTAAACAAAACAAATTAAACAGAATGACACCTTCTAAGGTGTTTCTACAGAGTATAATTGTCGAGTTAACCAATCCCAAAACAGCATTGTTTTTCCTCGCTTTTTTACCGCAATTTGTCAATCTAGAGGCTGGTAGTGTAGCGGTTCAGCTAATGGTTTTAGGGATTATCTATACCAGTATCGCATTTACCAGCGATTTAGTTGTTGTGGTGACATCTAATCAATTGGGTAAACTTCTGGCAACAAATCCGATACTCGTTCAGGTTCAAGATTATCTTTCGGGCACTATATTGGTTGGGCTTGGAGCGTTAATCGCCTATGAAGAAGTCGGATAACCGCTATTTAGGATAATAGATTGGATGAAAGAATAGTCTTACAATACCTGTCTCTGATCGACAATCTTTCCACTACATTGCGACTAGCAGGAGTTAGATCTTGGTCACTATCTTAAAAAACTGGCATATGGTGTATTTATTTGGTTTGCCAAATGGTTCCAATATGCAGCAACGATGGGGTCGAGTTATAACCGGTGAAGTGGTTATGAATGGTGATGCGTCTATCAAACCTGGAGACAAAATTTGCTCTGATCCTGTTCTTCGTTCACCCGGCGATTTAGTGCACACGCGAACAGGCAAAGTTTACTCTTTGTTTGGCCAGGGACACACCCTTGAATTGCCAGTTACTGTGTTAGATGAACTTAGGAAAGGGGTTTCACCCACAGTGTTAAATGAAACTGTGGGTGAAGACTGGAGAGACAATTAGTGGAGCTTTAATTTAGGCCCAACTATGTTTCCTACCTTGCGACTCAGTAATACAAAAATGCCTTTTAGCGGCCCATGTACTGCAAATTGGTGCATGTTGTATAAAGAAATATAGACGAATCTCGCTAATCGTCCTTCAATAAACATACTACTATTCACCAAGCTTCCCATTAAACTGCCAACCGTGCTGTATTTACTCAAATGGACTAGAGAACCATAATCAACATATTCATACTTTTTAAGTGGTTGGTTGTTAAAAGTATTCCTAATATTCTTTGCCGCAGTGCTCGCCATTTGGTGTGCAGACTGCGCCCGTGGTGGAACCCATTTGCCGTTTTCTTGCATGAACCCACAGCAATCGCCAATCACGTAAATATGTTCATCGATGCTGCTTTGCAAATACGGATTAACCAATATTTGTTGTGCTCGGTTTACTTCAAATATCTCAAGCTGTCGCAAGAAGTCGGGAGCCTTGACACCAGCAGCCCAAACCATCAAATCAGCTTCGAGCAGTTCATCATCAGCGGTAACAAACCCCTCTTTTTGTGCTTTGGCAACACGAGTCCCCTCCAACACCTTAACGCCCAATTTACTTAATGCATGACGAGCTGAATTAGCAATGCGTTCAGGAAGCGCTGGTAAAATGCGCTCTCCCGCTTCAATGATGGAAATTTGAATACGTTTTGCCGACATATTCGGCATACCATAAGATTTGGCTAAGTTGGCGACATGATATAACTGTGCCGCTAATTCTGTGCCGGTAGCACCACCACCTACAATGGCAACTTTGAGGGCTTTGTTTTCAACAGACGACTGATTAATTCGCAATAACTGATTAAGCAGCGCCTTATGAAAACGCTCTGCTTGGGTCAGAGAATCTAAGAAAAAACTGTGTTCAGCAACACCCGGTGTGCCAAAGTCATTGCTGACACTACCAATGGCTAGTACCAGATAATCGAAGTCAATTTTTCGTTGCGGAAGTAATAGCTCACCTTGGTCATCGTAAATTGGGTCCAGCTCAATAAATTTCTGTTTGGCATCGATATTATTCAAAGTGCCTAACTGAAATTCATAATTGTTCCTTGCAGCATGAATGCGATATTCAACGCCATCAGAATTTTTATCGATTACCCCTGCGGCCACTTCATGTAAAAGTGGTTTCCACACATGGGTTTGACTTCTGTCGACAAGGACGATTTCAGCTTCTTTCTTTTTGCCAAGGGTTTTACTTAACTTACTGACTAATTCTAAGCCGCCCGCTCCTCCACCTACTACTACAATTTTTTGCATGGTCTTTCCTAATTTTAAAATGAATTTGGGGAGCTAAGCCGACAAGAAGATGCGTCAATTTTAATAATTGATATGGAAGTGAAGTAGAAAAATGAGAATACTCGTTCATGAGACTCTGTTCACAAAGGTCGAGCTAGTTAGCAATGATGCCGATCATGCACAAAGACACCATGAGTGTCTAGGGCATTAGGCAAATAGGTCGATAAAAAACCGTTTTTAATGCATTTATATTCACTTAAATTACATAATAATTCATATTTAACATTTTTTGTTAACAAGTTATGCATTAACTACACTGCGACACTAGCCAATAAAACGGTTCTCTGTCGATCTATACAGTTGATTTGCTTTCGTCTAGCGTTAATCGACTGCAAATTCCTTTTCGACTGTTTGCCTCGTCCCACTTGTCACAGTCACTTTAATCTTTTTCGGTTTATTCTTGTCTATAATTGATTGCAAAACGACGGCGGAATAGGGGGGGGTGTTGTCTTTGGCGACTAACACATGGTTACCATCCTCATCGACCAATTCGGTTGTAACTTCAGCAAGATGAAATGGTGATTGAGAATCTTCAGAAAGCACCAATTCATAGCTGAATTTTACTCTTTCATTACTGCTTTCCATTCCAGTGAATTTGATATCTAACACTTCATCTTGGGCCGCAATCTTTTCATCGGCTTTTAGCAATGCGTAGCTCAACCCGGGCAAATCGACTTTTATTTTACCATTGGCGATTTCGTGGGTTCCCGTACCATGGATCAACTGGTAGGAAAGACTTGATGCTTGCACGGAAATAGTTTGTTGTTCATTACTTGCATTGAACACGGCTAAGTATTCGCGGCTTTCTTGTTTATCAAGTCGTGAGATCGCCAGAACTTGCTTACTCGCATCAGTCAATCGATTGATGGTTACACCGTAGCGCAATGCTTTGTGTTGTTGGCGAATATCTGCCAATTTAGCCAGAGCAACATAAATGGGGTGGGTTTTATCGAAATTATTATCGGCTGTGGTTGCGTTTGTACCAATTAAGTTATTGTCGTTATAAGAAGCAACTTGCGAGGCAAACATATTTTCTCGCGCACCTACGTCTCCACCATCGCCCGTAAACCCTTGTTCATCGCCGTAATAAACCACGGGAACGCCGCGAGAAATATACATAAATGCGTGTGACAAGATAAATCGTTGTAGTTTTTCATCTTCTGATATGTCGGGGTTAGCATCTTGAATGAAGAAGCCGGCGCGACCCATGTCGTGATTACCGATGAAATTCATCAGTAAATCAGCCTGACTGTCATGATCATTGTAGTAATCATCATTGTCGAACAACTGCGATATCAATTGCGGATCTTTGCCACGATAAAACACATCTGATACTACTGATTGGAATCCAAAATCCAAAACAGAGGGCATCTTACCTTCGGTTGTATAACTGCTCAGTACCACTGGATCACCGCTATATACTTCACCGAAAATGTGAAAATTAGGGATGCCTAACGATTTTGCATGTTCGATAATTGCTGGGCTAAATGACTGCCAAAACGGCATGTGCACATGTTTGACTGTATCGATTCTAAATCCGTCTGGTTTGAATTCAGTGATAATATTTTTGTAAATATCGATCATTCCTGAAATGACCTCTGGATCCAGCGTGTTAAGATCATCTAAACCAACAAAATCCCCATTTATTGCGCTTTCACCCTGCCAAAAGCTATCACCTTGGTTGTGATAATACTTAGTGTCATTTAACCAATCAGGCACTTTCACATTCTTTTCTTTTTCAGGAATAAAAGGAGAATAAGTGTCTCCGTTTTTTACCTGTTCTCGTGTTTTGTACTCACATGTTTGTTCACCTCTAAACGTACCATCTGGGTGATGGCATTCTTCAAATCGAATCACATCAGCGGTGTGATTGGTAATAATATCGAAGAATATTTTCATGTCTTTTTTGTGGGCCGCATCGATCAAGCTTTTTAAATCATCATTGCTGCCAAAGTGCGGATCTATTTGAGTAAAGTCGACTATCCAATAACCGTGATGGGCGTACCCACCCCATTGAATAGCTTTGTTGCGCAAGATAGGCGTCATCCAAATGGCAGTGATACCCATGTCTTTCAGGTAATCCAGCTTTTGTTCTACGCCTGCGATATCGCCACCGTGGAAACCAAATTTATCGTCTGGTTTGTATCCACCCTGAGAAATTCCGGGTTCGGCAGAGCCATTATCATTTTCAGGTTTGCCGTTGTTAAATCGGTCTGGAAGCACGAAATAGAAAACATCGTCGCGCACATCTCGGGTTAAATAGTTCGTCTTCGCACTAGCTGAAGATTGAGTCGCTTGCTCGGTTTGAGACCCTTTTATATCTTGAGTGTCGTCTGTCTTTGGTTGGCAACCCAAGGTTAAAACACCAACGGTGGAGATAGTAAGAATGATGGAAAAACGAATTAGAAATTTTGTATTCACAATAATTTTCCTTAAGGTAACTCTTCACCGCGTGCGGTGACATATAGAGCATACCAATGCTCTTTACTTAAATTGATGCTAGAGGCCAAGCTACATGCGCGAATTCGATCACTATTGGTTGTGCCAATAACCGGCTGGATCCCAGCAGGATGGCGCATTAAAAATGCCAATACAATGGCTTCTTTACTGGTTTGATATTCGGCAGCCAACGAGCTAACAAGGGCGGCTGTCTGTTGCACATTTTGGGCTTGCCCAGTTAAATCTCTGCCAGTGAGTAACCCCTGACATAAGCTTCCCCAGGATTGAATTTGGACTGAACGCATTCTGCAATATTCGATGGTGCCAGAGCCAAACGACAAATCCTTCCCTTGAAGATTATTAGCTAACACCACATCATTCAACCAACCTAGATGGAGTAAATTGAGCTCTAACTGGTTAGCTATCAATGGGAAATCAAGATAATGCTGCAAAAACCCCATTTGCTGAGCATTCATATTCGACACACCAAAATGCGCGACTTTACCGCTCTGATTTAGTTGAGCGAGTACTTCAGCCACTTGTTCAGGTTCCATTAACGGATCTGGTCTATGCAGCAATAAAATATCGATGGATTCAACATTGAGACGGGTAAGAATACCGTCCACAGAGTCTCGGATATACTGACCGGAAAAATCGAATCGTTTGGGCCCTTTATCATCTTCAAAACGGATCCCGCATTTGGATTGAATGATGATTTGATCTCGGATTTCTGGTCGGGACTTGAGTACTTCGCCAAAAACCATCTCAGCTTTTCCAAGCGTATATATATCTGCATGATCGAAGAAGTTGATCCCGCAATCTAGCGCTGTATCTACTACTAGATGAGCTTGTTTAATGTGAGTTGGTTCAATGGACTGGCTATTCCATCCTCCACCCAATCCCATGCAACCAAACGCAATAGGGCTTGAAGTAGGGAAGTGTTGGAGAAGTGGTTGTTTGGCCATGTTGAACGTCCGCAATTACATCGATAAGTCATTCTAGTAACATTTGGCTTAAAGCATAAGATGAATACGTATGTTATTTTTGAACTGTGCATTTGGTATATGACAGATTTATAGAATGGTCGTATGATATGTGTGAATTTCTATTAGATTGAGGAATTATTATGGAAGAATTTAGACCTTGGGGCATGGAACTAAAATCCTACCTATTATTAATGCATTTAAGCCAATTGGCTGGCTTTATTATCCCTTTCGGCGGATTGGTGTTACCGATCATCATGTGGGCAACCAACAAAGAGCATTCTAAAGAGATTGACGATCACGGAAAAGTCATACTCAACTGGATTATCAGTGCGATGATTTATGCTGTTGTCTGCACCATTCTTATATTCGTAGTAATTGGAATCTTTGGTTTGATGATTCTGGGTATTTGCGGCCTTATCTTTGCAATTTTAGGCGCTATAAAAGCCAATGACGGCATACTTTGGCACTACCCATTGAGTATTAAATTCTTCAAATAGACTTTTGTGTTTAATTCCAAAAAGCTGGTGGAATTCACCAGCTTTCCGTGAAGTTAGTAATACCTTAAATCCCGCACCTTTCCCCAAAATACACGATAGGAAAATAAGGTGTAGGCAAAAATACAGGGAATAACAATGAGTGCGCCATACAAGATGAATCTCAACGATTCGGGCGCGCTAGCTGCCTGCCAGATGGTCACTTGATTGGGCACCACAAAAGGATAGAAACTCAGTGCCAGCCCAACAAAACTAAAAGTGAATATAGATACACATAGTACAAACGGTAGCCAACAGCATTCGTCATTTTCCAAAGGCAATCGTTTTAAGGTTTTGTAACCCATGAAGAAGAAGCCAAAACAAAGCAAAGGAACAAATGCGAACAAATAGGCGAGGGGAGGCGTTGTCCAGCGGCTGAAAACAAACTCGTTAATTAAGGGATTGATAACGGACACCAGTAGTATCCCTGTGAAGGCAATATATCCAGCTTTTCTCGCCCAACCAATGGCCTTTGCTTGTAACTCCCCTTCCGCTTTCATTATCAACCAACATGCCCCTATTAAGGTGTATGCAGTGGCAACACCTATGGCACTGAGTAGGCTAAAAGCTACAGCTAGAAAGCTCGATTCAAAGCCCATTACAAACATCCCCAGCATATAGCCTTGGCAAGCGGCAGCCATAAACGAACCCAGTTTAAACAGTTTATCCCAAGTATCTTTGCGCGACTGGATTACCTTGGCTCGAAAGTCGAAGGACACACCGCGTAAAATTAACCCAATTAACAACAGAGCTGCGGGAAAATAAAGCTCCTTCAAAATGATATTGTGTGCAGAAGGGAAGGCAATCAACAATAAACCAATGGCTAACACCAACCAAGTTTCATTGGCATCCCAAAATGGACCAATGGACGCTATCATGGTGTCGCGTTGTTGTTCGTTTCTCATTGGCAATAGCATGCCCACGCCAAGATCATAGCCATCCAAAATGGCATAAACCAGTACTGAAAACGCCATCAGCGCAGCAAAAATCGCGGGCAAATGTTCATCTAAAATCATACTGTAACTCCTTGTCTGGCGTTTTCACTTTGGTTACCGGGCTCTTCATTGGTGCGAGACGACAATTCAGACAAACTGTACTCTTCAATTTCTACCGATTTTCGTGCCATGTAGAACAAGGTTTTAATGTAAGCTACTAGCAAGGCGATATAGACAGTTAGATACATAGCTAAGCTGATACCTACATTGGCTGGCGCGATATCTGTGACCGCATCCGCCGATTTCAATACGCCACTTACCAAGAAGGGTTGGCGTCCAATCTCGGTCACATACCAGCCTGCAAGGGTTGCAATCCAACCAGAAAAGGTCATGCCGACAAAGAACTTCAATTGCCAAGGTTGCAGTGCATTGTTGCGAAGTAGCACAACGCTGGCATACCAGCTACTGAGCAGCATCAACATGCCGAGCCCTACCATGATCCTAAAACCATAAAATACCGGTGCAACAGGAGGATGTTCACCTTTAAAATCATTCAAACCTTGAATCTTCCCCTGCGGATCGTGGGTTAAGATGATGCTAGCCATATTGGGAATGGCAATTTCAAAATGATTAGTACGATTTTCCTCATCAGGAACGGCAAACAACAAAAGTGGGGCGCCTTCAGTGGTTTCCCAAACACCCTCCATTGCAGCCACTTTTTGGGGTTGGTGTTCAAAGGTATTTAGCCCATGCAAATCGCCCATCACAACCTGCAAAGGAGCTAACACTGCTGCAGCGAGTATGGCGGTTTTTAGGGCAATATTTGGCGCTTTTTTATTGTCACCTCTAAGAATGCGATAGGCTGAAATACCTGCCACGAGGAAACACGCTGTTAATCCCGATGCGAGCAATACGTGCCCTAATCGGTACGGAAAAGAAGGGTTAAATATAATCGCGAACCAATCCACTGCATGGGCAACGCCTTCACGCATTTCAAACCCTGTGGGGGTCTGCATCCATGAGTTTAGTGCTAAGATCCAAAATGCGGAAAGAGTGGTTCCCACCGCGACTATTAGGGTCGCAAGAGTATGCACCCAAGAGGGAACACGGTTAATACCAAATAACATAATGCCCAGAAAGGTCGCTTCTAGGAAAAAGGCAGTTAGTACCTCGTATCCCAATAATGGGCCGGCAATATTTCCGACTGTCTCCATGAACCCGGGCCAATTCGTCCCAAACTGAAATGACATGGTTATTCCACTGACTACCCCCAAGGCAAAAGTCAGCGCAAATACTTTCACCCAGAATCGATAAACACGCATCCAAACTGGGTGCTGGGATAGATCAAAACGAACTTTAAAATAGAATAACAACCAGCAAAGAGCGATAGTGATTGTCGGAAACAGAATGTGAAAACTGATGTTGGCAGCAAACTGTATTCGAGATAACAGGAATG
This sequence comes from uncultured Alteromonadaceae bacterium, assembly GCA_947503265.1. Lineage (GTDB taxonomy): Bacteria > Pseudomonadota > Gammaproteobacteria > Enterobacterales > Alteromonadaceae > Aliiglaciecola. Next base: position 448,517 of record CANNDC010000001.1, read on the forward strand.
CGTCAGCCATGCTTTTTTACCTCATTTAACTAGATTTTAAGAATTTGTCTTTCATGTCCAAAACCTTGCCAACACCCGAGCCGAGCTTCATCAGGGTGTTGAGCTTTTCTGGACTCAATCGTTGCAGTTCCTCACTCCACTGAGAAATGGATTCAAGTAACTCGTGAATTTCGCTCAAGCGCTGTTGGGCGTACTCTTCTTTTTCATTGGCAGGTGTTTCGATCAAGATATCTCGCAGCAAGCTCAAGGTTGGGTCCATTTCTCGTTTACGTCTTTCTTCAAACACCTTGTTGGCCATATCCCAAATACTACCTAAAGCTTTGTAATAGTCTTTGCGGTCACCCGCAACATGATGGGTTTGTACCAAACGCCACGACTGAAGCTCTTTTAAGCCCATGCTGACATTGCCTCGCGAAATACTTAGTGCTTCAGCAATATCGTTAGCGCTAAGCGGTTCTTGATTGACAACCAATAACGCATACATTTGGCCTACAGTACGATTAAACCCCCAACGGCTGCCCATTTCGCCAAAATGCATCACAAAAGATTCGATCATCGGTGTCATTTTCATAAATCAGCCTTCTGGGTTGTTAAATTGTTTGAAGTTTCAGAAATTATTGAAAGTATAGAATATTAGGATATAAAAAGGAATTGTTTTTTTGACCCATGTGGCGATCATTCCTGACATTTTCAGGCTGAAAAGTTGCAGATACAGTTTGCATCGCAACGATAATGGGCTGTGCATTTAATATCAGATTCTTTGCGCAGGCGAAAAAACACAAGTCTCGACCTGACCTATAGGCGGCCTAAAAATCGTGCACTACCTCGGGCCCGTTTGTTTGATCCTTCTTGACCTCGGCTTTTAGACTGACGAGGGTTAAATACTTAAATATGGTTTAAACCGCCTTAGGCATGTGAGGTATTATTTGTGTTAAGGCCCCTATTACAGCTATATCCGGACGAATTCATTGATTAGATGAGTGATACCAAGGTGCGAAATCTGTTGAGCCTTTACTGGACGAAAGAAAGTGTCTAAGCTTCCTATTCTCTCCTATGTCAATACAGGTCATTTGAAGCATGATTAATTCAGTTTTGGGTGTAAAGCTTCCGAGGGCTGATAAATTTCTCAGCCTAGTCTTGTTTGGAATTTTTTTTACCAGCCATGTAAGCGTTCAAGGCGCTAACATAAAATCTGATGCTACGAATGCAACAGCGGCAGGAACTAAACCGAGTGAAATGCATATCACCCGGCCATCAATATGGGTCACGCCCTCTCAGCGACAAGCTATACTTGAAAAAATTGATCGCAACGTATGGGCAAGCGAACTGTTTGCCAGTTTAAAAAAACGCGCCGACGCAGCAACCTCCCAAACACTCAATGATAGGCGAGAAAAGCTCCTCGCTTTACCTTTAGTCTGGCCGAAAGATTTTGATTCAAAGAGCGTGCCGACTTTAGTCACTTACACGAAAGGTTTAGGCAACCAAACAGATGAAAAGCGTAGGTGGGGATATCCGAGAGTTCCTCAAGAAAAAATGCTAAAAGGCATACAAGATGCTGTCGACTGTTCAGTGCTATATTATTTAACAGAACAAGATTCATACGCACAGTGTGCAGCCGATATACTCTCTATCTTTGTGAATGCGTTAGTGCAAATACCGGTTAATGAAAATGGATTTATGAATAGTGGCTGGATGTATCATGACGATCATTTATTAGAAGCCCGATTGGTAGGTGCACAATTACCTATCATTTACGATTTTGTACAACCTTATCTTGCAAATGGCGGACAAGTGATTGATCTTGCGTCGAATCAACTGGTTAATTTCAATTTTACTGCGGCACAAAAAGTATTCGAAACTTATGTTTATTTAGCACTTAATCGCGGTTTGCTTGATTCTAACTGGCCGGTATTGGAATCGTCTAGCTTGTTACATAACATTCATGCTCATGATAGCCCGCAGGAAATCGCCAAACTGCTGCCGTACTATTTAGATACAAACACAAAGCATCAAGCCTCGCTAAATATGATCGCCGAGATGTTCAAAGAGCCTGGAGATATCTGGCCAGAATCCATTAGCTATTCGAAACATGTTACGTCGCTAAGTGTATATCTAATGACTTTAATCGACCGCAACTACGAGAATTACAAAGTGGGCTCCAGATATAGCAATATTCCACAGTCTTTAACGGCGATGTACAATTTGCAATTTCCTAATAAAGGCTACCCTTATTTTGGTGACACCAATCGTTTTATGAAGGTCGATTATCAGGCTTATGAAATGGCACTGCAATTGGCAAAGATTAACGATAACGAGGAACAGGTCACACAGTTCTCGGGTGTGTTGCGTTCAAGTATGCAAAGTGGGGACTACAACCGAGGTGTATTGCCTAAACGAAGCTATGATCCTAGCCCCTATGTTTTGCCCTTGACCTTACTCTGGTCTCTAGATGCTCCTGAGTTAAATATGGCTAAAGCAGCACTGATAACACATAGCGAGCCACAACGTCCTCGCAGCAATCACGTTCCGCATGCAGGCCTGACGATTCAGCGCAACATAAGTCAAAGCGATCCGGTAAAAAACAGTTTAATGGCATGGGTAGCTGGCGGCAGTTATATCCATGCTCATGCGTCTGGTATGGATATGGAATTATACGGTCAAGGTTACGTACTAGGGATTGACGGCGGTAAAGGAACTTATCGCACTGATATTCACGAAAATTACTATCGATTATTTGCTGCTCATAACTCTGTTATCAGTAACGGTTCCTCGGGGAGTCAGGGTGGCTGGATAAACATGGGGATTAATCAGGTTAAACCGATTGCGCTTGAGCCTGCCGCAAATCGCCAAGGCGTGTCACCAAAGTACTCATTTGCGACTACTGAATTTTATGATGAGTTTAATCTTCTTGCTCCTGCTGACCACCAGCGAACAATGGCGCTAATTAGACTAAACGACGAGCAAGGATATTATGTCGATATATTCAGAGCCAAATCGCAAGCGCCTGACCAGTATCATGATTACGTCTATCATAATATCGCTGATACGATGGACGTAACGAGTGCGGGCAAAGAAACACAAATGACGCCCGAACCATCCAGATACCAAGACTCAGATAAGATAAAGTGGGAGCGACATAAGGCCTATCAACATCCTGGCTGGCATTTTTTTGAGGATGTGCAAAGCAGTCAAGTGAGCAATCAAAACTTTGATGTCACTTTCACTGCCAACGAGCTTGGGCCGCATCCAATAGTAATGCGCGCGCTAATACCGAAAGATTCTAATTTGCAATTTACACGGGTAAATGCGCCGTCTTCTACTGCCGCCGCTGGACCTTACAAGAAAAAACCATTACCAACATTTGTGCTGCGGCGTAAAGGAGACGCATGGACAAATCCTTTCGCGCTAGTTTACGAATCACACACTCAAGACAATCAAAAGCAAGGGACAGTGCAGTCGGTTGAGCGCCTAATGGATGCTCAAGAATTTAAAGGCCTAAAAGTCACCTTGAACCTTGAGGGAAAAACGCTTCATCAATACGTGCTGCTGCAAAACAGTGCCGACGCTGCTTATAATAACCTCAAAGCCGATTTTAGCTTTATAGGGAGGTTTGCCGTAATCACGGTGAACTCAGGAGGCGAGCTAGTGGATGTTTACATTGGGAGCGGTCGGTCTTTACGCTATCAGAACACCACCATAAAAACAGACGAAAACGAAGCCTTATATAAAGAGTTTTAGCGTCGCAGTCATGCATGCTGAGCTAGCTGGAATATAGAGCAAATGAATGCTACTTCTCCCTTCGTAAATGGTTCAACACCGGCCGCGGTGGTATTTGATCTTGATGGCACATTGATCGATAGTGTGCCAAGCCTTGCCACGGCTGTCGATCTTATGTTGATGAAGCTACAGCGACCCGAAGCTGGGATTGACAAGGTTCGCCAGTGGGTCGGTAACGGTGCAGCGGTGCTGGTGCGTCGGGCTCTGAGCGATTCAGTTGATGTGGCCAAGGATCTGGACGAACTACTGGCAGAGCGGGCGCTAAGGATTTTTCTTGAGGCTTATGCCGATTGTGTCAGTGAAGGCACGTTGCTTTATCCTGGCGTAAAAGAGTTTTTGGAAAATTTGCAGTCGCGCCAGATAGCTATGGCAGTCGTTACAAATAAACCGTTGCGCTTCGTTCCCGAAATTTTGACCTCGCTGTCGATTAGGCACTACTTTCAGTTGCTGATAGGTGGCGAATGTCTCACCCACAAGAAACCTCATCCTGAACCGCTATTGCATGCGGCGCATAAATTGGGAGTAAAGCCTCAACAGTTATTAATGATTGGTGATTCCAGACACGATGTGAGTGCGGCACGATACGCACTTTGCCCAGTGGTCGGTGTTACCTATGGCTATAACCACGGCCAGCCCATTGCAGACTGTGGTCCTGATTGGGTGGTTGATTCGCTCATGGAACTACTATAAGCGGTGCTGCAAAAAGCGCTTTGGCACATTTGACCCTACTCGCAAAATCAAAAAGCGAACGCTTCAGTTTGGATAAGAGAATTCCTCAGAAACATAAAATTAAGTGCACAAAAAACACACTTTTTTAAAAACAAACTGATATAAAAAGGCCGCATGCAAGTTGCGGCCTTAAATACCTAATAGTTCAATTCGTTTAATTGACGCCTAAATCAATAATTTGCAAGTACAAGGGTAGTGAGTTGCCAGAACCTCTTTCCATTAAATAATAGTAGGCTTTCCCATCTTGGATGTGAATCGTGCCGTGGTCGAATCGGGTACCACCTTTTTGCTCATACATAGGCATAAAATCGTTGGTTCCACCTTTGGCTTTTTCTACATAGGGATAGCCGTTTTTCAAGCCAATAATGAAGATGTCATCACCCGCTGTATAAATTCGATCACCGCCTGTAAAGTCAGTGGATATGATAAATTCTTTAGCCCCTGCTGGCTTGTAAGCGTGAATGGCTACCTGCTCGAAACCTTTGCGCTTTTGGTCAGTTGAGCGAGCTTTACTAATAAAGTGAATATCTTCTTTTTCTGTTACTGTCCAATCGAAACCACCCACGATGTGAATCGCATTAGGCTCTTGATGACTCATATAATCACCGGGTTCAAACACTTTGATTTCGTCGGAATTCACGAGAGGCCAGGTCATGGGTTCACCTTTGTGGTTTTTCCACTCACCCATGCCATCAGGGTGATCTGAGTAAGCGTAGTAAACACCGTTTTGGTATTTATAGCGGTCATTGTTGTCGGCGCTACGTTGTTGGAAACCCACTCTTAACTTACCATTTACGTATTTCATGAAGCCATATAAGCCCCAATTATATGGATTGCCATGTTTCTCTTGATCTTTATGGTTAAAGGGCGTGAAGCGCGTCCATTTTTGTTTTTCAGCATCATATTTGTTGAAATAATAAGCGCCATTATTGTTACCGCCCCAGCGCATGTAGTGGATTAGGGTACCGTCAGAAGTGGTATAAAACTTAGGATAAGTGAACGCAGAAAAATTTTCTTTGTCGGCCAAATCACCCGTCATAGTCAAATGCTTGTAGTCATCATCACCTTGACTTACTTTGCTAGTATCTTTGACAAATTGTGCCAGGGTAAACTCATCATCACTGACATCTGCCGCTCCGGGAACCGAATAGGAATACCGGAAAAAGTCATTCACAAAGCGACCTTTAAAACGACCGTTTTTCTCGTCATCTATGTAGGCGTGCATATCATAGACCATGTGAATAGTCCCATTAATTGGGCTAACCGCTAAACCTATCGTATTGTGTGACTCTCCCACCAGTGGATCACCCCGAAAGCCCGTATGCCGGTGTGGAAATTCAATCGTTTTAACGCTGCCTGTTTTGGTATTTAAGCGAGACAACATAACGTTGCGATTAAATTTTCCGCCCTTGTACCAAGTCATAAACACATAGTGCTTGTAAGGTTTGACCGCGTCGCCATGGGCTGAGATGTTTTTACCAAAAAAATAATCATATTTTGGCCCTGTCGAGGGATTCTCGAAGGTTTTGTGATTGAGCTTATTACCGTCAAAGTGCAACGCTCCTTCACTAATTCTGGTTTGGCTTTCAAGCTTTACCTTATTCTTTGCAATCACCTCCTGAGTAGATGAGCAGCCGGTCAATAAGCCTAAACTCAACAAGCACGCAAGAAATAATGTGCTAATAGGTTTTGATTTTTTTAGTATAAATTTGTTCATTATTTTAAATTTCCAAAAGTTTTACCAATGAAAGCGGGTTATAAACTATCAAACTTCTTAAGCGCTACCTTCATACCATAGAATAATTTCGGTATATTTGCCTATAAACAAACATGCCTCCATCTAGTAAAGATGTCGCTCTGGGGCGGAAAAATCGTCAATTTTGAACCACTCATCTTGACTTGAATAGCAGACTATTTATTCTTGATTACAACACCCTGCTTCATCACAAAAGGCACCGATTCCATCAATGTAATATTCTTAAGTGGATTACCTGGTACCGCTATAATATCGGCGCGCATGCCAGCCTTTAATTCACCTCTATCGCTCACGCCTAATAGTTCAGCGGCATAAATGGTAGCCATTCGTAAGGTATCAATTTTCGAAATGCCTTTACGGGTCAATGCGGCAAATTCTAACGCAGTGTCTCGATGCGGAAATACACCGCTGTCTGAGCCAAATGCCATTTTGACACCAGCCTTATAAGCCAAGTTAAAACTATCGGCAATGAGCGGGTTAAGATACTCACTTTTTGCAACGGTTGAAGCGGGTGTATCTGGGGCAAGCTCAAATTCACTCAAGTAGGCTTGTGGTACCAAAAAAGTACCTCGTTCTTTCATTAACTTAACGGATTCTTCATTTAAAATAGAACCGTGTTCAATGGAGTCGACACCTGCGCGAACCGCTGCATTAATTCCCTCTGTACCATGGGCATGGGCGGCTACTTTTAGTCCTAGCTTGTGTGCTTCGCTAACAATTGCTTCTAGCTCAGCACCAGAATACTGTTGTGCGCCAATTTCTGCATTCTGTGAAAATGAGAATACACCGCCTGTGGCACAAACCTTTATCACACGTACACCGTGTTTAGCTTGATAACGTACTGCTTTCATGGCTTCGTCTACGCCATCTGCGATGCCTGCTTCTGGTCCAAGTTCCATCACGCCAGGAGCGAATCCAGTCCAGTCGCAGTGGCCCCCTGTTATTGAAATTGCATGACCTGCAGGCCATATGTCAGGACCAGATATGTGGCCTGCTTCAATCGCTCGCATCAGCGCTACGTCAGGAAACCCAGGTTGAGCGCCCAAATCTCGCACGGTGGTAAAACCCGATTCAAGTATTTCACGTGCAAATTTGACACCTTGCAAGGCCCAGTCAGGTGCGGTCTGTCGAACTGCAGCTGTTGTCCAGTCGTTACCGGTGAAATAATCGGCAGTGATATGTGTGTGCGTATCTATCAAACCGGGAAGTAGCGTATGGTCACCTAATTCGATCACCTCAATATCTTCTGGCAAAGATTTAGGGTTGATTGCTTCTATTTTTCCGTTATTAATGAGTACAACAACAGAAGATTGAATTTTACCACTACGGACATCCAACAGGCGATCTGCCTTAATGGCCAACATCTGCGCATTGGCTAAAGGTATTAGACAACTGATGAATATCGACAGTCCGATGAAAAACTTAGTTAACATAATTTTTCCTAGCGTTATTGGTGCCTTTTGGGAGGCGTGAGTAAAGCGTATCCTTGCAGTGTTCTTTACTCAACATAAAAATATTAATTTGATATAGTTTAGTTCATGCCCCGATGAGGGCGTCTGGGGGATTAGAAAATGAGATGGACTGAACAAACTCTCTCGCAATTGAACTCGCAAGGTGGCTTTCGATTGCGTGGCGAAAGCATGACTCGAATCGAAGTTTTTTCAGATGCAGCTTTTGCCTTTGCAGTAACCATGCTAGTCATTTCACTCAGCTCAATGCCGCAGAACTACGATGAACTTTTAACCGCAATATTCAGAATACCGTCCTTTGCCGCGAGTTTTGCAGTGATGATGTTGATTTGGATCACGCACAGACGTTGGAGTCAACGCTTTGGACTAGATGACGGTGTTTCAACATTTTTAACCCTTGTTCTCATTTTCGTTGTATTAATTTATGTGTATCCGCTGAAGCTGTTAATGGATATGATGTTCTATTCGTTTTCTCAACGCTTGTTCCCCGCTAACTTCATAGTATCCAGCACTGCCGAAGTCGCCGTACTTGTGGCGATATTCAGCGTTGGTCTTCTACTTATAGCGTTAGTTCAGTTAGGCCTTTATTTGAGGGCGTCATCTAAAGGCGACGAACTTTGTTTGAATCAGTTGGAGAAGCTGTTGATACGCAAAGAGTCACTAATCTGGATAGCACAAATCGTACTTTCGCTGTTAGTGACGATCACTGCATTAAGCTTTATGTCATCCTATGGATTTCTTGCTGGCATCTTCTACAGTTTGACACCATTGTTGGTTTTTTTGCTTACAATGCAAACGAGAAAAGAAATTCGTATTAATTTATCTAAATCCAATGGTGAAAATGAAGAGGCTTGAAGAAAAAAAATAAATGTACGCCATTAAAATAAGCAATAGCTTGGAAATACCAAGCAAACTATTGAACGCGAATAGATCAATCTCAGATTCTCCCGCGTTTTTATGCTACTGCTTGTATTTTCTTAATTTGTCTACACTTAATTTAGTATGGATAACGTAACTTTCAGAATTCTATGAATTGCAGGTTAGGCAAATTTTTGGCCTTATTCTTTACTGCCTGTGTTTTAACATTACAGTTGCATGCTGGTGGTGATGCTGAATTAGAGCAAAGTGCTAAACGAATCTTTCATATTGAAGCCGTCAATTCTTACGTTACGGATACACGTATTGACAAGACGTTTAACTACTTTCACATTGTCCAATCAAAACAAGCTAATCTATCCAAACAAAAAGCTCATTTTTCGCAGCAGCGCCAATTTCTTTGGGCGTTTGAGCAGCGTGCAGATCATGCATTTCAAAGATATATGCAGGAATGTTTGGTCGATGTTTGCCTAGACTACCAAGACAAATTGTTTACAACCTTTAACTACTTAAAGAAACTTATACTTTCTTTTGAGTTAGCTCCTATTCTAATCGCAAATTCTAAACAGATTCACAATGATGAATCTAACCCTCATAGCTCTCTTAGCTAACAATATTAACCGGCAATTTCTATTGCCAAATATTTAAACTTTTTGGTTGGCTAAGTTCAGTTAACCAGTTTTAAAGAGAGTTATGATGGATATATTAATTACGTTATTGCATGTGATAACACCCTGGTTGTGTTTCGTTACCTTAATTTACCTGTGTATAAAAATGGTAGGCTTGGCGAAAAACCGCAAAGCCGGTGCCATTGCCTTTGGTCTATTTTTTCAAATGTTCTTGCCAGATCCCAAAGCAGAAACGACTATAAAAGCTGTGGTAGAACGAAAACAAGAAGTTAAAAAGCAACAAGATGAAAACGGTGACCTTATAGATCCTGTTAGTGATTGCGAAGTAGGAGACAAAAGTGATGGGCAGTAAGACCAAAACACTGAAAAAATGGATCCTGGGTCTAGTGTGCAGTTTAGTGATTTTGCTGTTGTTGATTGTTGGTATGGGTTTCATGTTGAAACCTAATCCGGTTGACTTTTCTTCGCCCTACCATCCGTTTAAAAGTGCTGAAGCCAAACGTGAATATTTGTCCTTATATGACAATCGCGCGAAGCTTTGGCCGGTTGAATCTATTGTATTGAAAATAAAAACAACTCAAGGCGTAACCTTGATACGAGTGTCTGGACCGGAAAACGCCGAACCTATTATTTTACTGCATGGAGCAGGAGGGAACTCTTTGCAATGGATGCCTAATATAGAGGCTCTTGCTAAAGACTACCGAGTGTATGCATTGGATATAATGTTTGCTCAAGGAGGCAGCATTCCGAATCAACTTTTCAATGACGCTAGTGACTATGTAAATTGGCTAGATGAGGTTTTGCTTCAAGTATCTCCTGAACAAAAAGTCAATTTGGTTGGTTTATCATACGGTGGTTGGATTTCAGCCCAGTACGCAAAATCGTTTCCAGAAAAAGTAGACAAAACTGTGTTGCTTGCACCTGCTGGCGTTGTAGCGCCTTTATCAGCCGAGTTTATTGTTAGGGCCGTTTCTGTTGTACTACCTACTAAATTTTTCGCTCAACAGTTTATGCAATGGTTAGCAGAAGATACCTATAACGGGAGTATTGAACAACAGCAATTGGTTAAAGAGCACATTGATGAAGCTTATCTTGCTGTACAAAGTTTTAATTCATCCCCCCTTGTTTATCCGAATGTGTTCACCGACAAAGAACTAAAACAAGTGGCGGCGCCAGTACTTTTTTTAGTGGGTGAAAACGAGAAAATCTATTCACCCAATGTTGTGCTTGAACGCTTACATAAAGTGGCTCCTCATATACAAACCCAATTGGTAAAAGGGGCAGGGCATGATTTGACAATGGTGCAGGCAAAACAGGTTAATGAGTTGATTTTGACGTTTTTATCTAGCGATAAGTTAGATTAATTTCGCAGTTGTTTGGATAAGATAAACTGTTAAATTAGCCTGCAAATTTATCCCTAGAATGAATGAGAAAAGCATGTTTGAAATAAATGAATATTTTGATGGCAAAGTGAAATCTATTGCCTTTGATACAGACACCTTACCCGCAACAATGGGCGTTATGGCAGTTGGTGACTATGAATTTGGTACTAGCCAGTTTGAAACCATGACGGTAGTTAGCGGCGCGCTAACCGTGCAATTACCTGATAGTGACCAATGGCAAACATTTGGACCAAACGAACAGTTTACAGTAGATGCAAATCAACGTTTTAAAGTACAAGTAAAAAGTAATACTGCTTATTTATGTACCTATGGTTGATCCTGTAATGCGAGATCTGTGTCTAAGCTTTGTATGAACAAAACCACCAAAAAGCTAGATAACAATGTAGTGAAAGCACTCACTATAGCCTGCGAGCTAGCTAAACAAGAAATTGTTGGCTTTGAGTGGTTAACCCACTCAGCCAATTATGCCAACTTTCCAGGGAGTTTGGTCATCACTTGCGTATTAGATAACCAACAGTCATTGGATGCTATGTTGGCCAACCAGCAAGAGCAAGCGCTTTTAAACCATATTCAACAACAACTTTTAAAAGTTGGAATTTTGCTCAAAAATGTTAAACGCCATGTATTTTTTGATACAGAACAAGCCTGTTTGTTGTCACATAATGGTGATTGGAAGCGCAGGTTAAGAGCTAATTAAGTTTCCCCCATTTCTGTGGATACTCTAAACTAGGTGTATAAATACATTGAGGTGTGTGAGTTGGCAAAAGCATAATGTGAGCATAATCGCCTGCATCACTTACGATTTTATCATCAATAAAATACTGACACACCTTGAGAAAAAGTATCCTTCATCGGCGCAAACAAAAATTTTACTGTCGCCACTGCGAGCACCCCCAGAACAAGATTTCGATTGGGAGGCTTAGCACCATCTAGTATTTCGGGTGATCCTGCATTCTTACTAAAAGGGTAGGAGTTAACATGCCTAACTCGCGCTTTCTTGTCGTTTTTCATTTTTCCTTACCTGGCAACAAACAATTCAGTCTATATTCTTGGTTTTTCTAAAAACCGTAAAGCTAAAAAATTTCAAATAATTCAATAATATACATTTCCATTAGGTATTCATAAGCTATTCATTAGCTCCTGCATACAGACTTTTTTTCACCTTTGATTATGCTCAAAACACATCAGGGTATGTCAGGAACAAATCCTGAAATAAATATCGAGGCTAACTCTAAATTAATCATTAAGGAAAAACTATGTCTCCTTCAAATCAAACAGTCAGACCAAATCGCAGGGTTCGTAGACAGCCCATAAGTTACTCACCAATGAATGAGAGCAATGCTAATTCTGCAGTTCCAAATTGGTTTATTCAATCTACAGATACACCCGTCGTCCAAGATATTGCCAATCAGCCAGAAGCGGTGATTCGAGACAATCAAAACACTTTTATTGATATGGAAGAAACAGAAGTAGAATTCTCGCTTGAGCAAGCTGAAGATTCGATTGCACTGTCTGCCGTTGGCATTTCAGAACAAAACCTCCAGACAATCAGGTTCAAAATTGACAAAGAATATTCAGGCAAGCACTACGTTGTTGTTGGGGCTAGCGTGATGCCTAATCGAGACCTAATAAAAGATACAAGTGTATTTAGAAAAAATAATGTTGAAGTAAATATCAAAAGCCGAGAAATCGAAGTCACTATTTCTAAGGTGCTGAAAAGCCAAATAGACTGGAGCAGGTCACAAGACCAAACGCCTCTATTTAGAATTCATATTCAAGTCGCTGACATAACCTCAAATGACTATTTCGATAGTGAACAAAATATCATTTCAATTACAACGGAATTAGTACGAGAGAAACAAGAAGGAGAGTATTTCCCCGAACGCTTTGGTTGTACAGAAATAACCGTTGGAACACATCCTGGGGAATTCGCTAAGGTTACTCCGCCCAAAGATAGTTTGGTCGTCGCCACTGGGGTAGCAGCTGGAATGAATAAGAAAGGAAAAATTACGAATTTAGCTGTGCAATATGAAGATATGAAGAGCCAAAAGCGATATTGGAAAACCAATAATTCAGGCAATGAGAAACTAAATCAATTGCCTAAAGGCTACGAAAAATCTATAGAAATACCTAAGGGTAGTAAGTCAGCGATAACTGGTGTTGAATTCCTTTCAGGCAAAAATGATGTGGTGGGTATTAAGCTTCATCATGCTAAGTACGACTCGAAATTGCATAATTTAGGCAGTGATGCATTAGGAGATAATCAACCACCAGTCTACACAGATAAATGGCAATCCATTATCGCAAATAGAAAAGATAACAAAGCAGATTTATCTTATACGCAGGAAAACAGTATTGCTAAGCAGGTTATCTGTGGAATTGACTTAGCTGCCGCTAAAAGTCACCTAGGTCAAATGAGAATCTACAGTTCTCGATTGGTTAATCAAATTATGGAAGAGTCGAGTACCAATAGTCAGTAGTATTGGTGCGGCAAATGATTAAACTAAATTTTTAAATAGCTCGCATTCACAATTACATTATTTTCAAAATCTGTTGTCATTGACAAAGCTCACCTAATTGAAGAATTCGGTGAGCTCAGTTCAATGACTCTGAACCCAACTAATGAGTCGTCTGATATCCACGATACCATTTTCTCGCAGGTATTTGTTCATTTGAAATTACATGCTGTCTATTCGTTTAAGCACAGCGTCTGTTCAATGATATCAGCGAAATAGTCGGCTTTTTCTTCGTTATTGGTTAAAAGTTCAATGCGCGTGTCTTCGGTTCCACTCAACTGGTTTTCTTCAAAAATACCATCAGCAATGTTAAATCCGATTACACCTTGATCTGTATTTATTACCGCTTTAAGCCTATCGACGTCTAAAGCTTTTAGCAACTGCTGGCATTGATAGTAATCAAATTTTTGTTTGGCTGAACATAGCCATCCGCGAGAGAAATATCCCTCTCCTTTGTTGTTCACTTTAAGAACGCCATGCTCTGGCGCAACTATGGAGGCATTCGGGTTTTCAGACTTAGGATGATGATGAAGATGTCCTGTTTGAAAACGCGTTTTGAATGACGAAGTCTGTTCCAACAGTTGAATATCAATTTCACCTTGTGCTGCATATGTGACGGGGGTCGACGAAACTTTCAATTCAGTCATAAAATCGCTAAGAGAATCTGCATGGTCATGGGTGTACAAATCTGATTTAGTGACAACTACTGTGTCTGCAATTTGCATTTGTTCGCGAAAGGTTGGATGACTACGCCATTTCTCATTATCTAGTTTTCGGACATCAATTAAGGTCAGCGTCGCTTGCACATCCAATACGTCTTGATAGTGTTTCTGCGTGAGGGTTTGTAGCACTTCTTTGGGGTGCCCTAAACCAGTTGGCTCAATAAGCAATCGGTGTGGTTTAGCTTGCGCCAACAAAAGGTTCAGTGCCATTTGCATCGGTAACCCAGAAGTGCAGCACATGCAGCCTCCAGGGACCTCTTTAATAAAAATGTTTTTGTTATTTTGCTGATCTTTTGATGCTGACAGCATTGCACCATCAATACCAATTTCTCCAAACTCATTAATAAGCACGGCCCAGCGTTCCTGCACAGGCTTGCGCTTCAATAATGATTGGATGACGGTTGTCTTTCCGACTCCAAGTGCACCTGTGATGATATTGGTGGGTATGTGTTTAATCACTCGTGCTAACTATTCCACGGACCTGTAATTGCAAGTGTTGCCGTTGGCGAATAGAGGTTCACAAACAAGGTGGTGCCGTCTGGCGAGAAACAAGCTCCAGCAGGCTCAGTTTGCCAACGTACCTTAGCAATATCGTATGATTCACCATTAGGACTTACTCCTTTGAGGTGATTGTCTACCGTTTCCAAATATTGGTCTTCGCATACGATCAAGTGGCCATTGGGTGCTATACAAAGGTTATCACCAAAGTTGAGACTGGTTGCTCGCTCACTTTCGAAAAACAAATCAAGGGTGGGTACTTGGCTATTGAGTGAATAGCGCATAATTTGCCCGAGTTTTTTCGCGCCACCGCTGGTGCAACAAAAATAAAGTTCATTGTCGCCAAAGTAAATGCCTTCGCCACGAGCAAACAAGGCTGCCCCCAGTGCATAACCTCGCCGGCGTAAGTCGTCATTGGGACTTTCTACATCGTCTAAATCTATCCATTCACACTGATACTGAACCCCTTTGGACATTTGCAAACTGGCCCAATTGCGAGTATCAAATTGTGCTTTCCCTTTCACGACTAGCGCCTGCAATTGTCCACCTTCATGCAAGGATTGACGCTTTTTGGGAATAAAGCGGTAGAACAAACTGTCATTTCGGTCTTCTGTCAAATAGACAATTCCAGTGGCAGGATCTACACAAGCTGCTTCGTGATTGAATCTTCCCATACTCTTAATCGGAGTAGGAGTGACCAAGCTTTTAGCAGTTGCAGGAACCTCAAATACATAACCGTGATCTTGCCCAATTTGCTCAGAAGCCTTGTCGACAGATTCTTCGCAACTAAGCCAACTGCCCCATGGTGTAACGCCGCCAGCACAATTACGAATCGTGCCCAAAAGCGACATAAACTGTTGCTCAACGCGCTTGGTGTGCATATTGTAAATGAGGGTAGATGTACCACCGGAAAGAGGCCGACCACTAGCATCAACATCATAGGCTTTAGCTACTTGCTGTTTGCTGAACTCCACTGGCCAATCCTTCCCGTGTTTCGGTTGTTGTTCATGATTGCGAACCAACACAACACGTTTGTCATCAAGGGCAAAGCAACCCATTCCATCAGCTCTGTCAGGAACTGTTAATCCATCGTCCATCTTCTCGCCGAGAGCTGAGATTACCTGATAGCTGAAACCTGCAGGTAAATCGAGCATTCCATTTGGATCTGGAACTAGTCCTCCCAGCGCTGATATGTTCACATTGGCAAAAACTGATGTGCTATTTAAATGGAGTGCGAGTCCACTCAATGCGGTCGATAGCATACTTTTATTAAATTGTCTGCGAGTTAACATAGTGACCCTCTCGATTCGCTAGTTTTACCCTGAACCATACACGGAATTGGATATCAGAAATAGCCTTTGACTCCAATGGTAAGATTCCGACCCGGTCGCGGTGCATCAGCTTTTAGAAACGAAGTGTGAACTCTCGCTTCAGTATCCGTCAGGTTTTCACCGCTCAAGTAGACAGCAACTGATTGATTTAGCAGGGTGAGATCATAGGTTAAGTGGATATCAACAAGGGAGTAGCCATCGGTAGTAGTTTCAAATTCGGCGACACGGTTCTGTGGCTCATAACGGGTAATTTCCAGATACGAAGTGAATGACTCACTCTCATAACTTAGTTGTGTGCCATATCGAAAGGGTGGGGTGCGGGGTAGATCACCTCCATTTTTAAGTCGAGCGCGAACAAAGTCAGAAAAGAATGTCGCATGTATATTGCTGTTAACCTGCCAGGCAATTTGCGCTTCAAATCCGTTCAGCAACACGTCATCAGTCTGGAAAACAAATACAGGCAGTTCTCCGCTATGATCATGGTGTTCTTCCTCTTCATCATGATCCTCTTCGCTACCATGATCATGACCATCGTCAGCAAACAACCCTGTCTCATTTTGGTAGTAATAATTATCAACTTGGTTGTAAAAGAGGTTAAAGATAAAGCCAAAATCGCCTTGGGTTTTCCTAAACGTTAAATCGATATTGCTTGATGTTTCCATCTCAATCGTTTGATCAGAAAGCACAAATTCTCTATGTTCTTCATGCTCTTCGAGAGAAAATAGTGCTCCTACTTCATAGGTACGAGTTCCTATATGAGGTCCAAATGAATAGAGCTCTGATGCAGAAGGAGCTCGCTGTGAACGTGACAAGGCTACTGCTAGGTTGTAGCCGGGACGAAAGTCCCAAACCATTCCTGCGGATAAACTCACTGGCGTAAAATTTCGATCTTCCGCAAAGATTTCCGTCATCTTTTCATCATCGTGTTCGTCGTGATGGTCATTGTCTCGGTCATTGTCATGATCATCGTCATGTTCGTCATCGTGGGCATCTTCATCTTCAGAGTGACCGTGAACATCAATTGCGGGCAGTAAAACCTCGTTGGCAGTCAGTGATACTGTTTCTATTCTTGCACCTAGCTGTAAGAGCACATCACCCAGATGACGCTCTTCAATAATGGATACTGCAAACATTTCTGTTTCAGATGGAGGAGTGAAGGCTTCACTTCCCTGCGCTTCGAAATCACTACGCTTGTAATGAAGACTTAAACCACCGTTAAACTCAGCAAACGTTTGATGTAAAACATCGAAACGAAATTCGTAGGTTTCATTTTTGAAAACTGTACCAACGTCGCCACTCTCTACTTCAACGTGCTCATAGTCGGTATAACCCGCTCGCAATTTCACGTTATTAATTAAAGAGTTTTCAAAAGTTAGCTCACTTAGAATATGAAACTTCGTTTGTTCTAAATCTGCGAAAACAAGCTCGTCATGAGAATGCTCATCTTCACCTTCACCCTCGTCTTGATGTTCTTCGTCTCCATGACTATGACCAGGAATACCATATTCTCGATCAAACTGTTCAACGGCCATACCTACATAACCGTTTGGCAATAGATAGCTGGCACCAAAAGTGAATCCACTTGATTCTTCAGCACTATTTGCGACGCTATAGCTAGTTGTATGTTCTGATTCATCAGAATCATGCTCGTGTTCGTAATGTTCACTTTCGGCGGCGACTGGAATTTCATAATCGTTAGATTTTCTAAAATAACCGTCGGCATACAAAGCAAGGTTGTCAATACCCGTGGTGAGGTTGAAGGAACCTAAATTTTGATCATCGACTGAACTATGCTGTAAAAGCCATTCGCCAGTGGTTTCATTGTTTTGCGGCACACTCTTATCAACGATGTTCACGACACCACCTATCGCACCACTGCCGTAAAATAATGTCGCTGGTCCGCGTAACACTTCAATTTGGTCTGCCGTCGAAGCTTCTGAGGTAACTGAATGATCTGGGCCAACTCGAGACACATCGCTGACGTCTAAGCCATTTTGAGCAATTAAAACACGAGGGCCACTGAGCCCCCGTATAATCGGCGTACTTGCCACTTTCGCATGGAAATTAGTATGCACGCCGGGCACACTTTCCAAACTATCACCAAGTGTTGCAGCTTGTTGACGACGTAAAGCGTCCCCGCCGATAACTTTTACCGGTATAGCGGATTCCATAGAAGAGAGATGGATTGGAGTACCGATCACATCAATAACATCGATAGGGCTGTTTGCCAGTGTGAACGTCAGTTCGATCTTGTCTTCTTTTTGAACAACCACATCTTCATGCAAATGAGCATAACCAACGGCTCTAATATGTAGCTCATTGATTCCTGCTTTGAAATCCAACAATTCAAATTTACCGTCACCATTGGTGATAACTTGATGATTGGTTCCTTCCCATTCAACTCTTGCATTTGGTATCGGGTTACCCTCTGTATCTATGACTTTGCCCGTTAATGTTTGGGCACATACAGACGCTGAAAAAGTAACCGCCATAAAGATAGCGACTTTAGAATACTTGACCATAAGATTTTTAGTTTGCCGTGATGTTATATTATAACAATAATGATTTGTGGTGATGTTATACTATAACAATTGCTTGCGCAATGATTGTGTAGGAGGGTTCAAATTGGGCTAAATGATATTCTGTTTATTTAAATGGTTTTAAGTAGCAAAATGATTATGGTCGCATTGGCGGATGAGGTTATTTAATAGCTATTCAACTACTAAAAAGTAGCGGGCAATTCAACAACCCGCTTTCGATAAACTACGAAAATGCTACCCTTAATTCTCAGATTGCTTATGTTCACGCATTCTTTCGAGATGATCTTCTGGCAGTGCAATCAACATTTCTTTCATAACTGTGCAGACACCCGAGCGTTTGTGGCCATGGCGAGTAGTAAATTCCACCGAATCACCTTCGCTTCTATCTACGCAGGCTTCAATAGCTTCTTTTGGTGGTTTTCTGTGCTCGCCTTTTGCGGGTTTTGCAAACAAGGCAGTGCTGAAGGCTGCACAGCCGAATAACAGTATTGAAATAATGGCGAATGTTCGTTTGATTTTCATTGTGGTCTCCAAAACAGTTGTACAGATTGTCTGTAGCATTTGAACTGTGATTACAAGCCTAACAAGCAAGTGTGCAGGAAATTCGCAGATTTAAAGGATTCGTTGCGTAATCCTTTCTTATGACTAGTGTCTTGTAATTGCTGTCGCTATACTCGTTTTGTGAAATTATCAACGAAGTTGTTCTTAATACTGCTGGGTGTGACCGCCACTATGCTGCTTATAGCGATAGGGATGGCTCGCTATAGCTTCCAACAGGGCTTTTATGAGTTTGTCGGCGGCATGGAAGAAGCTCGTCTACAGAAAATAGGCAGAGATTTGGTTATTGAATACCAAAATAATAATAACGACTGGCAGTGGTTGGAAGAGCAAGGCCTTGAGAGTATTTTGCGGCCTAATCCGAGGAGAGGAATGCCTAGACCAGGTCACCAAAGAGCTTCTAATCCGCGTCAACCGCCACCACCTCGACCGAGGCCGGCTGGCCCAAGACATGAAAATCCACCTTCACCAATACCTAAAGGTCCGTCAACGGCAGTTTTTGACCAAACAGGCGTGTTTTTAGCCGGCAATAACAAGCCAAAACTGCACGAAAACGTATTTATATTCGAGATGTTTAGCGACGGGCTAAAAATAGGTGAAGTGCGCAGTTGGCCAAACATCGAAGGCTCATCTGAACTGGGTACTTTATTTGCGCGGCAGCAATTTTGGTCGAGCATTGCGATTGCGGTTTTTTGTTTACTGTTAGCTGGTGGTGTTTCTTGGTTTTTGTCGCGAAAATTGCTTATTCCTATCGTTCAGTTAAGGCAATCTATTTCTGCACTCAATGCGGGAAAATATGGTGGTAAGCTTGAGTCTAAGCGAACCGATGAGCTCGGTGATCTTATGGCAAATCTAGATAGCTTAAGTGAAACACTGGATAAAAACCGCAGTGCTAAAAATCGCATGTTCGCCGATATTTCCCATGAGTTGAGAACGCCTTTGACCGTATTGGCGGGCGAAATTGATTTGCTTAAAGCGGGTCTTCGTCCTTTTGATCAAGATAATTTACTTTCCCTCGAACAAGAATCTAACCGACTACGACACTTGGTTGATGACCTATATGAATTGAGTTTGTCCGATGTTGGCGGTTTAAAATACACTTTTGGCGAAGAGGACCTTGCCAATTGCCTAGTCAAATGTGTAGAAAGTATTCAACCAACGGCAATAGATAGAGGCCTAAAGGTCACTACAAATATTGCAGATGATATTCGTATTGCCATCGACGAAAAACGGATTGAACAATTGCTTTCAAATCTACTTATGAATGCAATTAGTTATACAGATTCTCCAGGCGAAGTGTTGGTGGAACTTCACCAGGATGAAAACAATATTCGAATTTCTATTGAAGACAGTGCCCCCGGCGTAGATGACTCAGAATATGCAAAGATATTTGATCCGTTGTTTAGAGTTGATGAGGCAAGGTCTCGACGCGAATCTGGTGCAGGCCTAGGCCTAGCAATATGCAAGAATATTGTTGAAGCACATCGCGGAACTATACAAGCCTCCCCATCTAGTTTAGGTGGCTTGTGCATGACAGTTACACTTCCAACCAGTAGACACTTAGCATGAACGATAAACAGCAGATACTTATTGTTGAAGATGAGCCCAAGATAGCCAGCGTTTTGGCAGAATTTCTGCAGGCAGAAGGTTTTCAAACTAGCATTTTGCATGATGGTCTGGATGTCGTGGAAAAGGTAAAATCAGGCCAGTTTGATTTGATTATTTTAGACATAATGTTGCCCCATAAAGATGGCTTAACCCTATGCAAGGAAATTCGCGTATTTTCGCAAATCCCGGTGTTGATGTTAACTGCGCGTGTAGACGAAATAGACCGGCTAATGGGGCTGGGATTCGGAGCCGATGATTATGTTTGCAAACCTTTTTCTAGCAGAGAAGTTGTAGCCAGAGTGCAGGCGATCTTAAGACGCACTACAAACAGTATTCAAGCGGCTAGCGACGATTTGCTTAGCTACAAACATATTGTTCTGGATCAAGCTAGGCATGTTTGTACGCTAAATAGCAAGAGAGTAGAGCTCACTCCCGTAGAGTTCAAACTGTTACAAACCCTCATGCTCAAACCTAGCATAGTGCATTCTCGAGATACGCTTATGGATAAGTGTTATGACGATTCTCGAATCGTCAGCACGCGCACCATCGATAGTCATATGAAGAATTTACGGAATAAATTGGCGGATGAGGACGAACCAAACAGTTTGCTTCATTCTATTTACGGAGTGGGTTACAAAATCGAATAGCAAGTGAATAAAAAATATCCTCTGAACTTGCTACTTTGATGCACAGTTTCTGCACATTTGATTGTTAAAGTTCGCCTTACCCGAATGGCGCTTTATATTCTTATTTACGCAGGAATTAGCAATGAAAAATCAACCGAAATGTAAATTCCCTAACCCTATACCTTTCTATAGAAATACTTTTTTTCCGAATATTGTAACTGTTATAGGTCTGGCGATGCTGCTTTGTTTATTGAGCGCATGCGGCGGCAGTGGAGGCGATGCTGAAACAGTTCAAACCAGTGATCCAACAGGCACTTCTACGACACCTATTACAACGACTCCAATTACTGGCGATGTCAGTACCCAAGGAATATTATGTGACTATGAATATTCAGCTTTCAATGATTCATCGTCAGTCAATTATTACAGTGAGTCCAAATGGACATGTAACGATGGCAGCAGAGCTTTAATTGCAAATGGAATTCCTGACCACGCGACAGGAACATTTCCGAATTCGGGGAACCCTAATATGATCAGTGTGCAGGACATATCCGTAAGCTATTCGCTTAATCCGGTAGAGAGTACACCGACTGAAATGGGTGGTCCGCGAGGTGCAATTGGCTATGTGCTCAATGGCGTGAAAATAGATCCTGGAACAGGAGGAACCTGTGATGATTCAGGCACTATTTGTGATTTAGGTGGCATGGTTGGAGATTGGCGTATTGAAGCGCTCAGTCAAGACAGTTTCGATTTTGGGACAGACGACAACAACGCACATGTGCAACCAAACGGTGAATATCACTATCACGGCATGCCGGAAGGCTTTATCGCATTGCGTGGAGGCACTGACCAACAAATGACTCTCATTGCATGGGCTGCAGATGGTTTTCCTATCTATGCCCGATATGGTTATAGCGAAGCAAACAATGCCAATTCGTCACTCAAGTCAATGACGGGCAGTTATCAGCATGTGACTACTGTCAGCAGCTCTCGCCCACCGGTTACAATTTATCCATTGGGCACGTTTGGACAAGACTGGGAATATGTAGAGGGCAGTGGTGACTTGGACGAATGCAATGGCCGAGTAGGTGTTACGCCTGAATTTCCAGAAGGTATTTATCACTATTACGCGACCGACACATATCCGTATTTTCAGCGATGTGTAAAGGGAGAAGTTGCTAGCGCTGGTGGACCTCCCACACCATAAATCAATTATTCAGCAATTTGTTTAGATAAGGATTACTTGCCGTGAGTAAACTAAGTACAAAATGGGGTTACGTTGTTGTCGTTTTGTTATTAAATCTGCCGTCTTCCTTCAACGCGATTGCGCATTTAATGGTGGCTCAACATGGTTCTTTAAACGTCGTTGATGAGGCCATCTTTATGGTCTTGTCCTTGCCCGTATCTGGGTTTAAAGGATTCGACGATGACGGTGACGGGTTGCTATCTATCGAAGAATTGAATGTTCATCGAGAAGCCATCACTAATGAGGTTCATAGTCAAATCATCTTGGAGGATGATACAAAGACCATATTGCTGGAGGGAATTATGCTTTCGCCGGTTGTATCTCATGAAAAACCGAAGGAACCTGTCTCCCACCTCGTTGTTATGGGTAGGTTCACAGTAAGCCAAAACCTTGCTTCAACTAACTTTAAAATGGGAATTTTTGGCAATGAAGCTAAAGAAAAAGTAATGAAAATGAGGCTCAAGCGCAAAAGCGATAACTATCAAAGAAATTTTGATCTGACGCCTGAAAATATCATGAGTAGGTTAATTGATTGAAATCCGGGAGCTGAAGCAGGTCTATTTTCAACCTTTCACTCTGCTCATATAGGCAAAAATGAGAGGTTGAAAATTGATTTGCTAGAAAGAGATTAGCCTACCAAATGGTTAAGCGAGTACAAGTCACGGGTTTGACTTGTCTTCTTACGCACTTCTTCAAGTGCTTGCGCTTCAGTCACTTCAAACAAAGCGTTAATTAAACGGTTGAAATGTTTGTGCATCGCCGCTCTTGCAGCCTGTGCATTTCGCTCTTTTAGTGCTTGGTAGATAGCTTTATGTTCTTCCATTCTGTCGCTGTCAGATTGACTACATACACTCGCATAGGCCGTTTTAATTTGGTGTTGCGAATCACGCAGCTCCCAAAATTTCATTACCGAAAGTAGAATTGCATTATTCCTAGTTGCTTTGGAAATAATGAGGTGAAATTCACGATCTGCTTTTTCAGCTTCAATGCCAGCTTCCATAGCGACTAAGGTTTGCTCAAGAGACGATAATTCTGCATCTGTTATAGACATAGAGGCTAATGCTGCGGCCTCACCTTCGACCAATGCGCGTGCTTGGGTAAGCTCAAAAGCACTAATTTTTTCGAGGTGTTTTTGTTCTTGATTCGTTTCTCTTTCTAGAACATATACGCCAGAACTGGTTTTTACTTCTACAAGCTGCATTACTTCAAGCGCTATTATCGCCTCACGTATTGTTGGACGACTTACGTCAAATGATTCTGCTAGCTCTCGCTCAGGAGGTAGTCTGCTGCCGGGTGGATACATACCAGATTTTATTAATGCCTCAATTTTATCTGCAATTTGCCAGAACATACGACGGCTTTTCATTTTTAGAACCCTTCTAAAGTAACGCAACGAAAAACACTTAATTTTAAACAGACCAATTATTGTGTTCTCGTTTTCTACATTATAAATCTAATACTTGCTTTTCACCGCGCCATTTGATTACTAGTATCTCTCTATTGCGATGGCAACTGAAGTATACCATTCTAAACCAATTAACGAATACTGAAGACTAAAAAACATTACCAATATATTAAAAGTTGGTAATATCTCAATTTCAAGATGGTTAGACAAGTGTTTCGCAGTTTGAAATTACGTTTGAGCAACATGTTTTCTCGATTCAAAAAATAAAAAAGCAAGCCTAATGGCTCGCTTTTTATATTACTCTTAAGTTTCACTGGTGCTTAAAAGCCTGCCTATTAAGGCAATAGTGCTTGTGAGACAGGCTCTAAACATCATCAAAATTTGTAGCTAGCACCAAGGGTTAAACGACGGTCGGTTAAGCCTTGATAACACAAGAGCGCTCCTTCGTTGATACATCTTTGTTCAACTTCAGACTCAGTGATGTTGACGGCTTCAATACCCACATTCAATTGCTCGCTCACATCATAGCTAACACTAGCATTTAACTGTCCTCTGTCTTCTTGCACGACTGGGAAGCCCCATGGCAAGCTTGAGGTACTACCAAAATCTGTTGATCGGTACGCTTCACGCCATGTGTAACGCATACGAGCAGAAAGGCCATACTTTTCGTAGTAGAGGGTAAAGTTATAGGCATTTTCAGACAAATCGATTAGCCCTTGAACCGCAGTAACATCGATTCCTGCTACGCCCGTCGTGAGAGCGAAGACCGCATCGGCACGACTTGTCGCGCTGTTAACTGCCTCACCACCGGAAAACTCTTGCTTGGTATAGTTGGCAACAACACCAAAACCAGATGCCCAACCTAAATCATCTTCAAAGCCTGAGAGGTCGTATTGAACTGCAACTTCTAAGCCTTTTTGGGTTGTTTCACCGGTATCATTGACTTTTGTCGCAGTTGGTACACATACACCTACACCGCCAGCTGGGCCAAATACGTTGACATCTGCTATGGGGTTAAAGATACCACCGCCCTCACAAGGATCCGTAATGTCTCTGAACCCAGTAGTTGGATCTTCGAATGGACTCACTTCTTGACTAACGTGCAAATCAGAACGTTTTTTGTGGAATATACCTACACTAAACACACTGGCTTCAGCAAAATACCATTCTGCTGACAAGTCAAATGAGGTGACTTCTTCTGGTACTAAGCCCGGATTACCAATAGCAACAGGTGGGTTAGGGCTAGTCGAAAAGGTTACAGAGGTAGATAGGTCGTCATAGTCTGGACGTCTGATGTCTTTTCCCCAACCTGCGCGAATAACCACATCGTCATGCACATCCGCAACGATATTGATTCTAGGAAGTACGAAATCATAACTGCCTGTTGTTACTACTTGAGAAATTACGTCATTGCCGTTTGCATCTTCTGTGATCGAGTTACCAAGTGAACTGACATCAGTCTCTAGATAACGAACCCCGAAATTACCGCGGAACATACCTTCTTCAAAATTAGCTTGTGCGTATAAAGCATTAGTTTCTTCTTCAATATCAAAGAATCCAGCAGAACTTGATGTCGGTGCACTGAGTGCTCTTGTTCCACCAATGCTATCAATCGCGCCTTGAAGCGTGTTCAAAACACCATCTGGATTGGACGCTACCAACTCTGGGTCAATAAGTAGGTAGTCACGAACATAGAGTTCTCTACCGTCTGCGTCGTTAAAATTAGTTGGGCCCGCTACTAATAAGTCAGCAAATAGGCTACCTCTTGGGCTATCAGATAAGCTTCTTAGACCAACACTTGAGGTGATTTGATCGCGTAAGGCTGAAGCTTTGCTATAACGAAAACCAACGTCAACAGAGGTTATCATCGAGTCTAAGAAGTAGGTCGCATCGACACGGAAAGCATCTTCACCATTCTCAGCTCTATTTTGGCCAATGTTAACATCACGTAGCACAACGTTAGCAGGATCAAGTAGTTGAGCACTTGATGGACCATATTCTGCGTTACTTGCCACGCCAAACGTCAAAGCACCACCAGTCAGATCGTAAATGAAAGGCGTGCTGTTATCATTGCCGCCACCTGCATCTAATGGGGCATTGGGGTTAATAAAGTTAAGCGTAGTGTTAAAGCTTGGGGTTGTGGTATCTGAACTTGAAGAAGACAATTCTACAGACACTTTAAGGTCTTCGCCTTGCCATTCTCCACCCAGTCTGAATATTTCACTGCGGGTTACCCGTGAATTGGTATCACTTGAAAATCGTAGATTCGGATCATCGTCGTCATCCGCTAGATCTACTGGAATGACACCTTTAACCGCCGCTTGAATCGAACCAAGATTCGTTCCACCAAGTGAGCCGAATTCTACAGTTTCAAATTGATCAGGTACAGAAATGTTGTTTAGGCTACTTACGCCAGATGCTTGAATTCTTGAGCTCTCTTGTCGACGTTCCTGGTCATTAATAACCGCATCGAAAAAGAACTTCATATTGTCATTTGGGGCATATTCGAAGGTAGCTGCAATATTCACAGTTTCATATTCGAAATTATCATAGTCTTGCACAAAAAATTGAATAGGTAGGAAGTCAAATGATTGAGCACTGGCAGCACCGCTATCTGACGCAATAGAATTATCTCGGTCTGCTCTTGGGCGAAACGCTGTGACATCTTGCTCGGTATAGCTGGCGCTTACAACAACACCAAATTCACCAGCGTCGCTTTCCCACTTGTCCCCATAGGTACCCGAAACCCTAGGTGTGAATGTACTGTCAGTAGAAAGACTACTATTTTCGCCCTGTATTCTTACTGCAGCTAATGTTTCACTTAGTTGAAGTGGACGAATAGTTCTTAAATTAACTGTGCCACCGACAGAACCTTCAATGGTCTTCGCTGAAGGTGCTTTGGTGACTTCAACTGCCGCGATGATTGCCGCAGAAACGTCTTCAAAGTTGATACCACTACGACCAGATCCAGAACCTACAGTTGAAACACCATTTATTTCTGTGCGGTTAGCATTGGTACCACGAATTTGAACACCCGTACCTACGCCGGCCGTTCTCGTAATTTGAACCCCTGTTACATTTTCTAGCACTTCAGCTAAATTCTGATCAGGTAGCTTGCCTATGTCTACCGCTTGGATTACTTCTACCAAGTTTGATGTGTTGCGTTTCTCAGCCAGCGCATTGGTAAGTGACTGTCTAATACCACTTACTTGAATAACTTCTGTTTCTTCTTGCGCTTCAGATTGAGCCTCTTGCGCTTGAGCTAAACTACTTATATTAAGTGCTGTGGCGGATAGTATCGCCAATGTAACCTTTGATAATTTGTGTCCCATAGTCCTGTCCTGTGTTTTTAAGTGTCGTGTTTTAATTTCCAATAGCGACTTGCACTATAAAAATTGGATAACCAAATTTAAATGCCTCTACTTTATTTTGGAAAGTGCATGCATTTACAAAAAATTTAACTTATATTTACAGCTTATCAGCAAAAGGTCAACCTTTTGGTAAACCTTAAAGCATGATATTTACTTTATAAGTTATTACCAAAAGGTGAATGCATTGCCTTAAAATTAAATTAAAATCACGTTGAGTTGATTTAAGTTCATGAATAATAAGGGTAAAATTTTATTTCATTTGGTTTGCATTAACGAAGGTAATCAACTTTATTTTTGCTAGAATTTGAAATAAAAAAATTAACAAAATTGGTAAAGTTGTTAAAAAAGGTGAAATTTCCTTTAATATATTGGTTAACCAATTTGATATATGGCGATTTTTATCGATACAACTAGATTAGTAGAAGTATTAAATCGTGAGATGAGCTGGTTATTTGGATAAACCGTTTACAAAACATGAGTCGCTTTTAACAAAGCAAGCAAGAGGATATTAAATTGGGAATGTTAGTTAAGCTTGATCATCGAAATTGTCATAAATGGGGTGTGCTCCCAATAACATCGTGCGTTATCTTGGGGCTCGCTTCATGTGGAGGTGGCGGTGGAGGTGCAGGCGACGCCCTTCGATTTGTACCGCCACCGGAGAATGAAACTCCGGCTCCCACAACGTGTGTTAATCAAGTCCACTCAATCGTCTCAGCAAGCGATGACGGTAGCTTTAATCTCAACTATCCACCAAATAATGCTGTTGATCAAAATACCGCTTCTGTATCGAGATGGTCTAACGACGGTATCAATAAGGCCCTTACGCTCGACCTTGGAAGTGCAAAAACCCTCGCTGCATTAACTGTTAAATGGTTTAAAGGAGAGCAGCGAACTGCCAATTTTTCAGTTGAGACTTCGCTTGATATGGTTAATTGGCGAATTGTGCTTTTAAAAGGTGAATCAAGTGGAAGACACAGTGGTTATGAGTTAGTCAATCTAGAAGAGTCACAAGCTCGCTACGTTAAAGTTATTGGGTTAGGAAATAGTGATACAACCAATAATGGTATTGTGGAAATTCAAGCACATAGCTGCGAAAACGCAAGTGGAGAGTTTGTGCAAACGTATCCCAATGAATTAGGAATCGAGCTGATTGACTGGTACTTAAGTGTTCCTTCTGATGAAGATGGTAACGGTAGGTCAGATTCGATTTCAGAAACAAAACTGGCTAATGGATACACAAATTCTGAGTATTTTTATGCCTCAGCAGACAATGGTATTGTCATGCGTTCGCCAAGCTATGGCTTTAAGACATCGACAAACACCAATTATGTTCGAGTTGAATTGCGAGAAATGCTACGCCGTGGAAACACTGATATCAAAACCCAAGGAGTAAATAAAAACAACTGGGTATTTGGCAGTGCTGCTAGTCAGGTACAAGATAAAGCGGGTGGCGTAGACGGCGACCTTCGAGTTACGCTTGCGGTTAATCAGGTAACCACGACGGGAGAGAACTACCAAATTGGCAGGGTGGTAATTGGTCAAATTCATGCCAACGATGATGAGCCTGTCCGGCTTTATTATCGCAAATTGCCCGGCAACAGCCGTGGCTCAATTTATTTTGCCCATGAGAGTCGAGTTGAAGATAGCAGCGGAGACAATCTTGAAACGTATGTAGAGTTGATCGGTTCAAGGAGCAACAGTGCGGGAAACCCTGAAGACGGTATCGCCCTCAATGAACGTTTTAGCTATCACATTAGCGTAAACATGAATCTATTGACGGTAACCATAGCGCGAGAGGGGAAGACTGATGTCACGGCAAATTATGATATGAGTGACAGTTTGTTCGACCTAGATGATCAATATCATTATTTTAAAGTGGGTGTTTATCACTTAAATAATTCAAGCGATCCTGATGAGTTCGCACAAGCAACCTTTTATGAAATTAAGAATAGTCATAGTGGTTACGCCGCCAGTGAATAGAAAAGGCCTAAGTTCGGTAAATTACCGAAATTAGGCCTTGTAAGTGACTTAGGGTCAACAGACCCTAAAATATTGGGGCGATTTTTATCCTAGAACTTCACTCCCACACCGGCGAACAAACGTGGACCATAGTCATTCACTTCACCTAAATTGCCTTGAACATAAAAGTCCTGAGATTTGGGGGCGCTGAACAAGTTAATTGCCTCAACTTTTACTCTTACGTTCTTATTAACCTTATAAGAGGCTCGCATTTCCCAAACACCAACTTCGTCAACATAACGTAAACGCGTTCCATTACTTGTGTAGGGTTGGAAATACTCACTACGATATTTATAAATAATAGCAGTATCTAAATCACCTATTTGATAATACACCTGACCACTGAACACATGCTCAGAGAATCCTGGTACTGCGCCCGGTGGCACAATTCCAGCCGTAAGTTGGGTGGTATTGCCGTTCAAGTCAGTAACAAAGGTGTTGCCGTAGTTGCTGTCTTCAAATTCAAAGTCGGTATCAGCATAGTTATACCCTAATTTAATACCGATGCCGCTATCCCAACGATAAGCATACGAAGCCTCTAATCCTAGAAGATCGCTTTCATCATCTGTGGTGACAGAGTTAGTGATGGGTAAAGCAAAACTTTCTCCTTCGACAACAAAATTTTCTAGTACAGTGCGTTGTTGGAAACCGCCTTGGAATTGCTTGTAGTACAAACTAACTGCAAAGATAGAGTCTTCGTTTGGATACCATTCAAAAGCAACATCATAGTTCCAAGACATCAAGGGTTGCGTATCTGGATTACCTGAGCCATTTACTCCAACTAACAAATCACCCAATGTTGTCGGGGCACTGTCATCGTCAGTTTGGAAAGTACGGCTGAAGCCTAGATCTGATGGATCTGCTCTAGACATGCCTCGATAGATACCAGCACGTAGTAGCACGTCTTCACTGTAATCTACAACTAGGTTAAAGCTAGGCAAGAGCTCGGTGTAACTGCCGCCACCTTGAATTTGTTCCAGAGAATCACTGGTACTTAAACTCAATACTCCAAAATCATCTTCATCCACTTCAAATGTGTTTCTAAAGCCGATGGAAGTGACCTCAGTGTCAACAACACGGATCCCGAAATTACCTCTGATGATCTTGCCGAACATCTCAGTATCATAGTTAGCCATTACGTAGGCAGATTGGGTTTCTTCTGTTACATCGATGGTTCCTGCGTTTTCATATTCAACCTCTGGATAGGCAAACTCCCCGTTTCTGGAAGCAACTAATGCTTGTGAAAAGCAGACATTGTCATAAGTCGCCCAAGACGAGCCAGTACCACTACTTACTTGGTTACCATTGCTATCAATATGGGTGATTAAGTTTCCATCTGAAACACTAGATAAAAAGTCAGTTTCAGGGAATTCAATTTGACACCCTTGCAATACGTCCAGTGCAGAAGTCACACTGGTATCCAAAGTAAATTGATTGCGCGAACCATTGCCATTGCTTCCGCCATATTGAACAAAGGTTAATTCTGAAACTCTCAGTCCACCTTGAATGCTACTAAACACCTCACCACCTAATGCGTAGTCAAAATCAAAACGCGCGGATACCACTTCGTTTTCACGAGAATTTTCTCGGTCAATACGCGTGCGTAAACTGTCTGTAAAGTTGGAAATATCGGTGACATCAAAATCCGTTACTGTGATGTGGGGGATATACTCGCCCATATCCCAGCTGAAGGACGGACGGCCTGATGTTCGGCCTCGGTTAGATATTTGCAGTTCTTCACGTATGGTTTGAGAATACGCCAAGTCAAACTCTAAAGTTAATTCATCTGAAGCATAATGTTCTACATTGATGCCATATCCTCGATAGTTTTCTTCGCGCGAGTATTGTTCACCGGCTGATTCAAAACGATCAGCTCCTTCCCAATGCAGAATACCGCCCACTTGGTTGGTAATCAGAGTGGGACCGGTTAGGCCGGGAATAGCGCGTTTTTGTAGAAATATTAAATCGTGGCGTGCTTCTGCTTGAGTTCTGTCAGAAATTTGTGCATCGATATTGATATCCCAAGCATCAGACGGTTGAAATTGCAGTCCCAAGAATATCGCATCTCTTTCGTCTGACGTTTCATTTTGACGATAGCTTCGGCTACTTCCAGTCCAGGCATAAGGTGTTCCGTCACTTTCTGCTCGACCAGTAGCGGGGTCTATGTCTGTTTGATATCCCTGATTGCTGCTACCGCTAACCTGGTCTTCACAGTCACCTGCGCTGCTGCGATAAAAGCCCTCGTTTGTATTGGTTGGATCATTCAAACAAGCCCATAATGAAGAGCCCGTTGGACTCGAGCCTCTAGACTCAGCCTCTGGTTGACTGATGTCCTGGCGTTGAATCCCAAATGAAATACCCACCGCTTGGCCATTGTCAAATTCAAATTGATCAACGTAACTGAAGGTGCCCCTGTAGCCAATATCACTCTGCAAAGAGTTTTCTACATTGCTTGCATCTGGGTTGTAATTTAACTTCACTTCACCTTGAACACGCTGCTTACCAAAGTCCAAGGGTTGAACTGTTTCTAGCGTAATAACACCCGCAACACCACCTTCAATCATGGATGCATCTTGTGTTTTATAAATAGCGACTTTTTTCACCAACTCAGATGGAAATTGAGAAAAGTTAACTGATCTATCACCACTACCGTTAGTTGCTTCTCGCCCATTTATATGTGTCGCACTTAAGAATGGTCCAAGGCCACGAATAGTTATTTCAGTCGCGCCGCCATTTTCACGGTGAGATGCTGCCCCAGTGATTGACTCCAATGCTTCACCGATGGACAAGGCAGGTAGATCACCAATATCTTCCGCTGACAAACCGTCGACTACAGTAGTTGCTTCGCGTTTTATGGCAATTTGATCCTGAATTGTCTTTCGTGTACCTACTACATCAATGACTTCCACATTTGCTTCACTTTGATCATTAACTTCTTGCGCCTGTAGAGACATGGCACTAGTGCCTGCAATACTTGCGATAATCGCAGTTTTCACCCATTTAGCTGCGGGGCTTAAAGCAAATTGAGCCTGTGCTAATTGATCGTACTTTGTTTTTTTCATTTGTTCTGCTCCCAACGACATTTCAAGTTCTCCGTTGCGTTATTAAGTGTGCTCAAGACGTTGTTGCGCTTGATATATTTAATTTCTACTAAAATAAAATTTCTCGAATCAATCATCTTGTGCCACCCAGGTAGATCCGACACCGACCTCGGATGCTTGAATAAAGTGAAGCCCTTTCGCCCCGGCGATTGATTGCGCACCATTAGGATCGGTTTCGGTTAGGGTATTGGTGGCGGTAATAAATTCAGGTACTTCTTTGCCGTTTCCTGCTGGATCCTGATCAATGGCGCCATCGGAATCGAACTCACCATTACCGTTGATATTTCTTATATCAACCCATGACTCGTCTTCAACATCTCCAGAAGCGTAGCTGTCGCTAAATCCAAAATTATTGGAAAACATAGATTCAGTGTGATTGATGAGATCGCAATCGTACTCAAAGGAGTGGTCACTGCTACTTGCATCAAATGGCAAGAATAAACCTTGCGCGGTCGCGTTATCGTTTAGCCCGTTAGCAATTAAATTGGCATCGAAATCAATAACGA
The DNA here is from genome assembly GCA_947503265.1 of uncultured Alteromonadaceae bacterium. GTDB lineage: Bacteria > Pseudomonadota > Gammaproteobacteria > Enterobacterales > Alteromonadaceae > Aliiglaciecola. Next base: position 481,203 of record CANNDC010000001.1, read on the forward strand.
AGAAGTTTTTAGTCAAGCCAAATAGCACGGGGCTGTTTGCAGCAGTTAATTCATCACAATCGCCAACGGGTGCTCGTGAACCTATTTCAGTACTAAAAACGATGGGTTGTATTGAGTTTAAAACAGTGTTGTTGGCGACAGTTAATGTCAAATCACCTGTACCATCGAGAACCGCTTGGTTTCCAGAGTTAGGTACTCCACCATCAGCTTGTGAGAATGGATTGGCTGTGAAAACAATGCCGCCAGCTTCTTTATTAGTAGAGCGAATTCCAGCAATATAATTTTTGCTGACCGTATGCCCCAAAGGAGTAATCAATACGCCACTCGGTCTGTCACTTGTGTTGGCGATGTCAGTCATACGAATAATGATATTATTGGTAACCGTGTTAAAACCACCGTCCTCGAGCGAGATACCACCATTAGGATTGATTATGGTATTTGCATGGATTGTTGCACCGGAAGTTTGAACTCGCATAAGACGACGTCCAGTAGCAAAGTTGTCTATTCGGTTATATTGGATTTTGAAATTAGCGTTGTCAGCTGCATCTGTGCCCGTTGTGCTTCCCACATTAAGCAATAGTAAGCTGGAGTCATCAAAATTTGGATTATTGCTATCGCTGAAAAGATTGTATTGGACGATATGATCAGAACCAGATGAAGACATTTTGATCACTGAGCCTTTCTCTGCATTCACTCGACCAGAAAACGTGTTTCTTTCAATCAATGCGCCAGAGCCTTTTATAACCATCCAGTGGTTAGTAGACTCATTTAACGAAACCTCATCGCCATCCATCGTATTGTGAGAGAATACAAAATTATCGCCTTCAGAATAGACAATCGCTTCTTCTTCATCTTCACAGAAAGAACCTGATTTGGTATCGATATCTTTAAAAGTCAGTCCCGTAACCATTGCGCCATCTACTGTGCCAGCAATATGAATACAGGTTTCACCCGTGATAACCGGGGTTTGAGCTTCAACCGCTCTAAGAGTGACAGCACTAGTGAGCAAAACAGCGTCCATATCTGTATAGTTGTTGGAATTTAACCCAACGACGTCGCCATCAGCCAATCCGCCATTAACTGCATTGAGCAGTTCTGCAGAGTCACTCACTACTTGTGTATAAACAAGTGTATCTAGGCTATCTTCCACTGTTGCAGAAAAGTTATCATTGTCGGTGTAGGTTGCACTAACCGAAATGATGGCCCCCGCATGATTGGATGGGGTAAACGTTCTGCTGTTACTATTTGCAATTTCAACATCATCTGCAGACCAGGTATATACAACATTTGCCTCGTCAACACCGTTATTGTCTGTAATTTGTGCAGTTAACATGGCACTACTTAGATAAGGAACTGTGCCAACTATTTCAATACTTCCAGCCTCGTCAACTGCGACATTCGTTACCGCTATAGTTGGGGCTGAAATATTATCTTCTGCAAAACCATTATCATCTGTATAAGTTACCTGAACAGTAATCATAGTGCCGACTAAGGATACGTCTACCACATAGGTATTCGATGTTGCACCGCTTACCGCTACATTATCTGCTAACCATTGATAACTTATAGAACCAGTCGCACCATCTGAATCGGCTATTTCGGCTGTTAAGGTGTTACCAACTGTTGGTGTACCTTGAATAGCAACTGTACCTTCTGAATTTACTCTAGCTACTGAGGCAGTTGCGGCAGATGTTGCAGATTCATCGAATCCTCTATCATCTTCAAATGAGGCGGTAACGGTTATTACCTTACCAAATTGATCTTCTGCTAACTCAAGCGTTGCTTGTGTTTGTCCATCTATTTGTTGACCATCTGCAAACCAAGCGTAAGTAATTGTGGCATTTGCAATTCCATTGGCGTCACTAACTTCGGCCGTTAGAGTTGAACCTATGAGTGCATCACCAGTAATCGAAACGCTCGAAGGAAAGGCAATAGCTGCTACATCAACAGTGGCCTGAGTAATATGTGATTCATTAATTCCCCCATCGTCTGTATACAACGCCTGAACTGTTATTGGCAAACCAATTTGATCGTCCGTTAATGTGAAGCTTGATGCAGTAGCTCCGGCAATGCTGTCACCATCAGCGTACCAGACGTAAGTAATATTGCCCGAAATACCATCTGCATCATTTACCGTAGCATTTAATGTTTCGCCTACGGTCGGTGTACCTGTTAAAGAGATAGAGCCACGTGTGTTGGTGTTATTGTCTGACTCTACGTTACAGCCTGTCATTGCTGCTGCAATTGCACATAGTGCGAACGTTTTTAACTTCATAATGACTCTACTCTCCGTTTTCATGGCTTTGCGTAGTTAATTAACTCAGCTGAATTATTACCAGATTCGTTTTATTGCATTACCAATTGTTGTGTATTTATAACTGTATTGTTAACCTTTATCGAATATAAACACAGAAAGAACATTATTACCACAAGAACTTGCCAAAATTAGCAACATTTATTTTACAAATTGGTATTAAAGTGGAAATTTTTATCGTGCTGAGGTTATTACCAATGTGGATTTTTAATTATTACCAATTGGTTTGGCTGATATGTTGGTTAATTTTTAAGGAATAAAAAAGTGTCAGAAGTCTTGGTGCACCCTCTCAAAGCGCAACAATAGTGTGGAAGCAAGTAGTCAAAATTTAGCGAAAATCAGCAACCAGCATTAAATTTTACTAATGCTGGTATCCATCATGTTGATTGTTTAAGTGGTAAAAGGTCGCTTGAACATAGTCTTTTGGGTTACCGCTATTGTTTTGGTTGTAGACACCCGCCTTGAAATACATATATTGGTTGTTCTTGTGATAACCGCTATCGCTCATATCCAGCTTTTTAGTTATATTTGGTTTACCTTGACGGATAATAGTGACAAATAAAATGTCATCTTCTACGGTGATCTTATAACTAAATTTTTCGTTCAATCCGATACCATCCTCAGGGTTTGCGAGGGTATGGGAACGAGTTCCAATAATATTTGTCCAAATGTCATCGCCGCCATTCACCTCATGTGCAAAATAAATGGACCCTTTTTCGTTGTTAGGTAATTTTCGATAGTAAAGGCGTATCGGCTCATCATCCGTGGCGTGGATTTGACCAATAATAACCCGGCCTACCATTTTCTCATCACCAGTAGACGATACTCGATTTACAGCTAGCGTCGCTTCTAAGCTACCTTCGACCGCAGCAGCTTTTCTTCGGATAGAGCCGTGAGCAGAGCTAAACACCCAATTATTTTTTGTAATACCTTGTGTTTTTATACTTGTATTTCCTCTTCTGAGCATTTCACGGAGCTCAGTTCTGCTGTACTTTGTATTTTTTGACGTTTTTGCGCCTACGTTTGGACATGCGAACACCATGCCCCCATCTTGGGCTGTATAGAACAAGGGTTTTAATTCAAAATTGTCGCTTAACGGTTTTTCATAGATGATGTCGGCTTTTTGGTCTTTGTTCAGATCGGTAGGTAACGTCAAGCTCCAATCTAATAAATCAAAATTTTCACTCGGTTTTTTAGTTGGGTCTAGTTTCCCAAAATCCCCGAGTAAAACCCCTTGCGCAAGGGAACTGTGTGAGTCTGGTATATCAAGCGTTTCATTACTTTTTGCGGCATTGATAGTCGCTATGCAGAAAAATAAACTGATGCATATCAAAGTACTATTTAAAATCTTCATCTTGATTCCCTTTAACTTAACAATTGCCGACGAGTTAGAAGTACAAACAAAATTACTCGCAAGTTGGTTTTATTTTAAGGTGTCTAAACAGGCTGAGGTAATGGCATCCCAGTCTTCTGCTTCCACCCATTGTTTAGCTGCAACCCAAGTCCCGCCAACGGCAAAAACATTTTTCAAAGACAAATATTCGTTTCTGTTTGCGGGATTGACCCCACCAGTGGGGCAAAACTTCACCGATTGAAATACTGATGAAATTGCTGACAGAAATGGTGCGCCACCCGCCAGTGAGGCAGGAAAAAGTTTTAGTTCTTCAAAACCAAACTCACTGGCCATCAGGATTTCACCTGTGTTTGACACGCCAGGAAGTGCAGGAATACCGCAGGATGCAAGATCAGATAGTAACTTTTCAGAAACGGCTGGAGTGACAATAAAATCCGAACCAGCATCAATCGCTTGACCTAGTATCTTTGAATTAAGCACTGTACCTGCACCAACCTTAAGCTCAGGCACTGCCTTTTTTATCGCCTCGACTGCGGCCAATGAAGCATCGGTTCTTAACACAACTTCCACTAAAGTAAGCCCGGCTTTAGCCATAGCTTTAGCAATATGAACACCTTGCTCTGGTGAATTTGCTTGAATAATTGGTAACAGCGTTTGCCCGGCCATCAATTCAGAAAAGCGTATCATTGGTATGTTTCTCTTATTTAATAATTAAAAAGGTTGGTTGACGGAATACTATTTGTTGCAACGTCAACCTATAAATATGTCTCTGCCATAGCGTTTTTAAATGCCGCATAAGGAGCAATAGCGCCAGTATGCTGAATAACCGTCCCTGCCGCTAGTGCACCTAATTGAACAGCGTCAGTAATGGTCTTTCCAGACAGGCGGGCTCCCAAATAAACTCCATTGAATGCATCACCAGCTGATGTTGTATCTACCACATCAGCTACGGGTGTAATGTGATGAGACAGGTATTTATCACCGTCAAACGTAACTACTGATTCCGGCCCGTTTTTTACGACGACTTCTTGTATACCAAACAGTTTTAAGAACTCGATAACATCTTCTGCTGAATTGATACCGTACAAAGCCGATAAGTCTTCAACACCTGGCAGCGCAATGTCAGCTAAATCAAAGGCATTCTCAAACTGACATTTAGCTTCATCTTCACTTTGCCACAAACGCGCTCGATAGTTGGGATCAAACACGATTTTAACGCCAGCATCTTTGAGTGTTTTGAGCTTTAACCAAAAGCTTTCTCTGGATCTTTTTTCTATCACTGCTAACGAAATGCCTGAAAAAAACAGCATCTCCTCTGAAGAAAGTTGCGCGAGCGTGTAAGCATCAAGAAAATCAACAATCTTTCTTGCCGCTGCATCACTGCGCCAATACGTAAAGCTTCTTTCGCCCGTTTCGTCGGTTTCAATCAGGTACATTCCCGGCGCTTTGTTATCATGTCGAAATACAAAATGCGTATTTATATCTTCGCTCTCAAAGCATTTAAGCATTTTATTGCTCAAATTATCTTGTCCAATTGCAGTCACAATTGATGATCTAATCTCTGGAAAGCAGCGCTTCAGATACACAGATGAATTGTAAACGTCACCTGCAAACAACTGGCTCATGATTGACTCACCTGCTGATTTGAGTTCAACCATGCATTCACCTAAAAATGATATTTTCTTCATCTACAACTTAACACCGCTATTTCGAAATCAACCATTACTAACTAGGGTCAACAGCCCTAATCACTTAAGCTTAGTTAAGGGCTCAATTTTAGGAATTAACAACCAAACTGATGCCATGGCAATGATTGCTAAAGATGCGCCAATAACGAAGGCTGGCGTATAGTTACCATCCGCTGTCAGGATAGGCACCAAAGATGTTAGACCTACAGCGCCCAATTTAGCCGCCATTCCTGAGAATCCTGCCAGTGTGCCCACCGCTTTTTTACCGAGTAGATCACTTGGAAGTGTTTGCACATTACCAATAGCGGTTTGGAACCCAAACAAGATAACAGCCATGATCATCACAGCGATAGAAGGCGCCCCCGGGTTTGCCATCGCTAACAGTGCGGGTAACATAATCAAACACCCCAGTGTTATGGTGAGTTTTCTTGTTTTATCAGCACTCCAACCAGCTTTTAGACGATTTTGAGCAAGTAGACCACCAAACCAGGCTCCAAACATGGCGCCGACATAGGGTACCCAGCCATAAATACCGATAGATTTAACATCCATCGCATAAACTTCGTTTAGATAAATTGGAATCCAAAATACAAATAACCACCAGATTGGATCTATAGCTGCAGAAGCGATAATGACACCCCAGCTTTGCTTTCTAGAAAGTAGTTCTTTGGTAGATGGGTTATATTCCTCTTCCTCAGAATCTGTTTCATTTTCACTGGTAGTTGGGCGTTTTTGACCCGTTAAAATGTACTCTTTTTCAGCATCGGTAATCCAAGGATGAGAGCCCGGCGGAGCTTTAACAAGTATTAGCCAGGGAATTAACCACAACAGCCCTACCAAACCAACTACCACGAAAATCATTTGCCAACTGAAGTAAATGGTTAGAAATGCAATTAATGGGATTGCGACAATCCCCCCGATAGCCGCTCCTGAATTAAAGATACCTTGTGCCAAAGCGCGTTCTTTAATGGGAAACCATTCAGCATTCCCTTTAGTCGCGCCCGGCCAGTTGCCTGCTTCGGCTACACCCAAAATAGCGCGAAAAATTCCAAAACTAAGCATGCCTTGCGCAAATGCATGGGCTACCGTTGCAAGTGACCATACGCCAATTGCTAGAACGAAGCCGATACGAGTGCCAACCCAATCAAATATCTTGCCGAAAATAGCTTGACCAAAAGCATATGCAAAAACAAATATTATCGAAATATTCGCGTATATTTGTTTACGCTCTAATGCCGACTCATCCGGAAATAAATCTTCGACAATTTCAGGCCACAAAACACTAAGGGCTTGGCGATCTATGTAGTTAATGATGGTTGCAAGCGCTATTAAAGCAATTACCCACCAACGTAATCCAGTTAATTTCATCAGTTTATTCCTCTACAAAATCAGCGCGTGCTGGGCTAAAAGTATCTATAAGGATTCCACCTGTAGGGCAAACTGCACCATGCAATACATTAGGAGGTATTAGACAGCTATCACCGGCTTTTAGTATTTTTATTTCTCCACCAATATTGAAGTGAAACTCACCGGTTTCTACGTAGGTTACTTGCGAATGTCGGTGTTTATGGACATAACCTTCAGCCCCTTTTTCAAACCATACTTTCACAGCCATTAGTTCATGGTTATATCCGAGCATTTGACGTTTTAAGCCGCCACCAAGATCTTCGATTTCAGTTTCGTTACCAAATAGAAAGTGCTCACTTTGCTTTTGCATATCGTTAACTCCTAGTGGTTAGTTATTGCGTAAACGGCAAGTCGGCCATCTATTGCAAATGTTTTACCTTGATGCTTAAACGTTGAACGTTTTAGCTGATTGTTATTTGTCTGTTGTCGATTTATCGCGATCAGATAGGTGCTCGTCGCTATGTTTAGTTTTACGATAGCTAAATCGCCTACTTCTCTATATTCAATTCCATTCACTTTACTGCTTGCTTCCAAGGTATATTCTTTACTTGGGTTATACTCGCCATGAGGTTCTAGAATTGAGATAAAATGATGCGACTTCTTATCGGTTACTCTGCGGATAAAGCCGTGTTCATTGCGTAAATTGAAGTTTGGATCATTTGCGCCAATTTGGGTAAATAGGAAAGATTCATCACCTTCAACTAGGCTCGTTTGTGTATAGAAACGGCCGTTATCATTTAGCCAGGAAACGCGTGCCAACCCTTTTTCAGGTGTTGCCTGACCTTTCAACCATAAATGTTGATAGCCATTAGCCTTGCCTAAGGCACTAAGCTGTTCAGTATTGGCGACTAACTCAAAATTTGTATCGATTAATTGACCTTGGTAATGAACAGGCAAGTCAAGTTGATGCTTATTTTCTGAGTCGATTTGAAACAAATCCAAAGCAACACTGGTTTCAAGTTCCGGTAGATTGACAAGAGCGAGTGTTCTTTCCATCTCTACCCCTTTGTAGGCCGTTGCGATTTCGCCGCTAGAAACCGTGCCAAATTCGTTTGTCTCAAAGAAATTTAGGGCAGGAGCATTCTTGTTACCTATTTTAACCTTGCCATCAAAATGGCTAGTTTCGTCTACCACTACCGTGTTGTGAGCGATGGTTTGTTTTGCGTAACTATCATTTTCGGGTAGGTACCGTCCGCCGTATTTCGCTTCAACATTTAGGAAGCGCGCTGCCCCATAATCGGAAACGATCTCTTGCCCATGGTCGTAATATTGCCAAGTAAGTTTGTCGAAATGACCGTGCCCTAAACCTTGAGCAGCAGGTTTGAACAACAATGCTTGATCACCGCCAAGCTGGCTGCGCATAATGACAAGAGCTCCTTGTTTACCATCGTTTCCATCGCCAAACGCAACCGATTTGAATTGATAGGGCTTTGCCAATCCTTTATCTAAGGCTTGAGCTACCTTGAGTCCGTCACCTGAGAGTATGATTTGGTCTTGTTGTTGGGCGATGTCTAGAAAGCCAGGATCTTCAGTCAATCCGTACGCCACTGTGACACCGTGAACTAACTCTATGGTGTCAATTCCTTTGCTTTTGATAGCATCGTTAATGGGGAAAAACAGACCGTTGTAGCTAAGCTGAATAGTCGTATCGATAGCTTTTAATAACACACTATCGCGATGCTCGAAGATGTTTCGATTCGGCTCGTTATTCTCAATGGCTCTGGCAAAAGTTACAAAAGGCATCAAAGCATAACGCTGATAATAGGGGCCTTCGTTGTAATACCCTTGAGGTGAAAACAACTCGTCCAATTGTCTTAAGAAACCACCTTTTCCAGATTTTTCTAAGTCGTACAGTGCTTTTTCAACCCATTCAGGTTCATTCATGACGTAGCCCGCCATGCCGACACCCGCTGTAGCCCAGGTGCCATGGTTATGAACTTTATTGAAGGTTGAAGGTTGGCCTACAGACAAAAATAGTGAAACAGGTTTAAGCAGTTTTTGCTCTATTTTTTCAATGTGAGCTGTGTTTAACGCGTCAATAACGAGATCATATGCCTGAATGGTATAAACCAACCAAACCGCTTCATTAAGACTCTGCCAAAACAATTTACCCGGGTTTTGCGATTTTACTTTTCGTTTGGGATGGACATCTATTGTGGGATACAGGTCTGCGTATGCCAATAACATGTCACGCACATAGTCGGCGTATTTTTTATCTTGGCTCAGTTGATAAATGATCCCCGCATTAAACATCAATTGGTAATTTTTCTTATGGCGTTCATGGGTATATCCACCGCCACCATCTTTCGGCACAGGTACCTGAATTGGCTGGGCAATTTGCAAATCTACTTGCTTTTTCAGGGAAGCATAGGCTTCTGAAAAGCGCCCCTGTTCATTAATTGCGCTGCGCATTTTTTCGACGTCACTACCCGTTATCACCAAGTTAGGGTGAGACGCATGAACGTTTAATGAACACGCTACGACTACAACTAGAGAAACCAGTATTTTGGTCGTTATTTTATATATTGAGATAAACATTGTCTGCCTCGCCTATTTCGCTAGAACTTTGTTATTGTTAACGTCCGCTGTGTGCGGCCCAGAAACGCGAAGTTCTGTAATACTCAATGCATTTTCAACATCGAACGTATTGTTTGTAATGGTTGTTTTTGGTTCCCCTACCGTATGTTCCACAACAATAGGTGCAGATTGAACAAATCTATTGTTTTTGATGCTGGTTACTTGAACACCATGAACATATAGGCTGGCATTAGCCTTGTTTCTTTTACCTAATCCAACATTGTTTAACGTGTTGTGGGTCATTGATAAATGAGGACCAAAAGTACTCTCATCTGAACCACCTCGATAAAGTTTGACTATGCCGCCCTCAATATTATTGAAGGTGTTAGATTCCAGAGTGACGTATTCAGCGTTGTATATACCTAAATCTTCAATTTCACTGTTAAGGCGCAGAATATCTCCGGTGACATTTTCAAAGGCATTGTTTGATAGTGTAATTTCGTCTGCGAACGCACCTTTACCCGTTACAAAAAAATGAAATGAGTGATTAATGTTTAGATCAAGCAGTTTGGAGTGAGTCATTACAAAGCGGTAATTGTCGACCATCCCCCATTTTTTGGTGCGAACAACACTATTGCCAGTAGAATCAGGACTGCTTTCACCTGAAATGGTTAAGCCTTCAAGTTTCAAGCTGCCACCGTCATGCAACTCGAACAAAGTAGAGCGTTCAAAAGTGAGTTTTACTTTACCTTTTTCCTTGGCCGTTAAAGTGAGAGTTTTATCAATCTTTATCAGTTTGGGGACGTCATATTGACCAGAGGATAACTCTAAAATATCGCCAGATCGCGCCTTGTCAATCGCACTCAGCAGTGCTTTGGGGTTTGCATCAACCGAATGTTTTTTTCCAGAATCAAATGCGATGATTGCGGGAGTTTTGGGGTACCAACTTACACCGGTTTTGTTTTTGTCTATTATTGCTAAGTCTCGCTTAGCCCCAGCCTTAATGTTGCTAGAGGTTGGGTACATCAGCCCATTTTTTAACCGCGTCAAAGAGACGTTGTTCTTTTCTACCCCATACTTTAATTCTGGAATCACATCTGTGTTAGCAATATTCCCACTCAGTTTAATTCCACTCACGTCATCAAATGCAGTAAAAGGTTGTTGTTGGTTGTCATTCACTATCAGGTTATTTTTCATTACACTATTGATAGGAACAGCACTACGCTCGTCGTCGCTTCCTGCCGCGAGTTGGATATGAGATACATTGATCATTGTATTGTTTTCAATGATCGCATTTTCCACTTGGTGATAACGATTAATCGGCGAATTTGGTACACCATTCATGACGGTGAAACCGCTACCAAAACGGTACCCCGTAAGGCCTTCTAAGTAGTTGTTCCGAATCACTTGATGTTTGTTGATTACTCGAATACCACCCGTGTGTTCAACACCATTACCAATAAAGATGTTTTCCTCGATAATGTTGCCGTTGCCATGGCGCAAGGTAAGGGTACCGCGCGCTTCATAGAAGACATTTCCTCGCAAGGTGTTTTTACCTGACTTAACCGAAATGATTTCGACTTCGCCGTTGGTCTGTTCAAAGTAATTGTTTTCTACCATAGTGTAGGAATTGCTAAGCGAATAGTGGCTAGTGCCGATACGCAAAGTTTCTCCACCATTAGAGCCAAATGTCGGTCTATAACCAAAGTAGTTATGATCGATTTTGTGGTGGTTTTGTTGGCTCTGTTCAGAATTCAAACGCACTGCAACCGTGACACCTTTGTTGCGTTTACCGACAATGTGATTGTGATCTAGGCGGTTGTATTGTCCATACATTCCGACCCAATAATCTGATTCTTGCTTGTCGGGATTATTGTAGTTATCAATAACCATTTCCGTCACGCGTGAGTGAAAAGCGAGTTCTTTTTTATTGCGACGAAATTCAATAACGGCACTGCTGGGCGTATATCCATTTTTAAACACCAGCCCTGATGCGACTAAATATTTACCAGCAAGTCTCAAATTGGACTGCCCAGTCAAAACAACTTGGCCTTTGTTTTCAGCGGTCAAAACAATAGGGGCTTCTTTTTTGCCTTGACCTTTGAGTAAAATTTCAAAATCTTTCCAAGTACCATTTTTGAGCACTACCTTGTCACCAGCCACTAAATTTGAGGCGATCTCGTTGTATGCTTGTTCACTTTCTACAAAGTACTCTTTAGCACTTATTTGAGCAGCAAAGAAAGTGAGTGTCAGCAAAGAAACACTAATCGAATAAACAGGTATTAAACGCATTATTGACTCTTTTAAGTTATCGCAAGAGGCGGCACTTCTGCCATGCTGTTTAAATAAAAAAACATGGCGTACGGCAGGCTTTATCTAGCTAGTTGCTCGATATAACGTGAGAAATTAAAAATTGCAGACGTTACTATTCTGTCAATCTGTACTATTTCTTTAACTTAACGAAATAGTCGAATATCTCAGGTACATTTCCGCTACCCATACCGGCGTCAAACGCGGCTTGGAGATTGGCCGAAGAGCCTTCAGCAATTTTAGATTCAGTCCCTAAGTCCTCAACCATTTGCAGGAAATATCCAAGATCTTTGTTAGCGTTTGCGATTGAGAAACCAAGGTCACTAACATTGTCTACCGCATAATTTTTGCAAAATTGCATAAAAGGAGAACTAGAAGGACCTGTGGACATAATGTCGAACAATTGTTGGCGATCAACGCCTGCGAGCTCAGCTACTGCAAAGGCTTGTGACATCGCACAAACAGTCGTCATGCCCATAAAGTTATTGATTAGCTTTGTTGTGTGTCCGGCGCCTAAAGCACCTAAATGAAATATATTCTCGCCTTGTTCTTCTAGAACGGGTTTGACTTTATTGAACGTATCCATGTCGCCTGCTGCCATGATGTTCAGTAACCCATCCTTAGCATGCGCGGGAGTGCGGCCTAAAGCTGCATCTATCATTCCAGCCCCTTTCTTGGCCAAATCAGCGCCTATCTTACGCGTAGATGCTGGAATCGAAGTACCAAAATCTATTAATACTGAGCCTTCCTTTATCCCGGCCATTATGCCATTTTCTGCATACACAACCTTCTCAACTACAGCAGAAGTGGTAAGACATAACATGACTATATCTGAAGCTTCGGCAAGCTCTTTTGCAGTATTTACTGCGGTGGCACCTCTAGCTACGCAAGCCGCAACGGAATCTTTGTTAAGATCCATAATTACCAGTTCGTAACCTCTGTTTTGCAGGTTTTCAACCATGTTGCCGCCCATTAGCCCTAGGCCGATAAAACCGATGACAGGTTTTGACATGAATAACTCCTAAATAGTTTGGTGCACACTTATCATGACTAGTTTGTCATGCTTATAAGGTTCTTATTAATTCCAATTGAGTTACTCATCGCCCAAGGTAAATCTGAGTGTAACTCTCGTTCCTTACCGATGGGTTTTCAATCTCTTGAGAAGGCTTGCAAACCAATCGGTGTGTCAAAATAGTATTTATGTATTGCCAATTTGTCAACCAATAATTTGAATTGTTATTTTTTTATTAAATTATATTTTAGGATTATCGAATTTAATGATCTTAGTTAATTAAAATAAAATCATTAAAAATAACAAGTTATCGATTTAAAAGGTGGTTTTAATTATGCTTTATTGCAGACTTACCAATCATTCTGATGTTTATGGATTGTTAATTTAATTTTTATTACCTTTATTCTGTTTAACTGGTAATAACATAAAAATTATATTGGTAAGTGATAGGAAAGCAAAAAACTGAAAAGTGCCTCAGTTATATAAGTGTTCCGTATAACAATTCAATTACACAGGGCTTTAAATTGCTCAAAACCACGCGCTACAAATAAGTTAGGGGGTATTCCTGTTCTATCTCATTTCACTTCGATATTGGCGAAGGATTTTATTGCCTTGTATGGTATAACGTGCGGTCTATTTATTATTCGTTATTAACTTTTTCTCACAGGGGATACTATGCAACCGAGGGTTAAACCGTCCAATCCTAATTTTTCTTCAGGTCCGTGTGCCAAAAGACCAGGCTATGACGTTAGTCAACTAGATCTATCCGTTCTGGGTCGTTCGCATCGAGCCACAATAGGTAAAAATGCCCTTAAAAAAGCGTGTTTAGATACGGCGAAGATTTTAGGACTTCCTGAAGGATATCGCGTCGCTGTAGTACCTGCTTCTGATACAGGTGCGATGGAAATGGCTATGTGGTCCATGTTAGGTCAACGTCCTGTTGATGTGTTGTATTGGGAATCCTTTGGTCAAGGCTGGGCAACTGATATCAATAAACAGTTACGGTTAGATAACGTCAATACTATTTCAGCAGACTACGGTAAATTGCCAGATCTTAGTCAAGTAAATAGCGATCATGACATCGTATTTACTTGGAACGGCACAACTTCTGGAGTCAAAGTTCCAAACGCTGACTGGATTGACGATGACCGCCAAGGGTTGACATTTTGTGATGCGACCTCGGCCGTGTTTGCTCAACCTTTGGAGTGGGAAAAGTTAGACGTTATCACCTACAGCTGGCAAAAAGTACTCGGTGGCGAAGGCGGTCATGGCATGTTGATACTCAGTCCGCGCGCTGTTGAGCGTCTTGAATCCTATACGCCAGACAGGCCACTTCCTAAAATTTTCCGAATGACCAAAGCTGGCAAGTTAATCGAAGGCTTGTTTCTAGGTGCGACCATTAATACACCTTCAATGTTATGTGTTGTCGATTATCTTGATGCCTTGAATTGGGTAGAAAGTGTGGGTGGAGTGAAGGCAACCAATCAACGTTGTGATGACAATCTGTCAGTACTTGAAAACTTTGTTGCTAGTCGCGAATGGATCGATTTTTTGGCCGAGCATGAGAATACCCGATCTAACAGTAGCGTATGCCTATCACTTGATTTGACTCCTGAGCAGGTAAAAGCAATGGTGAATTTATTGGATCAAGAAGAAGTTGCTTACGACATCGGAGCGTATCGAGATGCACCTGCAGGACTAAGAATTTGGTGTGGAGCGACCATTGAAAAAGCCAACCTTGAAGCACTAATGCCATGGTTAGATTGGGCCTACGCAGAAGTTAAAAAATAATTTTCGAGTGTTATGACACGTTTTGAAAATCACACAATGAGTAAATATTATATATGTACAAAATAAAAACCTTTAACCAAATTTCTGTCAAAGGATTAGAACGTTTCAGTCGCGAAAAATATGAAGTGGGCTCTGATATTGGTCACCCAGATGCAATCTTGCTGCGTAGCCATAAATTACATAACGAATCACTACCTGAGTCAGTTTTGGCAGTCGCCAGAGCCGGAGCGGGAGTAAATAACGTGCCAGTAGATGACTACAGCAAGAAAGGCATCGTGGTTTTCAATACTCCAGGTGCCAATGCCAATGCAGTTAAAGAATTAGTGTTGGCTGGTTTGCTATTGGGTTCACGAGGTATTAAATCTGGAATTGATCATGTAAAGACGCTTCATGATGTTCACGATGCAGGTGAATTACACAAAATGCTAGAAGGACAAAAAAAGCAGTTTGCTGGCAATGAATTGATGGGCAAAACCTTAGGAATTGTTGGCCTTGGAGCTATTGGTTCTTTGGTGGCTGATATGGCATTGGCGTTAGGCATGAATGTGGTCGGATACGATCCTGCTTTGTCTATCGAAGCGGCGTGGCGCTTGTCAAGTGACGTTCAAAAAGCAGAAAACCTCGCCTCTTTGTTGGCACGCTGTGATTACGTGAGTTTGCACGTCCCTGCCATTGAAGCAACGAAACACCTCATCAATGATGATGCCCTCGCACAAACCAAACCGGGAATGACCTTAGTTAACTTTGCGCGTGAGTCTATTGTTGATCCAAGTGCTATCGTCAGAGGGTTAGATGCGGGAATATTGAAAAGCTACATCTGTGATTTTCCAGAGCCAAACTTCTACGGCAGAAGCGATGTGATTGCTATGCCGCACATTGGTGCCTCTACAGCCGAAGCTGAAGAAAATTGTGCTGTAATGGCAGCGGATCAAATTAAAGATTTTCTCGAAAACGGCAATATTAAGAATTCAGTGAATTTTCCAGCCGTGAGTGTCGCGAGATGCGAAGGGCAACGAATCATATTCTCTAATCACAATGTACCAAAAGTGCTTGGTAGCGTGTTATCCGTATTAGCAGATAACAATGTCAACGTCATCGACATGATGAATAAAAGCCGCGGCGATCTCGCGTATAACATTCTTGATGTTGAACAAATGAAGAATGGAAACGTTATAAAAGAAATACAGAAAGTAGAACATGTTATTTCTGTTCGCTTGATAAACTGATTGTAGGATCGAATACGACGTGGCAGAACGGCTCTATGTAATAAGTTAATCTACTAATTGCATTAGCTCATCTGCCCACATGATACTCGTCCAATAAGCGTCATTGAGCTGAAAAGCTTGCTCTTTTGTCATCGTCAAATTCTTCACTTCAATACGATTCTCAAACATCATCACTAGTGACAAAATACTTTGGTCACAACGTTTGTCGGTGATGAGCTCGTTCCTAATTGACTCTGGAAAGTCAACGGCATCTAGCAATTTACTCATTTCAATATTTAGAATGGCATCTAAGCCGGAAAACAACCCAATCACGAAAAATTCTTGGTAATTTTGTTTCTTGGTAAGCTTTGCATAAAGCTCACAGCACTTAGCGCGGATTAACAGAGTTCTGAACAACTCATTAGGCTGATTCGAACTTGCAACTAACGATAAAACTATCCCCCATTGTTTAACAACTTCGATTCCTAACTTAACAACGGCTTCGCGAATATTATGAATTTTTCTTTTAAATGGATACAAAGGGCAATTTACAATTTTCAGCACTTTTACGACTAAATTGGGATCTGTAGAAATGAGCTCAGACACTTCGGTTACCGTAATATCACTTCTACACAAATTGGATACCAGATTTAAGGTTGACTGCTTATTTGCAGTCAATTTCTGACCTTTAACTAACGTTGGCTTCTCTAAATAATAACCTTGGAATAAATCGAATCCCATCTCTTTGTAAGCATCAAAGAGCTTTCTATCTTCTACCTTTTCAGCTAATAATATTTTGCCAGTAACATTAAGCTGACTGAGCTCTTTTCGGAGCGTCGCAATAGAAAAGTTCGTTATATCTATTTTTATGATGGATGTTAGAGGGAAAAAAGCATCTTTGCCTTCCTCAAACTGAAAGTTGTCTAACGCAATTGTAAAGCCTTGCCGACGCAGTTTGGTCAATGATTCTATGACGTCAGGTGTTGGCCTAACAGACTCTAATATTTCCAGAACAATATTTTCCGGTAGCAAATGGAGGTGATTTCCTGATTTTATAAATTCTTCATCAACATTGATAAATATACGCTTGCACTGATGAGTATTATTTTCGATTAGGCCAGTACAATAATTCACAATCACTTCAGTCGTAGCTAATGAGCCGTCTTTTTTGTCTGATGTAACTAGCTCTCCTCGATACAGCAATTCGAATCCATAAACCTGATTATTCATATCGTAAACGGGTTGTTTGGCAAATAAAACTACCTCTTTCATGTGGCTCCTTTGGATCGAACTCCCAAAAACGCTAAGCAGAATTTAGTTAACATTAAGCCTGTAAGCTTTTTCAATACCATCTAAATTGGTCATACTCACGAGTTAAAAGCGGGTCCTCAAAAATGAGTCCTGCTAATTACTATCAGTCTATACTGAGTGTAAATAAATTACCTCTTAGGATTCAAAAATTTTTTTCACAAATAAATCATGAGGTAAGTATTATTGAAAGTTACACTTTTTGATTAAACGACAATCAATTTACGAACTATTCTTTGTTTACTAACTTTTGGCTAACAGCATGGGGCCAGCAACAATAACTGTGATATGTATCATGCGGATGCGCAACTCTTTATCCCAAGATTAGGTTGTTTTCCATTAGACTTTTTTAGGTATGGGCTATGAAAATAATCCAAATAACAAGAAGCAAGACTGAATTTCAGCAAACCGTTGAGGAACAAGAGCTGGTGCTTCAGCTTGGTCGAGAACTTGAGGGTGAAAGCATTCTCGAGATCATCGAGTTGCAAGCAGGCCTTTTCAACAATACTTACAGGGTTAAAACCTCGCAAAATCGCTATATTTTAAAAGTGGCTCCTGTACCGAATGCGGGGGTGTTTTATAACGAGCAATATTTGATGCTGCGCGAAAAATCACTTTCACAACAGCTTCAAGAAGTAAGCAAACTTATTCCTAGTTACCTGTCTTTTTTCAAGATCGGTAATCGACATGCATTTCTACAATCTTTTGTTGAAGGACGCTTGTGGCACGACATTATTGACTCTCTTAGTGATGCTGAAAATACACTTCTATGGCAACAATTAGGGGAGTTTGCCAAAAAACTTCATACAACCAAGGGGAAGCGGTTTGGTTATCCAGCACCATTTGAACAGTTCAACACCTGGTTTGAATTTATAGCAGACAATGTAGCGGGCATGGTTGAAGATGCACGTCAGCTAGAGGTGTTTTGCGAAGAGATCGAATCTTACATTGCGTATCTGCCAAAATTAAGAGAAAAGCTTAACGAAGTGACTACACCATGGTTGCAGCACGGAGACTTGTGGCCAAGAAACGTTATTGTTGACGGGCAGGGCGAGAATATTCATATCACTGCGGTGATAGATGGTGAACGGGCTTTTTGGGGCGATCCTGTTAGCGATTGGGTGCTCATTTTGTACGATGTGCCAGAAGCATTCTGGCAAGGCTATGGCGAAAACCTGAAGGAGAATAGCGACCCCATTCGTATAGCCATCTACAAAGGTATGTACTTTATTCTCAATATATTAGAAGCATCTAGGTTTAATGAATCTGATCACGAACCCAGACAACATCTGTTGCAAGTAAACCGTGAATTGGAAAGTTACTTGGCGAGTTGACCAATTTCGTCCATATTCTGTCTCCTCCTTGCGTTTAGCTTGCAAGACTTTTAATTATCCACGCTTTCCAATTAGTTGTTGACGGGGTTGTATATATATGTGATATTTCACATATGTTTATTTTCATATGTATTACTTATGAATCCTTGCACCTTTTTTAAATGCTTAGCCGACGATACGCGACTCAAATCCCTTTTACTAATTGGTAAAACGGGTGAAGTCTGCGTATGCGATTTAATGGAAGCATTGGGGCTTGATCAGCCTAAAACGTCTCGCCATTTGGCGCAGTTACGCAAATGCGGAATACTTGTGGATGAAAGACGCGGGAAGTGGGTTTTCTACAAATTGCACCCCGAACTTCCCAAATGGGCCAAGGATGTTATTTTCAATGCCGCCGAGCAAAATGAAACGTATTTTGGTTCAGCTTTGAAAAAGCTAGTAGCTTCGCAATCTTCAACTCTTACTTGCTGCTAATTTGACGCAAAAAGTGCGCTTAATGTGGCGCTTATTTATACAGGAACTCACTCATGACCACCCAAGATATCCATATGCCTAACATAGATAGAGACGCGTTAAATGTGCCAAGCATTGAGAACATGCGACTGAAAACCTCGGCACACAAACCTAGAATATTACTTTTATATGGTTCATTGAGAGAGCGCTCGTTTAGCCGTTTAGCAATTGAGGAAAGTGCCCGCTTGTTAACTGCGTTTGGTGCTGAAACACGCATTTTTGATCCACATGGTTTACCACAGCCTGACACAGAAGATGATACTCATCCAAAAGTCAAAGAGCTACGCGAGTTGATGGTATGGTCAGAAGGGCAAGTGTGGTGCTCACCAGAGCGACATGGTGCCATGACTGGCATACTCAAAAGCCAAATTGATTGGGTACCTCTTAATATGGGGGGCGTGCGTCCAACACAGGGAAAAACCCTAGCTATCATGCAAGTTTGTGGTGGTTCGCAATCATTCAATGCCATCAATCAAATGCGTGTACTCGGACGATGGATGAGGATGGTCACCATTCCTAATCAGTCGTCGGTTGCTAAAGCGTTTTTAGAATTTGATGAAGAAGGGCGAATGAAACCATCCCCGTACTACAATCGCATCGTCGATGTGATGGAAGAGCTAATGAAATTTACTTTGTTGCTACGTGACAACAAAGACTATTTTGTTGACCGCTATTCTGAGCGGGTAGAAACGGCTGAGCAAGTTAGCCAGCGCGTAAATCAAAAATCATTATAAGGAGTTGATGATGGGTTTATTCGAACGATTCTTGTCAGTTTGGGTTGGTCTTGCCATTGTCATTGGCATTATTGCGGGTACTTATGTACCCAGTGCTTTCGCTGTTATCGCCACCCTAGAATTTGCCCATGTGAATATTGTCATCGCCGTTTTAATTTGGTTGATGATTTACCCGATGATGGTGCAAATCGATTTTTCATCAATAAAAGATGTAGGCAAAAAGCCAAAAGGCATAGTGCTCACTGTGATAATAAATTGGTTGATCAAACCGTTTTCCATGGCATTTCTGGGGTGGTTGTTCTTCAAAGTTTTATTTGCAGACTGGGTTGACCCAGAGACCGCTACCGAATATATCGCAGGAATGATTTTACTTGGCGTAGCGCCCTGCACTGCTATGGTATTTGTATGGAGCCAAATGACTAAAGGCGATGCTAATTATACCCTAGTTCAGGTGTCCATTAACGATATCATCATGATCTTTGCCTTCGCGCCAATTGCAGGCTTATTGCTTGGTGTGACTGATATTACCGTTCCATGGGACACTTTGTTATTGTCAGTGCTGCTGTACGTTTTGGTGCCTTTAATCGCGGGAGCAATTACTCGCAAGAAATTAAACAAGGGTGGCCAACATTCAAAAATTGACAGGTTTCTTGCTGTGATGAAGCCCTGGTCTATCGTAGGTTTACTTGCGACCGTTGCATTATTATTTGGATTCCAAGCCGACACCATATTAACCAAACCCGAAGCGATTGTGTTGATTGCTATCCCTTTGCTGATTCAAACTTATGGCATTTTTGCGATTGCCTATTGGCTGGCGAAGCGGGTGAAGCTTCCTCACAATGTAGCTGCTCCTGCGTGTATGATTGGTACCTCCAACTTTTTTGAACTCGCTGTCGCGGTTGCTATCTCGCTATTTGGTCTACATTCAGGTGCAGCCCTTGCGACAGTTGTTGGCGTATTGGTTGAAGTACCCGTAATGCTTTCGCTTGTGTGGTTTGCTAACCGAACGAGGCATTGGTTTGATTAAGCAATGAACCTAATCAATTGAATCTCTACTTCCAACATCAAGGTTCAGCAGCGAACTTGTAATGGTCATATTTTATTTTTTTCAATTACGAATTTACGTATTAAGTTATTTTCGTGTTGCTGTTCCTGTTAACCTATTCCAAAAGATTAGGTTGGGATTGTATGAAATACTATTTTCTAAACATTCGTCTCATGGTGTTTATATCCGCATGGATTGTTCTTTCAGGTTGCGGCAGCAGCTCCGATTCTGGTTCGGTATCCCCACCAATTTCAAACCCGTCACCCGTTGCGCCGCCAGTGACTCCAAGTCCAGCACCGACGAATACGACACCTCCGGTTGTAGATTCAATACCTCAAGGAGGGGAGTTAATTATTTCCAGCAATACATCACAATCCTTAAACATTGTTGGTGGTGCGGTCGATTCCAATAACACGATCGATGTTTCTCATCCTGAATTTGATTCTGCGATTGAGATTAGTATTGCCAATCCTTCGGGAGCGTTTTGGCAAAGTCAGGTGCTTTTCCCCAATACTCAGGCAGTAGCGAAAGATGATGTGTTGCTCATTCGCTTGTTTTTCAGAACCACCCAAACTCTCTATGAAAGCGGAAATGGGTTTTTTACCGTATTTATGGAAGGGCCTGCTCCAAGCTACACAAAATACGTAGAGCGCGAGATAAGTAGCGACTCCGAGTGGGTAGAATATTTGATACCGTTGCAAGCGGGGCTTGATTTCGATGCCGGTGGTTTCCCGCTAAGGTTTGGTGTAGGGGCAGGTGACAGAGCCCAAACGATACAGGTCGCTAAAGTCGAAGTGTACAATTATAAGCAAAGTCTAACATTGGATGAGTTGCCTGAATCTGAACTCACCTATGCGGGGCGAGAAAGCGATGCGTCTTGGCGAGAAGCTGCAGCACAGCGAATTGAACAATTCCGCAAGGCAGATTTTACCATCGAAGTCAGAAATGCAGCTAATCAACCAGTAAGCAACGCAGATGTAGAGGTGAAATTTGTCAAACATGCCTATCATTTCGGTTCAGTTATCGCGTCGGGGATTTTAATGGGTAGTTCCCCAGATAGTGAAACTTATCGGCAGACCTTGAAAAAGTTCTTCAATCAGTCTGGTACTGAAAACGACCTAAAATGGCCTGCATGGATAGGAGAGTGGGGGCAAGATTTCAATCAAGCTCAAACAATAGAGGCACTAACATGGTTGAAAGATAACGATTTTTATACCCGTGGACATGTGTTGGTTTGGCCATCGAA
Source organism: uncultured Alteromonadaceae bacterium (assembly GCA_947503265.1). Classification (GTDB taxonomy): domain Bacteria; phylum Pseudomonadota; class Gammaproteobacteria; order Enterobacterales; family Alteromonadaceae; genus Aliiglaciecola. Next base: position 502,981 of record CANNDC010000001.1, read on the forward strand.
ACGCAATCTCCCGAGCGCGATACAACACTTCTTACCTGAAGATCCTGCTAACGCTGATAGTGCTGTGCTCAATTCAGTCTCTGCTCATATCGACGACATTACGTCTAAAACTGAGGCTTTACTCGATGAGTGGGATGTATTGAATGAACCTTTTGACAATCATTACTTAATGGATGCATTTGGCGATGAAGTGATGCTTGATTGGTTCAATAGAGCGAGAGAAAACCTGCCCAATCATAAACTTTACATTAATGATTATTCAATTTTATCGGGTGGTGGTAAGAACATTGTTCATCAGCAACATTATCAGGACACAATTCAATACTTAGTAGATAACAATGCACCTATCGATGGTATTGGTTTGCAATCACATTTTGGTGAAGTACCTACCGATATCGATACTGTGTATGCCCTTGTTGAGCGCTTTCATCAAGCATTTCCTAATGCTGCGATTAGGGCAACCGAATTTGATATCAATACCAGAGATCAAGCGCTTCAAGCTGATTATACCCGCGACTTTTTGACCATCATGTTCAGTCATCCTGCGACAGTAGGTGTGCAAGTATGGGGTTTTTGGGAAGGAAGAGGCTGGTTACCTAATGCATCTATGTTTACCCTTGACTGGACAGAGAAACCCAACGCTATCGCTTGGTACAATTTAATCTATCGAGATTGGTGGAACGACTTTTCTGGAAAAACATCAAATCAAGGCGACTATTCAAGTCGTGGATTTTTGGGAGATTATCAAGTCACTGTTTCGGTTGATGGTGTGACTCGCGTATCAAATTTTGTTGTTTCAAAAGACAGTAACAATAGATTAACTGTCATTATCAACTAAGCGCTGTTGAATTTCGCTGCAAAAATATACAGCAAAGGTCAACAGACCCTAGTTCCCCAATATTCTATACCCACTCCCTATGAATTATATTTCAATATTTTTCATAGGGTTAGCAATTTTGTATCCCGCCACGCCACAAATAATCGATTAAAAAACTAGCAAACTGTGTATATCTGTATATACTGTGTATATTCAATATGCACAGTGAAGGCATTTAATGACGATTAAATTGTTTCTTTCGCAAACAGACAGCAGGCCTATGTACCTGCAAATTATGGCGCAGATAAAGCAAAAAATAGCTGTTGGAGATTGGCAACCTGGGTTTCATTTGCCCTCTATCCGAGAATTGGCCGCAGTTTCAGGGGTCAGCGTAATAACGGTTAAACGTTCTTACTCTGAACTCGAAAGCGAAGGCATTATTTATACACAGCAAGGAAAAGGTTCTTTTGTCGCGCAGAAAAAAGAAATTCAGTCAGATTTGTTATTGATTGAATTGGATGAAAAGTTGGATGAAGCAATCTCAATATCGCAACAACTTGAACTGGATAATGAACAAGTTGTTGCCAGATTGAAGGACAAATTAGAGTCAGGAACTTAGTTATGAACGATTTTGCAATTCATTTGGAAAATGTCAGCAAGAAATTCAATTATTTCGAGCTAAACAAGATCAACTTGTCTTTACCTAAAGGACAAATTATGGGTTTTGTGGGCGCCAATGGCGCTGGCAAGTCAACCACTATCAGAATCATCATGGGCTTGATGAAAGCTGATACCGGTAGCGTGTCGGTAATGGATCAATACATGCCCGAAAGACAAACTCAAATTAAACATAACTTGGGTTTTACCTCTGAAGAAATGAGGCTGTATGGCGGGAAAGATTTGAGTTGGCATATTAACTTTATAAAATCTATTTATCCTAGCTGGGATGACCGCTATGCCGCTGAGTTAGTCGAGCGGTTTGGCCTTAATCTTGAACAAAAGATCAAACAGTTTTCCAAAGGGCAGCATATCAAAGCTCAGTTGCTGTTGGTGCTTGCACGCAAGCCAAAGTTGCTGGTTTTGGATGAACCGACAACAGGACTGGATCCCGTCGCTCGACAGGAAGTAAATGCAGAACTTGCTCAAATCTTAAGAGATGAAGAACGAACCGTGCTGTTTTCATCGCACAATACCGCTGACGTTGAAAAGATTTCAGATCAAATTGCGTTCATCGATAGGGGACGAATGATTGATTGCCAAGATAAAGAATCTTTCTTGGAAAATTGGCGAAAATTGCAACTTGAAATACCAACAGATATTCAAACGATTGAGAAAGGTGCATTCGAAGACAACTTTATGCAAATTGAAAGGCAAGGAAGTATGGCTGCGTTAGTTTGCCGAAATTATGGTCCTGAAATCGTAGAGTATTTGTCTAAGCAAAATATAAAAGCGCATGCTATCGATAGCATGACATTGGAAGAAATATTTCTCGCAAACGTTAACTACCAACGATATGGGTTTAATCAACAGCAAGGTAATGGGGGAGAAGTATGAACACTTTTATGGTCAATAAGTTGATCCAAAAAGATTGGCAACTTTATCGTTTGTTCATTTTAATTTATACGCTATTGGGAATCACAGCTAGTGGATTGTTGTTGATTCCAGCCACCTTTGCTTTTCATGCAGGTATCGTAATATTGGTAACGGTTTTGATAGGTGCAAGCGCGCACATTTGTATTTCTTCGGTTGTCGTTGAGAAAAAAGAATTTCAACTTTCGTTTTTAATGGGGCTACCCATCAAACCCTTGGATTATGCGCTTTCCAAGTTGCTAGGGGGATTGTTTATTTACGGAGTATGTTGGTTAAGTGTGATCGTTTTTACGGCCGCCATAATTTTAGTGACCGATCTTCCCAATGGCATGCTTCCCTTACTGCTTCTTTGCGCCGTAGAACTTTTTCTGGCAACGGCGATATTACTGGGTATCGGGGTGGTTACTGGGTCAGAGCCGGCCACTATCATCTGTTTGGTTTTGCTGAATTTACTGTTTAATTTGTTTATGTTCTCTGTCGCTGGGCTTTCTGAAATAAATCAATATCTTTGGACTGCAACAGCTGTTTTTAACTCAACGTTTTGGTGGATTATCGTTGCTGAAATATCGCTTCTTGTGATCGTATTGGCACTATCAATTTACATCAAATCTCGACAACGGTGCTTTTTGTAGCTGAATTTTAAGGTCTAACAATAGACCCGCGTTACTAGCACACATCTTTTAACTCTTAAATTTTATAGGTACTCATTATGGGTAGGGATAATCGTGTCCACTACATGGACAATCTGCGCGCATTTGCAATGTTGCTCGGTATATTTTTTCATGCTGCTTTGGCGTATAGCCCCATGCTCAGTCAAATTTGGTTAACAGCAGATCCGCAAAACTCTGTGGTAGTCGACTATCTAGCATATTTTAGTCATACCTTCAGAATGCCACTTTTCTTCGTAATCGCAGGTTATTTTGCCGCGCTATTGACAGAAAAGCGTGGGCTGCCAGCAATGGCCAAAAACCGTCTAGTTCGCATAGCGGTTCCGTTTATTCTGTTTTTACCACTGATATTTGCCGCTTTTGCTATTTTATTCGGGTGGGCTCTAGAGGCAGTGCAACATAAATCACCAATGTTGAACATCATTTCATTTATGATGCAAAATCCTGACGCGCCAAAGCCGCCTATTACAACGACGCATCTATGGTTTCTTTACCAACTGATCTTCTTTTATATATTGGCATGTGTGTGCAGCAAATTTTTGAAATTAGATTGGTTCAATCGAATCACTCGTTCCCCCATTGTCTTTTTAAGCTTGGCTCCAATGTGTTTGGTACCAGCTTTGATGACCCAATTTGCACCTACACCAGCTCCTGAACAATTTATGCCACAGTTATGGGTGTTTGGATTTCATGGGTTATTTTTCGCTTTCGGTTGGGGCATGTTCCGCCACGAAGGATTTCTAGATCGGTTAAAACCATATGTTTTACCACTTTTACTCGTCTCAATAGGGGCTTACAGCTATTTTTACTATTTGTTACCAGATGTGGTTTCAGTGGAGGAAGCAATGACATCCGCTCTCACTAGCCCTGAAATTGACGCCAATAATTTCCTAATCAGTGCGTTACAAGCCTATATAGGTGTATTTATGACGCTGTTTTGCTTGGTTTTTGGTAAAAACTTCCTTAATAGCTATAGTAAAACGAGCAGGCTGATCGCAGATTCTTCTTACTGGATTTACATTATCCATTTGCCTGTGTTGTGGTTCATTCAGTTCATATTACTTGATAGACAATGGTCACTCTGGGTCGAGTTTTTAATTAGTTCAGTAGGCACGATCGCCATCGGGTTCGTCACTTATTTAATACTGGTAAGGTGGACACCGCTGGGCTGGTTGCTCAACGGCAGAAAGACTAAATCATAACGCTAACAAATGTGTATCAGCATCATGATAGAAATATGATGCTGATTATGCGGCCTAGGCTTTTTCAGGCTGACTTGCAACCAATTTACTTTGCAAAGCTTTGAGCTACGACTATTAACAATTACCGATAGCGCTACTTAAAGTCCTTAATCTTATTTTCTAGTTTGTCTCATTTAGCGCAAATGCATTAGATACCGAGGCGGAAATACAGACTAGCCCTCAACATATTTAAAATAATCAAAGTCAGCTACACATGCTTGTCCAGAAACATCTTGGCAAGCCATGCCGACGAACGCGCCAGTGAAATGCGCTCCATCGCCACCACCCGCTTCATCAGAAATGATACTGTGGTCGAGTGTAAAGGGTAGCTTTGTCCATTGCTGTTCATCAGTAGAGAAGGAAAATGCTAGCTGGTGGAAGTCTACTTCTGCGCGCAGAAATATAGGGCCCGTATTTGGCAAGTAAAATAAGGGATTCGAAGCTAATGCTGGGTTTTTAGCTTCGCAAATTGGAAAGGTCAAGGTGCGATCGAGATCACCTAAGCAACTCATTATATCGACAAAGCGATTACCTTCATCATCAACGGATACATAACAGTAGTGAAATTTAAAAGCGTTGTAGTAGCAAACTAACCCTGCTGTTTGTTGAAAATTATTTGGTGAAAATTCCATTTTAGTCTGCGCCATAAATTGAAACGCTTGTTGTCGTCTTGCAATCAATGCTTGTTCATACCAAGAGCCAATTGATTCTCTACCTATGAGCCTCAAGCAACCTTTTCTAGCAGTCAAGCTCATAATTCGTTCAGGATTAGGTGTTCTCAACCACTGAAATTCTATGGGGAGCTCTGGTAAGTCAAAATCGTGTTTTTGCATTGGAACAGGCCAAGGATGATCAACCAATTGAGGGGCTGGTACTTGCATTTTAGCCAAACCATTTGCTACGGCTCCCTCCAAACGAAGCCACCCATCGTCGGTCCAATAGGTCTTTTGTAGCGCTGTTTCTCGTCCAAGAGGACATCGCCTTACGCTTGAAAGTGGCCTACCGCACAGATGCACTAAATACGACTCGCCAGCAGCCGTTTCAAATAAATCACCATGCCCAGTTCTTTGTAAAGGTGCGTTCGGATGGTCTTTGGAAGTCAAAAGATAACCATAAGGATCGAGTTCATAGGGGCCATCAATATTTCTTGAGCGCGCCATCGTCATGGCATGCTCATAAAACGTACCGCCTTCAGCCGTGAGTAGATAATAAAATTCGTTTCTTTTATATAAATGCGGCGCCTCAGTTGAACCTAGAGCACTGCCCGCAAAGATATTCTTAATGCCACCCACTAACCTTTTTTGGGTTGGGCAATATTCTTGCAATAGCACACCGCCAAAACGATTTTTTTGGTGGCGATGATCCCAAACCACATTCACAAACCACTTCTTACCGTCGTCATCATGAAAAAGCGACGGATCGAAACCACTGGAATTCATGTAAATGGGATCAGACCATTCACCATCAATGGTTTCACAGGTGGTTAAATAGTTATGTGCATCTTTAAAGTTGCCGTCGAATCGTCTGACATCAGTATAGATTAGGTAAAAAAGCCCTTCATGATAGCTAATACAAGGTGCCCATACGCCACAGGAATCGGGTTCACCGCGCATGTCGAGTAGTGCAGCTCTTTTCAAAGGTCTACTGACTAGTCGCCAATTTTTTAAATCTTTCGAATGGTGTATCTGCACACCCGGATACCATTCAAAAGTGGACGTTGCAATGTAATAATCGTCGCCTACAACAGCAATACTAGGGTCAGGGTTGAACCCTGGAAGGATCGGATTGGTGATGAACAATGGATTAGTTGATTCGTTCACATAACTTCCTAAAGAATTGAATATTAATTGCGGCCAACATACGATATTTTTCTAGCACAACAATGCGTTTTTATCCCCAAGTTTGTCAATTATGGCTTCCCATTTTCTTATTGATATATTTTATTCCACGACAAAACCACCTATGCAGTTTATTTAAAATATATGTTTAGAAATTCTCTTACAATCGTATTCATTCGATTTTTTTTAGTGGATTGAACTATAGTCTGTTGTGGTAGCCTTATATTCAAGGAAAACGCTTTCAATTGAAAACAGTGTGACGATACAAGGTATTCATTTATGACCAATAATCCAAGACGAAATGTTTTAAAAGGGCTTGCTATCTCTAGTGCGGCTTTGGTTACATCAGGCTCCATGAGTTTTTCGGCACTTTCTTCAGATCACGCGCGGGGAACGAGTGACGCCTTAAAGGGAAACATTAATCATTCCGTTAGTCGTTGGACGTATGGTCACCTCACTATCGAAGAGCTCTGTTTGCTTGTGAAATCCATTGGATTTTCTGCCATTGATCTTGTAGGGCCGAAAGATTGGCCGATTTTAAAACAACATGGAATTGATTCGTCAATGTGTAACGGGGCTGAGTTGAACTTGGTCGATGGGTGGATCCACCCACAATTTCATGAAGAACTTATTGAGCGATACTTAAAACATATCGATTTGGTCGCAGAAGCGGGATATAAAAATTTAATTTGCTTCAGTGGCAATGCACGAGGAATGAGCCCTGAAGAAGGCTTGAAAAATGCAACTCAAGGATTGAGTAAAATAATGCCTCACGCAGAAAAGAAAGGGGTTACGATTCAAATGGAATTGTTCAACAGTAAAATTAATCATCCAGATTACATGGCTGATAACACGGCTTGGTCGGTTTCCCTGTGTAAACAACTTAAATCACCTAACTTTAAATTGCTCTATGATATTTACCATATGCAAATAAATGAGGGGGATATCATACGCACTATCCAAGAGTTTCATCCTTATTTTGGCCATTACCACACCGCAGGTGTACCGGGAAGAAACGAAATTGATGATACCCAAGAGTTATATTATCCAGCGATTGCAAAGGCGATCCATAAAACGGGTTTTAAAGGATATCTAGCTCAAGAGTTTGTACCTACACCTGAGTCTGCAGAAGGCAAAGCAGAGTCACTAAACAACGCCATTAAAATTTGTGATGTGTAGAGCGATGACTCAGAAGAAAAGAATTACAAGAGGAGACGTTTAATGGCGAATAACGAGTATGATGCAATCGTTGTTGGATCTGGAATCAGTGGCGGCTGGGCAGCCAAAGAACTGACTGAAAAAGGTCTGAAAGTGTTAATGCTAGAGCGTGGTAAAAATATCGAACACATCACAGACTATAAAAATGCACACAAAGAAAGATGGGATTTTCCCCACCGAGATATGCCTACTCAACAAATGAAAGAAGACTTTCCCGTATTAAAGCGAGGCTATCCTCTCAATGAGTCCACTTACGGCATGTGGGCAAGTGATAAAGATTCTCCTTACGTTGAAGACAAAAAATACAACTGGTTTCGAAGCCACAATGTTGGTGGGCGCTCACTTCTTTGGGGAAGGCAGAGCTATCGCCTGAATGTTGAAGATTTCCTCGCCAATAAAAAAGAAGGCATTGCGGTAGATTGGCCTATCCGCTACCAAGATCTCGCCCCTTGGTACGATTACACTGAACGTTTTGCTGGTATTAGTGGAAGCAAAGATGGTTTAGATGTGCTTCCTGATGGTCAATTTCAACCGCCCATGGACCTTACCTGTGTCGAAAAAGATGTAGCGAAAAGAATTCAAAAATCCTTTGGTGGTGCTCGACACCTAATCCCGGGACGCACATCGAATATGACTCAAGCTAAGCCCGAAGAAGGACGTACTGCTTGCCAATATCGCAGTAAGTGCTGGCACGGCTGTCCTTTTGGAGCTTATTTTAGTACTCAGTCTTCGACACTTCCGGCTGCGATGAAAACCGGCAATTTAACTTTGCGACCCTTCTCGATAGTCAAAGAAGTGCTTTACGATAAAGATAAAAAGCGTGCCACTGGTGTCATGGTAATTGACGCGGAAACCAATGAAACAATTGAATATAAAAGTAAGATTATCTTCTTGAATGCATCTTCGTTTAATTCAACTTGGATTTTAATGAATTCTGCCACTGATATATGGCAGGGCGGATTAGGCAGCAGCAGTGGCGAGCTTGGTCACAATGTGATGGACCATCACTTTAGAGTGGGGGCCAGTGCAACCGTTGAAGGCTATGAAGACAAGTATACCTTTGGTAGAAGACCGAGTGGTTATTACATCCCCAGATTTAGGAATTGGGGTTCTGATAAACGAGATTATCTCCGAGGCTTTGGCTATCAAGGTGGTTCTGGAAGAAGTGGCTGGCAAAGAAACGTAGCAGAGATGAAACTAGGTGCTGATTTAAAAAATGCGATTAGCGAACCAGGAAGCTGGAACATAGGTATGACGGCTTTCGGCGAGATTCTACCAGATCACAGCAATCGGATTTATCTTAATCATCAGGTGAAAGATAAGTGGGGCTTGCCTGTATTGGCAATGGATGTTGAACTCAAAGAAAATGACTTCAAAATGCGCAAAGATATGCAACAAGATGCGATTGATATGTTTGAGGCTGCAGGATTAAAAAATGTGAGTGGCTTTGACAACGATTACGCACCAGGGCAAGGGATCCATGAAATGGGTACTGCCAGAATGGGGCGAGACCCGAAAACCTCTGTGCTCAATGGCTACAATCAAGTCTGGGATGCTAAAAATGTGTTCGTAACAGACGGAGCTTGTATGACCTCTGCTTCTTGCGTGAATCCTTCGCTTACGTATATGGCATTAACCGCACGAGCAGCGGATTTTGCCGTTCAAGAACTTAACAGAAGGAATCTATAGTCGTGGAAAGAAGAGATCTGTTAAAAATGATAGCCGCAGCAACCAGTACTGGCTTTGTATGTAGATTTGCATCTGCCTACGACATACGTCCTCCTGTGGAGCTTAAAGACACTGGCTTTTCAAATGCTGATGTAGCGCTGTTAAATGAAGTCGGGGAAACCATAATTCCTCGCACTAACACTCCGGGAGCAAAAGATGCCAACGTGGGGGCCGCCATGGCGGTGATAGTTGCCGACTGTTATACAGATACCCAAAAAAGTATCTTCAAAGCGGGAATGAAGGCGTTAAATGGTCGTTCGCAAACAGAATATAAGACAGAATTTACAGCGATGTCCTCCGAAAATAAGCTGGCGTTGTTAACAGAGTTGGATGCAGAAGCCAAACAGCACATTAACGAGCAAAAAGGCAAAGGTGAAGACAAACAGCCGCACTATTTCACTCTATTCAAGCAATTGGTACTTTTCACCTTTTTCACATCTGAAAAGGGTGCAAATGAAGTACTGCGCCATGTTTCGATCCCGGGTAAGTATGACGGTGAATATCCCTACAAAAAGGGTGATAGAGCTTGGTATCGCTAAGTGAGTTTTCAACAAAGAGTTTGACTGGAAAATGAAAATAATGAATTTAAAACTAAGTGTATTTGTAATCACAGCTATTGTAATTAACTCGTCTGCTTTAGCGAATGATCAAGAAAAATTAGAGCCTTGGCAAGAAGCTAAAAAATCAGAGGTTTGGGAGCCTGTTCCAAAAGTGGTCTCTGCGGAAGAAGGGCAAGTTCCTTCAGATGCCATTGTTTTAGTCGGTAAAGGTAGCCAAGATCCTTGGATATCCGTTAAAAGCGACACATTTCCATGGAAACTGGAAAACAATGTTCTCACTGTTACGCCTGGCACGGGTGACATTAAAACCAAACAAAACTTTTGTGACGTGCAATTGCATATAGAATGGAAAACACCCACCGAAGTTAAGGGTATGGAAGGTCAGCAACGAAACAACAGTGGCATATTTTTCCAGCAACGTTATGAAATTCAAATACTGGATTCGTACAACAATCAAACTTATCCAAACGGACAAGCCGGAAGTGTTTATAAGCAGTCTATTCCCCTTGTAAATGCTATGCGACCACCTGGGCAATGGCAGTCATATGACATTATATTCACAGCGCCTCGATTTGAAGACAAAGAGCTGGTCAAGCCTGGCTACATAACTGTCATACATAACGGTGTATTGATTCAGAATAATGTTGAAATCCAAGGCAATACCGTATGGATTGGTGAGCCTTCATACAAAGCTCATGGGTGTGCACCTTTGCAACTGCAAGATCATGGTAATCTTGTCAGTTTCAGAAATGTCTGGGTTAGACCGCTAGGCGAATAATGTCGCCCCTGCTATTTAATCTGTGTATTTAATCTGAGTTCTGTTGCTCGCTTTCCTGTAATTGCTGCCTCATTTGCTTGCGTGTTTCTTCCGCGCGGTCAAATGCGGCAAATGCAGCTTCCCTTGATTCAAACTTAAAGATGCTTTTGATTGGACAAGACTCTTCGCCGGTAAAAATCTTATCGCGACCGCCACCGCATAACTCTGCAAAGCCACCCACAAAAGCAGCCGAACCTGTAAATGCCAATGACTGGCACTGGTAAAGAGTCGTTATTAGGAAGTATTCGCCTCGTCCGCGGGAATCTACACTTACCACGCTATCGTCAAGTGAGCCGTACCCCACAATATCGGAATCTTGAATACACTCCCTGCCGTTTTGTTCCGTTTGCGCTTTCAACAGTTCATCAAAGTTTGGAATATTTGAATTTAAGCTGCTGCACGACACTAAACCTGCACATGCCAGTGTTGCTGCCATCAATTTTATATATTTATTCATTTCTGCACCTGTTGGTGTTGTATTGCTAGCCTTTATATTAGACGCTAAAACCTAATTATCATCAAACTTTGTCTATTTTGACTTAGATTTCGTTTTATATTGAGTTGGGCAATATCCGCGCTCAACATCGTTGCTTCTCAATTTGATGTGTTTAGTTTTGCGTCCACTCACTCTAGTTCGCCAATTACGAAAGGTTTTGCCTTTGAGTTGTTTTCGCATTAACGCGATAACCTCGGCCTCTTTCAAGTTATATAGCTTTTCAATCGCTTCAAAAGGTGTGCGATCTTCCCAAGCCATTTCTATTATTCGAGATTGATCTTCTTGCTTCAGCATCATTCTTTTGTTTATCCGAGTCTTAAAGTATTTTAGATATTAAAGATGTTTACGCGCTATCGGGCACAATGGATTAGGCTAGGTAAAAGTAGATTAGGCTATGTTAGTTTGGGTTAGCTAGGGTAGGCTTTGATTGGGTAGGGTTAGTTTGGATAGGCTTAGATTGGGTAAGGTCAGATTAGGATAGAGTAAGCATAGCCCAGATTGTTCAGTCTGGGCTTGCATCGTTCTTGTCGATGGTTCTTGTAGATGGCTCTAATGGATAATTGTTATAGATGCTTCTTGTAGCTAGTTTCTATAGACAGATTTATCAATAGATTTTAAAAATAGATCCAGTTTTAAGCCAACAACGACTAGTCACGCTTGAAAGTTTCATGAAAACGCGGCATGCCATTTGCTCGCCATTCATAGCCGGCCTTTTGGTCGTGGAAGAACAAGGGCTCAACATTGGTCCAGCTCCAGACCTCAAAATTGGCAATCATCTCTTGTAATTGAACTTGGTATTTATCTCGCAAGTTGTTTTTTTCTGCAGGATCTTTTTGCACATCGTAGACTCTCCAGCCGCCCTCCTTGGTTTTTATTGCCTTCAAGTCATCAATTCGAATCGCCACATCGCTGTTGTCGTTATGATGGCGCATGACATAGATAGGTTCTCCGGGACGAGCACTAACCCCTTTTTGCAATGCTGACCAAATATCTTTACCGTCAAGTTTTTTATGTTTTGGAACTTCAGCGCCAGCAAGTGCAGCAAAAGTGGGATATAAATCCAGTGCTGAAATAGGATGTTTGTATTGTGTGGAACCTTTCAATGCATCAGGCCAGTGCATAAACATTGGGGTGCGATAGCCGCCTTCTTGCACGCTGCCTTTACCTTCTTTTAGTGGGTAGTTGTTCGCCCCTTTGTCAGGACGGCCGCCATTGTCACTAAAAAAAACGATTAATGTGTTATCGAATTGGCCGGTGGCTTTCAAGTTTTTGACAATATCTTTGACACCGCGATCGACCGCGTAAACCATACCAGCATAGGTTTTACGTTTTTCATCTTTGATATTTGGAAACATATCCATATCTTCTTGCTTTGCCTCTAACGGCGTATGAGGTGCGTTGTATGCGAGATACAAGAAGAAAGGTTGTTGTTTGTTCTCAGCCGCTTTAGAGATAAATTTATTTGCTTCTCGCGTCAGTCCGTCGGTGACATATTCAGTTTCCACAACTTCTTTACCATTATGTTCCAGAGGCTTGTGATAGTGCCAAATACTGTGATGACGGCCTTGTTTTTTGCCATGTTCATAGCGTTTGGAGAATTCCTCAGGAAAGAAACTGTGTCCACCATTTAGAAATCCATAAAACTCATCAAAACCACGATTGTTAGGGTGGTATTCACTTGTTTCACCTAAGTGCCATTTGCCGATTGCACCTGTGTAGTAACCTGCGTCTTGTAGAACAGTGCTTATAAAAGTTTCACTTTTCGGAATGCCTAGTCCACCTGAAGCGTTGCTAGAAGGTAAGTTAAATTGTGAGCCAAATTTATGCGGATAGCGGCCCGTCATTAAACCTGCTCGGCTTGGACCGCAGAATGGATGAACAACATAAGCAGATGTGAAAATTGCCCCATCTTCGGCTAGTTTATCCAGCGACGGAGTATGTATGTCTGGCGAACCGTTGAAACTCACATCCGCGTATCCTTGATCATCTGTCAGGATCACCAAAATGTTAGGTCTAGGGGCGGTGCTTTCGGCAAATACTGCTCCAATGTAGTTCAATGCCAATAGGCAAGTTGCTACAAACATTTTTGTCATTTTATTGTGGGTCATTGTCTCATTCCTGTGTCACTAAGCAGACGATAAGTTCAGTCGCCAACATGAAGCGAGCACTTTATGTTGAGATCGCTTCGAAGTATTTAACGCTTTATTAACAATTTTAAATTATAAACATAATATGTTATTAATAGTAGTATTAATTATTTGGCTGGATCTTGCTTCTCTAGCACGACAAAATCGGACGATAAATCAATGTTAACACTCGTTTCAACGGCATCAAAAGCACTAGCTTTAGTTGTAATTTCACTCTCTTTAACATCATTAATCAGTTGCAATTCAAGTCCTAAGGAGCAATCGAACCACTCACCAGCCAAACCTAACATCTTATTTATCTCCATAGATGACCTTCGCCCTGAAATCGGTGTTTATGGGGGAAAAGCCGTCACTCCAAATTTAGACGCGTTAGCGCAACAGGGCATCGTTTTTACCAACGCATTTGCACAACAAGCTATTTGTGGGCCATCACGGGCCAGTGTTATGACTGGCGTACGTCCCGATACTCTTGGCGTTACACATAACTACGTCAAATTCAGAGACAACTTCAAAGATGTAGTGACCATACCCCAGCATTTTGAAGCCAATGGGTACAATACGGCTTATGTGGGTAAAATTTTCCATCATGGTGATAAAGATGATGACCTTTCATGGAATCTTGATCCGGCCTACCATTTGTTACCTGAGAGCTTGAAAAAACCCGGTCGATACGCCTTAGACAAAAATACACAACTTCAAACCCGCAATCGCAAAGCCATGTTCCAAAAATATGGAGAACAAGCAAGGTTTGGGTTAGGCAGTGGCCCTGCTAGTGAAGGCGCCGATGTGCCTGATAATCGCTATGGAGATGGGTTCAATACTGATTTAGCTATAGTCACTATTCGGGATATTTTGGCAAAGTCTGATAAACCGCTATTTTTTGGTTTTGGTATGAACAAGCCACACTTGCCTTGGATTGCGCCTAAAAAATATTGGGATTTGTACGATCCTACTGAAATTGAGTTATCAACTCAGCACTCTGGTCCAAAGGGCGGAGCTGAAATGGGCTTACACGCTTCGTTTGAAGTCAGAACTTTCTACGATGTGCCCAATTATGGAAGCTTTTCTAACGAGTTGTCGATTGAGTTAAAACATGCGTACCTTGCCTCTGTGAGTTATGTCGATGCACAAATAGGCAGATTGATTAAGGATCTTAAGGAAACTGGGGTACTCGACAATACCATTATCATTGTATGGAGTGATCACGGTTATCACCTTGGTGAAATGGGTATTTGGGGCAAAGCCAGCAACTACGAGATTGCTGCTCGAGTACCCATGATGATTTCAACGCCAGAAATGCGCCGAGACAATGTTTCCCTTTCTTCTGATGCTCTGGTGGAGCTAGTCGATATCTTTCCTACCTTGGCAGACTTAGCCGGTATTGAAATTTTAGAACAACTAGAAGGCCAAAGTATGAGGCCTCTTTTGGAACAACCGGACAGAGAATGGAAAAAGGCCGCGTTTAGTCAGTTTCCTACGCCAGCACTAAGAGAGTGGGGGGCTTTTCCTCTTAGAAAAGGAATGCGAGAAACTTATTTTGGACCTCTAATTAAGGACGTTGAACAAAGAATACAGCATCAGCAGGGCGAAATCTGGGATCGTGAGCTTTTTGAACATCACTTAATGGGTTATTCTATGCGCACGCAACAATATCGATTTATTGTCTGGAAAGATACACGCAACCCAGACCAAAAGCCGGTTTATATCGAATTATATGATCATGACAGTGACCCTAACGAAACAAGCAATATAGCAAGTAACAAACCGGCTGTAGTAGCAAAACTTATGCAGCAACTAGAAGCAGGTTGGCAAGGCAGTTTGCCGGTAACAAATTAATCGGGAATTAAAAAATGTGAGCAGATGTGGCTTTTTAAATTTGCTTTAGTTGCCTTAACTGGAGCTAGATCGCTTCTGAAAGCCACTGCGGCCTCAGGGTCTAGTGCTAACGGGTTGTTCAGCCTGAAAGTTTGCTCTCGAGGGAACACCGAATAGTTTTTCTAATTGGCTGGGTCCCATTTCTTCAAGAGCTAGCTGTGCTAACTTTATTTTAAAGAACTGAGAATATTTTGATTTATTCATAAAAAAACCCCCGAAGGTTTTGTCTAACTTTCGGGGGTCACTTCAAAGACCGGGCTTTGATTGAATTTAGATATTGAATTAATTCATCAAATCATCACGCAAAGCATATAAGTCGTATCCGACAGATTCAAAATGAGATGACCAGCGTTCAAACATTTCTTTTGCTTTATCTTCACTGCCTAGATGTTTTGCCAGTACTTCCGCGAACTTAGTTTCACCTGGTTCCATGCTGGCCCAATTTTTATACGGCACTGCAAGCATTAATACACCACTTCCACTAACTGCCTCTGACCATTCCCAATTGAAAGGCCAATTGTTAGCTTTTGCCGCTTCGCTCATGATTTTCTTATCTTCATTGACAGCACTTCTATGACCCATTTTAATTTTATAGGTGGTGACGCCGACATATTTGTACTCAACATCCGGTCCCCAATGGCTATTTTCCTTATCAATCACCGACATATAGTGTGCATAATTGGCAACGTACTTATCTACATTTTTGTTCCAGTGCTTTTGTGGATTCTTTTTCATGCTCCACTCACGATAAGTATCTTTGTCTGCCCATCCAAATCCAAAGGTTCTGACAGCGATCTTGTCTAAATCGTCACCCAATACAGGTGAATACATGCGCCATTTCCAAGGATCCTCTAGCTCATTTCTATGTTTAGCATGTTTTTTCAAAGCTTTTTCAAATTCTTCTACTTTGTCTGTTTTAGGAGTGAAGACAAAAGATTCTGCGAGAACTTGTGGCTCAGCGAGAGAAGCTGGAACGACTAGAATAAAACCGAGTAGTGATGTTAATAGTGGTAAAAAGATCTTTTTATTCATTATTATTTCCTTTTTAGTTGTTATCAATCACATGGGTTTAACAACAATAGCTACAACTGATTTGTGGTAACTCCTAAACCCTGACAATGTGATGATGCAAGGCTAGTCGATAAATCAATTATTGCGTATGGATATACGAAATGAATCTATTAGGCCTGTAAAGGACACGGAAAATGTATTAACAACGAAAAATACTTCTCAAAACAAAGGATTAGTCTATTTTAAATGTTGGTTCAAAAACGAAATAATTTCAGTTAGGGCTTTTTGTCTCCCGGTATTAGTTTCAAGCCCATGATTGTCGTCTTCTATTTCAACAAGCTTGCTTTCTTTATCATGGGATTGAAGTTTGCTATGCATATTTTCTGATTGATAACCTCGCACGATATCGTCGTTTTCACCGTATATCAGTAGAGCAGGAGCCTGAAATTTATCTGCAGAACGAATGGGTGATATCGCTTTCAAATGCTTGTCGTCAACATTTCCTTGAGCCAGCAGCTTTTGCCAATAAGACACTACCCAATGATCACTACCCGCATAGTATTCAGCGCTGCTTAACATTTTATTGATATCACTGACACCATTGATTGAAACGACGCATGAATAGAGATCTGGTGTAAAGGCTCCACCCGCCAAAGCCGCATAACCCCCATAACTCCATCCAACTATGCAAACTCTATCGAGATTGATGAATCCTTTGTTGGCCATGAATTTAACGCTGTCAGTAACGTCATCTTGCATTTTTCTGCCCCATTCACCATGACCCGCTTGTTGGAAATCCCAACCAAAACCGGCTGACCCTCTAAATTGCGGTTGGATGACCAAGTAGCCATTATTGGCTATGGCCTGGCTTAACCAATCAAACTTAATTCGATCATAAGACTCAGGTCCACCGTGAGGCAATACCACTGCAGGAAGGTCTTTGATATTTTCGATTTTCCCTTTTGGAATGGTAAGTAATGTAGGTATTTTTAGCCCATCTCTAGCGGTGAATGTTAACTCTGCTATCGGGTGGATATCTTCAGGTGCAATAGTCGGACGCGCAGTGGTTATGTATCTGGGATCTTTACCCTCGCTGAAAACATAGAAATCACCAGGAAAATTAGGCCCTTCTGCATAGATGACCAAGTCTTTCCAGTCTTTACTCCAGCTCTGCAATTCAACCGTGTGATCGGGAAACATCGCCAATATCTGCTCTAGGCGCTTATTTTGAGCTGAGTCATTTAATTTGTACTGTCGAGTGAATCCTGCATAAGCAACACCGTATACGACCCTATTTATATCGGTTAGGACATGTTCTGCATCTCGGTCTTTTCGCGTATAACCCGCTGAGGACAGCGATCCATCTTTCAGTGACATTAAATAGTAATCAAGCATATTGGTGTCATCATTGTATTTTTTAACCACCAAATGTTGGAAGTCAGCGGTCACTCCAACCGGAATTATTACTCGTATTTCGTGTTGTTCAGCATAGATTTCTATCCATTTTTTACCTTTTTTAACCAACACAGTATGTAGGTTGCTGTCGTTGCTATACCGTTCTTCTATCAACGGTTCACCATCACTATCCAAAAAATAGTCAATAGTATGAATGGAGCCGGTTGCATGATAACTTGGCCGTCTCGGACGATTCATTTTCACTTCCAATAATGACCTTTTGTAGTTGGCTTTGGCTGCGCTACTCAGCTTCTCACCCGCCCAGGCCGCCATATACACTTTTTTATTGTCAGAACTGATCCCGATGATATCGCTAAGATATGTTTGTCCTGGTGCGACAATATTTCCGGGCGCCAACAATAATTTAAGAGACTTCTTTTTGATGTTGTATATGTATGCAGCACCAATATCTGTTTGATTGACATAACCAGTCATGCGATCGCGATCGGTTACATTTAAAATAAGTTTATCTTCACTCACAAAGTAGAGTGCACGAGGGATATTCTCTGATACATCAATGCCAACTACTACTTTATTGTCTTTCAGGGAATAGACCACCACCATATCGCCGTTTTTATCCACCTTGCGATATGCCACGCGGTTACCACTGGGAGAGATAGCCATATTTTGAACCATGGGTAACTGACCATAATCAGCAATACTTGGCGCTGCAACGACGCTGGGGGGAAGGTAAAGAATAACAGCGAACGAAATAATGAAAGTACGGATAAAGTAGGTCGAGTTCTTGTCCATTTTAATACCTAAAAAATAGTCCAGTAGCCATGTTAGCGCGGCGTTTAGGTATTAACAATTTAATACTGTTAGCTAAGCCTACAAGGTCATTTTCTCGCTAAAGTGATACAGATCCCATTGCTAAACGTTTAATTACCATCTCGCTTTATTTTGGAATTAGTATGTTACATCGATTTTTTATAATGTCGGTTTTTATTGTCAGTTTATCCGGTTGCACTTCCGTACCCGAAGGCATTGAGCCAGTTAAAGATTTTCAGCTGCAGCGATACTTAGGCACTTGGTATGAAATAGCAAGAATGGATCATTCTTTTGAAAGAGGACTAAGTAGGGTAACTGCAGAGTATAGTGTTAAAGAGGACGGTGGCGTTAACGTTGTCAATCGAGGATACAACGCCGAAAAAGACGAATGGGAAGAAGCAAATGGTAAGGCATATTTTGTTCAAGATTCCTCCACAGGCCACTTGAAGGTTTCTTTCTTTGGTCCTTTTTATGCTAGCTATGTGATTTTCGAACTTGACCAACAGAGATATCAATATGCCTTAGTAACAGGTCCAGACAGAAGTTATATGTGGATACTCAGTAGGCAAAAAACGCTTCCAGACGCAAGGCTGCAAGAATTGTTGGGAAAAGCAAAATCTCACGGATTTGATACCGAAAGTCTTATTTTTGTGACACATTTGTGATTTTGCAGATGTGCGATTAAACGCTAAACTAGCCCTATTGTTGTCGAAGTATTTGAAATATGTATTGTATTTGCAAGGTCTTGGACTAAAACGAGGTTTTGCGTAAACCAATGCGCGCAGTTATTACTATAGGATCATTATGCTTGATAGTCAGTTGGAAATTGTTCAACAAGCCAAACAATTTTTGTTAAATATTAGTCCAGAAGACTATTCGAGCGTGATGGCTCCACACCTCGTTGGTAGTGCAGGCACGCACATGCGTCATATCTTGGACCATTATCAAGCGCTAATGCATGGATATGAAATAGGGCTAGTTGATTATAACAAACGCAATCGTTTTTCTACTGTAGAGTCAGACCCTTCAGAAGCGCTTAAACAATGGGAGAAAGTAGAAGAATGGTTAGTAACAGTTTGTGCACAACCCGGTGAGACAGTAATAGACATTTTAAGTGAAACCTCTATTCAACATACTGAATATGCTCAAGTACCTTCTACTTTAGCACGAGAGTTGGTATTTGTTTCTAGTCATGCAATCCATCACTTTTCCTTGTTAGCCGTACTGCGATCTCTGCAAGGCAAGCCTGCTCCAAATAATTTTGGTATTGCACCCGCTACCGCCACTTTTCTGAGACAACAGGCCTAAAACAAGCCGCCACTAGCTTCTCGAAAAATTCTGTGGATAATACCGCATCAAATTTACCTTCAAGAATTATTATGTCTATTGAGCTATCGCTGAAAAGTCGAAGTGGGAATAAATGCGAACTCTGCGGTTCGACCGATGGTTTGTCTGTATATGAAGTGCCACCGGTAGAAGCTCATGCCGACAAATGTATTCTAATTTGCTCTGTTTGTTCATCACAAATTCATGGTGAGCAGGAACTAGATCAAACGCATTGGCGATGTCTCAATGACAGTATGTGGAGCACAACGCCCGCGGTTCAGGTCGTCTCTTGGCGTATGCTTAAACGTTTAGATTCGGAGAGTTGGGCAGTTGATTTGCTCGATATGCTTTATCTAGACGAGGAAATGCAAGCATGGGCAGAATCTGGTTTGATTGCTGTAAATGATGAACCGACACTTGACTGCAATGGCACTCCATTGCAAGCCGGCGATACGGTGATTCTAGTAAAAGACCTCAACGTTAAAGGTGCTAATTTTACAGCCAAACGTGGCACTGCTGTAAGAGGAATTGGGTTAAGCTCGAATCCGGAGCACATTGAAGGCAAAATAAATGGTCAAAGAATCGTGATTATTAGCGCCTACACTAAAAAATCCTGATATTGCTTGTAACCATCAGCCAAATATAGTTTTAACAGCTTTTCCGGAGCCTTAGCCAAATCGACACTAAGCAATAAACCTGGTGTGTCGTTAAAACTCTTATCTATACCCAGGCAGTGAAATATAGCCCCCATTTTTTGATAATGTTTCACCAACACTGGTATATCTTTACTGTCTTTTTCGATACATGCTAAGAGTGGCGTAAGGTGATTGGACAAGGTGGAATTTTTTGCAAAATCACCTAATTCGTCGTGCAATGGAAAATCAAATTCAGCAAAGGGCGCTACAAGTTCAGTAGGAGTGACAAGTGCTTCTTTCATTATCGCGACGCTGCGCATATCGTAGAGTTTGCTCAGTGAGACAGTGCCATAAAGTATCCGATATTTGGGATATTTACACACAAACGCGCCTATTCCACGCCACAGTAAATAAAGTCCTTGGAAACTTTGTTGGTATTCTGGAATGAGAAAAGAACGCCCCAGTTCTAGACAAGGTTGTTTTAGATTGGCAAATTCAGGTTTAAATCGAAACATCTTCGATAAGTAAAGTTGATCAATGCCTCCGTTTTCTAACAATTTATCAGTTCGGCCCATTCGATATGCACCAATCACTTTTTTCTGCTGGCGATTTACCACAAATAATTGGGTGTAGGTTGCATCAAAACTATCACTATCAATGGGTTCACCGCTGCCTTCATTGTGCTCTCTGAAAACGAGTTCACGTAACCTAGCAATTTCAGTAACAGTATTAGGCAATTGATTTTGGTAGCCAAAATAAACTTCAAATGCTTTTTGAGTAATCAACAATTGCTCACGCGGCAGAGCATCTAGTTCCGTCTCGATTAGCGACCACTCGATCTCTGTAGCAAGGGGCTTTAAACGGGTAATCTTGTCTGCAGGCCAAGCTTTCTGCCATTTAGGATCTTGGCAATAACTTTGTGCTCGCAACAGGCTGGTTAATTCATCTAAGTCACCGTTGGTACTATAGTTGTTGGGTTTGACGGCCGTTCCACAACTTACCTTAATACTGGTGTTTTGCTTATTCAGGAGCTCTCTGGCCAACATGAATAGCCTTAATCGAAAATAAATACGCCCCAAACGATAGAATAAACGGCTATTTTCACCACTGACAAATACAGGTAAGTAATTTGCCTGTCCTGACTCAACCAACTTGGCGACAATCCGATTCCATTTATGATCACTGATACGTTTTTTTTGATCTTGGTAGTAAGAGACTCTACCAGCAGGAAAGATTAAAAGTGCATGACCTTGTTTAACATGTTTCAAACTGGTTCGGATCGAGGCGCCATTTTTAGGATCTTTCTCAGATAAGGGATTGGTAAAAATAAAGTAGTCACTTAATTCTGGAAAAAGTTTGAGTCCTTGATTCGCTAACACTTTTAAGTCGGGACGGACTTGACCGATAAGAAGGCACAAAATAACGCCTTCAATTCCACCGAACGGGTGGTTACTTGCTATCACCAAAGGTCCCGTTTTTGGAATTTGATTCTGCAATGCCTCGCCGCCGAGTACTTGTATGTTTAATACTGACAAAAGTCGTCGTGCAAAATCCTCTTTACTCAGTCCAGCCATCTCGTGCTGTTGATAAATATCATTCATCTTTGATACGCCAACCACTTTGTCGAGTAAACGCAGTGCTAACCCCAAAGGAGAGCGTTTTTTATTTGATTCGACTAAGTTAGTAAGACTAATTGACGCAGACATCTAAAAGTTCCAAGGCTGTTCTCTGGCAGGTAACAAATGTAAATTTTGATAATTATCTTATATCAAAAGGAATACTTGTCATGCAAAAGATTATTTCTCATAAAATTACGGCATAATAGACAATCAGACCCAGAAAACATTGAAACAATTTCCATATTTATCGCAAGGAACATTATGCAACAAATCACATTACGCACCCCTGACGACTGGCACTTACATTTTAGGGATGGTGACATATTGTCTGAAACTGTGGCGGCAACTGCCAGATGCTTTAAACGCGCTATTGTGATGCCCAATCTTGTTCCGCCAGTAACTAATGCAGCGATGGCAATGGCCTATAAAAGTCGCATTGTCGAGGCAATCCCAGATGGGAATAACTTTGAGCCATTAATGGTGTTGTATCTTACTAACGATACAAGTGTGCAGGATATTCAAGATGCTAAAGCCGCAGGTGTTATAGCCGCTAAACTTTATCCAGCGGGTGCGACAACGAACTCTGATGCGGCTGTTGATGGCATAGAGGCGCTCTATCCTATTTTTGAAGAAATGGCTAAACAAGGTATGTTGCTGCTGATTCATGGCGAAGTGACTGAGGCAGAGATTGATATTTTTGACCGTGAAAAAGCCTTTATTGACCGTTTTCTTCGGAAAATTGTAGCGGAATTTGTCGATCTGAAAATTGTTTTTGAGCATATTACCACCTCTGATGCAGTCGACTTTGTTGTCGAAAGTCCAGAGAATGTAGCAGCCACGATCACACCTCAACATTTACTGTTAAATCGAAATGATTTGTTAGTCGGAGGAGTGAAGCCACACAACTATTGTTTGCCTGTGTTAAAACGCAACACACATCAACAAGCATTGCGTGAAGTTGTGGCAAGTGGATCCAGTAAATTTTTTCTAGGCACGGATTCCGCTCCACATGAAAAAGAACGAAAAGAAAATGCCTGTGGCTGTGCCGGTTGCTATAGCGCATGGAGTGCGTTAGAGCTCTATACTCATGTCTTTGACGAGTTAGGAGCATTGGATAAATTAGAAGGATTTGCGAGTATTCATGGTGCAAACTTCTATGGACTCGCAGTCAATGAAGGTACGGTAACATTGAAGAAAGAGACCTGGACTGTGCCAGAAGAAATAATTTTGCCAAATGGCAAACCGATAGTGCCGTTTTATGCAGGCCAACAAGTGAGCTGGAAATTAGCCGAATAAAGGTAAAGTTGAGCGTTTAGTGAGTATGTTCATAACACGAATTTTATTGGTTTTCTTGATGTGTTTTTGCTCTTTCGCCAGTGCAAAACATAACGATTTTAAGGAGTTCTGGATTCTAACCAATCCAGAACCTCCATTCGTTGTGCAAGAAAAAGACAGACGCTTATCGGGCTATTTAATTGACGTTATCGATGGCATATTGAAGACTGCCCACATCCAAAAAGAAGTATTGTCTGCTCCCTGGGAAAGAGTTGAGTCCGAAGCAAGAAGCAAGGGCAATGTGATGGCGTTTGCTTTAGCAAGAACTGAAGAAAGAGAAGAGCACTACCATTGGATTACCCCACTGACCGCCAACGTCTATTCGGTTTATACCAAAAAGTCTTTTGCAGAAAGCATCGAAAATCTGTCTGGGCTGAAAACGTTCCAGAATATTAGTGTGCTTAAGAACGATGCCAGACATAATATCATGGTTAAAAATGGCCTAGCTAACGTTTCTGCTTTTGAGGATTGGGGGAGCGCCATCGGTGCCTTATTGAAAGGTCAGGCAGATGCAATATTTTTTTCCGATGCAGGTATTAACTATTTTTGTGAGTTACCCCAACATAATTGCAAAGACCTAGTACGTGTTTTCTTGTTTCAAAAGACGACAAGTTACTTGGTCATGTCCAAGTTAGGTACGGACCCCAATCTGGTTGATGTCATGATGGAAGCTGCGAAAAGCTACAAGTCTTCCTCTGCCTATGAATCAGTGGCTAATCAATGGATAACGAAATATAGGCAAGAATTGACAATGCCATTACATATTGAAGATGGCACTCTAAATCTTTGGAAAAAATAAAAATAATTAAAGAGAACCCTATGACAAATTTAGTATCTATCGTCGAACACGAAAAATATGTGGTGATTTCAATAAAAAATGGCAAAGCCAATGTCATTTCTCACGATGTCATTGACCAATTGAATCAGTATCTTGATCAGGCTGAATCCAAAGGTTCAGTAGTTGTGCTTACGGGGACACACGGCATGTTCTCCGGTGGTTACGACTTGAGCGTAATGAAAGAAAGTATGAAAGCAGCGATGGAACTGGTCGAAAAAGGTTCAACTCTTTCTAGACGTTTGTTGTCATTTCCAACGCCTGTTATCGCTGCATGCTCCGGACATGCAGTAGCAAAAGGCGCGTTTTTGTTGCTGTCAGCGGACTATCGGATTGGTATAGATGGTGATTTTAAAATCGGTCTTAATGAAGTCGCCATTGGCATGACCATGCACAACGCTGGGATTGAACTCGCGCGTGGCCGCATGACACCTTGCTTTTTTAATCGTTCAGTTATCAATGCGGAAATTTTTAGTCCTGAAGGCGCATTAGAAGCAGGCTTTCTTGACTTAATCGTGAAACCGAAGAAATTTGAAAAAACCGTGAAAGCCGTCGCTGAAACAATGGCAACATTAGATATGAAAGCACATCTGCAAACTAAGCTGAAAGCTCGAGCTGAGTTGTTAGCTCTTTTAGATAAATCTATAGCCATTGATAAAAATGGCTCATTGTAAGGAAATTTGTGACTAATAATTTTGCAGAACTAGCCTTGAAGCCCGAGCTGGTAAATAATTTGGATTCTCTAGGATTTACTCAGATGACTGAGATTCAGTCGCAGAGTTTACCCAAGATTCTTCAGGGTAAAGATGTGGTGGCGAAAGCCAAAACAGGCAGCGGTAAAACGGTTGCTTTTGCTCTAGGCTTATTGAACCGGCTAGATGTTGGGCGTTTTCGAATTCAAGCTTTAGTCATGTGTCCAACACGGGAACTTGCAGAGCAGGTGGCTGACGAGATTCGTCGTGTCGGCCGAATGATCGACAATATGAAAGTGTTGACCTTGTGTGGCGGTTCGCCAATGGGGCCACAAATTGGCTCTTTGTCACATGGTGCACATATTATTGTGGGTACGCCGGGTCGTATCATGGATCATTTATTCAAGAGACGATTGAATTTAAAAGAAGTATCCACCTTAGTGCTAGATGAAGCGGATAGAATGCTAGACATGGGGTTTGAGGACGAAATGGAGGCGGTGATCAAAAACCTGCCTACTAATCGTCAGACTCTGTTGTTTTCTGCTACTTATCCTGATCAAATTAAGCAAGTTAGCCTGAAAGTCCAGAAAAACCCGATTGAAATTTCGGTTGAATCTACCCACGACACCAGCAAAATCAAACAACTCTTTTTTGAAGTCGATGACGCGCAAAGAACCAATGCAACGGCAGCATTACTGACTGAGTATCAACCAGATTCTGCGATTGTATTTTGTAATACCAAAATCGCATGCCAGTCGTTATTGACGGAGTTGAAAGACTTAGGTTTTTCTGTAGATGCGTTACACGGTGATCTCGAACAAAGAGAGCGAAATCAAGTGATGGTGCGCTTTGCTAACAAAAGTCTTGCGGTGCTAATTGCAACCGATGTCGCTTCTCGAGGACTAGACGTAAAAGGCGTGGGGGCAGTGATCAATTACAACATCACGCCGGATCCTGAAGTGCATATTCATAGGATTGGGAGAACCGGTAGGGCTGATGCTGATGGCTTGGCATTTACACTCTGTGCACCCAATGAAGTACATAGAGCTAACGCAGTTGAAGACTATCAAAACGCTAAAATAGTTTGGAAAGCGATTCAAGCAGTGCGTTTTCACTCTAACAGAATCAAAGAGCCAGAATTTGTCACGCTATGTATTGATGGCGGTAAAAAAGCCAAGTTAAGGCCGGGTGATATACTGGGGGCGCTTACCAAAGACGCTGAAGTACCTGGCGAAGACGTAGGAAAAATAAAGATTACCGCTACCCACAGTTATGTGGCAGTTAAAACCAGAAGCGTAAAACGTAGCCTTAAGCAGTTCAATGAAGGCAACATGAAAGGTCGCAAATTTCGGGCTAGAAAACTAAATTAGCCGGACAATTGAAGGATAAAGCAATGAAAAACCAAGTAACCAATAAAAGCAATATTACTATTCCGCAAACAGCATTTGATTGGTACGACGAATATGCTCATGGTGATATCAACCGGCGAACGTTTATGACTCGGCTTTCTTCACTTTCGATTGCCGGCTTGTCGTTAGGTGTACTTACAAGTTCATTGATACCAGATTATGCCAAAGCAGAACAAGTTTCCTTTAATGACCCAGATATTCACGCTACCTACGCTGAGTTTGATTCTCCTAAAGGGTATGGCAAAGGAGGAGGTTACTTGGTCGTGCCCAAAGGTTTGGAAAAATCAGTACCCGCGGTACTTGTTGTGCATGAAAATAGGGGGCTAAATCCTTACGTCAAAGATGTTGCAAGGCGAATAGCCAAAGCTGGAATGATTGCATTTGCTCCGGATGCCCTGTTTTCGCTGGGTGGTTACCCCGGAAATGACGATGAAGGACGGAAAATGCAGCGCAGTTTGGAACGGTCTAAAATCGAACAAGATTTTATGGCCGCGGCAAAATGGCTTAAATCGCATGAAAAAACCACAGACAAATTAGGCGTAGTAGGGTTTTGTTTTGGTGGTTATATCAGCAATCTTTTGGCTGCTAGCATGCCAAATGATATTGACGCAGCCGTTCCTTATTACGGCACGCCAGCAAAAGGTGAACTACAAGCAAAAGTTAAAGGGCCTATTCAAATTCACTTCGCCGAATTAGATAAACGGGTAAATGCTTCATGGCCTGAATACGAAAGCGTGCTTAAAGCAAATAATGCTAAATATGAAGCTCACATATATGCGAAAGCACAGCATGGTTTTCATAACGACTCCACAAGCCGCTACAGCCCAGAAAATGCCGAGCTAGCGTGGAGCCGAACCCTGAGCTTCTTTAAACAGCATTTGGGGTGATATGTCTTGGGCGATCAAAGACTACTTTATTAGCCCTCCCCACCTAAACCAGTTTCTTACCGGTTCGAAGGCATACATCTCTTTTTCAGTGTCGCTAACTTGGCCGTCTCGATTGTAGTCAGCGTCAGCATAGCCGTCGCCATCTGAATCTTGGGTTCCATCTTTCTTCGGCTTTTCTTCAGCAGGCGGATTGGCCCAAGGGTTATTGCCACCAGCAAGAACCTCTCCGATTTTCATCACGCTATCAATAGGATGCATCACTACATCCCATTTCCAATTTTCACCTTCCACTTCAGGCGTTTCCTGACCCCAAGCATAGTCATCTTCAGGGTTGCTGTTATCATCAAGCACGAGGATTAACGGCACTACCAAGTGCCCATATAGGTTGCTTTGCTTGGTCTCAGGAACTAACACACCATAGTCAATAATTTCAATATCACAATCGGGACGTTTTGACTTTTTCAATTTAAAATTATGCATTCTTTGCTGTACTAGCTCTGCCTCAAAACTTGGATAGGTTTTTTGTAGACGTTTATTTGTATCAACCGGCCCATCGACTTGTTGAGTAAAAAAACCTGTTACCGTTTCACCGTTCTTTAACTTAAGGGTTGAACGCCAATATAATTTTCCACCTAGTGGTGGCAGAATATCGAGGCGCATTTTACCTATACAAGTATTTGCCACAATATTTGCAACCTTATTATTGCTAATGGGGCTGGCATGAATAGTTGCTGCAAATAGCGCTAAGCTGAGGCTAGTCAATAAAATCATAAATAGATTTATGCGAGGCAGATTCATTTTCTTCTTTTATCCGTTGTTAGAATTGAAACTTCATATCAGATACATTTTAGTTGAATATAGTAAAAAACCTAATTACATGGTCTATTAAATAGTCACTAATCTTGCTGGCTCACTAATTATCACTCAAGCCAAGTGCTAAAGTTCGCATTTCGCTTTGCTTGGCAACTCTCCAACAGCAAAATGCTTTAAAAATAGTTGTACGAACTCAGAGCTTTCAATTCTTGCTTTGGTCAGGGGATTGTTCCACCACAGCCCTTCACTATTGGCGAGTAGAATGAATGCCATGTTTTGCTCAGGTAAGCGCAAATGGATAGAAGAGTAGCCATTGTCTGGATCCCAACCGGAGTGCCACATCAATTTTTCGCCCTTATAGCATTGAAAATACCAACCAAAGCCATAGGGTGAAGTTGAATTATCATTGAATTTTGCTGGTTTTAACAATTGTGTGGCAATTTCAGCTGATACGATTTCACCTGAACTGATAGCTATATCGTATTTAGCAAGATCAAGCACCGTAGATACAACGCCTGCACCGCCAGCAATATGTTTTTCTGGTCGTCTTAGGCGAGTTTTATAGCCTTTATCATCAACTTTAAATCCGTCTGCCATATCAAAATAAACCAATGGCTTGGTTCTGTCCCACATACTCGCCATAGACCTCTTCATTCCAGCGGGGTCTAAAATATATTTGTCAATGGACTGAGCCAAGTAGTTGTGGCGTCCCTCTACCTGCCTAACGCCTTCTCCTAAGCGGTGTTCCAAATGCCGAGATAATCGAGAATACATGATTGGGTTATACATAAATGAAGAGCCAACCGGTTCGTTTACTTGATGGTTCAATATATGGCGAATGGTAATAGGCTCGGAACATTCGAGCCCTTTTGCGAATGGAATACTAGTTCCAGCGAGCCAGTCGCACAAACCATCAAATTCAGGTGTTTTAGCGGCTAATTCATCAAATTGGACTTTGCCATCTTGTTGTAAGTGTAAATACGTTAAGCCAACAAAAGTTTTAGTCACTGAAGCAATCCAAAATGGCGTATTGGGGGTGACTGCAATCTCTTTGTTGTTGTCGGCAAAGCCATAGCCATTCGACCAAGCTAGTTGGTTGTTTTTAACTACAGCAACCGACATACCTGGAATGAACTTGGCTTTGCGCAGTTGTTCTAGTTGGTCGCTAAATTGAACAAAATCGTTATTGGTCTTTTCCATGGCTTGAGTCCTCAGCCCCAACAACAGTATTAGAAATACGACGTATTTCAATCCACCAATAATATTCAATTTTCAACTCCGGTCTAAACTACCAAATCTTCACTCGCTCTTCAGATGGAAGATACATAGCATCACCTTCTATAACACCGAAAGCTTGATAGAACTCTGGCACATTGCGAACTGCTCCATTTGCTCTAAATTTGCTTGGAGAGTGAGGATCTGTGTCGATTTTAGTTTTAAGTGTTTCGTCGCGATATTTGCTTGCCCAAACCTGACCGTAACCTAAAAATACTCTTTGATGGCCAGTGAAACCATCGATAATAGGTGCTTCTTTGCCTTCTAACGATAGCTCATAGGCTTTCAGAGCAATGCTAATTCCGCCCAGATCACCAATGTTTTCGCCTAAAGTGAATTCACCATTTACAAATACACCATCTAGCGCTTCGTAGCTGTCATATTGGGCAACAAGTTGCTTGGTTCGATTTTTAAATTCGTTTTTATCTTTTTCTGTCCACCAATCACGTAAAACACCGTCGCCATCAAAGGTGCTGCCGGCATCATCAAAACCATGGCCAATTTCATGTCCAATTACTGCGCCAATGCCGCCGTAATTAACTGCATCTTCTGCATCCATATTGAAGAATGGTGGTTGCAGAATAGCTGCAGGGAAAACAATTTCGTTCATCGGCGGATTGTAATAAGCATTGACTGTTTGTGGAGTCATATTCCACTCGTGTTTTTGTACCGGTCCTTTCTGTTTGTCTAGCAATTGTTGATATTGAAGTGCTGCAGAGCGTTTTACATTGCCGAATAAATCATCTTCGTCGATAGTCAATTCAGAATAGTCTTTCCATGCATCGGGATAGCCAATTTTTGGAGTAAATTTAGATAATTTATCGAGCGCTTCAGTTCTAGTATCATCTGTCATCC
Source organism: uncultured Alteromonadaceae bacterium (assembly GCA_947503265.1). Classification (GTDB taxonomy): domain Bacteria; phylum Pseudomonadota; class Gammaproteobacteria; order Enterobacterales; family Alteromonadaceae; genus Aliiglaciecola. The sequence continues at coordinate 532,894 of CANNDC010000001.1, forward strand.
AATCTAGATTTTTGATACTAAGTTCATAAGCTTTAAGCAGATTACTTACCATTTCCATCATTCTGCTTTTTGCTTCGGCAGAAAAATGCTCTTTGACATACACTTTGCCAATAACCTCACCTAAGTGAGCATTTACTAGATTAACTGCTCTACGCCACATTGGTCGCTGTTCTTCCACGCCATAAAGTACTTTGGCATAAAACTCGAAGTTGGCAAGATCCAACTCGCTTGTTAGTCGACTAGCATTAGCATTTAAAACACTCCATTTTAAGTAGGTTTTCCACGTAGCTAAATCGGTATTGGCAATAATCGTATCGACATTTTTCATGTAATCCATTTGAGTAACGACTAGACCATCTAAATCAGATAACTGAGCTTCTTCCAGCATGGCTTGCCATGCAAAATTCGGCATTAGTTCGGCTAGTTCTGCGACAGGTATTTTGTTGTAAAGCGCCACCATATCGCGGGTTTTTTCTTTCTTCATATGCTCAGCCGCAAGTTCTGTTTCGAGGGCCATTATTGTTTCTGCATTTGCTTCTGCGTTATCTAATTGGGCAATCGAAAGTACTCTTGCAATATGTGCTAGGTATTGTTGTCTGATTTTTTCTGACTTCTCGTCTTCGCTGAAGTAATACTCTCTTTCTGGAAGGCCTAGCCCGCCTTGCCAAGAATAAATCATATAGGAATTTGGATCTTTGAAATCAACGAACTGGGCTATATTAAACGGTATGCTGTATCCAAACTTGTTGGCATAAGCGAAAAAGGTAGCTAGCTGACTATGATCTTCAATTGCATCTATTTTATCGAATTCTGGTTGCAACGGAGCGAAACCTAATTCATCACGCTTCGTCGTATTGAGGAAAGAGTTATATAAACCACCAACTTTTTGCTCGTCTGTATTGATTTTAAAATCACCCTCAGCCGATGATTTAATTATTTCCATTACGTCTTCTTGGGCTTCATCTCGTAAAATCTGGAATGCCCCGTAACTTGCTTTATCTTCAGGTATTTGAGTTTCCGCTAACCATTTACCATTAACGTATTCATAAAAGTCGTCTCCGGGTTTGACGTCTTTGTTCATATTTTCATAGTTAATGCCAGATGACATTGGTGCCGCGACAGGCTCGCTTTGCGCGTCAGCGGTTTCACTAGGCTTTGAACATCCCGATAGGATTAAAAAAAGTGTCAAAATAAGTGCCGATGAAGGCATCGAATTTATTGGTAGTTTCATTGTGTTTTCCTGCTTTTGGTATTTTTATAGTTTTTGTTATTGCTTGCCGAATTTATAAATAAACCTATCTGTTTTGCCTCTTATTGATGGGTCAAATACAGATTTGGTTAAATCATCATCTGGATTTCTTAAGTAAAAGGCTTCTTCGAGCAACCTGAACCCTGCTTCTTCAAACTGATACAAAATGATCTGGTTATCAATTCTGTGTAAGGTATTAGCCATCTCATTTCCTGAACCAGCTTTGGCGAAGTGGTCGATAATAATCACTACGGCATCGTCTTTCATCACTCGACTAAGGGTCGCCAAGACAGCTTTGTGGTCAACTGCCTCTTCTCTTAATTCAACTCGCTTACCATTTTGAGTCATGTAAGTGAAAAATAAATCGTGATAATTGAGCGCCATGAAAACGATATCGACCGAGTTATCAGGTACATCAATATCAGCAATGGCGATATTATCTAATCGACTCACATTCGCTAGACGATTGTTCTCCGTCCGCTTTTTAATTCCGTCTTCAGCAAAGCGCCATATAACTTCGTCATTTTGCGCATAGACTTTGCCCTCTGCGCCAACCGCTCGAGAAAACAATTCGGTATACCAACCTTGCCCAGCGAACAAATCCAAAATCGTGTCACCGGAGCGCACTCCGGCAAATTCCATAATTTTCGCAGGTTGTCGAGCTGCGTCTCTTATCGCATCTTCAACAGGTCTATCTTGATGAGTAAGCAGCATATTCAATTGTTGAGGCGTTAATACATTCCCCTGTTGTGCGAGCGAAGAGCCGCTCAAGACAGTTAAGAAGGTTGTGACTAAGGCTAGTATTATTTTTTTCATATTATTTTTCCGATATTGCTCCTATTCTCAAACAATATCGTTAATCTTGATGTTTTGGCAGCAAAAATCTGTAACAGAAAAAGTCTGTTCTGTGTCAGAATTACCCACGAGCGAATTTTATCGCTACAAACCCTGTCTAGATAAAATAATAAAAATGAATTTGGGAGAAGATGAAATGAGTGCAACTATTCTCGCGCTTACTGGTTACATTGCTTGGACACTATTACTGTTAGTTACCATTGCTGTTTATCGCACAGTATTGGTTATGCAAAAAAACCGTTTACCGAATGGTTTTAAAGCCGACGGTTCTGACTCACCAGAATTTGGCCAACGTTTGACGAGAGCGCAAGGTAACTGTGCAGAGAGTTTTGTGTTTACCGGTGGGGTTATGTTGTTGGCATTGGCTACGAGTTCGTCTGCCATTACTGATCCATTGGCTTACTATTTATTGGCCGCAAGACTCGTCCAGTCTATAGTTCATTTGCTGTCTACGTCAGTTCTCGCGGTACAAATTCGTTTTGCATTTTTCGTCGTTCAAGTTGTTATTAGTGGTTATTGGTTGTTGCAGATAATGTCGAAGTTTGCCTAGCGTAGTCGTCTTAATATTGGGTAATAAATAGTATTGTTTGTTTCTTAAATCCTTTCTTACGTTCTTAAAGTTTGAGGTTTCATGTTTTCGTTTTTTGAACGGCTAGTTAATCCGTTCCCCCCAGAACACCCGACACAGCCACCTAAAAATTTGGTGGCTTTTTGTCGGCATTACTCAAAAGGGATGTGGCCAGCCATTTTTATGGTATCCATTCTTGCTGCTTCCATTGCAATGCTCGAGGTGTCTTTGTTTGGGTATGTGGGCCAGTTAGTAGATTGGATGGCTGAGCGTGATAGAGCCAATTTCGTTGAGCAGGAATCCGCCAGTTTATTCTGGATGGGGGCAGTCATTCTAGTGATTCTGCCACTTTTGGTAATCGTGCAGACGATGCTGACTCATCAAACCTTATTGGGGAATTTCCCGATGCGGATTAGATGGCAGGCGCACCGTTATTTAATCGGTCAAAGTTTGAACTTCTTCCAAGATGAATTCGCCGGGAGGGTTGCGACTAAGGTTATGCAAACAGCCTTGTCTGTGCGTGAAGCTGTGATGAAGTTGCTTGATATTCTGGTGTACGTCAGCGTTTATTTTATCAGTATTCTAATATTGATTTTTTCCATAGATTGGCGTTTGAGTATTCCACTCATTTTATGGTTGGTTGTGTACATAATCACACTACGATTGTTGTTGCCCAGACTGAAAAAAATATCTCAGAAACAAGCCGACGCGCGTTCCATCATGACGGGGCGGATTGTCGATAGCTATACCAATATCATGACAGTTAAACTGTTTTCTCATACCAGTCGTGAGTCTAGCTATGCTAAAGATGCAATGAATGGCTTTTTGGATACGGTCTATCCCCAGATGCGCTTGGCGACTATGCTATATGGCTGTGTTTGGTTTTCTAATGCCCTCTTAGTATTTTCCATTAGCGCGCTATCAATTAATCTTTGGTTAGAGCAAATTGTCAGCCCGGGTGATATCGCAGTGGCGATAAGTTTGTGCCTACGCCTAAATGGCATGTCTCAGTGGATCATGTGGGAAGTATCAGCATTATTTGAAAATATAGGTACGGTGCAAGACGGTATTAACACCTTATCTAACCCTGTGGATGTTGTGGATAAAGACGATGCGCCCAATCTTAATGTAACTGGCGGAAGTATTCAGTTTAACCAGGTTAATTTTGGCTATGCGGGACCTAATGGCAGTCGTATCGACGTGTTTAATAATTTGGATTTGCACATCAAGGCAGGCGAAAAAGTAGGGTTAGTTGGCCGCTCAGGTGCAGGTAAATCAACCTTGGTGAATCTGCTATTGCGTTTCTATGATATTCAATCAGGTAGTATTTGTATTGATGGGCAAGACATCAAAAACATCAAGCAAGAAAGTCTTAGAGCTAATATAAGTATGGTGACACAGGATACGTCTCTTTTACATCGTTCTGTAAAAGACAATATCCTGTATGGGAAACTTGATGCGACTGACGAACAAATGCGCCATGCTGCAAAGCAAGCGGAAGCGGATGAGTTCATTCAATCTTTATCTGATCTGCATGGTGGTGTCGGCTATGATGCACAAGTAGGTGAACGGGGTGTGAAATTGTCTGGTGGACAAAGACAACGTATCGCTATTGCCAGAGTGATGTTAAAAGACGCCCCTATTCTAATACTCGATGAAGCAACTTCTGCATTGGACTCTGAAGTTGAGGTGGCAATACAACAGTGCCTGAACAAAATAATGGAACAAAAGACAGTGCTCGCCATTGCACATCGGTTATCTACCATTGCACAAATGGATAGATTGTTGGTTTTGGATAACGGCAATATCGTTGAGTCTGGCAGCCATGCCGAGTTGTTAGCGCAAAATGGCATCTATGCCAAACTATGGGCACATCAAACAGGTGGTTTTATTGGCGTTGAGTAAAGTGCTTTGGAAATATACGCCGAAGCCTTTATTTTGACTTGTATAAGCCCCATGTATGAGTATAATACGCGTCCCTCCTTGTTAGACTCAACTTTTTCCAACGAAAAGACGTTAATTTCACAAGGTAGATGTAGCTAAATTTTAGGGGTGTAGTTCCAATTGGTAGAACAGCGGTCTCCAAAACCGATGGTTGGGGGTTCGAATCCCTCCACCCCTGCCATATTTTAAAAGTGGCAATTGATGCACCAGAAGTCAGTCTGGTGCTATGAGTTAACTAGTCCGGATAATGATGTTGCGGACTAACAGAAGCGGAATTGAAAGACATGAGCGAAAGTACAGAAAACCCATCCAACCCATTGGATATGCTCAAATGGTTGATAGTGATCTTGTTGTTGGGCGGCGTCATCGCGGCAAACACTTACTATGAAGAAGTTTCCGTGTTGTACCGTGCTATCGGTGCAGTGGTATTAGTTGCTATTGCAGGATTTATTGCTAGTACAACGCACAAAGGCAGTACATTTCTTGCTTTCGCTAAAGATTCTCGCACTGAAGTTCGCAAAGTAGTTTGGCCAACTAGACAAGAAGCAACGCAAACGACATTGATTGTTCTAGCTGCAACTGTTGTTATTTCTCTATTGCTCTGGGGCTTAGATGGACTGATTGTTCCACTTGTGTCTTTCATAACTAGTTTGGGGATTTAAGCCATGTCTGATAAAAAATGGTACGTAGTACAAGCTTTCTCTCAATATGAAGGTCGTGTTAAGAAAACGCTTTTAGAGCACATCAAAATGCACGGTATGGAAGATTACTTCGGTGAAATCTTAGTTCCCACTGAAGAAGTCATCGAAATGCGTGCCGGTCAAAAGCGCAAGAGTGAGCGCAAATTTTTTCCAGGCTATGTGCTAGTTGAAATGGAAATGAATGAAGATTCTTGGCATTTAGTTAAAAGTGTTCCTCGAGTACTTGGCTTTATTGGTGGTACATCTGACCGCCCTATGCCAATTACAAAAAGAGAAGCTGACGCGATTCTTAACAGACTCGAAGAATCGGTTGATAAGCCAAAACCAAAAACCTTGTTCGAGCCAGGCGAAGTGGTACGTGTTATCGATGGTCCATTTGCCGACTTCAATGGTGTGGTTGAAGAAGTTGACTATGAAAAGAGCCGCCTAAAAGTGTCTGTTCTTATTTTTGGTCGCTCAACACCAGTAGAACTAGAGTTTGGTCAGGTAGAAAAAGGCTAAGAATATTGGAAGAATATTGGGGTCAGAGTTAATTTTTTTATTCTTTGACCCCAAAACAACAAACGACATTTTTCGGCATTGAATAACAAATTTTTCAGCGAGTTGAATTCTTAACTCAGAATCAAAAAATCAAATCTAACCGCTTTACAGATTTGAATTTAAAATACTCAAATTAAATTCAATTTAATACTTGTTTATCTAGAAACCCTAGACTATAATTCGCGGCCCTTTATTTTGAACGGGAAGCCGATCGAGCAAACAATCTCAGTGTTTTGCGAGGCGTTTGACCCAAATTTGAGAGTATTATAATGGCTAAAAAAGTTACTGGCTTAATTAAGCTACAGGTTGCAGCAGGCGCTGCGAACCCAAGTCCACCAGTTGGTCCTGCACTAGGTCAACACGGTGTAAATATCATGGAATTCTGTAAAGCATTTAATGCAAAAACAGAAAGTCTAGAAAAAGGCGCTCCGGTACCTGTTGAAATTACAGTTTACGAAGATCGCTCTTTCACCTTCGAAACCAAAACTCCGCCAGCTTCTTATTTGTTGAAAAAAGCCGCGGGCATCAAGAGTGGTTCTGGCCGTCCTAATACCGAGAAAGTAGGTAAAGTGACTCGTGCTCAGTTGGAAGAAATCGCCAACATGAAAGAACCAGATCTAACTGCAGCTGATCTTGACGCTGCTGTTCGCACTATTGCGGGTTCTGCTCGTAGTATGGGTTTAACGGTAGAGGGTTAAGACATGGCTAAATTATCGAAAAAAATGCGTAGCATCCGTGAAAAAGTAGACGTAACTAAAGAATATGAAATCAATGAAGCTGTGGCTTTGTTGAAAGAATTCGCAACAGCGAAATTCCCAGAAAGTGTTGACGTTGCTGTTAACCTTGGCATCGACGCTCGTAAATCTGACCAAAACGTTCGTGGTGCAACTGTACTACCTAACGGAACAGGTAAAGATGTTCGCGTTGCAGTATTTACTCAAGGTGCAAACGCTGAAGCTGCTAAAGAAGCTGGTGCAGATGTTGTTGGTATGGACGATCTAGCTGAGCAAGTTAAGAAAGGCGAAATGGACTTTGACGTAGTTGTTGCTTCTCCAGATGCAATGCGCGTTGTTGGTCAACTTGGTCAAATTCTAGGTCCTCGTGGTCTTATGCCTAACCCTAAAACGGGTACAGTTACACCAGACGTAGCAACTGCAGTTAAGAATGCAAAAGCTGGTCAGGTTCGCTACCGCAACGATAAAAACGGTATTATCCACGCTAGCATTGGTAAAATTGCATTTGAACCAAATCAAATCCAAGAAAACCTTGATGCATTGTTGGAAGCACTGAAGAAAGCAAAACCTTCTTCAGCAAAGGGAACTTTCTTCAAAAGAATCAGCCTAAGCACCACTATGGGTGCTGGTGTGATGCTTGACCCGGCAAGTCTTGGTCTTAAATAAGATAAGTTAATTTATGCTGGTCTGTTATGAAAACTAACGGACACAGCAACTTATGAGCAAATGCTCATCTCTCTGATGGTTATGGGTTGGAGTCTTGTTAATGCGCTAGTCGCAATTAATAGAGACTCCCGTCCAAGACCGCAGGTGCGAATCGGTGAATGAAGTAAGAGAGCATTCACAATAACGAATCGCTTAATCGTTTCATGTAAAAGTGGATAGCCTGCGCAGACGGTGATTTCGACTCAGACTCTCTGGGAAAACGAACACCGTAGAGCGGTAAATTTACATTCTTAGAATGTGTTTTTATCAATCTGGAAACTCTGATTAGTGAATTTCGAAAGAAACAAATTAATCAGCTAACAAAAGGTGAACTCAGTGGCACTAGGCTTAGCAGCAAAGAAAGAGATCGTAGCAGAAGTAACCGATGTTGCATCTCGAGCTCTATCCATTGCCGTCGCTGAATACCGTGGGATGGAAGTTTCAGAACTAACTGACCTGCGTGTTAAAGCCCGTGAGCAAGGCGTATATCTTAAAGTTGTAAGAAATACGCTAGCAAAACGCGCATTAGCAGACAGTAAGTTTTCTGATTTAGATGAAGCTTTAACTGGTCCTTTGATTTACGGTTTTTCGATAGATGCACCAGGCGGTGCAGCACGTCTATTCAAAGACTACAGTAAAGAAAATGACAAGCTTAAAGTAACAGCGCTTTCAATTGGTAGTGGTTTGTTGGGTCCTGAGAAATTGGACGCAGTAGCTTCACTTCCGACTCGCGACGAAGCTCTAGCAAAACTTCTTGCTACCTTCAAAGCACCTGCAGAGAAGTTCGTTCGTACTATCAACGAAGTTCCAGGCAAGTTTGTGCGTGTATTGGCGGCGATCAAAGACGAAAAATAATTTTCGTGTTTGGCATTAAATTTTTTAATTAAACAACCCAGGAGTTTAGAGAACATGGCTCTAACTAAAGATGATATTTTAAACGCGATTGCTGAAATGCCAGTTATGGAATTGGTAGAGTTAATCGAAGCAGCTGAAGAAAAATTCAACGTATCTGCAGCAGCCGCTGTTGCAGTAGCAGGTCCAGCAGCTGGTGGCGAAGAAGCCGCAGCTGAGCAAACTGAATTTGACGTTGTAATGACTTCTTTCGGTGGAAACAAAGTAGCAGTAATCAAAGCAGTTCGTAGTGCAACTGGTCTTGGTCTTAAAGAAGCTAAAGAAGTTGTTGAATCAGCTCCTAAAGCTATCAAAGAAGGCGTATCTAAAGAAGACGCAGAAGCACTTAAAGCACAGCTTGAAGAAGCTGGTGCTGAAGTGGAACTTAAGTAATTTGTCTAACGACATATTGCTTGCCTGAAAAGGCTTGGGCTGGTGGTTATATGACCACCAGCCTTTTTGCGCTGTAGGATAGTGCATTTATATCCTTTGAATCTATCCTACGATATTGAGCGCAAGCACAGTTTTGATGTGACATAAAACCAATGTTTATTTTGGTTTTGTTTAAAAAACTACTAAGAAATTGGTCACACATTAAAATCTGTAATGTAAAGGGTGCTAGAAGTTTGGCTGGTAAATGCGCTTTACCAGGCAAGACGGGTCAAAAATCAAAATGCTGAGGAACCCATGGTTTACTCCAATAGCGAAAAGAAACGTATCCGTAAGGATTTTGGCAAACGCCCCCAGGTACTGGAAATACCGTACCTTCTCTCAATCCAACTCGATTCTTTTAAGAAGTTTATCGATATAGATGTTGACGGCCATTATGGTCTAGAAGCGGCATTTAGGTCTGTATTCCCAATTAAAAGTTATTCGGGCAACTCTGAATTACAGTACGTGAGCTACCGTTTAGGTGAGCCTGTGTTTGACGTTAAAGAATGTCAAATTCGTGGTGTAACTTATTCAGCTCCGCTACGGGTTAAACTGCGTCTAGTGCTTTTCGATAAAGAAGCTGCACCAGGCACAGTAAAAGATATCAAAGAGCAAGAAGTCTATATGGGTGAAATACCACTCATGACTGAAAACGGTACATTCGTTATCAATGGTACTGAGCGTGTCATCGTATCTCAGCTACACCGTTCACCTGGTGTATTCTTCGATCACGACAAAGGCAAGACTCACTCCTCTGGTAAAGTTTTGTATAACGCACGAGTAATACCTTACCGTGGTTCTTGGTTAGACTTTGAATTTGATCCTAAAGATAACCTTTATGTACGTATAGACCGTCGTCGTAAATTGCCGGCTACGATCATTCTACGTGCATTAGAAATGACTACAGAAGAAATACTCGAGTTATTCTTCGAAAGAGACCAAATCCGCATTGTGGATGAAAAGTTCAAGATGGATATCGTGCCAGAGCGCCTTCGTGGTGAAACTGCTCAGTTCGATATTACAGATGGTTCTGGTAAAGTCGTTGTCGAAACTGGTCGCCGTATATCTGCTCGTCACACTCGTGCTCTTGAAAAGGCGAAAGTGACTGAGTTGGAAGTACCAGCTGAATTCTTGGTAGGTCGTGTGGTTGCGAAAACCTACGTCAACGAAGAAACGGGTGAAGTCATTGTTAATGCAAATGATGAATTAACCCTTGAATCTCTGGAAGCCTTGCTTGCTAGTGAAATCGACGCATTTGATACCTTGTATATCAATGAACTTGATCATGGTGCCTACATTTCTGACACATTGCGTATAGATAGCTCTACAAACCGCCTAGAAGCGCTTGTAGAAATCTATCGTATGATGCGTCCTGGTGAGCCACCAACCAAAGATGCCGCAGAAACCTTGTTTGGTAACTTGTTCTTCTCAGAAGACCGTTACGATTTATCTGCGGTTGGCCGTATGAAATTCAATCGCCGTTTAGGACGTGAAGAATTAGTCGGCTCAGGTACCTTGGACCAAAGTGATATCGTTTCAGTCATGAAACAACTTATTACCATCCGTGATGGTAAAGATGAAGTTGATGATATTGATCACTTGGGTAACCGTCGTATCCGTTCAGTAGGTGAAATGGCTGAAAACCAATTCCGTGTTGGTCTTGTTCGTGTTGAACGTGCAGTTAAAGAACGCCTAAGTTTGGGTGATCTTGACGCCATCATGCCGCAAGATTTAATCAACGCTAAGCCTATATCTGCTGCGGTTAAAGAATTCTTTGGTTCGAGCCAACTTTCACAATTTATGGATCAAAACAACCCGCTTTCTGAAGTTACGCATAAGCGTCGTATTTCAGCATTAGGCCCGGGTGGTTTGACACGTGAACGTGCAGGTTTCGAAGTACGTGACGTACATCCAACGCATTATGGTCGTGTTTGTCCAATCGAAACGCCAGAAGGTCCAAACATTGGTTTGATCAACTCGCTTTCAAGTTTTGCCCGCACAAACGATTTTGGTTTCTTAGAAACGCCTTATCGTAAAATTGTTGATGGCATAGTGACCGACGATATCGATTATTTGTCTGCTATCGAAGAAGGCCAATTTGCGATCGCTCAGGCGAACGTAGAATTGAATGATAACGGAACCCTTGCAGAAGAACTTATTCCATGTCGTTACCGTGGTGAAACCACGCTAATGCAAAGTGCTGATATCAAGTACATGGATGTGTCTCCACAGCAAATCGTATCTATCGCTGCGAGTATCATTCCGTTCCTAGAACACGATGATGCTAACCGTGCATTGATGGGTTCTAACATGCAACGTCAAGCTGTACCTACTCTGAAGGCTGATAAGCCGTTAGTTGGAACAGGTATGGAAAAGACAGTTGCTGTTGATTCTGGTGTGACTATCATTGCCAAGCGTGGTGGTGTGATCGACTATGTTGATGCAAGTCGAATCGTGCTGAAAGTGAATGAAGATGAGATGACTGCTGGTGAAGCAGGTATCGATATCTACAACTTGACTAAATACACTCGTTCTAACCAGAACACCTGTATCAACCAGAAGCCGACATGTAATGTTGGCGACCCGATTGTTGCTGGTGATGTCTTGGCCGACGGTCCGTCTACTGATTTGGGTGAGCTAGCGCTTGGTCAAAACATGCGTATCGCATTCATGCCTTGGAATGGTTATAACTTTGAGGATTCAATCCTCATTTCTGAGCGTGTAGCTCAAGAAGATCGTTTCACTACTATCCATATTCAAGAATTAAGCTGTATCGCTCGTGATACAAAGCTTGGTCCTGAAGAAATCAGTGCTGATATCCCCAATGTGGGCGAGTCTGCGTTGGGCAAATTGGATGAATCTGGTGTGGTTTATATCGGTGCTGAAGTTAAGGGCGGCGATATTCTAGTAGGTAAAGTAACACCTAAAGGTGAAACTCAGCTTACCCCAGAAGAAAAACTTTTAAGAGCCATTTTTGGTGAGAAAGCATCTGATGTTAAAGATACCTCTTTACGTGTACCTAATAGTGTTCACGGAACAGTTATCGATGTTCAGGTCTTTACTCGTGACGGCGTAGAAAAAGATAAACGTGCACTAGAAATCGAAGACATGCAATTACGACAAGTTAAGAAAGACTTGGGTGATGAATTCGCTATCTTAGCAGACGGTATCTTTGCTCGTGCTCAAAACACCTTGATTCGTAATGGCGTTGATCAAGCTAAACTTGACAGCATGCCTCGTGAGAAGTGGTTTGATATCACGTTGAACGATGATGATGCCCAAACTGAGCTTGATCAAATCGCAGAACAGCACAGCGAAATCAAATTAGACTTTGATAATAAATTTGAAATTAAACGTCGCAAAATCACCCAAGGTGATGACTTAGCGCCGGGCGTTTTGAAAATAGTTAAAGTTTACTTAGCGGTTAAGCGTCATATTCAACCTGGTGATAAAATGGCGGGACGCCACGGTAACAAAGGTGTTATCTCGACCATTCAACCAGTTGAAGACATGCCTTATGATGAAAATGGAACGCCAGTTGATATCGTGTTGAACCCTCTGGGTGTGCCTTCACGTATGAACATTGGTCAAATCCTTGAAACTCACTTAGGTATGGCTGCACACGGAATCGGCGTCAAAATCGATCGCATGATCAAAGAGCAAGAAGAACTCGCTAAGTTACGTAACTTCCTAAAAGAAGTATACAGCTCAGGCGCTTCGCATCAGGAAGTCGATTTAGACAACTTTACTGATGACGAAATTAAACGCCTAGCGAATAACTTGCGTAAAGGTGTGCCTATGGCAACGCCGGTCTTTGATGGTGCTACAGAAGCTGAAATCAAAGGTATGTTGAAACTAGCTGATATTCCAGAAAGTGGACAAATAACCTTGTTTGACGGTCGTACAGGTCGCTCTTTTGAACGTCCGGTTACTGTCGGTTACATGTATATGTTGAAACTTAACCACTTGGTTGATGACAAAATGCATGCACGTTCAACTGGTTCATACAGTTTGGTTACACAGCAGCCGTTGGGCGGTAAAGCTCAGTTCGGTGGACAACGTTTCGGAGAGATGGAAGTGTGGGCACTTGAAGCTTATGGTGCTGCGTACACATTACAAGAAATGTTGACCGTGAAATCCGATGACGTTAATGGCCGTACCAAAATGTATAAAAACATTGTGGATGGCGATCATCGTATGGAACCTGGTATGCCGGAATCGTTCAACGTATTGTTGAAAGAAATTCGTTCGCTAGGTATCAACATCGAACTTGAAGAGCAGAATAATAACTAAACTGCGATTTTGAGCGAAAGACAGGAGAGCCTAGTTGTTGCTAACAACTAGGCTTGAGTTACACCACTCCGCTGGGAGAGATATGTGAAAGACTTATTAAAGTTTCTTAAGCAACAGAACAAAACCGAAGAATTCGACAATATCCGAATCGGTCTTGCTTCTCCGGACATGATCCGATCGTGGTCTTTTGGTGAGGTTAAAAAACCTGAAACCATTAACTACCGTACTTTTAAACCAGAGCGCGATGGCCTTTTTTGTGCCCGCATCTTTGGCCCGGTAAAAGACTATGAGTGCTTATGTGGTAAATATAAACGCCTAAAACACCGCGGTGTTATCTGTGAAAAGTGTGGCGTTGAAGTAACACTGACTAAAGTGCGTCGTGAGCGCATGGGTCATATTGAACTGGCTAGCCCAGTTGCACACATTTGGTTCTTGAAATCATTACCGTCTCGTATCGGCCTAATGTTAGATATGACATTGCGTGATATTGAGCGTGTTCTGTACTTCGAATCTTATGTCGTTACTGAACCTGGCATGACAACGCTAGAGCGTTCTCAATTGTTGGGTGAAGAAGAATATTTAGATGCGCTTGAAGAACATGGCGACGAATTCGACGCGAAAATGGGTGCCGAAGCAGTATTTGAATTGCTTAAAGCCCTAGACGTTGATGCTGATGTTGCTGCAATGCGTGAAGAGTTGCCAACAATCAACTCTGAAACTAAGCGTAAGAAAATTACTAAGCGTTTGAAGCTGCTTGAATCATTCCAACAATCTGGCAATAAGCCAGAGTGGATGATCATGACCGTTCTGCCTGTACTTCCACCTGATCTGCGTCCATTGGTGCCGCTAGATGGTGGTCGTTTTGCAACATCAGACTTAAACGATTTGTACCGTCGAGTAATCAACCGTAACAACCGTTTGAAGCGTCTTCTAGACCTTGCTGCACCAGATATCATAGTGCGCAACGAAAAACGTATGTTGCAAGAAGCTGTTGATGCATTGCTAGATAACGGTCGTCGTGGTCGCGCGATTACAGGTTCAAACAAACGTCCTCTTAAATCTTTGGCTGACATGATCAAAGGTAAGCAAGGTCGTTTCCGTCAGAACTTGCTAGGTAAGCGTGTTGATTACTCTGGTCGTTCAGTAATCACTGTTGGTCCTACACTTCGTCTACATCAATGTGGTCTTCCTAAGAAGATGGCTCTTGAGCTATTCAAGCCGTTTATCTATGGAAAATTGGAAGGACGTGGTCTAGCAACAACAATCAAAGCTGCTAAAAAGCTCGTAGAACGTGAAGCGCCGGAAGTTTGGGATGTGTTGGACGAAGTCATTCGTGAACATCCAGTACTACTTAACCGTGCACCAACACTTCACAGACTAGGTATCCAAGCATTTGAACCTATTCTAATCGAAGGTAAAGCAATCCAATTACATCCATTGGTTTGTGCGGCATACAATGCTGACTTCGATGGTGACCAAATGGCGGTACACGTACCATTGACAATCGAAGCGCAATTAGAAGCGCGTGCGTTGATGATGTCTACCAACAACATTTTGTCTCCTGCAAACGGCGAACCTATCATAGTTCCTTCACAAGACGTTGTTTTAGGTTTGTACTACCTTACTCGTGACCGTGTAAACGGTTTGGGCGAGGGCATGATGTTTACTAGCCCGCACGAAGCAGAAAAAGCATACCGTACTGGTAATGCAGAATTACATGCTCGCGTTAAGGTTCGTATTACAGAATATGATGTAGATGAAGAAGGCAACAAAACTGAAAAAGTAACCTTGACTGACACCACTGTTGGTCGTGCTATTTTCTCTTTGATTTTGCCTCAAGGTCTACCTTTCGAAATCATTAACCAGTCAATGGGTAAAAAGCAAATCTCTAAATTGCTTAACACCTGTTACCGTGCACTTGGTTTGAAAGACACTGTTATTGCAGCTGACCAAATCATGTATACCGGCTTTCACTACGCAATGATTGCGGGTGCCTCTGTTGGTATTGACGATATGGTTATTCCTGATGCGAAAAAAGACATCATCGAAGCAGCTGAAGAAGAAGTATTTGAAATTCAAGAGCAGTTCCAATCTGGTTTGGTAACTGCTGGTGAGCGTTACAACAAGGTTATTGACATCTGGTCTCGTGCAAACGAAGACGTTGCCAAGGCAATGATGACAAACTTGTCAAAAGAGACGGTTAAAAATCGTGATGGTGAGATGGAAGAGCAAGACTCATTCAACTCAGTATTTATGATGGCTGACTCAGGTGCTCGTGGTAGTGCTGCACAGATTCGCCAGCTAGCTGGTATGCGTGGTTTGATGGCAAAACCAGATGGTTCAATCATCGAAACGCCAATTACGGCGAACTTCCGTGAAGGTCTAAACGTACTTCAGTACTTTATTTCTACTCACGGAGCTCGTAAAGGTTTGGCCGATACTGCATTGAAAACAGCTAACTCGGGTTATTTGACTCGTCGTTTGGTTGACGTTGCACAAGATTTAGTTATCAACAACACAGACTGTGGCACATTCGAAGGGGTTAAAATGACTCCGTTGATCGAAGGTGGCGATGTTGTTGAACCATTACGCGAACGTGTTTTGGGTCGTGTTGTAGCTGAAGATGTTGTGAAGCCAGGTACAAGTGATGTCTTGGTTGAGCGTAATACGCTACTAGACGAAGCTTTGGTTGATATGCTTGAAGCAAACTCAGTTGACCAAATACTAGTTCGTTCAGTAATCACTTGTGATAACGACTTCGGCGTATGTGCCCGTTGTTATGGTCGTGATTTGGCTCGTGGCCACATGGTTGGTTACGGTGAGTCTGTTGGTGTTATCGCAGCTCAGTCAATTGGTGAGCCAGGTACACAGCTTACCATGCGTACATTCCACATCGGTGGTGCCGCATCAAGAGCCTCTGCGGAAAACAGTGTTCAGGTTAAAACAACTGGTACATTGAAGTTCCACAATGCTAAGTATGTTCGCAACGCTGATGACAAAGTGGTTATCGTTTCTCGTTCGACTGAATTGACTATGATCGATGACCAAGGTCGTGAGAAAGAAAGATACAAGGTGCCTTATGGTGCAATCCTTACTGTTGATGATAACGCCGCGGTTAACGCCGGTGATGTTGTTGCCAATTGGGACCCGCATTCGCATCCAATCATTACAGAGCGTGCAGCGAAAATCAGCTTCGCGGATGTTGATGATTCAAACACTGAAATGCAACAAGATGAGTTGACTGGCTTAACACGTATCGTAGTTAAAGATTTAACTAAAGCGAACGCCAAAGAGCCGAAACTTATTCTTGAAAGCGATGAAGTTGGTTTGCAGGAAATTCGCTTACCAAGCTTTACTACCATTGAAGCGTCTGACGGTAAAATGGCTAGAGAAGGTGACGTATTAGCACGTATTCCTCAAGAAAGTTCGAAGACTCGTGATATTACCGGTGGTCTACCTCGAGTTGCTGACTTGTTCGAAGCTCGTAAGCCAAAAGAACCTGCTATTTTAGCTGAGGTTTCTGGTGTTATCGGTTTCGGTAAAGAAACTAAAGGTAAGAAGCGCTTAACCATTACGCCTAAAGAAGGTGATCATTACGAAGAAATGATCCCTAAATGGCGTCAACTCAACGTGTTTGAAGGTGAATCTGTAGAAAAAGGCGAAGTTATCGCTGATGGACCAGAGTCTCCACATGACATACTTCGTCTTCGTGGTATCAGTGCAGTTTCTAACTACATTGTTAACGAAGTGCAGGAAGTTTACCGCCTACAAGGTGTAAAAATTAACGATAAGCACATTGAAGTTGTTATCAGACAGATGTTGCGTAAGTGCTTGATTACACATTCAGGTGATACTCAGTTCCTCGAAGGTGAACAAGTTGAAGTTGCGAACGTAAGAGTGGCTAACCGTGAAATTGAGAAACAGGGCAAAATCCCTGCTCAGTATGAAACACAATTACTTGGTATTACCAAAGCATCGCTTTCTACTGAATCCTTTATTTCAGCGGCATCGTTCCAAGAAACAACGCGTGTTCTTACTGAAGCAGCAGTGCAAGGTAAAGAAGATGAACTTCGCGGACTTAAAGAAAACGTTATTGTTGGTCGCCTAATACCTGCGGGTACTGGTTTTGCTTACCATCAACAACGCGCCAAGCTCAAACAAGCTGCTTTGATGGAAGAAGATCCATCAGTTTCAGCAGCTGAAGCAGAACAAGCACTAACTGAAGCATTGAATGCTGAAGTGAGTGATACACCTGCTTCTGACGACTAGGCCGATAAAATGCGAAAATAAGGTCAACTAGGTACGTCAAAGCTTGACAGCCTAGGGTTTGATCATTAGAATTCCGCGACCCGAAATTTGGTAATCCAAATTGAGGGCGCGGAATTTTCGCTTTCAGAGCCCGGAAATCGGGCAATCAGTAGTTATTTTAACCAGGAGCTAGTTAATGGCAACAGTTAACCAGTTAGTGCGCACGCCGCGTAGAAAGCCCGTTGAGAAAAGCAACGTCGCTGCCCTACAGGCTTGTCCACAAAAGCGTGGAGTATGTACTCGTGTATATACCACTACGCCTAAGAAGCCGAACTCTGCATTACGTAAAGTATGTCGTGTTCGATTAACCAACGGTTTTGAAGTTTCTTCATACATCGGTGGTGAAGGTCACAACTTACAAGAGCACAGTGTTGTTCTTATTCGTGGTGGTCGTGTTAAAGATTTACCAGGTGTTCGTTATCACACTGTTCGCGGTACTTTGGACTGCGCAGGCGTAAACGATCGTCGTAGAGGCCGTTCTAAGTACGGCGCTAAAAGGCCTAAGTCTTAACGGTTCTCCGTTAGTAAGGCCAAACTAATTAAATTTAGAGTTTTGGGAAACCCCTGAATTCCACGGAGAATATAAGATGCCAAGAAGACGAGTCGTAGGTCAAAGAAAAATCCTACCTGATCCTAAGTTCGGATCACAATTACTTGCAAAATTCATGAATGTCGTCATGTTAGACGGCAAAAAATCTACTGCTGAAAAAATTGTTTACGGTGCGCTAGAAATTGTTGCCGAAAAAACCAGCAAAGCACACCTTGATGTATTTGAAGATGCATTGGACAACATCCGCCCAACGGTCGAAGTTAAGTCTCGTCGTGTTGGTGGTTCTACGTACCAAGTACCTGTAGAAGTTCGTCCTGTTCGTCGTAATGCATTGGGTATGCGTTGGATGGTTGAAGCTGCACGTAAACGTGGTGAAAAATCCATGGCTCAACGCCTAGCAGCTGAAATGCTAGATGCGTCTGAGAACAGAGGCTCTGCGGTTAAGAAACGTGAAGACGTTCACCGTATGGCTGAAGCTAACAAAGCGTTCGCACACTACCGTTGGTAGTCAGAGCTGGTTTGAGAGAAACACATGGCGCGTAAGCATCCTATTGAGCGTTATCGCAACATTGGAATTGTTGCGCATGTCGATGCAGGTAAAACCACGACCACTGAACGTGTTCTATTCTATACTGGCTTGTCTCACAAGATCGGTGAAGTTCATGATGGCGCTGCTACCATGGATTGGATGGAACAAGAACAGGAACGTGGAATTACCATCACATCTGCTGCGACAACGTGTTTCTGGGCTGGCATGCAACAACAGTATGAACAGCACAGAATCAATATCATAGATACGCCTGGACACGTTGACTTCACGATAGAAGTAGAACGTTCTTTACGTGTGCTTGATGGTGCCGTAGTCGTATTTTGCGGCTCATCAGGTGTTGAACCTCAATCAGAAACTGTATGGCGTCAAGCTGACAAATATCATGTCCCGCGCATTGTATTTGTTAACAAGATGGACCGTGCAGGTGCAAATTTTGAACGTGTAGTTGAACAAATACGCAAGCGACTCGGTGCCACTTGTGTGCCGATTCAATTGAACATTGGTGAAGAAGAAAACTTCAAAGGCGTGATAGATCTGATAAAAATGAAAGCCATAAACTGGAACAATGCGGACCAGGGTATGACATTCGATTATCAGGACATTCCTGCCGATCTTTTAGAGCGTGCTCAAGAGTTACGCACTGGAATGGTTGAAGCCGCTGCTGAGGCTTCTGACGAACTAATGGAAAAATACTTGGAAGGCGAAGAGCTTTCTGAACAAGAAATAAAAACAGGATTGCGAATACGAACGTTGAACAACGAAATTGTATTGGCAACCTGTGGTTCAGCGTTTAAAAACAAAGGAGTTCAGGCAGTACTTGATGCAGTTATCGAATATTTGCCCGCCCCGGTTGATGTGCCACCTATAAAAGGTGTACTCGATGATAAAGCAGAAAGCGAAGCAGAACGTCATGCTGACGATAGCGAACCTTTCTCTGCTTTAGCGTTTAAAATAGCAACTGACCCCTTTGTTGGAACTTTAACCTTCTTCCGTTGTTATTCAGGAGTGGTGAATACGGGTGATACTGTATATAACCCAGTGAAAGGCAAACGAGAGCGTTTTGGTCGCATTGTTCAGATGCACGCTAAAGACCGTGAAGAACTAAAGGAAGTCCGAGCTGGAGACATTGCTGCGGCGATTGGGATGAAGGATGTGACCACTGGAGAGACATTGTGCGATCCTAAACACATCATCACCCTTGAGCGCATGGAATTTCCTGAGCCCGTTATTTCCATCGCGGTTGAACCTAAGTCAAAAGCTGATCAAGATAAAATGGGATTAGCGCTAGGTAAATTAGCAGCTGAAGACCCGTCATTCCGAGTCAAAACAGATGAAGAATCGGGCCAAACCATTATTTCTGGAATGGGTGAGCTTCACCTCGATATTATTGTTGATCGCATGAAGCGCGAATTCAGTGTTGAATGTAACGTTGGTAAACCTCAGGTTGCCTATCGTGAAACACTGCGTAAGAGTGTTGAAATTGAAGGTAAATTTGTTCGCCAATCTGGTGGTCGTGGACAATACGGTCATGTTTGGTTGAGAATTGAACCTAATGAAGAAGGCGCTGGATACGAATTTGTGAATGAAATTGTTGGCGGCGTTGTTCCCAAAGAGTTCATTCCTGCGGTTGATAAAGGCATCCAAGAACAGATGCAAAATGGTGTTGTAGCAGGTTATCCAGTGCTTGATGTAAAAGTCACACTTTATGACGGTTCGTACCATGATGTTGACTCTTCTGAAATGGCGTTTAAGATAGCG
This sequence comes from uncultured Alteromonadaceae bacterium, assembly GCA_947503265.1. Taxonomy (GTDB): domain Bacteria; phylum Pseudomonadota; class Gammaproteobacteria; order Enterobacterales; family Alteromonadaceae; genus Aliiglaciecola. Next base: position 552,972 of record CANNDC010000001.1, read on the forward strand.
GGTTCTATGGGTTTTAGAAACGGTGCGGAACAAGCCAAGCCGGTTCTATTAGAACCAACTATGAAAGTTGAAGTAACTACTCCAGAAGACTGGATGGGCGACGTGGTTGGCGACTTAAATCGTCGACGCGGTGTAATAGACGGAATGGAAGAGGGTGTAGCAGGCATTAAAATAGTGCGTGCTAAGGTTCCTCTTTCTGAAATGTTTGGATATGCTACCGCATTACGTTCTGCAACGCAGGGCAGGGCATCATATTCAATGGAATTCTTTAACTACGCAGAAGCTCCAAAAGCAGTGACTGATGCGATAGTTGAGGCGAGAAATTAATCTAACTGAAGGTTCGGTCCGATCTGTTATTGGGTCGGACTTTTAAATTAGGAATAGAGTAAAATGGCAAAAGAAAAGTTTGAACGTACGAAACCCCATGTAAACGTCGGTACTATTGGCCACGTTGACCACGGTA
>CANNDC010000002.1 GCA_947503265.1 uncultured Alteromonadaceae bacterium
GAATTGGTAGAAATGGAAGTACGTGAATTACTTTCAGAATACGAATTCCCAGGTGATGACTTGCCAGTTATCCAAGGTTCAGCGTTGAAAGCCCTAGAGGGAGAAGCTGAGTGGGAAGCGAAGATAGTGGAGTTGGGCGAAGCATTGGATTCATATATTCCAGAGCCAGAGCGTGACATCGACAAGCCATTCTTGCTTCCAATAGAAGATGTATTCTCAATTTCAGGCCGTGGAACGGTAGTAACAGGTCGTGTAGAGCGCGGAATTGTTAAGACTGGTGACGAAGTAGAAATCGTTGGTATCAAAGCAACGACTAAGACGACGTGTACAGGTGTAGAGATGTTCCGTAAGTTGCTTGACGAAGGTCGAGCTGGAGAGAACGTTGGTGCACTACTTCGTGGAACTAAGCGTGAAGAAGTAGAGCGTGGTCAAGTATTGGCTAAGCCTGGTTCAATCAACCCACACACTAAGTTTGAAGCAGAAGTGTATGTATTGTCAAAAGATGAAGGTGGACGTCATACGCCATTCTTCAAAGGCTATCGTCCGCAGTTCTACTTCCGTACAACAGACGTAACGGGTGCAGTAGAATTACCGGAAGGAACAGAGATGGTAATGCCTGGTGACAACTTGAAATTCAAAGTCGAGTTGATAGCGCCGATTGCGATGGACGAAGGTTTACGCTTCGCAATCCGTGAAGGTGGCCGAACAGTAGGTGCAGGCGTAGTTGCTAAAATCCTAGACTAATGACGTAGTCAGATAGATTTCAAAAAGGTCACTTCGGTGACCTTTTTTGTGTCTGCTTGATTGCGATGGCGTCCACCCACAGGGATGTGGGTGCCGAGCCTACAAGGATTGTACTTGTGGCGTCCTCGCAAGGAAGTAGTTAATTACCTCCATTCTCCATTACGCTCTTTAAGAGTGAAGCATAGGCACTTGTTAAGTTTTCTCTATAAATCGAGGTAAATCTAAAAAGATTTCAACACGCTGTGAAACATCCATGTGCGCTTGAACTGCGGCATCCATGCCTTCGTAAAGTTAAAGTTTCTGGGTAACTCAACGACTCCCTTCCTCAACAATGGCGCATCTTTTTTCGCTGGGTCTATCAATTTGTTTTTTCATCTTGTATAGTCATTGATCATTAAAAGACGACCGGTCTAATTAAAATGGTGAGACCTAGAAAAAGCGAACATACTAAGTTGCGTTTATTGGCGGCAGGAGTGCAGATTCTTACCTTGCATGGCTATCATGGAACGGGAATACAAAAAGTACTCAACTCAGTTGGTGTGCCAAAAGGATCTTTCTATAATTTCTTTGCCAGTAAAGAAGTTTATGTTGCTGATATTATTTACTACTACGGTGAACAGATTATTCAGGAATTTAATTCTTCGGTTGCAAAGCTTGAAGGTGAAAATGCTGTTGTAGTGTTGTGGTGCAGTTTTCGCAACAAAGTGCGAGCGAAAGTCGCTGCAGGCGAGTCTTGTGCTTGTCTTTTAGGTGCAATGTCAGCAGAAATTGGTCAGGCTAGCAGTTTGTCCGGGATGGCAATTAAAGCTGTAGAAAGTCAATGGGTATTGACAATTAAAGAGTTGATTCAACACGCGCAGAATCAAGGCGATATTCGCACAGACATTGCAGCTTTGGAGTTAGCGCAGATATTTTACAACTGCTGGCAAGGAAACCTCCTCCAGTATCAAACTACGAACGATCCCAAATTACTTCTGACTCAACTGCATACATTCATTAAAACTCTGTTGACCACCGACGGACAGAGAACTATCGCGACTTCCGTCGCATATAAAGAGGAGCTATTCGATGAAGAATAACCAGGATGCAATCGAGCAGGTACAAGTTGATACTTCGTTACAACTTCCATGCGGTAAAACCATAAAAAATAGACTCGTGAAAGCGGCGATGAGTGAACAAATGGCTGACAAACGCAGCAATCCAACTGCGGCTATGGCAACACTTTACAAAAGATGGGCTAAAAGCGGCGTTGGCTTAATTCTAACTGGAAACATAATGCTATCTAAAGACGCCAGAGGAGAGCCAGGTAATGTCGTGTTAGATCAGTTTAGTGACAAGCAAGCATTTAGCGATTGGACGCAAGCTGTACACTCCGAAGGAGGGACAATTTTTGCACAAATAAACCATCCTGGTAAGCAAATTCCCGCATTCTTAAATATGAAACCAATGGCCCCATCTGCAATACCTTTGGGGGGCCCACTGGCTCCTGCTTTTATGAAACCCAGAGAAATGTCTGAACAAGATATTGAGTCTGTCATTAAGCAGTTTGTTGCGACTAGCAAATTGGCCAAGGAAGTCGGTTTTGATGGTATTCAGTTGCATGGTGCTCACGGTTATCTGGTAAATCAGTTTTTGTCTTCTCGTCATAATATTCGTGAAGATAGCTGGGGGGGAAGTTTTGAAAATCGTTTCGCATTTGTCCGCGAATTGTATAAACAGGTTAGAGAAGCAGTTGGCAACGACTTCCCAATCGCAATAAAGTTGAATTCATCAGATTTTGAACAAGATGGTTACAGTGAAGAAGATGCATTGAAGGTCATGTTTGAATTACAGCAACTAGGAATCGACTTTATAGAAATTTCAGGTGGAACTTATGAAGTACAGGCCATGGTAGATGGTACAGGTGAAAACAGTGGGGGATATTTCTTGAACTTCGCTACTCGAGCTGCCAAAGAATTAAATGTACCACTAGCTATTACTGGCGGTTTTAGGAGTCGCAAAGATGTAATAAACGCTCTTGCTAAAGATATCGACATGGTCGGATTAGCAAGAGTCATGGCTATTCATCCCGATTTTCCAAGCAAGATCTTAAAAGGAGAAGATGTTGAAGTTAGCATACCTCGACTAACAACTGGTTCTTACAAACTCGACCAATTTATGATGGTGGTATTGTCATGGTATGAAGTACAAATGGCGAGAATGGGTAATGGGCTAGAGCCTAACCCACAAATGTCAGTTTGGCGTGCCGTTTGGTATACGATGAAGCAATTAGGAACTGACGCTTTCAAACCAAGGCGCGCTTAGCTTGTTACACATTATTAATGTGTTGATAGCGATTGAGTAAATCAGACAAGTAATTTGGAATAAAAAATGAGATTAGAAAACAAAGTGGTTCTAGTGACAGGTGGTGGTGCGGGAATTGGCAAAGCCATTTGCTTGCGACTCGCCCAAGAGGGGGCGGCAATTGTCGTGACGGATATTGATGAAAGCAGTGCACAAGCTGTAGCCGCTGAAATTCAGTCTCATGGCGGAAAAGCACTCCCCCTGCATCAAGATGTCACTGTAGAGTCAGCATGGCGCGAGACAATAGATCGCATTTTACAACAATTCGAATCTTTGAATGTTGTGGTCAACAACGCTGGTATTGCCATTCCTGAAAATATTGAAGACATGACATTAGACCAATGGAGGACAACTCAAAGGGTTAACCTTGATGCGGTATTTTTGGGTACGCAAGCAGCAATTCGTGCTATGAAAGATACTGGTGGTTCTATCATAAATATGTCTTCCATTGAGGGAATAGTAGGTAACCCAATACTGCCGTCATACAACGCTAGTAAAGGTGGAGTGAGAATTTTGACCAAGTCCACGGCGCTGCACTGTGCTGATTCGGGTTACAAGATTCGGGTAAATTCAATTCATCCTGGTTTTATTAAAACCGCCATGACGGATCCTGAATTGGCTGCGATGCCGACAGAAATGGCTGAAGCATTTTTTCAAGAGGTGGTTAGCAATATTCCTCTAGGTGAAATGGGTCTGCCAAGCGATATAGCAAACGGAGTTTTGTTTCTCGCCTCTGACGAGTCACGTTACATCACAGGCGCTGAATTGGTTATTGATGGAGGATATACGGCACGCTAGACAAAGTGTTTTCTCACTTTTTGCTTGCGCCATGTCAAAGGTGACTCACCACTCCAGCGCTTGAAAGCATGGCTAAACGTGGCCGGCTCTGTGTAAGCAAGTAGCGGGGCAATCTCATTCATCGTCAGTTTTGTGTGAGACAAATATTCTTTTGCGAGACCAAATCGCACTTCATCAAGAAGCTGTCTATAGCTACAATTCTCGTCCTTGAGACGCCTTCTTAAAGTGCGAATTGATATATCCAGTTTTTCAGCTACATAGTCAATATCTGGGAAATAACCTGGTCGAGATAGCAGTAACATGCGGACATCATCGATAAAATGACCATGAGACGAAAGCTTAGCAATTAACATCTGACATTGTCCTTCCAAATGTTTAGACGTATTGGGATCGCTATGCGGTAGTTCTTTATCGAGAATATCTGAGCTAAATACATATTTTCCAACACTTGCACAAAAATGCACCTTACAGCCAAAGTACTCTTCATATAGATGCTGTCTGTTGTGTCCATCATGAGTAAGGTGTACTTCTTCAACAGGAAATTTTTCACCTAAAAACTCTTCAAAATCCACAATTCCCGCTGACATATCTCGGTCTAAATACAAGTCAAGCAAATGTTTGTCGATTGGTGGCGGATCGCTCATTGAAAACCAGGCGTATCTGCCCTCAACTCCGAAGCGGAGTGTGAAAAGCGTAAAGGTTAAAGGGCTGAATTTCTGAGCTAGAGTCAATGCGTGCCTAAAAGTTGCAGCGCTTAACATGGTGTAACCGAACAAACCGTAGCGCTGGGGTATAAAAGGTTCACCTAATTTTAAACCAATCATTGGATCGCCACTAAGTTTCAAGGTGTTTCCATAGAACACAAGTTCTTGTTGTAACGAAATATTGATATCACTACTTAATTGAGACGATGAGATTCCTGTCCCTGCTAAGCACGTTTCTCGATCAAAACCCAGGTTCTCCATTACGCCTAGCGCTGGTATTAAAGAACGTACCGGATGAGCTGGTACGTTGGTCAGTATTTTTGTCATTTCACCTCAATTCAAAAATCATCGATGTCATATTGGCCGAATTTCACAAATTCGTGGCCTGTAAGGACGTTCGAATGGCCTAATCAGTAATGTAAAGTATATGTGAAAATATGTGAAGTTATTGTAAATAAATGAGCGGTAATTTTACAAATTCAGAGAGCAAGCACACTGACTCTCAGTGCCTAAAATAATTAGCAGGAGCGCACTAAATTGAATAATACATCATATCTGACTCTATCGACACTGGTACTTGGTACTCTAATTTCACCCTTAGCTTTGGCTCAACAAGAAATCGAGGTAATTGAAGTTTCTGCCACTAAGCGAGCGGAAAGTATACAAGAAGTTCCTATTTCAATTATCGCCATGTCGGGTGAAGCCATTCAAGATATGAGCATTACGCGAGCTGAGGAGTTTGCAGCAAATATACCTGCTGTCACGATTGCACAAAATGTAATTGGAAATTTTGTCTTCATCCGCGGAGTTGGGACACCCGGCGCTAATCAGGGAATCGAGCACTCAGTGGCAATATTTCACGATGGTATTTATATGGGGCGTAGTCAGTTATCGCGCGCACCCTTCATGGATTTAGAACGAGTCGAAGTGTTACGAGGTCCTCAAAGTACATTATTCGGCAAAAACACGATAGGTGGAGCTGTTCATGTTATCGCTGCGAAACCGACTTTTGACCGACAAGCATCGATAAGCGCACTTATTGGATCAGACGGAGAACAAGAGATTAATGCGATGCTCTCGGGTGAGATAACAGATGAATTAGCTGGTCGTATTGCTTACAGAGGATATAAATTGGATGGATACCTCGACAATGTGTTGACTGGTAAGGAAGGGCCAGAACGTGATGACCAGAGCTTGCGAGTGCAGTTAGCATGGTTTCCAACAGATGATTTGAAAGTATCAGCAAAGTGGGAAGAAAGCACGTTTGATCAAGTTCAGCAATCGTCGCAATTGGCCGTTACTGACCCAATAGGCACTGGCGTGCCTTTTTCCGCACTCAATCAGGCTTTAGTTGCCGCGGCTACGGGTGGCGATGGCGCAGAGCAATACGATAAAGAACGCGCAGTTGATAACGATGGGGGTGTTTTGTTAGGCACGGTCGCCCCTGACTACGCAAATTTACCCGGCTTTCCCGACAAACCAGAGTTTAGTGATAACAAAATGAAAACGGGAACCCTGACCTTTGATTGGGATATTGGTGATCATACATTAACGGCTATCTCTGGTTATGCACACTATACTTATCAAGACATATGTGATTGTGATTTTGCCGCTATACCCCTCATACAAGTTGATGCAACTGAGGACTATGACCAATATAGCCAAGAAATTCGTGTTGCCTCACCTGGCGGCGAAAAATTCGATTATATCGCAGGTGTTTACTTCCACAAAAGCACCTTAGAGTATCGTTCAATCGAGGGCTTCGGCACGTCTTTGGCAGCCCCTCTAGTTGGTCAACCAGCGATTGCTGTGCCAAATTTAACTCGGGATTACGGTTTGGACCAAGACCAGAGTATGTGGTCAATTTTCGGCTCTGGTACATACAGTTTTACTGATTCAACTCGCGTCACATTGGGTGTTCGTTACTTCGACGAAACCAAAGAAGTCGATCATTTTTTGGATAAAACTTTCACCGGCGGCTGGGATTACAGTGCTGTAGCTGGCCTACCCGCAGGCTCACTTGTCTATGGCGATACTGCAGCAGAGTATGACCGCTTCTTAACAGATGTGACTGATACACCGTTAAGTGGATTAGCAGATCTTTCAGAATTCTTGTTCGCGGGTTTACTCGGCACCTTTGAACACGATATCAAGGACCGAGAACGTGAAGAAAAAGATTGGAACTGGTCACTGACAGTAGAGAACGATCTTTCTGACGGTATTATGGCCTTTGCAACAGTTGCTACGGGCACCAAAGGAGGAGGCTTTGATGGTCGTTTCTTAGGTACCAATGAAGGGCAATTTTTTGAGTATGAAGAAGAGAAAGCCACCAGCTATGAATTAGGTTTGAAAAGTTTTCTGTTCGATAACGCCATGATTCTTAATGCCGCGCTTTTCTACAGTACGATAGACGACTTTCAAGTAAGCATTTTTGATGGAGCAACGGCATTTTTTGTACAAAACGCCGCTGAAATTGAAACAAAAGGACTTGAAGTTGATATGAAATGGTCGGCAACTGATTCTCTGTTAGTGAGTTTTGCTGGCTCCATCCTTGATAATGAATATTCCAATTTCCCAAATGCACCTTGTCACAGCATTTCGGGTAGTGAGCCTATTGACCGTGGCAATTGTATCGGCCGAGGCACTCCCACAGCATTTCGAGATGCCAGTGGTGAAGCAAACTCCTTCGCTCCAGATTTAGCGTTTAATTTAAATTTTAATTACGTAGTGCCCTTGAGCAATGCCTTGGAATTTCGCGGAATTTTAAACATCAACTACTCAGATGAGTACTTCAATACAGGCGATTTAGATCCGATTTATGCTCAGCAGGAGGCTTTCACTAAAGTCGATGTCCGGTTTAGCTTAGGCAGTGCTGAAGGTGATTGGGAAGTCGCATTGATTGGTAAAAACCTGACTGACGAACTCACAAGTGATAATAGCAATGACCAACCTCTAGTGCCGGGCAACGGTTTTGCCTCAACTAATCGTGGCAGGTCAGTCGCAGTCCAGTTTAGTTACCGGTTTTTTCAATAATCGGTAGTCGTTCGAATCTTAAAATATAAAAATGCTCAGTTTGTTGTAAGACACCTTATGAGCAGCTCTACGTAATCTAAAAGTTTTAGCCACAAAGTTAGTGGCGTATCACAACATTTATTCAAGGATCCAAAATTATGACAACTGAAAGAAAGGTACTCGTATACGGTGCGAGTGGATATACCGGAAAGCTTATTTGTGAAGTATTTGCACAACGCAATATTCCTTTCTACATGGCAGGACGATCTCAAGATCGTCTTGAAGAAGCTTTAAAAATTGTTGAAGAACGTCATGGTAAATCTGTCGATGCAGAAATATGTATTGCTAACAATACACCAGAAGAGTTAACCCCACTTTTTGAAAAAGTAGACGTGGTAATCAATGTTTCGGGCCCTTTTATGCAGTTGGGTTGGCCAATTGTGGAAACAGCTCTCAAGACTAATTGTCACTACCTTGACACTACGGGTGAACAAGATTGGAGTTTAGCGATTAAGGAGAAGTACGGGCAGGCCTTTGAGGATAAAGGTTTGTTACTTAATCCTGCTAATTCTTACATGTGGGCTGCTGGCGCAATGGCAGCAGAAGTGGTGTTAGAAACAGAAGGTGTTGATAGCTTAGATATTTTATATCAGATCGATCATGGTTTACCTTCCGAAGCATCTACTAAGTCATTTTTACGGATGGTTTGTAACAACACATCACAATACTACTTAGAACTCAATGAACTCAAAGTTTGGCCTAATGACGAGGTCTTTCGAGTAGCAGGAGCGCACCGAAACGCTACTTTGCGCGCACTTCCTTGGGGAGGAGCAAACGAACCTATTTGGTACATGGATGACCCACGAGTGCGCAACTGTAAGGTACTGACTGCGGTTGGAGAGCATTTAATTGATCCTGTGACTTCTGTCATTGCGGCGTTCAATGAGCAAACAGTCAATATGACACAACAAGAAAAAGAAGATTGGACCAATGAAATGGGTAACAAACTGGACACTGGTGAGCCTCCTAAAGATGATGTTGATGTGCAACGTTCAGTGATCATTTGTCACGGTCAAGGCCGCCAGGTCACTAAAACCTTCGTGATGAATTTGTCTGCTCCTTACACCTGGACAGCTGAAGTCTGCGTCGAGGCAACAGAGCGTCTATTTAACGGGCAATTGAAAAAAGCTGGATATCAATCGGCAGCAACGGCTTTTGGTCACAGAGAGTTGTTGGAAACGTTTCATGCATCTGGGTTTTGTAACCTGCCAGAATAAGGAAGAAGAGCAATGCAAATGAATGCCTATGTGGCCGGAGTTGGGATGACTCGTTTTGGCAAACACTTAGATACGCCTCTTAAGTCTCTGGCTGGAGAGGCGATTAATGCTGCATTACTTGATGCAGGGATAGACGCCAATTCGGTTCAACTAGCTTATATGGGGAATGCTGCCGGAGGTGTTGTGCAAGGACAAGAAATGATTAGCGGGCAAGTGGCATTGCGAGAGCTTGGCATAGGTAAAATTCCGGTCATTAATGTTGAAAACGCTTGTGCAACCTCATCTACAGCCTTTAACCAAGCATGCTCTATGGTCACTTTAGGTGCGTACGATGTTGCGTTAGTTTGTGGTTTTGAAAAGTTGTTCCACGAGGACAAAATGCGAACTTTTGCTGCGTATGAGGGAGCAGTTGACACGGAGAATGCCAAAGGTCTATCGGGTGCTCTAAGCGAATTGGCTAATATGGCAGGCATGCAGATAGATATTTCTACTTTGGGTAAGAGTCATTCGGTCTTTATGGATATTTATTCCCTTACTTCTATCGCGCACATGAAAATGTATGGAACAACTCAGCAACAAATAGCAGGCGTTACAGCCAAAAACTCTTTTCATGGCAGTCTGAATCCATTGGCTCAATTTCAAACGGAGATGTCTGTAGAAGATGTACTGGCATCCAGAGAGATTGTATTTCCATTGACGCTGCCTATGTGTTCTCCGATTGGAGATGGCGCGGCTGCTCTGATTATTGTCAGCGAGCGCAAAGCAAAAGAATTGGGTTTAAACAATAAAGTGCGAGTGCTTTCTTCGGCACTCGTGTCAGCCTTTGATCAAAAAGCAGATGAGCCTTCTATTGGTGAATATGCCGCTCAACTTGCCTATGAGTCAGCATCCTTAGGTCCTCAAGACTTAAGTCTGATTGAATTACATGATGCCTCCGCAACCTCAGAAATTATTACCTATGACTACCTTGGAATATGTGAAAAAGGAATGGGGGGAAAATTAATAGAAGATGGCAGCACCCGACTTGGTGGACGCTTACCGGTCAACGTGTCAGGAGGGTTGCTGCGCAAAGGACACCCGATAGGCGCAACCGGTGCGGCGCAAATAGTCGAGCTAACAGAACAATTGCGTGGCCGCTGTGGTAAGCGGCAAGTAACTGACGCAAAGATTGGTTTGGCTCACAATGGTGGCGGTATGCTTGGTACAGATGCAGCCGCGACAGTAGTTAGCATATTACGGAAGGAGCTATGACCATGACTCAACGCAATCCTGTGTTTTTAGCAAATTTGATACGGAACTGGTGCGACAACAAGCCCGATCTTGATGTACTGACCTTTGTGAGTATTGATGAAGATGGTCGGTTTGTACATAAAGTTAGGACATATCAGCAACTTTGGGATAATGGTCAGCGACTCGCCAATTGGCTTCGAGATCAAGGCATGAAACGTGGTGATGCTTTTGCAATGGTCATGCTAAATCATTCTGAATTCGTCGAGTTAATGATCGCTTCATCCGTTTTGGGAACTGTATTTGTTCCTATTGATCCGCGCATGCGTGGAGATAAATTAAAGTTTATGCTCGACTTTGCTGAGTGCAAGGGAGCGATTGCAGCAGATGGCGCTTTGCCACAAGTCCAAGCAGCCTGGCAAAACTCTCCAGACAAGTGGTTAGCTACTCTTGAATTGGAGGGCGGCTATTCAAACCTCGCTTCAGTACTTGAGAGTGATAAACCGCAGCCAGAGTTGACCGTACAAAGTGATGACCCCGATGCGCCAATGCAATTATTGTATACGTCTGGCACGACGGGTGATCCAAAAGCGATATTGTCTTCCCACAGTCGGTATGCAATCGCTGGGATTCTTCAAAATCTACTAGGCTTAACCGACGAAGATAGGCCATACACTGGACTATCTTTAACACACGCAAATGCTCAAATTGCTAGTTTAGGCATGATATTGCACAGTGGAATGCGGGGCGTAATTAGTTTGAAATTTACCAAGTCTCGCATTTGGGATATTACACGAGAATACGGATGTACTTTTTTCAATCTGCTCGGTGGTATGACGACGGCACTCTATGCTGAGCCTGCGCGCGAAGATGATCGCGACAATCCGGTCAAAACTATTCTTAGTGCGGGTATGCCAGCGGAAATTTGGACTGAATTTTCGAGTCGTTTTGGCGTTCAGCTAATCGAATTCTATGGTGCAGCTGAAGGAGGGTTAGCATTCAACCATGCCGGAGTTGGTCCGGTGGGAAGTTGCGGAAAAGTGGTGCCGTCGATGCAAGTGGCAATTCTGGATGAAAAAGGAAATCCTGTCGGTCCTGGCGTTGCTGGCGAAATATGTTTTCGTGAAGCTGACGGCAGTTGTCCAAAGCTTAGCTACTTTAAAAACCCTGATGCCACGGCAAAGAAACTGGCAGATGGTTGGCTGCACATGGGTGACATAGGCCATATGGATGAGAATGGTTGGCTGTTTTTCCATCATCGAATCGGCGGTGGAATTCGTAAGAATGGTCAATTTATCAGTCCTGCTTTTACCGAAAAAGCCCTAGCAGAGATTGAGTCTGTTTCAGACGTTTTTGTTTATGGACATGCTGTAACTCCAGACCTCGCGCCAGGCGAGGTAGATATTGTGGCGGCAATTGTACCAGTTGACGCAGATAAATTTGATGTACAAAAAGTGTTTGCGAGTTGCCAGCGCAAGTTGGACGCCAGTAGCGTGCCAGATTTCATTCAAATTGTTAAAGCTATACCAAAAACAGCGTCGGAAAAACCCCAAGAGCGATTTCTCAAAGACGCATTCGCCAGAGAGCCTGAAAACGTATTTTCGGCATCAAAATAGCAAGACGAAATTTACCTAAGAGTTACTTTATGAAAACAGTCTTTATTACAGGTGCAGCTCAAGGGATAGGTCTTGCTACAGCTAGACACTTCGCCGCAAACGGTTGGTTTGTTGGTCTATACGACATTAATTTAGATGATTTAAATAAGTTAAAAGATTCTGGGACTTTTCCTAACGCATGCATCGAATACTGCGATGTGACTAAACGTGACTCGATTGAAAAAGCCGTCACACATTTTGCTCAACATACTGAGAATAAAATGGATTTATTAGTCAACAATGCTGGCGTACTTAAATCTGGGAATTTCGAACAAAATGAACCGATCGAGCACGACAGAATAATTGATGTAAATATCCGCGGTTTCACCCATCTAGCGCAAATTTCTTTTAATTATTTGCGGCAGACACCGGACTCGGCGATGGTTGGGCTTTGTTCCGTATCAAGTATCCATGGATTGCCGTTACTAGCAGTTTACAGTGCATCCAAGTTTTATGTAGATGGACTTTCTGAAGCGCTATCAATCGAGTGGGCAAAATATGGCATCAGAGTCGCATCAATTAAAGCACCTATGGTCAATACCCAAATGGGGAACTCGCTTCGTCCAGAGTTGATGACAAAGTTTTCTGTAGATATGCAACCTGATGAAGTGGCAGAAGCTGTGCTGCTAGCCTATGAGGGAGAGCGCACCAGTTACATACTCGGTACATCATCTAAAGTTTGGGCTTGGTTCGACAAACATTTGCCTAATTCGATGAGACATCGACTAGTTCAGTTCTTGACGGGTCATTAGTGAATATTAAAACAGGGGTTTAACTTGAATAAGTATATAGATTTACCACTTACAGGTTTAGAAGAACCTTTGTCAGAAACCGAGCAATATGTTCAACAAACAGCTCACAGGTTTGCTGAAGAGGTATTGAGGCCGACAGGCGTTCTTTTGGATAAAATGTCAGCAGAGGCGGCTATTGCTGAAGACTCACCCTTATGGGGTGCGCTGGCTAAAGCCGCTGAACTGGGGCTTAGTCCTAAAGCGTTACTCGAGGTTGAACACCTTGAAAGAGAGCGGATCTTGTTGATTGCTGCAGAAGAATTGGCGTGGGGAGAAGCAGGACTAGGTGGAATGGTTTTAGTGAGTCAAATGCCAGCTCTTTTTTCCTTACTGGCGGGCAACTTAGAAATGCTTGATTATTGCGATGGAAAGCTAGGTTGCTGGGGGATTACTGAGCCTGATCATGGTAGCGATATGCTTGATGTGAATGCAAGTCTTGCAGCGGCTGGTGGTAATTATGGTCGTCCAAATTGTGTTGCCCGTTTTGCTGGCGACAAAATAATAATCAATGGGCAAAAGTCAGCTTGGGTGTCTGGTGGCATCACCGCTGAAGTATGTGCACTGTATTGTCATATCGAAGATGAAAAGGGAAAGCGTCCCGGCATATCTGTCATCGTGCCGTTGACCGCTGCCGGTGTATCGCGTGGAAAACCTCTGGAGAAATTGGGTTTAAGAGGTCTCAATCAAGGCGAATTATATTTTGACAACGTCGAAGTGCCTATTTCTCATTTGTTAGCGGGTCCCGAAAGTTATGCTGCTTTTGTAGACCAGACCTTGGCTTCGGCTAATGTGCATGTTGCAAATACTGCAGTAGGTGTAGCTCGTGCTGCCTATGAGTACGCTCATAAATACGCCCATGAGCGAAAGCAAGGAGGCCAACCAATTATTCATCACCAAAGTGTTAAACTACGTTTATTCCATATGTTTCGTAAGGTCGAGGCATCACGAGCATTAGTACGTCGAGCAGCAACCTACAATGCTACAGCAAAAAGTAGTGCACTACAGGGTTCCATTGCAGCAAAAATAACTGCCACTCAAAATGCTTACGAAGTAGCTAGTGAAGGTTTACAAATTTTCGGTGGCAACGGATTAACTAAAGAATATCCGATGGAAAAGTTGCTTCGAGACGCACGCTCTATGTTAATCGCCGATGGATGCAATGAGATGCTTGCGATAAAAGCTGGTAACTTACTGATTAATCCCGATCTTCTTTAATACCGAGTTTTTAGTCTCAGTTCGAAAGTTAGATGTTCAAGTCTTAATATTAGGAGATATAAATGGGTCACAATTTTGCCAACATCCTATTTTTCATTGCTGCTTTATTTAATTGGATGGTAGGTGCTTCACTATTTTTTGTGCCTTCCGCGTTTTTAAACTTTTTCTCAATAGATCAAAATTTACAACAAGTTCTTTGGATGGATTTGTTTGCAGGTTTGGTATTTGTTTTTGGTATTGGATACTTCTGGGTTTATCAGAATCCAACTACTAATTTGTCAATCATTCGGCTTGGAATAATTGGCAAATCCTCTGTAATACTGATTGCAAGTTACCACGTGATCATGGACGAAATTAACTGGCAGTTTTTACTCCCCGTTTCAATCGACTTGGTGTTTATTATTCTATTTATTGGAGCATTGAACGCTTTTCAAAGTGAGGATAGAACCAAACTATGACACGAGGTCATGTATCGACATAAATAACGTGATTTAACGGTTTCGTCCCTCATTGCACATCGATTTGCAATCAATTCAAGTTATATCCTGCCCAAAAACCTCAATGCAGCATACTTGTCAGGTAATAAAAACGATTATATCTATTTACAAGCGATAGTGATTGCCTATGGTCAGTCGCAAATTAGAGCTGTATCAATAAAACCTTAAAGAGTTTAACTATTGGGCAGCAGGCGCCTGTGCAATTATGCAGTAGCAAATGTCATTCTATGAGATCCATAGCGGTCGTTTAATTATCCCTGTATCATTTGATTTTTAGATGCTCACTGTATAAACCTAGAGATTATGCCTTCCATTAAACAGCTTTTGCTTACCCTGAATATCCTTGCTGAGGATATAGCCGATGAGTTGGCTGAAAGTGATGGTTTAATATTGGTATCAAAATCTTATATTGATTTACTCAAACAATATCTTAAAACGTCAACGACACTCTCGCAGTTAGTCGAGAGTTATACAGACAAAGAGTTTAAAGAAATTATTAAAGCGCGTGGAATTTGCCTTCATTTGGTAAATAAGAAAATGTTGATGATCCAAAACAAGCTGCTGACCTACTTGATCGAATACAGCAATGCGGCGTCGCGATTGGATAAGATTCGTGATGCTGATTTTTCTGTTCAGGCTGAAATTCGTTTTGATTTACTCACTACTCGTGCTGTGAAGTCTAAGTCACAATTTAAGACGGTGGCGGATGCGCTGAGTGATAAGGAATATCAAAGTTTGGTGTCCGAGATAGGATTGCCTGAGCTTGGATGGCGTGAAGATTAGATTATTCCATTAAATCTTCGGAGTTTATAGTATTCGCTCTACCAACAGCATTCTATAAACGTCAACCGCCAATAGGTATTCAATCGATTTACGCAGTGCCACCTTCTATTTAACCCCCAACTCAGAATAATCGGTAGTGCATATGATCGTTTTCAACGTCGTTGGGCAATGTCGCCTATCCCGAGCTGGTGCTATTTCAGCTTAGTTTAGTAGCAAATTAAATAAACCGTCGTTACTACAGATAAAGACAAGAGTACATTTAGTAAAACATAGGTTTTGTAGAGTCGATCATCTAAATTAAACAACTCAATACAATCTGTAGAAAGATTCAACTGTAAACTTAATTCTTTGAGCTTTAGGTAAGAGTTTTTAATTTTATTTGCATGGGCTTTAAGCCAAATATACTCGAAAATAGTCAATATAGTGAAAGCGAGGGCCGTTGCGGGAAAAGTGACCTGTGCGTGTTGGCTAATGAATAACTGTGCGGTTTCTGCGGTAAGCAACCAGCCTAATACTATGACTACCGCTGTTACAGTTTTAAACTGGTATTCAGGAAATGTTTTCAGCAACAATTCTGCTTGCGAGTAAATTAACGAAAACGCCTTAGTAGTATCAGTATTCACTATTTGTACTCAGATAATATGTTGTATAAATAATAGACTGGATACTTACGTTTTCACAATTTGTTTAGGCCTTCCGATTCGGTATCTATATCTCGCTTGCTCTTAATATTAATATTCCAACAGACCCTAGTATCAGCTTAACTCTTCCGCGCTAAAGAGGTGAGGTGATGGAAATGAGGGTTAGATGCAAATTCCGATTAACTATACGAGTTTGGGGTTATTAATATTCGATCGACTTCTTGTGTCATACAATCAAATCATGAATTGCTTTCAACGACGGGAGCTTAAAGTGTTTGTGATAAAATAATCGATTGAGCCTGCCCAATAAATTTACGCTTCTAGATGGATCGTGACTTTTACGCCGATGAATACTTTCAGTTTGCAGAAATTCCCAAGGTTTCAAATTCCAGTCTACAATCTCATCATCCGTTACTCCAACAGATGCAATTGTGCTAAGTATTCGTTCAGTTTTACTTTCCTGAATCGGTACAATGTGAGCGTTCAGATGATCATTTAAAGGGTGACTAACCTCATCTATCGTTGCTTGAATCGCAGACCAAATCTGAGCTTGATCAAAGTGCACACCTTTTGGTGCGTAGAACCCCATTACTTCCCATTCAAGTTCAGCATTACTAACTGCAATTGAACTGTTGGCGGTTTTTGAGAAAGACAAATCCGGGTGTGCGCCTATGTTATACACATCAACAGAAAGTCCTAAATTTATCGATAATCCTCCTGTTTTAGCTGGGTTATGATAAATCGCTTCGAATGCACTGCGTTTTACACCCATCCAACCGTGCACAACGGGGGGAATACTGGCAAAATCGCGAACTTCATCAGGCAAATCCTCACTGTACTTATCAATAAACAGTGGTGAGGGATCGAGTGCCAAATTTTCATCGGGAACCCATACTTCATACTCTTGTCTGTTATCTGCTTTTCCTCTGCTCTTGATACCATAAGACAGGTTTAACGGCCGACAGATATTTCTATCTTCGCCAGATTTATGAAAATACTCGGAGCGAAAGCGTTTTATAAATGGCGCATCTTTTCCAGCAATAGCTGCGGTGGGGTAACGAAAGCCAATGTCACTTTTTTCAACTAGCTTGAAGCCTGGAATTTCTTTTTCCAGCAAGGGCTTCACGCCTTTCAAACACCTGTAGTTTTCCACCACGACACTTCGTTCAGGTTCGATGGTAATCCTATTTCCATCCGGCAGGACAAACTTAGGCACTTTGTGATAGTCGTGATCCACTAGGCCAATATGTTGGGCGTATTCATTGCGCAGAATGGCAAGTTCACTGAACAAGGCATCATGGTCGCGAATATGTTTGAACAACGGACGTTGTGAGATCATGCGAAATACTTCTGATTTCTGATTAAGTGACAAGGTCTATTTTATACCTCAAACATCGACTAAAAGTTAGTGTTTAATTGTCTTGAGGTTAGTTGTTTTTGAGCCAGACCGCTTCGGCGACTATGTCTTGGGCATTCTCAATATGGTCTAGCCACGTTTTTCCAATGAGGTGATCGAATTCGTGTTGAAATATACGCGCTACAAACCCTTCAAAGCGCTGGGTTTGAATATTGCTATTGATATCCACGTACTCTACTTCAACCCACTCAAATCGCTCAATTCTGCCGCGTAGAGCGGGTACAGATAAACATCCTTCCCAATCTTTGTGGGTTTCTTGGCTATGGGACAGAATTTGAGGATTGATCATCACCAATGGATCCATTTCTGGCGCATTGGGGTATCTTGAGTTAGGTCGAGAGGCAATGATCATAATAGCCCGAGGGTCAAACACTTGTGGCGCGGCTATCCCTATGCCTTTGGCTTCTAACATTGTGGCTTTTAATTGTTCTACAAAATGCTGACACTCCCGACCTTGTATTTCGTGCAATTTTACAGGTAGGGCAGGTGTTCTGAGAATGGTTTCTCCGACTAGCGCGATCTTCATCTTGGTTTAACTTTACCCCAAACAGATTCTGTTGGCGGTGTTGTATCTTGGGATTTCGCCACTTTTGCTTGTGGCTTATGAGGCGTACGTTGTTTAGCCTCTTGTGTTGAGGAGGACTTGCTATCAGGACGATACTTTTTCACCATCCCCTGTAGCAGGTTTCGAACCACTTGATCGCCTGCTTCTTTGTAATTCCTGTGATCAGGCTTCCTAAATAGTGCAGATAGTTCGCCTTTACTGATTCTGAAATTTGCGTATTTCAATGTACTGATCATATCCTCGTCGCGATAACTCATGGCGATTCGAATCTTACGTAAAATATCGTTATTAGAAAGCCGTTGGCTGCCAGTTAGAACCTTGGGTTCTGCGCCTTCCTGTTTGCCGCGCTTTTTAACGATTAAACCGTCTAAAAAAAGCGAAAGAATTTTATCTCTACAGGGTAAAAAGCCATCTTCACCCTCTTTTTTCATGATGGATCTCAGGTAATCCTTGTCCATGTCGTAATCGACAAGTTTAAAGATAGCTAACGCACTATCGTCATTTATTTGAAGCGCATAGCGTAGTCGTCGAAGAACGTCATTGTGAATCATATTTAGCGGCTGACTTAGTTTAGAATTTGATTTGGCATAGTTTACCGTATGGCTGAGTATACCGCTAACTTAAACAATGTATGTTGTTTAACTGGCTCAATCTCTTATTCGTGAAATTAAAAATTTGTGATTCTATGACTCTTTTTGCTAACTCGGCTATAGTGTTTGAAAAAACAACTGAGAAATAAGGCTTTCAATGGACAACCAAACAGAATTTCGCTTCCTAGCAGAACCAACAGACGTTAACTTCGGTGGTAAAGTTCACGGTGGCATGGTGATGAAGTGGATTGACCAAGCATCGTATGCCTGCGCTGCAAAGTGGGGAAAAAGTTACTGTGTAACCGTTTCAGCAAATGCTATTCGCTTTATTCGCCCGATTCTTGTTGGACAACTCGTTTCTGTGGATGCTCGTATTGTGCACACCGGTAAAAGTAGCATGCACATGTATGTGTTGGTTCGTGCTTCTGATCCCAAAAAAAATGAAAACGTGGTGACTAATCGTTGCTTTATCACGTTTATGGCAATCGATGAGTCAGGGTATCCGGTGGAAGTACCTAAGTTTGTTCCGGAATCAGAAGAAGATAAAAAATTGGAATTGGTCGCCATGCATGCGAAAGATTTTGCTAAGCAGTTGGATAAAGATTTCGAGCAAGAATTGGGATGGAAGTAAATCCATCCACGATTCTTAAAAACCAGACTTTAAAATACGTATTTTGCGGAAAATTGTAATCTGTCCATAGTCCCGTCAACACCATTTTCTAATTCACGCTCCGCGCGGGCGTATTCTGCACCTAGGGTTAATTCTTTGCTTGGAGAATAAAGGATATTCACCCTATAGCTAGAGGTTTGTTTGATGGCAGACGTACCTGTAAGTGCTACCTCATTGTCAGCACTGAACACAGAGTAAGTGATATTGCTTCGCCACTGCTCATTCCATAGATGACGATAGGCGATAGCTAGGCCATTTGAATCTATCACTTCCAACTCATTATTTTCGTTCAACACAGCGCCATTTACTGCGTTTAGTGCAAGATATCGCCCCAAACCACTACCGAAATTTGCCATGAAACGAATATCATCCTTGCCTAGCATTATCTTCCCTGTAAGGCTGACTCCATAAGCTGTCGCTGTGGTATCTATGTCGTTGCTACCTTGATTATTGATATAAGCCAGTTGTCTGAAAAGTCCAGCAGTAGAAATGTAGCCCCAATCTTGTTTGAACGTGTATCTAACCGCTAAGTCTGGAACAGTATTGTCATCAGTAACAATGCGGCCGCCACCCATGTAGGGAGTTACTGTGGTTTCTGGATTTTCCAACGCAATCTCAAAGTTATTGTTGGTGTATCTCACCATGGCTTGACGAGCGAAAATAGTACCGTCTGTGGTGCCGATGAAATCTAGCGTTTCTGGCAAAGATTTTACGTCTTGGAAAGTCGACCAGGTTTCACCAATTAGCCAATTTTTATATTTAATAAACGCGTGTCGAACTCTGGGTTCATATGAGTTACTAATTCGTTCATTACCGTCAGGAGTGGTATGGAAATCAAATTCCAACACACCAGTTATCTTCTCGCCGTTTCCGAGTTTGGTGTCTGTGGTAAAGCGAAAACGCGTTTGCTTGATATGTGCATCAAACTGACTGTTTTCCTTCTGACCTCCTACTGGTGTTAGGCTCGGAATGTAAAAGTCACGACCTATATTGCCTGATGCAAGAGTGCCATCGCTATATTGGCTTACCATCGCATCTGCTTTGATGTATCCGCTGAATTTCACTTGTGTTTTATCTAGAATATTTGCCTGAGATAGAGGTGTGTAAATAGCGCCTGATAGAGTGGCACCTAAAATCAGTACTAATGAATTGAGTTTATTCATCTTATGTTCCCCGAGCTGTTTCGTTATTAAAACTGTGAAGGAGAATCACAAAAATGGATATAAGCGGATGGTCTATAAGACCGAAGTCGTATAGTCTTACAGGCATACGACCAAAGTCTCATTCAGTTATTGCGCAGACAAGCTAGAGTATTGATAACTCAAAAATCGAACGCATGACAACTAAACGTGTAATGGACCATTATTATGACTGATTCAATTTATCCTGTGCCGCAACAAGCCAAAGAAAACTCCTATTTAACGCCAGAAAAATACGATGAAATGTATGCGGAATCAGTAAGTTCGCCCGATACGTTTTGGAAAGCTCAATCAGAGATTCTAGATTGGTTCAAAGCACCCACAAAAATAAAGAATACAAACTTCGCCAAAGATGCGCTCAGCATTAAGTGGTTCGAAGACGGCGAACTCAATGTCAGTTATAACTGCATCGACCGCCACTTAAAAACTCAAGCCGATCAAACAGCCATTGTGTGGGAAGGTGACTCACCAGACACGGATGCAAATATTAGTTATCAAATGTTGCATGACCAAGTGTGCAAATTGGCAAATGGCATGAAGAGTCTGGGTGTAGGAAAAGGCGATCGAGTCGCTATTTACATGCCCATGGTGCCAGAAGCTGCCTATGCAATGTTAGCTTGTGCAAGAATTGGTGCAGTTCACTCTATTGTGTTTGGTGGGTTTTCTCCTAACGCCATCGCAGATCGCATAAATGATTGTGATGCCAAAATTATTATCACTGCTGATGAAGGTAGACGCGGAGGCAGCACGGTTCCGTTAAAGGACAATGTTGACGAAGCACTAAAAGGCAATCGCTGCCCATCAATTGAACATTCAATTGTATTTAAAAATACCGGTGGTGAGGTTGAATTTGGAGGCTGTGATGTGTGGTGGCATGAACTGACTGCTAATTGTGATAGCAATTGCGAGCCCACAGTTATGAATGCAGAAGACCCCTTGTTTATCCTGTATACATCGGGTTCAACCGGCACACCTAAGGGGGTAGTTCATACAACAGGCGGTTACTTGGTTTATACCGCCATGTCGCATAAATACGTGTTCGACTATCGCCCTGGTGAAATATATTGGTGTGCTGCCGATGTGGGTTGGATCACAGGGCATAGCTATATGGTTTACGGGCCATTGGCAAACGGCGCGACAACTGTTTTGTTTGAAGGTGTACCAACTTATCCCGATGTCAGACGTATTTGTCAGGTTGTAGATAAGCATAATATTAATATTTTATACACTGCGCCAACGGCAATACGGGCGTTAATGGCACATGGTGATTTTGCTGCTGAAGGCTCGAGTTGCGACTCTTTAAGGCTGCTTGGTTCGGTTGGCGAACCCATCAACCCTGAAGCATGGCAATGGTACTATGAAACAATCGGTAAGAGTCGCTGCCCAATAGTCGATACCTGGTGGCAAACTGAAACGGGAGGCGTGATGATTTCACCACTTCCTGGTATTACCGATCTGAAACCGGGCTCCGCGACTAAACCATTCTTTGGCATTCAACCGGCCCTGGTTGATGGTGACGGCAATGAACTAGCTGGTGCAACCGATGGCAATCTAATTATTAAAGACAGTTGGCCAGCTCAGGCGAGAACCGTCTACGGTGATCATGAACGTTTTATTCAGACTTATTTCAGTACTTACGACAATACCTATTTTACAGGTGACGGTGCAAGACGTGATGAGGATGGTTACTTTTGGATCACGGGAAGAGTAGATGACGTATTAAATGTATCTGGACATAGGCTAGGTACTGCTGAAATAGAGAGTGCATTGGTTTCTCACGAAGCCGTTGCAGAAGCCGCTGTAGTTGGCTACCCACATGATATTAAAGGTCAAGGCATCTATGTGTACGTCAGCCCTATCGAAGGGACTGAGCTGACAGACGAGCTTACAGCACAAGTGCGAAAATGGGTAAGACAAGAATTGAGCCCTATTGCTTCTCCTGACTTGATACACTGGACCTCCGGATTGCCCAAAACTCGTTCAGGAAAGATCATGCGGCGTATTCTACGTAAAATCGCCGCAAACGAACATCATCAGCTTGGTGATACCTCAACACTTGCTGATCCAAGTGTTGTGGAAAGTCTGATTGAAGATCGATTAAACAAATAAAGTGGTGTTGAACCATGATCACTCTACTAATTGCAGATGACCACCCCCTTTATCGTGATGCGCTGAAAGGCGCATTGCAAACTAGGTTTAAAGAACTCTCTCTGCTAGAAGCGGGATGCCTTTCTGATACGCTGGAATTGGTAGAGGCAAATGATGTTGATTTACTGTTGTTGGATTTACATATGCCGGGAAGTTGTGACTTGTTCGGCCTAATCCATGTTCGCAAGTTATATCCTGAATTACCTGTTGCAGTGGTATCTGGTTTGGAAGACAAAGACATAGTGTCCAAAGTGATCAACACCGGAGCTATGGGATTTATTCCAAAGACAACAAGTTCAAGTGACATAGCGTCCGCGGTCCAGAGTATTTTGGATGGCGATACATGGGTTCCTAATGCCTTGATTGAAGAAATTGCCGAAGCAGATGAAGCATTCGCTGCCCTTGCAGAAAAAGTATCAAGTCTTACACCTGCCCAATACAAAGTGTTGTGTCTGATGCGTGACGGACTACTGAATAAACAAATCGGGTTTGAATTGGGGATCGCAGAAGCAACAGTAAAGGCGCATGTTACGGCGCTATTTAGAAAACTTGAGATCAACAATCGAACACAAGCGGTATTAATTGCATCGCAGTTAGAACTTGAACCTGCTAAGGTAAACTAAATAATTTGTGACCTTAGATAACTATTTAGCTAAATGAGTACTACTCCAAAACGCGTCATCACAATTGATATTATGCGCGCTCTTGCCATAGTGTTAATGGTGATTTTTCACTTTCTATATGATCTCAAATATTTCGGTTATGTAGATTGGGATACGCCAGATGGCGAAGGTTGGCGAGAATACAGGTATGTTATTTTAACCCTGTTTTTTCTATGTGTTGGCTTTGGTATTGGTGTTGTCCATCAGCAAAAAATCATACTTACTGCGTTTCTTAAGCGCCTTGGCTTAGTTCTAGGTGCGGCGGGTTTAGTTACGGTTTCTTCTTTAATAATGGTGCCTGAGAATTGGATCTTTTTCGGTGTTTTACACTTTATTGCTGTTGCCAGTTTATTAGCATTGCCTTTCGCTCGATACCCTTTAGTCGCGCTGTTGTTCGGGATTTTAGCGATTGTGGTTTTCAATTTGAACTGGGTATCAAGCACTTGGCCATTTTCTCCTATTCGACACTTATTGCCCTCCTATACCAATGACTATGTGGGAATATTTCCGTGGATCGGAATGGTACTGATTGGTGTTTGGTTGGCTCAGGTTAAATGGATGCGATCTGATCCTTTAGGGTGGGTAGGGCACAACAAGAGCATATCGTTTATGAGCAAGCACAGTTTGCTTATTTACTTGGTTCATCAACCTATATTTTTTGCGCTTTTCGGATTGTATGGTTTGGTGTTTGCAACTTAATCGCGAAGCTATCGCCGATTGCAGCTTCTATGTATGAGTAACAAAACTATTGAGAAGTGCTCGCAATTTGGCAGGTTTAACTGGTTTACTCAAATAGCCAATATTTGCCTGTTTGCAGGTTTCAATGAGTTCCTCGTCTTTGTTGGCCGTCACCAATACCGTTGGCGTGTTTGAGCCCAATATAGCGTGAAGTTCTGCGATGACGGCAAACCCTGTGATTCCATTTCCTAAGTTATAGTCAACCAACAATACGTTGGGTTGCATTTCTTTGGCCCACTGAATAGCCTCAGCAAGGTTCTTAGCCCCAACACATTCTATCTGCCATTTTTTCAGAAGCGTTTGCATAGCATCTAAATTTTGCTCGATATCATCGATACACAAGATGCGTAAATTCGACAATTGAGACGCTCTTGGCGTATTTTCAATACTTTTTCTAACAATGGGGTCTGACGCATCCAATGTAAGGCTAAAACAGCTGCCTTTCGCAAGTTTTGACTGGAGAGTTATCGGAGAGTTAAGTTTTTCGCTAAGGCGATAAACCACACCCAAACCCAAGCCTAACCCATGTTCATCACTACCATCGACGCGATAAAAATCCGAAAATATCTTTTTCTGTTCTGCAACAGAAATGCCGACGCCTGCGTCCCACACTTGGATTAACACGCGACCAGCGCGTTTTCTCACAGCGAATAAAATTCCTCCGCTTTGAGTATATTTAACCGCGTTAGACAACAAGTTTTGCACAATTCGGTACAATGATGTGCGGTCTGATATCACCCATAGATCAGCTAGCCTTGCATTGAATTTCAAGCCTTTATGTTTGGCTTTCATGGAAAATTCAGCAATCAATGGCTTTAATAACGTTCTTAACTGAATTGGCTCCAAAACCATTTTCATTTCACCCTGATCAAGCCGGGCTATATCCAATAGTGTAGCAATAAGGGTTTCGCTCGATGTCACACTGTCGTTGAGTTTGTCTAAAATTGTCCGCACATCGCCATCAACTGTGTGTTCTTCGAGAGCGGATAAATATAACTTGGCAGCGCTCAATGGTTGAAGAACGTCGTGGCTAGCAAGCGCTAAGAAGCGGGTTTTACTGGCATTTGCTTCTTCAGCTACTTTTTTGGCGTTGACAAGTTCCTTTTCCAATTGCGAACGTCGCTCTATTTCTGTTCTGAGCTCAGCGTTAATGGCTTGAACTTCCTCACCTCTTTTCTCGATACGTTTTTCTAAATCGATATTCGATTCTTTTAAGGCTTTCTGGATTTCAATATGCTCAGTAATATCATTGAAACTGGTAACAAACCCGCCACCGGGGAGAGGGTTGCCTACCATTTCTATCATTCTTCCATCACTGCGTTGACGAACAAAACGATGGTTATGACCTGCTTTCATGTGGTCAAGGCGCTTGTTGACTAGAGTATCTATATCGCCAACACCACATTCACCTCGCGTGGCATTGTATCGGACTAATTTTTCGATAGGTGTTCCAACCGAAATAAACTCTTCAGGATAGTCAAATAGCTCTAAATAACGTTTGTTCCAGGCAACCAAGTTGAGATCTTTATCAATAACACTAATACCTTGCTCTAAACTTTCGATAGAAGTGAATAAAGCAGATGTATTGAATTGAATAGCTTGGGTCGTATCATCAAAAAAGGTGACCACTTCTTCAAAGTTGAGTTTTTTCCCCGAAAGCGCGCTGTCGATTAGCGCTTTGGCACTAGAGCTACCCAACACTCCCCCTAACGCTTTTTCGCAAAACATTAAAAAGTCCGGCACTGGTGTCGCGCCTCGATTCAATTTTCTGTCCTGCTTTCGTTCAAAATCATTAAGCAAGCTTTCGCATCGAGAAGGCCCTAAAAATGTTGCCATCAAGGTTGCCATATCTCCAATGGTTGCCAAGGTTCTTTGGCGTTTAGAGTCATCAATTTGGCTTTCTCTTGGAGATACAAACGCTTGTGCTTGAAGTCTATCGATTAGACGGTCTTGCGTAAAAAGTGACACCAGAATGTATACGAAAGTATTTGCGGTCAGGCTGACCATAGCACCAATACTAATGGTATCAGATTGAATTTGTTGATTTGTTTGTTGGTTGATTACGGGCAACATTAACCAAAGTACCCAAGTGATTATAGCAACCACCAAGCCTGCATAGACACCATGTCCATGGCCTTTTTTCCAATATAAACCACCGACAATTGCAGGCAACAATTGGATGACCAATGAAAAAGCAATTAAGCCAATAAATGCCAGTGAATGGCTATCAGCCATTTGTTGATGATATATGTATGCAAGTGCTAACAAACCTGCAATAACTGACCTCCTGATAAATAAAATCTTTTTTGCATAGTTTGGCGGAGACTGCTGATTGGCTGTTTGTTGGCTTTTTTGTGCCGTCAGTGTCAATATTTTTGGCAGTATGACATCGTTGGTCACCATGGTACTTAGGGTCAGGGTAGCGATTACAATCATTGCCATTGCGGCGGACAAACCACCCAAGAATACTAAAATCTTGATGATGGAAGAATCAAATAAAATGGCTAACCCTAAGACATAGGTATCTGGGTTTTGCGAACCGAGTAAGGTTTGACCTGCAGCTGTAATTGCAGGAATAACCGCAGCTATTAACACAAGGTATAGTGGAAACAACCACCGTGCTGTTTTCAGATGATTAAGGTTTAAGTTATCTATGACAGCAACATGGAATTGACGTGGCAAACAAATAATTGCGGCTGCACCCATGACAGTTTGAGCAATGAAACTGGTTCCTTTGAAGGTTTCTATCTGATTGAATTTTTCAATAGCGGTTACAAATTGAGCTGCATCCTTGCCCATTGCCCAAAAGTAAGCGACAAACGCAACAGCCAATAAGGCTATTAACTTGACAGTAGATTCAAACGCAATGGCTAAAATCAGCCCACGTCTATATTCAGTGACATCGGTACGTTTAGTGCCAAAATAAATTGAAAAAATCGCAATAAAAACAGTGGCCAAAATAATAACTAAACCGCTATTTTGCTGATCTGAGATTTGTTGAAAAGCAGTTCCGATGGCTTTTAACTGCAATGCTACGTAGGGAATGGTTGCCATCAACGCAATAAGAGTGACAACCAATGCAACGCCTTGACGCTTACCATAACGTGACGAAATAAAATCCGCGATCGTGGTGATATGTTGTTTCTTACTGACCTGTGTCAACTTGTAGATAAATCGATAGGCAAAAACATAGACCAAGATGGGGCCTAGTAATATGGGTAAATATTGCCAGTCGTTCCGAGAGGCTTCCCCGACAGTACCAAAAAAGGTCCATGCCGTGCAGTAAATCGCTAAAGCCAAAGAATAGGTGATTGGGTGAGACGTCAATCGCCGTGCAAGTGGCGTGTCTTTATCTCCCCAATTGGCCAGCCAAAAGAGCCCGGTTAAATAAATTAGTGCTAGCGCTACCCAACCAAAAGTCATTTATGGGTTCTCATCATTAGTGACCATTTTTCGACTACGTATCTCGATTATTTTTCAATATGGGTAAGACTTTAGCATACCTTTTTGGCCTATTGTTCAATCTACGACCAAGGTCTGATTCCCAATATCAACTATCAGGACTAGAGTGGATAACACGAAGAAAAAGTGAGGAAGAAAAATGGCGTTTAAAACAGAAGAAGATAAAAAAGCGTATTGGCGGGACAATCTCTCGCTCATGCTCAAGTTACTCGTGGTGTGGTTCCTAGTCTCTTTCGGATTCGGTATTTTGTTGGTTGATGTGCTCAACGAAATTCAGTTCTTTGGATTCAAGTTAGGCTTCTGGTTTGCTCAACAAGGCGCGATTTACGTCTTTGTTGCGCTGATATTTGTTTACGTAAGACAAATGAATCTTTTAGATAAACGCTACGGCGTTGACGAAGAATAGGAGAAATATGATGGATGTTCAATTACTCACCTTTATTATCGTCGGCGCTTCCTTTGTTCTTTATATCGCAATTGCATTGTGGGCTAGAGCGGGCTCAACGCAGGAATTTTATGTTGCTGGTGGCGGGGTTCACCCCATCGCAAATGGCATGGCTACCGCTGCAGATTGGATGTCAGCAGCTTCATTTATCTCAATGGCAGGACTGATCTCGTTTATGGGATACGATGGTGCAGTCTATCTGCTTGGATGGACAGGCGGATATGTTCTACTCGCTCTGTGCCTAGCTCCGTATTTACGTAAATTTGGTAAATTCACTGTGCCAGACTTTATTGGCGATAGGTATTATTCACAAACTGCCAGAACGGTTGCTGTGATTTGTGCCATTTTCGTTTGTTTTACCTATGTTGCCGGACAGATGCGCGGTGTCGGCGTGGTGTTTAGTCGATTCTTAGAAGTCGATATAGTGACAGGCGTAGTCATTGGTATGGCAATCGTATTTTTCTATACCGTTTTAGGTGGCATGAAAGGGATTACCTACACTCAGGTCGCGCAATATTGCGTGCTGATATTCGCATACTTAGTACCAGCTGTCTTTATCTCCATTCTTGTGACTGGTCATGTACTGCCACAAACTGGATTCGGCGCAACCTTGGCTGACGGTTCGGGGGTTTACCTGCTCGAGAAACTCGATGGGCTGTCGCTGGAGCTGGGATTTAACGAATACACCTCCGGTACCAAAAGTATGATTGATGTATTCTGCATCACAGCCGCTTTGATGGTCGGAACTGCGGGTTTACCTCACGTCATAGTCCGGTTCTTTACTGTGCCCAAGGTACGTGATGCGCGTTATAGTGCTGGCTGGGCATTAGCATTCATTGCCATTTTATATACGACTGCTCCGTCTATCGCTTCCTTTGCCCGTGTCAATATGATTGAAACGATCAACGGAACAGAACAAACCGGAACCAACTATGCCGACGCACCTGAGTGGATCACTAATTGGGAAAAGACGGGTTTAATTGGTTGGGAAGATAAGAATAATGACGGCAAGATGTTTTACTCCGGCGATGAGCGTAATGAGATGAAGGTCGATCGCGACATCATGGTTTTAGCTAACCCAGAAATCGCTAATTTACCAGCTTGGGTCATCGCATTGGTTGCAGCGGGTGGCGTGGCTGCGGCGTTGTCGACGTCAGCAGGATTATTGCTAGTCATTTCGACCTCGGTATCCCATGATTTACTCAAACGTAATCTGATGCCACAAATTACCGACAGGCAAGAGTTGTTTTACGCCAGATTGGCTGCAGGCGTTGCTATTTGCATAGCGGGCTACTTTGGCATTAACCCACCCGGTTTTGTTGCACAAGTGGTCGCATTTGCTTTTGGTTTAGCTGCCTCATCATTCTTCCCAGCAATTATTATGGGAATATTTATGAAACGCATGAATAATAAAGGCGCAATTGCCGGAATGCTCGCAGGGATCACCTTTACGGCAATTTACATAATCTACTTTAAGTTTGTAAATCCAGCAGCCAATGTACCTGAAAACTGGTTATTCGGTATTTCACCAGAAGGAATTGGGACAATTGGTATGCTAGTAAACTTTGGTGTTGCTTTGGTGGTATTGAAATTCACGGGTGACTCTCCAGAAGAGATTCAACAACTTGTGGAAGACATACGCTATCCTAAAGGTGCCGGAGAAGCGCAACAACATTAGTCTTGATTTAAAGCCCGGTATAATCGGGCTTTCTTCAGCTGAAAGGGGAGGAAAATGAATACGGTGCCACAACAAACACTCGATTTCCTCTCGGTTTCAGCCCCTTTTGACGGCCTTGAACCGTCTGCGCGACTGGCGTTAGCGAGCAAGCTAACTCTTATCTATCTGAGTAAAGAGAACTCAGATGAAATGATCCAACAACATGCAGACGTATTGTTTCTCATCAGTAGTGGGCAATTCACGGTTAAAGACAGTGATGGCGCAGAAAAAAACCTCAGCGAAGGAGACTTTTTTAACTGTGCCCATGTTGTTCAAGACACCCCTCATCCGATATGTGTGACCGTTGATCAGGCTGGCCTTGTATACTGTATCCCAAAAAAGGTCGTTCAAACACTTATTGATGAGAATCCAAAAATAGCGCACTTTTTTCAGCACTATGTAACAGAAAAAATCCATGATGATACTACGGGTGATTCCAAGTCCATGTGGCTGTATCGGCCGGTAAGTGAGGTGATTGCTGGTACTCCTGTATGCTGCCATCGAGATATCAGTATATTTAGTGCAGTAAAAAAGATGGCTGATGAGAAAGTCTCTTCGCTGATGATCACTGAAGATGAGCGTCTTGTTGGTATTATCACCGACAGAGACATTCGAACCCGAGTGGTAGCAAAACGCTTAGATTTGGAGCGGCCAGTCTCTGAGGTCATGACTCAAAACCCAAAATACATCACGCCTAATCGCACGCTTTTTGATGCGCTATGCTTCATGACAGAAAGCAATATTCATCATCTACCTGTGGCAGATGTCACTCATGCCACGCCAGTTGGAATGTTGACAGCCAGTGACATGATTCGACACCAACGAGGGAACGTTTTATTTCTGATTGATGAGCTTGCTAAAGCAAAATCATTGTATGAGCTAACGCGCTTGTCTTGGCAACTTCCTCATTATTTTGCTCAACATGCTAAGCGACTGGGTGACTTTGATATTGCTGGCAAAGTGTTATCTCAAGCGACCGACATCATGACTCGCAGGCTCATAACGTTCTTTCAGCAACAGTTCGGCAGTCCTCCAATTGATTTTTGCTGGCTAGTGTATGGGTCTCAGGCCAGAGAAGATCAAACCATGGGCTCTGATCAAGACAATGGTATGGTACTGGCCCGTGAGCCCAACGAAATAGAATCTGAATATTTTTCTAAAATGTCTGACTATGTTTGCCAAGGATTGGGAAAATGCGGAATTAAACTATGCGACGGCAATATTATGGCGTCCAACCCTGCGCTAAGGCTGCCTATCTCAGAGGCGATCAATGAAGCCAAAAGTTGGAGCCTTCAGCCTACCAAAGACGCGATCATGAGTTTCAGTATCTTCCTTGATGTGCGAATGGTGGCAGGCAATCGGGCGTTGTTCAACAAAATGCAGTCCCAGCGTTTAGCGCATCTTAAACGGCCCTTGTTACTTGCCGCTCTAGCAAGGCATACAAATGAAGTGGAAGTGCCACTTTCACTATTCCAGAAATTCGTATTTAGTAAGCGTGCGAAAAAAGATCGATGTATTGATTTAAAAGTGGATGCGGTGGCGATTATTAATAATATCGTGAGAATTTATGCGCTATCTGAAGGGATAACAGTTCCTTCGACCTTGTCTCGCTTGACACATTTGGCCGGTTCACCTTTGTTAGTTGAGCAAGATAATCATTCCCTGAGAGATATTTGGCTTTTTCTCAATCGGTTACGCTGGCGTCATCAATTGTCAAACAAAGCGACCGACAACTTTATTTGCATTGACGATTTGTCTTCTATGGAGAAGCATCAATTGAAAGCCGCATTTAAATTTATTAAACAAGCTCAAAGTGCATTAGTTATGAAGTTTTCTGGTGGGTTAGGGTAGCATGACAGCGCTTTTTCACCGCCTGCTAAGACTCGTGGCAGGACAAGGTAAACTGCCCGGTAAATGGGCAAGTAAACCTTGGAAAGAGGTGCCATTTCTGGCGATAGATTTGGAACTGACATCTCTGGATGCAAAACAAGCACAGATCCTTTCAATAGGCTGGGTTGAAGGGGTAAACAGCCAGATCCAATTACACAGTTGTCATTATCAAGTTATCACCACCAAAGCATCGCTGAATCAAAGTCCTACGATTCATGGATTACTGCAAACTGACATTCAACAGGGAGATAAAGTCGCTTCCGCACTAAAACTTTTGCTTGAAAAAGCACAAACTCATGTATGGGTATTTCACTGCGCTGATTTAGATTTGGCCGTCATTACTCAGACCCTAACAAAGCTAAATATAGCGCCACCAGAAGTGGTCATTGTCGATACCCTGAGGTTAGCCCTTTACCAGTTAACAAAACGTCACTCAATCCCTGCGCCCAACGCAGCGACTTTGGCATCTTGCCGGCAGCGTTTTGATTTGCCTCTCGCACCCGCTCACAATGCCCTTGATGACGCTATGGCGACCATGGAATTGCTATTTGCGCAGCTAAATGATTTTGATCCTCAAGGAAAAGAACCGCTATCAGCGCTTAGGATCACAAAAGCTCTTTCTAAAGCGTAAACAGCATCTGATAAGTTTGGCAAAGTTTTGAAGTTGCTGATGGAAAATATGGCATCCAATATATTTACTACTCAATTGGTTATTTGTACATATAAAGAGGTTTTTTCACGGTTTTTAATGAGTGTTTTTAATATACTGAATTGCATAAGTTAATTGGTATTTTTTGTGTCGTATTTTTGTAGTTTAGTATTGTCGTATTTTTGCGATTGACAAGTGTCGTATTTTTGTGCAAAATTTGAACAGTGTTTGTAGGAGAGTTAACGTGACAATTCAAAGCAGAATCCAAACGAGAATAAAGCGCTCGAAGCGTTCTGTTTTCTTGCGCTCTGACTTTAAAGACATTGCAGATTATGACCAAATAGGCCGAGGGCTAAGAAACCTTGTCCGCGATGGCCTGTTGATGAAAATTGGTTATGGGCTGTATGCGCGTGCCAGAGTTAATCGCATCACTGGAAAATTGATGCCCGACAATGCAGCAGGCGCAGACGGTGTGGTGATAGAAGCCATGGAAAAGTTAGGTGTTGATTATAAATTTGACGGCCTATCAAGCTTGAATTTCTCCGGTGACAGTACTCAGGTACCGGCAAAGGTTAAGATCATTCCAAAGAGTTCACGCTTCACTCGTAAAATCGCTGTAGGGACACAGCTTGTCAACGCAGATTGATAACTCACTTTTTGTAGATGTAGCCGATGCCATAGGGCTTGGCAACCCTGCCATTGTTGAAAAAGACTATTACGTCGTTCAACTATTAAAACTCATTTCGGTGCTCGAACTTGAGTATCACCGGTTCGTGTTTACAGGCGGCACCGCACTTGCTAAATCTGCTATCAAAACGTACCGCATGTCGGAAGATATTGATTTTAAACTTGTGCCGAATCAGGCATTTCACTGTCTAACATCTCGAAGCGCCAAGCGAAAGGCTCGCAAAGCGGTTAAGCAGCATATTGAGTCATCGATAATAAAAAACACCACCTTTTCGATCGAAGACCACGCATCAGTGAAAGATGAATACCGATACTTCAGCTTTGACATTCGCTATCCTCAAGCATACCAAATTGCACCTTGTCTGCGCCCTTTTGTTAAATTGGAATTCATTGAATCAGATCTCTTGTGTGAACCCGAATACTAAAAGTATTCAATCAATTTATGCCGAAATCCTAAAATTCGATATCGAAGTAAATAAAATGGCATGTGCTGCCATCCTAGAAACACAAGCTGAAAAGTTGTTATCCATGATACGCAGAACGGCAAGCGTCGCCAGAAATCATGAACGTGACGATGATGAAACGCTGATAAGGCATATCTACGACACATTCTCTATCCAACAGGCTCAACCATCCAATATAGAATCGCTAGGCAAATTAGTAGAAAAAGCAATTGAGCTAGATGTTGAACGTTTTGGGATTCAGCATCGACAAATGATTGAATCGCCAATTGATGAGTTGCGTTTCGGATTACAACTATTGACCAGCGATCCCAAATTTGAGGAAAGATACAACAGTTATGTGAGTCCAATGGTTTATGCAGAAAGCCCGGTGAATTGGGATGATGCACTAGCGATTTTTACAAAGTTATCCATTAATGTATTGGATTATGTTGGGCAAAAAAGTTAGCTTGAGTGATGCAATGTGATTGTTAAAAAGATAAAAGAGTCTCACATACACCCTAAAAACCCACACTAACCAATACGTTTTAGTTGTATCAAATTATTAAGGCAACGCGGAATCCTTTTCTTAATTGAAAAGGATTCCTCGCGAACTGTTGTTGATTAAACCTAACGTGGAGTCACTTGCAGCAACAATACACCCTCTGATTCCAACTCAAAACTGCTGTCTACTGGGTTGGATGTCATCAAATCAAGTATATCCAGCTGCTCTGTACCCTTTAATGTCAGCTTCAATTTTGCTGGATTATGGCCGAGGTTTAGAACGTTAACCAAGTAGCTACCATCAGCTTGTTTCACCACGCGCCAAGTTGTCGTTTTATGATCAACGCCGTTATTCTCTGTCAGCATAATGTCAGGCATACCGTCTTGGATTTCAGACAAGGCCACTTGCTTTATATCAGCCGCGTCACTGCCGTTCTCCATAACGATGAGTTTACCTTTACCTGCCTGCAACTTGGTAGCGCGCTTTTGGCCGTATTCGTTGAGAGACAAGCTGTTCTCAGAGTCCAAAATCACTGTACCACCGCCATTTAGGTATGATTGCAAAGCGGCGAACTCACCATCGGTTACATGGCTAACTTGATATACGACTACCGCGTCCCAGTTATCGTTGTCTTGCTTTTCAATAATGTTTTTTGTCGCAAAGCCAACAGGGAAGCCTTCGAAGAAAAATTGCTCATAAAATTCGAAGCCATTGGTCATATAGTTTTCGGTGTTGATGGCCGTTGTTTCTGAATAGAACAGGCGCAAAGGTCTGCGCTGCTCGCGCAGTGCGATAATTTCTTCAGAGAAGCTGTTTAAGTCAAACATGACTTGGGTAACTTCGTTACTAACATGAGGTTGCATGTTGTTTGAACCAGCGTAAGCACCAGCTAAGCCAGGGTCGAAGAAATTCAGTTCGCCCTCTAAGCGGTCTTCAGGTGAACCATCAGGGTCACGTGCCCAAAACCATCCCATGTTTGCATCCATACCTTGCAGCGTTGCTAACCAATAAACACTGCGTACATAACTTTCACGAGGATCCATGTCGCGCCATTGGCCCGACGACAGGAAATGCGACTCAGAGTTTACGTTAATCTTGTTCGGCGCTACCGATTCCATAAAGTCGTGGAACATACCTACGCCACCCCAGTAGTAGGCGTATTTTTCAATCCATTTGGATGATTTTCCGGGGCGAATGTTAGGGCTGCCCAGCGCTTTAGCATCATGACCTACCATAGTGGTCAATTCAGATAATGCTTCGGTATCTATGCCACCTGAACGGCCATTGTACATAAACATGCGAGGCATAATTTTAATGTGTGTATCGGCATCTGGATTAACCGAATGCAGCTCGTCCTGCATAAATGCAAACCATTTGGTTACCCTGTCCATGTTGTAGCGATTCCAGTCAAACCAGATTGGCTTGCCTTGCAGCGCGGTATCAATAGGGATTTCAATATCAACTTTATCAAAACTTGCAAAGTTGGTTTCCCAGTTGCTATTTAATCTTGCAATATCGCCTGCATACTTCTGATCTAACCAAACTTGGAAGTTTTTAAGCGTGTAAGACGAGATATCATTCATCTCTTGAAAGCGATATGTCCAATGATCTTTTTCCGAAAACCAATGTGGTTCGTTAGCCAGAATATACCCTAGCTCAGTGACTTTCTTACCTTTGGTTAATCTGCCTGTTTCGCGGATGATTTTTCCCCAAACATCTCTAGCAAGAGGATTGTCGATATCAAAACCCGTAAACAAAGATCGTCCAACACGAATTTCTGGCTCTTTGGCCTCTACCCATTCTGGAATACCCATACTCCAATACAACAAAAAGCCAATATTGGTATCAGGAATATCGGTTACTTCTTTCATCAGTTCGGCATCGAAGGTACCGTCTTCATTCAATAAAAAAGAGTTTATAGCGCGATCATGATCAACAGGGTAAAGGTTTTCACCACCGTGATAGAGCGCACCTAAATGATCGTTATAAATATCTTCATTGGTTAACGGTTGACCAACCGTTTTAGAGAAATAGTCATAGGGAAAAATAGGCTTACCATTGCTGATAAACATATTGTCACCCGCATAGGTATTTTGCCAATCAACCTTGTTTACTGGGCGACGCTTTATCTCGCCGGCGAGCTCTTGCCCCAGTACTTCGATGCCTTTATCCAAAATTTCAATGACTTTTTTGCGTTCAAAGTCCGGCAATTCAGCCGCTAAGCGCTTTTTATCTGGAGCATAGTAACGCTCATATCCAAACGCTGCCTCGATGGCTTCTGGATTGGCCTCATCCCAATTGGCGAATTTCAAAAACTGTTCGGAAAACCAAACAATGGTCTCTTCGCGAGTCACATCAATATCTTTGTCGCGAGCTTTTTGCATCATACCTTGCAATGTTTTTAACTTGGTACGGGCTTCTTGTTCATACACATTAACTGCTGTTTCTACCGCACTGGTAGAGGTTTTAGCTTTTTCCGTTTCCCCATTGGAGCACCCTGATGAAATCATGATTAGCGGTGTAAACGCCAAACCTATCAATAAATGTTTCATATTTTATTCTCGTCTCAGAAATTAAAAGAAACCAAGCTGAGTTAATTTATTGTTAAATTAATGCAGGTTTGGCAACAGTAAATATACAACTGATTAAACATCATATGTTATTGAAGAAAGAATGTATATAAAAGCGCAAAATTTTATCACTGCTTGGACCTCTGAAGTGCAGGTTTTAGTTCTTCTGTAGCGCAATTTAACCATGTGTTTCTCGCATCAGACGATAGTAGAAAGATTGGAATTTCGGATCGCTTAAATTGTACTTCAACGTAATTTTAAACGATATTTGTTACAATATTTGGGACAAATCTACTGGATAAGAACAGTGTAAAACGCTATCTTTGTTACAGGTATGTTAAGAAATTTACAGTTGTGAAATTTCTCATCCTTCTGCCTTGGAGGTATCTATGAAGCAGTTTCTTATTATCGGTATTACCTTGTTCATTATTGTTGGGTGCAGCTCAACGCAGTCGATTCAACGAGTTGAAACAGCCACTCTACTCAATGATGACACCTTTCCTGAATACCAGAACTTTCATATTGAAACCGAAGAAGAAGTGTTTCGTCTTGATGAAGAAGCCATTCAATTTGTACGCAGCACGGTAAATCGAATTGATGATCCGGTTGATAGAATGGAATCGCTAGTTAGAAATATATTTGATCGTTCTAAATTTAATCTACTTTATATGGGTAGTGCAAATACCACGGCAATGGAGACCTTTAAAAATAGAGCGGCCAATTGTTTGTCCATGTCGATAATGACTTACTCTCTGGCTAAAGAAGCTGGATTTACAGTTCGTTTTCAAGACGTTCTCATTCCTGAATATTGGACTAGACGGGATGGCTATAGTTTATTGAACGGACATGTGAATTTGCAATTAATACCAAGAAGTTCAAGTTCCGTTATCCATCTTTTGACGAATGGGTATGAAGTCGATTTTGATCCCCAAGAATCTCGCAAACATTTTCAAAAACGCTATGTGGGCAAAAACACCGTGATGGCGATGTTTTACAACAATAAAGGCGCAGACGCTTTACTGCATGAATCCTATTCCAAAGCCTATGCTTATTTTCGACAGGCAGCGATGGTTGATCCAGAGTTTACCTCGACTTGGGTGAATATGGGTATTTTGTATCGCATACATGGTTTATATGATTCAGCTGAATTGAGCTACAAGCAAGCGTTGTTTCTCGATGAAGCCAACTTAACCGCTTGGGAAAACATGGCGTATCTATATGAATTTACTGGACGTCATGAAGAGGCTAGGGCGATTGAATCGAGAGTAGATCGCCGCCGAGACGACAATCCGTTTTACCACTTTATAATGGGTGAGCAGGAATTCGAGCAAGGCAATATTGAACTTGCACTCAAGCACTACAGGGATGCGCTGCGACTAGATAAAAGCAAACATGAAATCTACTTTGGATTAGCAAAAGCTTACTCCCACATGGGGGATGTAAATAGAAGTCAACGCTATTTGAAGAAAGCCAGAGATAAGGCTAGAAGCGGTCAAGACCAAGACAAGTACCAAGGAAAACTTGATTTGCTAAGCAGAAGAGATGATAAATCGGTTTAACTTTGTAACAGTCGTATTTCTTAACCTGTTTTCAAACTTAGTCATCGCTGCATCATGCAGCGATTATCGTATTGACAATTCAGTCAATGCTAAAATGTTATGGCAAGATTTGTCAGTTTTATCGTCTGATCAAATGCAGGGCAGAAAAACCCAGACCTTAGGGGCTCATTTTGCTCGAGAATACATTTCTAAACGCTATGCAGAAATAGGCGTCAGCTCCTTTTCAACTGCTAGCATTGCGTCAACAAATTATAAAACTCCTTTTGTGCTGGAAAAATCCTTGGGTGATATCAAAGGTGTTAATGTTGTTGGCTATCTGACGGGTTCAGAATTTCCTGACAAATATATTGTTATCAGCGCTCACTATGATCATCTCGGTCAAAAAGGAAAAAAAATATTTAATGGAGCTGACGACAATGCATCAGGTGTGTCAGCTATGATCGCGATAGCGAATGCACTTACGTCAAAACCAGCTCGCCACTCTGTCATTTTTTTAGCAACTGATGCAGAAGAGCAAGGATTATATGGTGCAAAAGCCTTCGTAAAGTTTCCTCCAGTAGACTTAGCTAAAATCAAATACAACTTAAACCTTGATATGTTGTCTCAAGGGGGGCGTCGAAAAAGGCTTTATGTTAGTGGTGACGGTTCTTTAAAAGCCTTTAAGCCCTTAGTCGCTGAAGCTGCAAAAGAAGCGGGGTTATGCCTGAGGCGAGGCCATCGCAGTAGCCAAAGTGGCTTTAGTGGCACAGGGCGGATGAGATGGCGCACAGCCAGTGACCATGCTGCATTCAACCGTGCTAACATTCCATTTCTTTTCGTCGGTGTATCTGATCATAATACCTATCACACAGAAAATGACACCGTTGAAAATATTGATCCGGATTTCCATACAGCGGCCACCGAGACCAGTCTTAACATCCTCAGAAAAATGGATGCTCTGTGAAGCAGTATTAACATTTGATCGGCTACATAATCTGACGAAAAATCTACAATACACCTAATTCTTTCAAGCGCTCTTTAAGATAACTATCAGCTGTATGTCTATCAGATAAAATGACGTCAGGCCTAGGATGTAGAAATAACGGCAGAGAAATCCTAGATTTTGACATATCTGCGCCCGCAGGATTAACGACCCTGTGTGTCGTTGAAGGAAAATATCCTCCAGACGCTTCTTGCAACATATCACCTATGTTAATGATCAAATTACCAAAGTCACTGGGCACATCTATCCATTGTTCATCTTTGCCTTTCACTTGAAGGCCCGGTTCATTGGCAGCAGGGAGGATCGTCAATAAATTAATATCTTCGTGCGCTGCAGCACGTATTGCATCAGGCTCTTCTGTGCCGGTTAGTGGCGGATAATGCAAAATGCGTAGCAATGATTGCTCACTGTCTTTAATCATATTTGACAGTGGTTCCCGATATAATTTAGCCACTTGTTCTGGTGAGTAACTTTCAACCCAAGATAACAATTCTGACGCTAAGTCAGTTGCAGACTGATAATAGTCAGCTGCTTGTTGTTTCAATTGAGTTGGGCATTTACCCCAAGGGTAATAATGGTAGTATTCTTTTATATCTTTTTTCTTAAACCCTTTTGCCGTTTCAGACACAGATATAGGGAAAAAGCCGTCTTGGGTATCACGATCAAATAGAAAACCTTGTTTCTCTTCAGAATCAAAAAATTCTTGCCAGTTTTCATAGATAGAAGCCACAGTCTGCTGTTTAATCGGATGGTTTTTTAACACCCCAAAACCAGTAGTTCTCAATGATTCAACAAACATTTCCGCTGCATTGGGAGCAGTATAATCGATTGCTTCAAGTTTCATGTTAGCTCCAGATATCTCACAATTCTTATTATTCGTATTATAGCTAGGATAGTTAAAGAGAGACAAACAACCCAGCTAGGGCTGCGCTCATTAAGTTAGAAAGGGTTGCAGCTATGACGGCTTTAAGCCCTAGTTGAGCAATCTCTTTGCGTCTACTAGGGGCTAGGGCACCAATGCCACCCATCAAAATGGCGATAGAGGAAAAGTTGGCAAATCCACAAAGTGCAAAGGTTACTATGGCCTGAGATTTAATCGACAAATCAGCTTGGTATTTAACAAAGTCTAGGTAAGCAACAAACTCGTTGACTACCATCTTCTGTCCTATAAAACTGCCCGCTAAATGAGCGTCTTCCCATGGTACGCCTAATGCCCAAGCAAGGGGTTGAAACACATAGCCTAAAATGACTTGAAACGTCAGTGCTTCGTTACCAAACCATCCACCGACTAAACCAATTAATCCGTTCAACATGGCTATTAGTGCAATAAACGCTAATAACATTGCGCCTACGTTTAAGGCTAAATGTAATCCAGAAGCGGCCCCTGTCGCGGCAGCGTCAAACACATTAGCAAACTTATTGTCTTCACCATCCAGCTCATCCAATTCATTTTTGAAATTTTCTGTTTCTGGCATGATTATTTTTGCCATGAGTAGACCGCCGGGTGCAGCCATAAAACTAGCTGCGAGCAGAAATTTAATATCAACGCCAAGTTGCGCATATCCGACCATCACTGCGCCGGCAATTGACGCAAGCCCACCTACCATGATGGCAAACAGCTCAGAGCGAGTCATTTGTGGAATGAAAGGTTTGACGACCAAAGGAGCTTCAGTTTGCCCTACAAAAATATTGGCTGCGGCAGACATAGATTCAGGACGGCTTGTTTTCAATATTATTTGCAAAAAGCCCCCAATTAGACGAATTATCCAACTCATGATGCCTAAATAATAAAGCACGGATATTAACGCAGAGAAGAAAACAATCGCGGGCAGCACGTTGAAAGCAAAAATGAACCCAAGAGATTTGTCGCCAACAGGTCCAAAAATGAAATTGATGCCTTCTTGACCTTTGTCGAGGATCCATTGCACACCTTCAGACATAGTTAGCAAGGCGTCTTTTCCTGCTGGAACATAAAGAATAAAGGCACCTAATATGGCTTGAATTGCAAAAGCCCCACCAACCGTCCGCCAATTTATGGATTTGCGGTGTGCTGATAGGCCATAGGCAATGACTAACAGCACCAATATGCCGAAAAGACTAATCATAGGGTTTCCTTATTATTATTATTTTATATTTCTCAAAATAAGCTCGCCAAAAGTGTTTAATTGCTGACTAACGCTTGTTGTATGTGAGATTTTATTACATCTAGCGCAATATAGTTTTCGCCACCTTGGGTGACAATTACGTCAGCAGTAAAGCGGCTGGGCGCTATAAATTGATGGTACATGGGTTTCACTGTGCTTTCATACTGTTGTGCCACCGAGTCTAAAGTTCTGCCTCGTTCAGCAATATCTCTTTTGATTCGCCTTAACAAACAAATATCCAAAGGTGTATCGACAAAAATTTTAACGTCATAGAGTATTTCAAGCTCGGGACTGGCTAAAAGCATAATCCCTTCGACAATAATCACGGGAGCAGACTCGAGTTTTTCTGTTTGCTCTAATCTAGTGTGCGTTTTATAACAGTATGTCGGGTAGTCAATCGCTTGACCAATCTTTAACTGTTTTAAATGGGTAACAAGTAGTTCATGTTCAAACGCTTTAGGGTGGTCGTAATTATTTTTTTCTCGCTCGTGCATTGGTAGATGGTCTTGAGCACGATAATAGTGGTCTTCACGAAGAATCTGAACGGGCCGTCCTTCTTGTGCGAATTCTTTGAGTAAATTCTCAGTAAACAGTGATTTACCTGAACCGGAAGCACCTGCAATGGCGATAATTAATGGTGAAGACATGACTTCTCTGAAGACAAAATTTTATAGAAAGATATCAGTCATCGAATTAAATGTCAGTCTTAATGCGCAAATTAATGCGATATTTAGACGAAAAAATGGATAATAATTTCTCATTGACCAAAAGGTCAGGTTTGTTTAATAATCAATCGTCCAATTTTACAGACCATTTGGTCAGGAACGTCAATCCAATGTTACAAAACAGTTACTTTAGGGTTAATTTTTTAATTTGTATTTGTTGCTGACACCTTGGTCATAAAAGTGTAATAATTAGGCTGGTACAATCTCTTAGAATTATTCGTACCGAACGGTTTAGGCAGCGAGCTAAGATTGCCATAACTTTTTGTTAGTTGAAAAGACAAGATCACTTTCTACTTAGGAAACACACAATGTTTATAAAATCCAAACTGAATCGTATTGCGATTGCAGTTGCTATGTCTGTTGGCATGTCAACGGCCGCGATGGCACAAGTTACTTCTTCAGGTATCGACGGTAAGGTGGTTGGTCCTCAGGGAGCACCTGCAGCTGGCACTGAAGTCACTGTTACTCACTTGCCTACCGGAGCTACAAAAACGATAACCGTAAATGCAAACGGTACGTTTAATTTATCAGGTCTACGAGTTGGTGGCCCTTACAGAATTCTTCTTGATTCTAATTCGTTAGGTGATAAAGCAATTGACGACGTCTACTTGACACTAGGTGAGCAATATCCACTAACGGTTGCGCTTGAAGCTGACTCAGGTGTTGAGCGCATCGCGGTTACTGGTTCTCAACTATCAAGCTTGGCATTCGGAAAAAACAGCCCAGCCACTATTTTTGACCTCGACTCCTTGGAAAATGCCCCGGCAATTAACCGTAACATCACTGATGTATTGCGTATTGACCCTCGTGTTTATGTTGATGAAGGTGGTCAAAATGCAATTCAGTGTGCTGGTAAAAGTCCGCGTTTTAACAGCTTAACGGTAGATGGTATTCGACTAAATGATTCGTTTGGTTTGAACTCAAACGGTTACCCAACTGAAAGAATGCCATTTTCATTCGATGCAATTGAGCAAGTTGCAGTTGAATTGGCGCCTGTTAGCGTAATTTACGGTGGATTTACTGCTTGTAATATTAACGCTGTAGCGAAAACAGGTACTAACGAATTCCATGGTTCGGCGTTTTACGATTACACTGACGATTCATTGAAAAGTGACAATCTTCAAGGTGATAAAATCAACCTTGGTGCCTTCGAAGAAAAACGCTACGGTGTAACCGTTGGCGGCCCAATCATTAAAGACACGTTATTCTTCTTTGCTTCGTATGAAAAGCTTGAAGGTGCTAACCTGTTTGAACGTGGACCACAAGGCTCGGGTGCAGTGAACGAAGTGTTAGTCACACAGGCTGAACTAGATGAGATTGTTAGTATTTCTAATACGCTTTATCAATACGATCCTGGCCCACTTCCTTCTAGCATTCCTAACGAAGATGAGAAAATCCTCATTAAGTTGGACTGGAATATTAATGAAGATCACAGGGCGTCATTTACTTACAACTACAATGACGGCAACAACTTTACTGGTGCTGACCGTGACGACAATGAAATTGAATTCTTGAATCACCACTATGAGAGAGGCGCTGAGCTAACCTCATATGTTGCTTCCTTATACTCTGATTGGACAGACAAATTCTCAACCGAAATTCGTTGGGTTAGTCAAGAATTAGACAATCGCCAAGTAACGTTAGCGGGTGATGGAAGCATCGGTGGCGCCGATTTTGGTGAAATTCGCGTTGATACCGGCGACGTTGATGTCTACCTTGGATCTGATGACAGTCGTCAAGCCAATGACCTAGACTGGGAGCAAATGAGCATTATCCTTCGTGGTACATACTACATGGACAATGGGCACGTACTCAGCTTTGGTTACGAGCGCGATGAATTGGATATATTCAACGTATTCGTTCAACACACTGAAACAGAAATTCGTTTCAACAGTATTGACGATTTCCGCAACGGCCTTGCTGGTGCGATTTACTATAACAATGCGCCTTCAGGTAATCCTACAGATGCAGCAGCTGTCTGGGGTTATGAGGTTAACTCTCTCTACTTCCAAGACGAATTTGATTTAACAGATGACTTAGTTGTTACAGCTGGCTTACGTTACGAATGGTATACATCTGATGATGCGCCACCTGAAAACCCAGATTTCACTGCCGATTACGGATTTGCTAACACCAACACGGTAGATGGCGAAGGTTTATTACAGCCACGAATTGGTCTGAATTACACATTGAGTGACAATACTGAGCTACGTGCTGGTTTAGCTTTGTATAGTGGTGGTAACCCGAACGTCTGGTTGTCAAATACTTACTCAAATAACAACGTGTCTCAATTTGGTGCGCGTGGTCGCTCGTTCTGTTACACATCTCGTCTTGATAGAGCCGTTATCGACTGTGGAGGTCAGCAAACCTCTTTGTTTGATGATGACGTGGTTTACGTTCAAGTTGAAGATGGTGCGCCAAATGGCCCTGGCTACGGCATACCTAAAGAGTTGTTTGAT
Source organism: uncultured Alteromonadaceae bacterium (assembly GCA_947503265.1). Classification (GTDB taxonomy): domain Bacteria; phylum Pseudomonadota; class Gammaproteobacteria; order Enterobacterales; family Alteromonadaceae; genus Aliiglaciecola. Next base: position 43,911 of record CANNDC010000002.1, read on the forward strand.
GCCGTTTCTGCAGGTGAAGGTTCAAACTTTGAGATCAACTACCTCGACCCAGATTACAAACTGTCTAGCGAGTTGAAACTGACTGCAGGTATGACTCACGCAACAGATGACGACTATATCTTTGATGTTGATTTAATTATTTCGCGGACACAAGACGCCACTATTGTAAAACGGGGTGATCTTGATGAAGCAGGCTTTAATGAAAACGGCTATATCGATTACGATAGTAATCGTATGTCTTCTTTCGTGCTAACCAATAGTTCAGTTGATTCAACTTCATTCAGTTTATCAGGCAGCATGACTAAGTCTTGGGACAATGGTGTTCAATTGACAACAGGTTATGCCTATAGTGACGCTGAAGACGTCCAACCAATGAACAGCTCAGTTGCATTCTCAAATTATCAATTCCGTGCTTACACCAATCCAAATGAAGAAGTATCTTCTTTGTCTGATTGGAATATCGAGCACAGATTCACTGTAGACTTCCGTTATACAGTGGAGTTATTCGACGGTTTGAATACGCGATTCTCAGCATTTGCTGTGAGCCAATCGGGTCGTCCTTACAGTCGAGTGCTAGATAATGGTAATGGAGAATTTGGTTTCACTCCTTTCCTAGAGAACTTCAATAGTGGTAGCGGCGGGGTATTACCTATTGGTGGCGAGCGCAATGGCCAGACAAGCAGTTGGTGGACGAAAGTTGATATCTCTGTGAGACAAGACATTCCTGCTTTCGCAGAAGGGCACAATGCAAATATCTATATGATCATGGATAACTTTACCAATTTCTTGAATACAGATTGGGGTATCTTGAACGAGGCTGATAATACCGTGCGATTGAGCAATAACTCTGCAGAAGTTCGTCAAGGTGATGCTTCTCAGTGGGAAGTACGATTCGGTGTTCAATATAAGTTCTAAGTCTCTGACTACTGAAGGTAGTTTTGCAAGGCCGACGTGCAGTTCTTTATTGATTTAATGAACTGCATATTGAACTAAAGAAACGATAAAATCCGATAGCTCAGGCTATCGGTTTTTTTTGGATGAAAGAAAATGAAATTTGTCATATTGCTGTTGGGAATAATAATGAGCGCTCACGCACTTGCACATTCGGTTAGAGTCGCTACCTTTAATGTCAGTATGGAAGCCAGCAACTATACTGAAAAAGGCCAGTCCGTAGATGCCAACACACTGTTTGACTTGCTAAAAACAGGCGAACATCCACAAATTAAAAATATTGCGCAAATCATCCAAACCGTTCGTCCTGATATTATTTTGCTTAATGAGTTTGATTACACTGCAGATCAAGCTAAGGGCATTGATGCGTTTCAAAAAAACTATCTCAAGCAATCTCAACGTGGTCAGGCACCCATCGAGTACCGCTATGTTTATACCGCTCCTGTCAATACAGGCATTAATTCTGGTGTTGATTTCAATAGTAATGGAAAAATTGATGGGGACGTAGGCGATACATTTGGATTTGGTTTGTATCCGGGACAATATGGAATGGCTTTATTAAGCCGCTACCCAATTGATCGAGCATCAATCAGAACTTTTCAGCATTTTCTATGGAAAGACATGCCGAATAATCTAGTGACTCAAATTCATAATGAGAAAGGCGAAAGTTGGTATTCCAAACAGGCTCAAGCTATTTTTAGATTGTCTTCTAAATCCCATTGGGATGTTCCCATTAATATCGATGGGCAAACTATCCATATTTTGGCGAGTCATCCAACACCTCCGGTATTTGATGGCGAGGAAGATCGCAATGGTAAGCGCAACCATGATGAAATTCGATTTTGGCTTGATTACATATCGAACAATCAAACTTCCACTTATATTTACGATGACAATGGCGCAACAGGAGGACTTGGATCAGAGCGTTTCATTTTGTTGGGGGATCTAAATGCGTCAGCCACTGAAGGTGATGGTCATCGAACAATGATGGATAATTTATTACGTCATCCGAATATAGATGAGCACATTGTTCCACAAAGTAAAGGCGGTGGGTTAAACCAAAGCCAAAATAGTCTGTCTAAATATCATACGGCATCTTGGGGGATGCGAGCAGATTATGTGTTGCCATCAAAGAATGGGCTTAAGCTAGTTAACAACGGCGTGTTTTGGCCATCTGCTGCTGAACCTGACTATGCACTTGTTGCTGACAGAAAAACATCATCAGATCATCGTTTGGTTTGGGTAGACGTAAAAATTGAATAAACAAAAATATTTCTATCACTGCAAGCTAGTATGAAAATCCTTGAATTATTAAATCGCATAAGCACTTATTGGCTAAACATTCTCGAATAAGGCTTCGACTTTCTTGCGCGTCTCTTCAATCAACGTAACATCAGCGGGAGCAATAAAAATGGTATCGTCACCTGCTATCGTGCCTAAAACACCGTCTTTTTGACTCAAAGAATCCAGCAACCTCGCGATTAATTGTGCAGCACCCGGACTAGTTCGGATGATGACCATCACGTTGTTGTGTACTATATCCAGAACTAATTGTTTGAGGGGGCTTTTGGCGGTCGGCATGCCTAATTCAGGAGGCAAACAATAGACCATTTCACCACGTGCATTGCGCGTTCTGACTGCGCCGAATTTGCTCAGCATCCGTGATACTTTGGATTGACTTATGCTACCAAAACCCTGAAGTTTAAGCGCATCGACTATGCCACCCTGAGATCCAAAATTTTCTGTTTTGAGGATTTCTTTAAATTCTTTTACGAGTTCTTCTTGTTTGTTGTTGGACATGCCAGCCTCAGTTTGGCCAAGTTGTCCATGCAATCGATTTTGAACAGACTTGGGTAGTATGGGAAAACTTTGCTAAAGACGCTTATAGCGGTAGTTTGACACAAACTTTTATGACTCGGTAGCCCATTCATGGTGGAGACAATAAAAAATCACAGTTGCAGTATTGAAAGTGCATAAAAAAGGCCTCACATTGCTAGGTCGAATATAGAATATAACATTGAAGAATTTGAAATTTGTTACGGCTTGCTTTAGTGTGTGCCGACTTAAACTCACTTCCCCATAGGAGATACATATGAAAGTAGCAGTACTAGGCGCTGCAGGTGGTATTGGTCAGGCCCTTTCCCTGTTGTTAAAAACTCAGCTTCCGGCAGGTTCTGAATTGGCACTTTACGATGTTGCACCAGTTGTACCCGGGGTAGCAGTTGATTTGAGCCACATACCAACCGATGTAAAAGTTGCGGGCTTTGGAAAAGAAGACCTTGCTGATGCACTTCAAGGCTCAGATATTGTGCTTATTCCTGCGGGCGTTCCCCGCAAGCCAGGTATGGATCGTTCTGATTTGTTTAATATCAATGCGGGTATCGTTAAAAACCTAGTAGACGCTATTGCAGACAATTGTCCAGAAGCTTGTACTTGTATCATTACCAACCCGGTCAACACTACTGTTGCTATTGCTGCTGAAGCATTAAAAGCCAAAGGTGTATACAACAAGAATAAACTTTTCGGTGTGACTACGTTAGATGTTATTCGTTCTGAAACTTTCGTTGCTGAGTTAAAGGGGTTAAGCACCTCCAGTGTGCACGTTCCTGTTATCGGTGGACATTCTGGTACAACTATTTTGCCACTTTTATCACAAGTTGAAGGTGTAGACTTTACCGCAGAAGAAGTTTCTGCATTAACAACACGCATTCAAAATGCTGGTACTGAAGTTGTTGAAGCTAAAGCTGGAGGCGGATCAGCAACCTTGTCTATGGGCCAGGCAGCAGCGAGATTCTGTTTGTCACTTGTCGCCGCAATGAAAGGTGACAATGTGGTTGAATATACTTATGTTGAAACCAATAGCGATGACGCCGTTTTCTTCTCTCACCCAGTTCGTCTTGGACCAAATGGTGTTGAAGAAATCTTATCTTACGGTGAGTTAAGCGACTTCGAACAAAACGCCAAAGAATCTATGCTTGGTGGTTTACGTGGCGATATCGAATTAGGTGTGAAATTCGTAAACGGTTAGTTTTTACGAATAATTACGTCGATATATGACAATAAAAAAGCCGAACTCATTTGAGTTCGGCTTTTTAGTCTATGACTTCAAATTAACCCATACGGGCTCTCTTGAGTCGATTAACCTGTGTTACGCATTCCAACAGCAATACCCGTAATGGCTACCATCATGGCTCTTTCCAATGTTGGATCCTGCTCCTCTCCTAATTCCCTTATTCGAGACAATAGTTCTATTTGCAGGAAGTGCAATGGCTGTAAATAACCTGCTCGAATTGTCATTGATTCTTTGCCCTTAGGATCGAATTCCATAACGGATTTTTGATCCAAGAGTTTGAGTAGCAATGCAATACTGTCGTTCAACTCGGTTCGAAGAGACTCACCAAAATGTTGAAGTTCAGAGGGTACTAGGCGTTTATCATATTCTTCACTGATCCTTGGATCAGCTTTGTTAAACACCATGTCTAACATAGATAAACGAGAGCTGAAGAATGGCCAGTTTTCCTGCATGTCAGCGATGACTTCGGCATCACTGCCGTCAAGTGAACTTTGTATGGCTTTCATCACACCTAGCCAAGAAGGTAAAACCAATCTAGTTTGGGCCCATGCAAATATCCAAGGAATAGCTCTTAAGCTTTCGATGCCACCCGTCGGTTTGCGCTTTGCAGGACGGCTTCCCAAAGGAAGTTTGCCAAGTTCTTGCTCAGGAGTGGCTACCCTAAAATAAGGAACAAAATTTTCATCATGACGAACAGTATGACGATAGTTGTCTCTACCTGCCTCTGCCATAGTTTTCATGGCATTTCGCCAAGTTTGTTGCGGTTGAGGTGGAGGGAAAATTATCGCCTCTAAAATGGCACTGGCATACAAACCAAGGCTACCAATGGCCAATTCTGGCATACCAAATTTGTAGCGTATCGTTTCACCTTGTTCGGTGACTCTGAATCCGCCTGAAAGTGAACCCGGCGGTTGAGAGTGAATAGCTGCGTGAGCCGGTAAACCGCCTCTGCCAATGGTTCCGCCTCTTCCGTGGAATAGGGTAAGTTTGATATCAAATTCGTCTGCAAGTGCAACTAACGCTTCTTGAGACTCATACTGAGCCCACCCAGCCGCCAGTGCGCCAGCGTCTTTCGCAGAATCAGAGTAGCCTATCATGACGTATTGGGTGCCTTGAATATATCCGCGATACCAATCAATGTTAAGTAACTCTCTGGTTACCCTTGATGCATCATTCAAGTCATCTAAGGTTTCGAATAAGGGGGCAACAGGCATTTGCCAATCAACATTAGATTCTTTCAATAGCAATTGAACAGCAAGCACATCTGAGGGCAGGCTTGCCATGGAAATGATGTAAATACCAAAACCATCTTTGCTATTTTGCGAGATAGTCTTACACGTATCCAATACTTCCTTAACATCTGCTGACGGTTCCCATTTTGGTGGCAGTAGCGGCCTTCTTGAATTCAACTCGCGCAACAAGAAAGCTTGTTTGTCAGCTTCGCTCCATTGTGCGTAATCTCCCAAACCAAAATATTTTGTCAATTCACTGAATACATCTGAATGACGTTCTGAGTCTTGACGAATATCCAGCTTCAGCAAATGCACACCGAAACAATGAACACGTCTTATAGTATCGAGTAATTTGCCGTTGGCTATCACGCTCATACCGCAAGCATTAAGAGAGCGGTAACAGTCAATCAAAGGATCGAGTAAGTCAGATTGCTTACTAATCCATTCACTCTGATCCACTGTTTTACCTGCTAAAAGGGCACCTATACCATCGTGAGTTTTATTTAACTTAGCCATCAAAGGGCGAAGTAGTGCCCGATACGGCTCAAGAGCATCACCCACTTTTTCCTTTAACTCTGCATCACAGCTACCCATAGAAAGTTCAATTTGCAAACGATCAACATCCGCAGCAAACAATCTCGCAGCGCGACTTCTGGCCAACAACAAGACCTGTTGAGTAATTTTTGCTGTAACGTTTGGGTTGCCATCGCGATCTCCACCCATCCATGAGCTAAATTGAACCGGTGACGCATCAATAGGAATAGAAAGCCCAAAGCGATCTTGTACTTTCTGATCTAGTCCTCGAATGAACGAGGGCACCGCATCCCAAAGGGAGTTTTCAATCACAGAAAAGCCCCATCTAGCTTCATCTACCGGAGTAGGTCTAATGGTACGAATCTCTTCTGTATGCCAAGCTTGGCTAATCAAATCGGCAACACGGGTTTTTAATTCAGAACGTTGATTTTCACTGATATCTGTTTGATGAATATCTTTTAAACACTGCGCTAATTCACTATGTTTATGGATAAGTGTTCTACGAGTAACTTCAGTTGGGTGTGCGGTTAAAACCAAGTCAATCTTCAATTGCTTGAAGGCTTCTTCAAAAGTACCTTTTTCAATATTACCTGATTCTAGGTGTTCAAAAAGTTGACTCACAGGATCGTCTACTCGGCTTGCACTGTTAAATTCTTGTTCAGCGATGTTCGCCAAATTCAAAAATTGTGAAAACGCTCTGCCTACTGTGAGTAGCTCGTCATTCGACAACTCACTGAAAAGTGTTTTTAGCTCGTCGCTTGCTTCTTGAGCTCCAGAAAAAGAGTTACGGCCAGCTTTTCTGACCTTTTCTATTCTTTCTAGCCACTCATCTCCCATTTGTGCGCGTATCGTGTCCCCTAAAGTGGTTCCTAGAAATCGGACAGATTCTTTAAGTTGGATCTCTAAATGCTCAGTCACGCGACCTCCGCTAAGTGTCTAGTTTAATAAAAGTGGGTGTTTACAATGTTTGACGGCCAAAGCCCTCGAATCTTCGCATATAGATTTTACAGCAAAGACGAAAAGACTCATACCATACGTGTTCAGAAGCGAATTGTCTAAAACCATTCGTTCTTCATTATTACGAAGAGGTATTGGCTTGCGTTAACTTGTGTTAGAATCGCGCGCTTTAAAATTAACCATTCAGGATTTTTTGTGACAGATAAATTTAATAGTGTAGAACTGCAAGCAAGTTATGGCATCGGCTTACAAATGGGGCAGCAACTTAGCTCTAACCCTTTTGACGGTTTAGACATTGCTGCAGTGCAAGAAGGACTTGAAGATGCCTTCACTAATCAAGCTCCAAAAGTGAACAATGAAGTGCTTGGCAAAGCGTTCAACGAAATTCATGAGCGCATGCAAGCTGCTAGTGCAGACCAGCATAAAGAAGCAATTGCCGAAGGTGCAGCTTTCCTTGAAGAAAATGCCAAGAAAGACGGAATCAAAGTCACTCCTTCTGGATTGCAGTATGAAGTATTGACGGCTGGAGAGGGCGAAAAGCCTACTGCTGCCTCTACGGTTCGCACTCACTATCACGGTACACTTATTAACGGTTCTGTTTTCGACAGCTCGTACGACCGTGGCCAGCCAGCTGAATTTCCGGTTGGTGGCGTGATTAAAGGATGGACTGAAGCATTGCAAATGATGCCGGTTGGATCTAAGTGGCGTCTATACGTTCCTCATGATCTTGCTTATGGTGAACAAGGTGCTGGTGGTGCAATTGGACCATATAGCACACTAGTATTTGATGTTGAATTACTCGATATCGTTGCGTAGAACAAATTCAGATACGTCAAAAGGCCGGTTCTGATACCGGTCTTTTTGTTTAATTAACAAACTGTTAAAAGATCATTCTCAAACAAGCTGTTAAACTTAGCAGATTGATTCAATTAATAAGCCTTTTCGGGGTTTTCGAATGTTTGACATATTTACTCGTCGCGATGGAAACGTTAAAAATGATGTTCTATCCGGTATCACTGTTGCACTGGCCCTAGTACCAGAAGCCGTTGCGTTTGCGTTCGTCGCTGGCGTAGAGCCTATGGTTGGTCTGTATGCTGCATTTATGATGGGACTAATCACATCCGCTATTGGTGGGAGACCTGGCATGATATCTGGTGCAACGGGCGCCATGGCTGTTGTCATGGTTGCCTTAGTAGCGCAGCACGGAGTTCCTTATTTGTTTGCTGCCGTGATACTGGCGGGTATTTTGCAAATTCTCGCGGGCATATTTAAACTCGGAAAGTTCATTCGACTCGTACCCTATCCCGTCATGCTGGGCTTTGTTAATGGTTTAGCAATCGTCATCTTCCTCGCTCAATTGGGCCAATTTAAAGTATTAAATGGCTTAGGAGAACAAGTTTGGATGGAAGGTTCCATGTTGTATTTAATGCTTGGATTAACGGTTTTAACCATGGCAATTATTTATTTCTTACCAAAACTAACGACAGCTATTCCTGCATCACTCGTCGCAATAATAACAGTCACAGCCTTGGTTCATGGACTAGATTTGGAAGCGCGTACGGTTATTGACTTCGTTAAAGACATGGTACCTGCAGAGCAGCGAGACACAGTGACACTTGCGGGCGAATTACCCAGTTTTAGTGTGCCCATGGTGCCGTTGACGCTCGAAACCTTATACATTATTTTGCCCACTGCGGTGATCTTATGCTTAGTAGGACTGATTGAATCATTACTTACCTTGTCTCTAATCGACGAAATGACAGATACCCGAGGCAACGGCAATAAAGAATGCGTTGGTCAAGGAGTTGCCAATACAGTCAACGGTTTCTTTGGCGGCATGGGCGGTTGTGCCATGATTGGTCAAAGCATGATCAATATCAATTCAGGTGGTCGAGGCAGGTTATCTGGTATCACAGCAGCACTGGTATTACTGGGATTTATCCTTTTCGCTGCACCACTGATAGAAATGATTCCGCTGGCAGCATTAGTGGGTGTGATGTTTATTGTCGTGATTGGCACTTTTGAATGGGCGAGTTTCAGAATAATCAGAGGCGTTAACAAGGAAGATGCATTTGTTTTATTTTTGGTAACCGCCATTACCGTCGTCGCTGATCTCGCCGTTGCAGTCGTAGTGGGCGTTATCGTGTCTGCATTGGTATTTGCATGGAAACACGCTACTCATATACATGCGAAAACACACACAGATGATGATGGTTGGAAGGTGTATGATTTGGAAGGCCCTCTATTCTTTGGTTCAGTTTTACATTTTAGAGATCTTTTCGATCCGCAGAACGATCCGAATGATGTCGTCATTGATTTTAAAGACTCACGAATCTGGGACTCATCGGGAATAGATGCCATTGATGGCCTTGCCGACAAATATAAAGTACAGGGCAAGAAACTTCATATCAGGCATATCAGTCCCGAATGCAGCGTTTTGTTAACCAAGGCTCAGGAATACGTTGAAATGAATGTAAACGAAGATCCTCGCTACAGAATTGCATCAGATAAATTAGGTTAGCTGCTAAACTCGTTATTCTGTACGAGGTAAATCCAATAAAAAAAGGGGCATTGTTTAATGCCCCTTTTGCTTGGTTTGGATTCGACTAATTATTTCTGTGTCGTCAACCAGACAATCAACTCGACGAACTGGTCTGGATTCATATCTCGACCAAATTTAGCTTTAAATTTCTCATTCACAATAAAGGTAGGAACGCTTCTAACACCGCGTGTGAGCCTGTTGTTTTTAGCAACTTGGCTTTTGATCCCAAAACCTGAAGCAAGTTTTTTCAACTTTTGACTATCACCGCCAGCGGCTTCAAATACGGCTAGGATATCATCTAAGCCTGCAATACTTTTACGTTGTTGGTGAATGGCGTTGAATAACGATTCGTTGTATAGCTCTTCTTGTTTCATCGCTCTCGCAGCCAACATACCCAAAGTGGCGTCATTTTGCGCTTGCGCTGAAGAAGAACCCATAAAATTCACATGCGCTTTAATGAATTGCGTGTCTTTGGGTATATTCGTTTTGATTTGTTTAGCAACAGATTCAAAGTTAAAACAACTTGGACACCAAAACGAAAAAACCTCTTTGACTTGTTTATTTGGGCTTGCTTTTTCACTAATTACTTCGTAATGAGTGCCTTCTTGCCAACTTGATTGCGCATTTGCAGCACCAAACAAGCCTAATGCGAACATAATCGTGGCTATCTGAGTAACCATTTTATTTTTGAATTGCACGATGTTTCTTATCCCTTGTTAATTATTATTTTTGTTTTGTTAGCCAGACAACCAGCTCAACGAAATCGTCAGCGCTCATTTCTCTGGTGAATTTTGCCTGATATTTTCCGTTGACGATAAAGTTAGGTACACCACTAATGTGTTTGCGGAACTGATCTATCGTTTTATTGTTTTTCTTAAGTTGACTGTTAATGGTAAAACTAGAAGCCTTCTTTTTATACTCTTCTGGGTCAATCCCTGTTGCCAAAAATATCTTTTCTAAGTCGCTTTGACCAGCAACAATGCCACGTTGGACATGGATATGTTTGAATACTGCCAAATTAAGTGAATCTTCCTGACCCATAGAACGACCTATCAGCATGGCTTTAGTCGCATCATCTTGAATGTCTGCGCTGGTAAATCCCATGAAGTTAACGTGGACTTTAGTAAAGTCGACATCGCTACCTATTTTCTGTTTCATTTTCGCCACGAGAGGTTCGAAATTATAACAGTGAGGACACCAGAAAGAGAAAAACTCAGTTATTTGAGGTTTTTCTGTTGCTTGGTCGGAAACCACCACATAATGTTCCCCTTCTTCCCATAATTCTTGCGCACCACATGCCTGTAGTGAAAACAATAAGAACAATCCCAAAGCAGCATATATTTTTTTCATATTAATTAATTTCCTATCTTGTCGATGTTACAGATTACCATAGCTCACAATGTAAAAGGTATAGCAAATCAAAGATACTGGGTAGTATGAATACATACTTATAATATCTCTTTTCAGATGAATTGAATCTGAAGATAAGCTGAAATTTTAGGTAGTATGACGAAAAAACCGCCCAAAAGGACGGTTTTAACATTTCCAAATGTTTCTGATTAGTTACTGGAGTGAGACGGCTAGACCGACATATACTGATCGCCCCGCTGTGTTAAAACCAATTACCTCTTCATATTCTTTGTCAAAAAGGTTGGTAATACCCGCTTTTAGTTTGAGTTGAGTCGAGACAGCATAATTAGCTGAAAAATTTGTAATTGTGTAGTTATCTAATGAAACTTGACCAATTCCCTTTGCGTCTCGAACTATTCTAATATGTGCATCTAGCATTAAGTCGTCGTTTAGCAGGGAAGTGCGAACACCTAGATTAGCTTTGTGTTTTGGTCTGCGCAAACGAGGATCGCCATTGCTATCTTCAGAGTCATTGTAAGTGTAATTACCCCAAACGCTATATTGCCTATTTAAGGTTTGTTCCGCCGAAACTTCAACACCCTCGGAATGACTGTCGCCATCATTTTGCAAATATCCTTCAAAGCCGGTTCCAAAGAAAATTTCGTCTTCAATGGTTTGTTTAAACAATACCAGTTCTGCAATTAGGCCATAATTGGATTGGTACTCTACGCCAATATCTGCCCCTTCGCTTTGTTCTTCATTAAGCTGCAAACCGGCAGCATCACCGAACGCAAAAGGGCCATCATTGTAGTTTTGTTCAAATAAACTTGGGGCTCTAAATCCAGTTCCATATGAACCTTTGAATTTAACAACCCCTTGGTTATCTATCTCTGTTAAATGGGCGAAACCGAGGCGATAGCTCAAATGACTGCCGAAAGTATCGTTGTCGTCATATCTGGCACCTAAGTTAATACTCAATGATTCTGTTAGCCTGGAAATCCATTCACCAAATATTCCTCGTTGGGTACGCTTTGAATCGCTTCCATCAATTTCTTCTCTTTTTCCGTCAACACCAAATACAAATTGTTGATTTTCGGTTTTTCTTGAGCCTAGATAATCGAGTTTGTCGATACTACCTTTGTTGGCAAAGCTAAAAGCTTGGCTACTGAAAAACTGACGTTCTACATCAGTATGAGACACAGAAATACTATGGCTTTGAACCGCATCGACATAATCTACAGATGCTCTAGCTGTGGTGTTTTGGGTATCGGTATAACAATCGTTCACTTGCGCAAAGCTGCTGTCAAAGCAACTGTCATATTCGTTTTGGGCGTCGAGGTCGCGGATAACAAAACTTGCTGAAATCTTGTTTGATAGTTTAAGTTTCGCTTTCAAATGTACACTGGTGTTGTCGTATCCATCTGCTTCATTCGATGTATCCGCAGTTTGAGCGTTGAATCCATCACTACTGATATCGGTCGCACCAAGATAAATTGAGCCGGTTTCGCCAGCAGCGCTGATATTGGCGGAAAGCGAGCGTGTATCGTATCGAGAAAGGCTAGCAGCGCCGCGTAAATTGAGGCCTTTTTCCGCATCTTTAGTGTAAATACTAACAATGCCGCCAGCGTCAGCTCCATATGCCAATCCTTGGGTGCCACGTAACACTTCTATTCTTTGTACTTGACCTGATAATACGTCGTCAAATTGAGGCGCTACTTGTGGTGCAGACGGATCAGAAAGCTCGACTCCATCGATGAATAACTTAGTTCTATAACCTTCTTCACCGCGGATCCGTAAAGTGGTGTTTTTACCCAGCCCACCTGAGTTGGATACTCCCACACTGGGGGTATTTCTTAATATATCTGTGACATTCAATCCTAAACTCGATTGGATATCAGTTTCGTCAATGACGGTAATACTAGCTGCCAATTGCTTGCTATCGACGGCCACTCTGTTAGCGACTACGGTGACTTTTTCAATCGAAGATTCGGATGTTTGTGCGTTTGCAGGATTGCTTAAAAGCAATAAACTCGTTGCTATCGAAGTAGATAGTGTTTGAAATTTCATTTTGATGTTTACTCTCAAGAGTGCTCCACCCGAGCACGTGCTTTAAAATGCCAGAATACATACGCTATCTGACTCATAATAAAGGCCGGTATCCGGGCTTGTAAGCAATCTAAACATGAGGATAGATTGTTTTTTGTTACCTTCCCATGCAGGTGAGTGCACAGTGGTAATTCAACAAAAAAATAACTTACGTACCGTTGCGGGGGCAGCGTCAGCTTCGACTGACTTCCCGTTTACCCTGAGAATAGCTTCAGGCACCTTTATCGCGGCGCATTATAGAGAAAAGTCGAAGGGAATACACAAGAAGTTTCGTTCGAGCAGGAAGAAAAGCCATTTATTGCCTAAAACAGTTGAATAGCGGGTTCTTGCAGTGCAGAAAATTGTTCTTTAAGAGCAAGGATTTGTTGTTCCCAATACTTTTCATCAGCAAACCATGGAAAGGCTTGTGGAAATGCAGGATCTTGCCAGCGTTTTGCCAGCCAAGCCATATAATGCACCATGCGCATGGCTCTAAGGGGTTCTATCAATGCAAGTTCTGCTGAATCAAAATCGGCAAACTCTTCATAGGCTTCAATCAAAGTATCAAGTTGAATCCGTTGTTGTTGATGGTCACCGGATAACATCATCCATAAGTCTTGGATGGCGGGGCCCATTCTACAATCATCTAAATCAACAAACGTTGGCCCATCTCGCCACAGGATATTACCCGGATGGCAATCTCCGTGTAGGCGAATAATCTTAGTCGGGGAATAACGTTGTTTTGTCAATTCAACTACCTGGTTGAGAATCACAAAGAACGCTTCTTCAAGCTGAGATGGCACAATACGATTTTCTTGCAAAACAGCAACCGGCTCGATCAAATGTTCTTGTATGCAAAATGTTGGGCGATGCTGAAACGGTGCGTTTTTAGCAACGGCATGAATTCGTCCAATAAAGCGTCCCATCCACTCCAGTTGGTCTAAGTTATCCACTTCAAATTGCCTTCCACCTACCGAAGGATAAAGGGCAAAATGGTAACCCTGATGTTGATGGAGAGTTTGCGAACGGTAATGTGAAGGGGCAACAATAGGGATTTCATGCTCAGCTAATTCAAGCGCAAAATGGTGCTCTTCAGTCAATTGTTCTACTGACCATCTTTGCGGTCGATAGAACTTAACCACGTAACGTGCTCTGTCTTCGGCAATAAACTGATAGACACGGTTTTCGTAGCTATTCAGTGCCAATAATCCGGAATCAACACGAATTCCCAATGATTCGATGGCATCAAGGATTAAGTCAGGGCTTAGCTCTGCGAAATTAAATGTCATCGATAGATAAACTTACTAGTTTCTTCAACCACCACAACGTCTTCTTGATTGTCGATAGTAGATACTCGGAACTCAAATTCCGTGACTGCTTCGTTCAACGCATAGGGGTCAATAGCAACGCTGACGGGCAAGTTATAGACTTCGCCTCCACTTACCGTTACGACTGAGTCGCCAATGTATCTATGACCTTCTAAGCCCAATACTTCGAGTTTGTAAACGCGTTCTTGTTGCGATTTGTTCAGGACTTTCAAGGTATACACATTTTCTATTAAGCCGTCATTTGTTTCTCTAAACAGTGAGTTACGGTCTCGAATAATGTCGATTTCTAACGGAACGCGCATCAAGATATCAGCGGCCAGAAGTGCAACCATGATACTCAGTACTATGGCGTAGCCTACGAGTTTTGGTCTGATTATGTGAGTTTTATTTCCCGCTAGCTCATGTTCTGACGTAAAACTGATTAGTCCTTTGGGATAATTCATTTTTTCCATCACACCATTACAGGCATCAACGCAGGCGCCGCAGTTAATGCACTCATATTGGAGGCCATTTCGAATATCGATTCCCGTTGGGCAGACCTGCACGCAAAGGTTGCAGTCGATGCACTCTCCCAAGCCTTTCTTCTGTACTTCCTCTAGGGGCGTTTTTCGTGATCTCGGCCCGCGTTTTTCACCACGAGTAGGATTGTATGCGACGGTAAAAGTATCTTTGTCAAACATGGCTGATTGGAATCTGGCATAGGGGCATATGTGAGTGCACATAATTTCGCGCATCCACCCGGCGTTACCATAGGTACAGAAAGTAAATAAAATCACTGAAAAGCCAGCCCAGAACCCAACATTAAAGGTAACCAGATCAATATAAAGTGTATCGATAGGCGTAAAATAACCCACAAATGTAATTGCGGTGACTAATGCAACACTGATCCAAGCAACATGTTTTAATGTTTTTCGCCAAAACTTATCAAAGTCCATCTTGCGTTGGTCAAGTTTGATTCGTTTGTTGCGATTCCCTTCGATTTTTTCTTCAAACCAAATATAAATAAATGTCCAAGTTGTTTGAGGACACATAAATCCACACCAAACGCGCCCTGCAAACGTGGTAACAAAAAACAGTGCAAATGCACTAATAATTAAAATATAAGCTAAAAGGGTGAGATCTTGTGGCCACAAGGTTAATCCAAATATATTGAATCGTTGTGCACCAATATCAAATAGGATTGCTTGACTGCCATTGTACTGAAGCCACGGAATAATCAGGAACATCCCCAAAAATATCAATCCAAAAAAGCGCCTAAATGTCTCTAGAGAACCTTCTACTGCTCTAACATAGATTCTGCTGCGGGGAGTGTATGCATTTTCGTGTTTACTCGCGTCAGGTTTATGAACTTTAACCGGGGATATATCTTTGACGGGAATGCGGTCACCCATTAGTTTGAATCCTCAATGTTCCGATTGGATTATATTTCGCTCGCTTGGGGACCAGTATATCAATATTGACTTGCCATTACCTTAAATTGACATAGGATTTTAGTATTAGGCTAGACGCTCCGTATCGCACTACACACACAAGTATAACTACCAATAATCATTGAACATTTACCTACAAGGCGGCTTGTTTTATGGTATGGCGTCTTAAAATTTTTGTGAAATTGTTATGTTTAGGTTTTTAATTGTCTTAGTTGAAATAGCAGTGCTAGTCATGCTGCTACGCACGTCGTTTGTGCAGTATCTGTTAGAGGATATTCAACAAGACGTGACTGAAATTTTAACTGAGATATCATTGAAGTTTGAACAAACGCAATTAAATGACCTGAGACTCACGTTGCAGCCGCATATTTCCGGCATGCGCGATTTTCAAAAAGACTATGTAATGCAAATTACTTCGAGCAAGGCAGAATTAAAGCAGTTTTACGTTACGTACTGTGAAAAGAAAGATATTAATCCCTATGTAAATGGCGCTAATTTGAGCCTTGTATGCCATGCCATCATCAACTCACATACTGTCGATGTAAACGAAGCTAACAATTCCTAGTGTTTTTCGTTGGTAAAACACAGAACAAAACAAGCACCACCCGATTTTGATTGTTCCAAGTAACACCTTCCTCCGTGCCAAGCCATAATGCGTTTGACTATAGCCAATCCCAAACCAGCACCACCTTGTTTTCTATCTCTGCTAGATTCAGGGCGAAAAAATGGTTGAAACACCTTATCAGCATATTTTTCTGCTACACCGGGACCATCATCAGCCACTTTGATAAATACGGAGTTTGCATATTCTTCAATACTTACAACTATTTTACTCTTGGCATACCGGCATGCATTAAGGAGTAAATTGTCAATAGCGCGCTCTGCATAGTGGGCATCGGCGAGTATAAATGCGTCACTTCCTTCTACTGAAATAGAAAGTGATGACAGCGACAAACTGCTGAGCTGCGCGACTCTCTCCTTACATAAAAGTTCAACGGGGATATCGGTAATGTTCAATTCCGGCTCTTGTGATTCCATGCTGGTGTAACTGAGCATTTCCTGTACTAGCTTCTCCAATTCATTAATATCTTCGTTCATCGCAACAGTTTGCTTACCAGACGAATCATTCTGAGTTGCAAGGGCAAATTTTAGCCTTGCTAATGGTGTTCTAAATTCATGAGCTACCGCGCCTGTAAGTTCTCGTTGTGTGTTCAAAAGCTCATTGATGCGTTTCCCCAACTCTTGCAACGCAACGGCGATGGGGTACACCAAGGAGCGACTTTCAATTGAAATCGGTTCTACATTACCATTCACATCAATAGACTTGGTAGCTTGTTTCAAAGCTTGCAAATCGCGCCACAAAGGCCAAGCCCAGAGGGCTATTAGGATGCCAAGCGCTACAAAAAAAACGGCGCTGTATAAAATAGTTTGATTGTCGCTGACGGTCTTCTCGATAATTGTGATCTCCAACAGTCGATTGTCATCAATTTGAGTATATAGTTGTCTGCTATTCTTGGGCCCGAATAAATTCAAAGTCTCACCTTGCTGCAAACGTTGAAGGTCGTCCTCAGTCCAAGCCATATCTGCAATATCAACGAAACTGGAAGTAACTTTGTCGGTGTTTTTACTAGCAGAATCTTCGAAAAATACCTGATTTAGTAACGCACTTAATACAACAAGGGTCACGGCAATAAAGAGGTAAAGACTCAGAAATAAGCGCGTCACGGCTAGTCCCAAGCATCAGGTACAAAGAAGAAACCTTTACCCCATATAGTTTTTATTCTGAACGGATTTTTAGGATTGTCTTTTAATTTTTTCCTCAGTCTCGATATGCGCACGTCTGCAGAGCGATCCAATCCATCATATTCCCTACCAATAAGTTCTGTGTACAAAGTAGAGCGCTCTACTAGTGTTGATGCATTTACTGCTAGCTTCCACAACATATCAAATTCATGGCTTGTCAGTGGAATAGATTCATTGGCTAAAGTAACTTGACGACAATCTTTGTCAATTGACAATGTCCCAAATACTAAATGTCGCTGTGCTTGTTGTTCTTCTTGTTGCACAGGATTACTGCGTCGCATTAAAGCATGTATCCTAGCTAGCAAAACTCGCGGCTCGACGGGTTTGATCACGTAGTCATCGGCACCTAGCTCTAACCCTAAAACTTGATCGAAATCGGAACTTTTGGCAGTAAGAAATAGCAGTGGGCCAGAGAAGGTTTGCCTTAACTTTTTGCAAAGACTCAAACCATCTTCTCCTGGGAGCATGATATCCAATACAACCACATCCGGTTTAAAACTCGCAACCATTTGAGTTACTTGATAGGAGTCATACAAACATTTGACGTCGAATTCATTCTGAACGAGGAATTCAGCGATCAACTGACTTAAGCGTTTATCGTCTTCAACTAACAATAGTTTGGTCGTCAAAACAAACTCCATGGTTGCCGTACCCGGCGGGTTTTCCTGGGAAGGTCTCGGGCTTTGATATCCAATTCGTGCTCAAATATGGATTGGTTTTGCTGGTTTCTCAATGACAATTTAGTTGCTTTTGAAAACCTAACTTTTAATTCATCAATTGGGTTATCGTGGGGCCAGCATAGCAAGATAGCATCATCCTGATAATAACAATAAGTACCTTTGGGCAATTGTTCAAGCTTGATAGCCAACACCATCTCGCAACTTGCACCGAGCTTTTCAACTATGCAAACCTTTGGTTGTACATTCCAATTTTGTTCTGCTGCTATTGCCGAAAACTTAGGCAAAACAAGTTGCAACATGAGCACAAAAGCGCAGCAACGAATTCGCATCATTGTCAGAATCTGTACCCCGCACCGATAAACAAGCTACTCACGTTATCGCGTCTAACTATGGGGCTATTGACCATACTGGAATGCAGCTTTTGATAAGAAGCATTCACTATCCATTGCCAATCGGCATTTATTTGCTGGGTATACAAAACAGAAATAGCCGGCTGAAAACCTCCTTTAGCTTGGTAGCTTTGGGAATGAACAAATACATCTTGGTCACTTAAACCATAATAATAATTGATCAAATTATCGCTTTTCCAAATGAGACTCGGACGAATCATCAAACTCCAATCTTCACCGACCCAATGATGTTGATAGGTCATGGCAACCTTGTACCCCTTGTGCACAGAGCTAATATCTGTTTCCGCAGACAGGGTGAATTCAGAGTCGTCGCCGTACAAATGCATGCGTAATCCCGCATTTACTGCCCAATCACGTCGCTCAATTTGACGAATGGATATCTCTGTTTCCTGCTCAGTTTCATCGGAACTTGGCACAGTGGGGGACAATGCACTTCCAGCAATGACAATATTGTTTGGATGCCAAAAGCTGAAGAAAGCACGTTCTCGATCAAGAGTGACGTAGGACTCAAGGCCTGCAGTTTCAGTTTGAATAAACTTATACCCCAACTCGCCATTGTCGAAATACGCATTTTCACCATACCAAGCGATATCCAGCAGAATGATTTGCGGTAGAGCATCACCATCAACCAGTGGGTTCGATTTAGCGCCCAAGCCTATCGCTACACCAATTTGCCAGTTGGATTTTTCGATGCAGGTATTGGATTTTTCACATTGATTTTCAGGCTCGGTAGAATAAGCAGTTTCTTCTGCACACAAAAAAGCACTTGCAACCAACAAAGGGACAAGAATCAATAATTGTATGGCTAATTTTACCGCTCTAATTTTCACAGATATCTTTTTAATGTGTGCTTGTTGAACAAGATTAACAAAGCTGGTGGCCTTACTCATCCTAGGATTACAATTATTCACAATTTTTGTCATTTGGTAGCAGAAAATAGCAATGACTATGACTAGTCTGGTTATAACAATAGCGAAGTAATAGTTTGAGGTTAGACATATGAAGACCGTATTAACTGCATCATTAACCCTAGTGGTTCTCTCCGGCGCTATCTCTGGGTGTGGAGGTTCGAGTTCCACTGATCCTGAAGTTGAACTGACAGAGCCGCCCGTTATCAATCAAGCCAAAGCCTTTGATGGTCCTTTGAGCAGTTCAACTAGCCTAGCGGCCGAGCGCTACATTAAAAATGGCATCTATGCCGCAGCTTTTGCTGCTCGAAACGAAGTTACCTCAAATCCGAGCTTAATAAGTGATGCTGCAGCACCCACTTTTACTGAGAATTTTTCCACAACCAATACGGCTGAACAGGGGGTTGATGAAGCCGATCGAATCGAATATGACGGCGATTACTTGTATCTCGCCACGACTCAACAATGGTTAGAAAGTGGTGTGACACAACCTGCTATTAAAGTGATGCAACGCAATGCCGATTTTACCCTGACAGAGCTTGACCAAATTCAACCTGATCTGGATTATCTCAATATTAATGGACTGTATTTATACCAAGACCGTCTGGCCGTTATTGGCAATGATTTTCCTGTTTATCCTCTAGCTGATGTTGCTATTTTACCTTGGTATGACGCACAAGCTCGTATCGGTATCAGCATCCATGATGTGAGTACACCTAGCGATACCAGTCAAGTATCCAGCATAGAAATAGACGGCAACTTGTTATCTTCTCGGCGTATCGAAAATAATTTGTACATAGTAAGTACTTACACGCCTTATATCGACTCACTTGACCCTACAGCAACGACTGAAGATGCCTTATTAAACAATTACAAAGCAATCTTAGCCACGCCTGCCAGCGCAATCATGCCAAAAATCCATTCTGGACAATCTTCTGTTGTTATGAACGACATCAATGATTGTTTTATACCCGCCGATGCAACAATAAGAGACGGCCATGCTCAATTGATTACTGTGACTAGAATTAATTTAGACGCACCTGAAGATAGAGCATCAACTTGTTTAAGTACGTTCGCGTTTATGACTTACACTTCGCAAGACAGCTTATACATTGCGAGCAATCTTGACGGCAGCGATACCCATTTCCATAAATTGTCTTTATCTGACTTACAGTATCAAGCTAGCGGAAAAGTAACAGGTCAAATTGGTTGGCGCGGCAGACCTAATTTACGTACTGACGAACAAGACGGGCATCTACGTGTAGTATCTACAGATTACAGCGGAGAACAATCCGTGCATAAATTGACTATCCTTAATCAGCAGGGAAACCAACTTCAACCGGTTGCTGAACTTCCCAATGCCTCACAACCAGAGGCGATAGGTAAGCCAAATGAAGATATTTATGCCGTTCGTTTTATTGAAGACAAAGCCTATGTGGTCACGTTCGAGCGAGTCGATCCCTTGTATGTGATTGATTTGTCCGATCAACAAAGCCCCTTTATTGCAGGAAGTTTGGAAATTCCCGGCTTTTCCAGTTATTTACACCCATTGAAAAATGATTTGATTTTAGGGGTTGGGCAAGCCGTCGAATTTGCACAAATTCCAAGTACAGGAGAGCAACCAATAGAAATTCCAGTTACCAGTGGCTTGAAAGTCAGTCTTTTTGATGCTCGTGATCCAGAAAACCCTATAGAGTTAACTTCAATGGAAACACCTTATGCCTATTCGCCGGTTGAATTTGATTACAAAGCATTTACGGTCTTGGAAAATGCTGGTGCATATCGATTTGCCATGCCGATGGAGCAATGGCGCACAGATTCGGGGCCAGCAAATACCAGTCTAATTTCTGCCATCAATTCATTGTTACTGTTGGAAACGGATACGAATGTAGAGACGCCAGAATTAGTACTGGTAGACAAATTATCTGTTCAGAATAATGAAGTTAATTACATATATTCTGGTGAAGACCGAAGCGTGTTGCATGGCGATTCTGTGTACTACATTCATGGAAACCAGATATGGTTGGGACAGTGGATGACCAACAGTGATCTGCTTGGGCCATATTAAGTGAACTTATATTCTTTAATTCCGGTCTAGTCAATATACGGTCAACAGGCCCAAATTAAAAAAGCGTGATTTGAAACTTTACGTGAAATTGGTCGTATAGATTATTAAGAGCATAGTATTTGTTCAGTTTAAATTCATGCAAATAGACTATACTAAGGTCTGGGTTAACAGACCCTAGTGTAGATAACGAGAATCGTAATATTTTGTCAACGACAGAGGCTAGAATCATGAAGAAATCTTTGTTAACACTAGCAGCAAGCGCATTAGTTCTCAGTGCCAGCCAGAGTGTGGCTAAAGCGGATGTGGAAATTGTTTGGGAAAACCCAAAAGACTATACCGATGTAAGACCCACCACTGAGTCTCGGGTTAAGTTTAGAGAAAGTACGTTCAAGAAGCTTGAGGAGTACGTGAATAAACTTGCAGAGGATTTACCTGATGGTCAAACCTTGAGTATGAAGGTGACCAATCTGGATTTAGCAGGGCAAGTATGGCCTGCATCTTTCGTTGGATTTGGCAATGGTGGTACAGACGTACGATTGGTCAAAGGAATTGACATTCCTCGCATGGAGTTTTCCTACACGTTGAAAGAAGCTGACGGTAGTATTGCTCAGGAAAATGAAGTCAAAATAAAGGACATGAATTTCCAACACCGTCACAACCCTTTCTTTAGGAGCGAACCACTAAGATACGAAAAAAATATGCTTCGAAAGTGGTTCAAGGATGAATTTCCGGAACTGATCGCGAAAAATTAGCTATTTATACCAAAGCCGTCGTTCTGACGGCTTTTTATTTTATTTAATATTTTTTCAATATTTATTATCTTTTATATTTCAATATCTTACCTTTTATCTGTAGTGCTTTGCGAGTAGTAAATTTTCCTAACCAGCTGGTCAGGTTTATGCGTGTCGTTGAATAACTGTACTATTTCTGACACTATCACGAGAGGGAAATTGAACGGCGTTGTCGGTGCTTGTCACCTAAGTGTAATAGTTTTCTCATAGCATTTGACCTCGCCATAAGCATGACATTGAAATCGGCAAGTATTATCCATCAATAATAAATATAAAAAATGTAGAGCCAGTCACTGGCCACATAAACTCATGTTAGGAGAAATCATGAAATGTAAACTCGCAATGGCGCTGTCCTTGCTGTGCGCTTCTACCGCACAAGCAACCAGTGTATTTATCAATGAGATTCATTACGACAATGTCGGTGGCGATGTTGGAGAGTTTTTTGAAATCGCAGCCCCTATTGGCACAGACTTAAGTGGCTGGTCCGTGATGCTGTATAACGGCAGCAATGGCACTGCCTACAATACCCTTGACTTATCTTCAGGCACATTAGTTGAGGATGCAGGTTTTTCTTTTCTTGCCGTATCTTTGCCAGCCAATGGTTTGCAAAATGGTTCACCAGATGGCTTGGCTTTGATCGACAACAATGACAATGTCATTCAATTTTTAAGTTATGAGGGATCATTCACAGCAACGAGTGGCGTTGCTACTGGCATGACTAGTGTAGATATCGGTGTTAGCGAACCCAACAACACTGTTGTTGGCTTTTCGCTCCAATTATCAGGTATGGGATCAGAATACAGTGATTTCAGCTGGGCTATGCCAGCTGATCAAACTCCTGGTGCAGCTAATAATAATCAAACATTTGATGGCTTTACCGCATCTTTAGATCTTGTCATTAATGAATTCTTAGCCGATCCCGCCGGAGATTTAACCGGTGATGCAAATGGCGATGGTACACGTAACGCGACCCAAGACGAATTTGTCGAAATCGTCAATAATGGTGAAACAAATGCTGATCTAAGCGGGGTTGAGTTAGGTGACGCGGTTTTCGCAGCTAGGCATGTTTTCCCTGAGGGTACTATTGTTGAGCCAGGTTGTGCAATTCTGGTATTCGGCGGCGGCAGTCCTACAGGCGAATTTGGTGAATCCTTAGTACAGACAGCAAGCAGTGGTGGTTTAGGTCTGAACAATGGCGGAGATTCTGTTACGTTAACAAACGGTGATGAAACTATTACCCTTGAGTATGGTAGTGAGGGTGGCAACAATCAGTCTCTCACCCGAAATCCAGATATAACTGGTGAATTTGCCCAACATTCCAGTATTGATGCTGCTCAAGGCGCTCTTTTCTCGCCAGGAACCAAGCTCGATGGCTCGGTATTTTGTTCTGAAGATGTTATAGAAGAAGTCAACATTGTTATCAATGAAGTACATGCCGATCCCGCCGGAGATCTAACCGGTGATGCAAATGGTGACGGTATTCGCAACGCTACTCAGGATGAATTTGTTGAAATCGTCAATGTAGGCGAAGCGCCAGCTAACTTGAGCGGTTGGGAAATAGCCGATGGCGTGGCTACAAGACATATCTTCCCAGAAGGTTCAATGGTTGCCCCTGGTTGTTCTGTCGTTGTGTTTGGTGGCGGTACTCCTACCGGTGACTTTGGTGGTGCCTTAATGCAGGTGTCTTCTGGAGGCTCATTAGGTTTAAACAATGGTGGCGATAGCGTAACTGTCTCTAGTGGCGACAATTCACAGACTTTCGAGTACGGTAGTGAGGGTGGAAATAATCAGTCTCTCACCAGAAATCCAGATATCACCGGAGAATTTGCTCAACATTCCGGTATTAATGGCGCTCAAGGTGCTCTTTTCTCTCCGGGAACTAAACTTGATGGAGCTAGCTTCTCAGGTTGTTCTGTAACAGATATTGCTCCAACAGTAATTGATATTACACCAGCCGATGGCGCTACTGATGTGGCCGCGGATACCACGATAAGTATTACGTTCAGCGAAGAAGTGACTGTTTCTGAGTGGCCTGCTTTGAGTTGTACTGTCAGTGGCAGCGTTGCACTAAGTGGTGATGTTTCTGGTACGAGTTTCACATTGACACCAGATGCGAATCTAAACAGCAACGAAACCTGTACCTTCACCTTGCCTGCCAGCTCTGTGGCGGATACAGATGGAACAGCAGATTCCTTGGCCGAAGATTTTGAAAGCGCGTTTACCACCGCGGAGTTACTATCGTGCGAGGCACCTTCTGCAGAGATGATTGACTTTATTCATGATGTTCAGGGTTCAGGTGATGCATCTCCATTAGTTGGTCAAACTGTGACGGTTGAAGGCGTTGTAACACAAGTATTGATGGGTACTAGCGGTTTCTATATGCAAGAAGAAGACGCGGACATGGATGCCGACCCATCTACTTCTGAAGGTGTGTTCGTGTTCTATGCAAGTGAAGCACCTTTGCCAGCGGTTAATAGTGTTGTTCGTGTGGTCGGTGAAGCAACGGAATTCTTTGAAGAGACTCAAATCATAGCGGCGCAAGCTCCTGTCGTTTGTGGTGAGGAAGAATTTACACCAACAATCATAAGTTTGCCGTTTGCTAGTGCTGCGGAACCGGAAACTACGGAAGGCATGTATGTGTCATTCGATAGTCCTCTGACGGTTTCTGATAACTTCAACTTAGGACGTTTTGGTGACGTCACCTTGTCAAATGGTAGATTGTTCAACCCCACAAATTTGCATGCACCATTATCTCCGGAGGCTTTAGCATTAGCAGCACAAAATGCATTAAATAGAATCACTCTGACAGATGATGATAGCTCGCAAAATCGCGACCCAATTGTCTTCCCAACAGGAGGCCTGTCTGCGTCTAATACACTTAGAGGTGGAGATACAGTTTCTCAGCTAGAAGGTGCGTTAAATTATGGTTTTGGCGCCTATCGCATTGTACCAGCGGTTGAGCCGACTTTTGTTCAGTCCAATCCTCGAGAAGCGACACCATCGCTAACTCGTGGCAACCTGACAGTGGCCTCGTTAAACGTGCTCAACTTGTTTAATGGTGATGGTCAAGGCGGAGACTTCCCGACGCCGCGTGGAGCAGACAGCATTGAAGAATATGATCGTCAGTTGGTCAAAACGGTCAATGCACTCAATGCTATGGACGCAGATATAATTGGCTTGATGGAAATCGAGAACGATGGTTTTGGTCCCCTTAGCACAATCGCGCAATTGACTGATGAACTAAATGCCATTGCAGGGGATGGAGTTTATGCCTTTATCGATGCGAACAATGGTAATCCAGTTGGTACCGACGCAATCGCTGTAGGGTTCTTGTATAAGCCAGCAACTGTAACCCCAGTTGGCGATACACAGTTGAACTTTGATGACATCTTTAACCGTCCTCCAACTGCTCAGGTGTTTGCTTTGGACAACGGTGAGGAAATTGCAGTTGTGGTAAATCACTTCAAGTCTAAGAGTTGTAGAAACTCAAGTGGAGCAGATGACGACCAAGGTGATGGACAAGGGTGTTACAACGACCAAAGAACCAAACAAGCACAAAGTTTGGCTAATTGGTTATCGTCAAATGACGCGCTCAGTAGCCAGACAAATGTGTTAATAATTGGTGATTTGAATGCCTATGCAAAAGAAGATCCGATTGTCGCGCTTGAAACTGCCGGTTACACTAACGTTATTGAGGCATATCAAGGCGCCGAAGCCTACTCATATACCTTCTTTGGTGAAGTGGGATACCTAGATCACGCGTTGGCAACGGACAGCTTATTAGCAAAAGCAACTGATGCCATCGAGTGGCATATCAATGCCGATGAGCCTCGTATCTTAGACTACAACTTAGAGTTCAAATCACCACAACAGCAAATCGATTTGTACTCAGAAGATGTGTTCAGAATGTCAGATCACGATCCTGTACTAGTCAGCTTTAATTTGCAGCCAGATGTGTTGGTTGGAGATTTAGATGGTGATGGTGATGTCGACTTCGCCGACATAGTTGCTTTATCTCGTTCGATTAGAAGCGGTAACGCAACAGACTTGTCTAACGACTTTAACGAAGACGGTGTAGTGGATACCTTAGATGTTCGTGTACTAAGAACCATGTGTACCAGAACACGTTGTTCTACTAGGTAGCTCTTAGGCTAGTCAAATACATGTTCTAAGTGCTCTAATGCACTTGGAACATGACATACAAAGAAAATGAAAAAGGCGCTTTACTACGTGACCCCACAAAGTAAAGTGCCTTTTGTTTTGCTTAAATCTAATTAACTTAAATCTCTGTTTTACCGATTAAACGTAATCAAACTCCTGACCGTTAATAGCTAGAAGATCTTCTGCATTTTCTAACAGGTTGGTTTGGTATAAATCTTTTCTCGGCAAAATTCGTTTCATGTAGAAATCACAAGTTGCACGTTTTCCATGATTAAGAGACTGATTGGGCGACTGAGCTGCTTGATCCGCAGTGCAATACCAGATTACACCCAGCAAACAATACGCGCTGTAATGCATGTAGTCTGTTGCTGCACCAGCAAGACTCACGGCAGGCTGGGATTTTAATTTGATCGATAAGTCATGCCATTCTTCGAGCAATGCTTGTGCATTTGTTTGCTGAGATGTATCTGTCATCTTTTCTATCTGAGAACTGAATACATTAAATGTTGATTGCAACAGTTCGCCATCGTCTCTTGCCAACTTTCGGCTAATTAAGTCAGCTGCTTGAATACCGTTTGTTCCTTCATAAAGTTGCGTGATACGA
Source organism: uncultured Alteromonadaceae bacterium (assembly GCA_947503265.1). Lineage (GTDB taxonomy): Bacteria > Pseudomonadota > Gammaproteobacteria > Enterobacterales > Alteromonadaceae > Aliiglaciecola. The sequence goes on from CANNDC010000002.1 coordinate 70,818, forward strand.
CTATCTCTAACAAGTTGCTCCATTCCCCATTCTCGTATGTAGCCATGTCCACCAAAAACTTGAATACCAAGGTTACTGGTTTCTGTCGCCATGTCAGTCATAAAGCCTTTTGCAATCGGGGTTAAAAACGCTAACACATTTGACGCCATTTTGCGGGTATCAGCGTCGTCAGCGTGTTTTTCTATATCCATTTGTGTCGCATACAATAGGGCTAGTGCCCTACAACCCTCTGCTAGCGATTTTTGTGTCAGTATCATTCGCCTAACGTCTGGCTGACACAGAATAGGGTCAGCCTTTTCATCTGGGCTCTGTGCGCCTAGTGGTGATCGAGACTGGAGTCGTTCTCTTGCGTATTCCAGAGAACCTTGAAAAGCCGCTTCGGCAATCCCTAAGCCTTGTAAACCTACTTGAAAACGAGCGTCATTCATCATAGTAAACATGCAGGCTAGGCCTTTGTTTGCCTCGCCGACTAAATACCCTTTTGCCTGATCAAAATTCATCACACAAGTTGGGCAGCCCTTTAGGCCCATCTTTTTTTCTAAACTGCCTGGGGTAACTGTGTTGCGTTCGGCCAATTGACCGTTTTCATTAACATGAATTTTGGGTACTAAAAAGAGGCTGATTCCTTTCACGCCTGCCGGTGCATCTGGAAGCCTTGCTAATACCATGTGAATAATATTGTCGGTCCAATCTTGATCGCCGCCAGAGATAAATATTTTATTGCCGGTAATTAGGAACGAACCATCATCTTGCGGCTCTGCTTTGGTTGAAAGCAAACTCAAGTCTGTACCAGCATGGGGTTCGGTTAAGCACATGGTGCCCGTCCATTCACCCGATATTAGCTTTTCCAAATAGGTATCTTTCAATGCTTGACTACCGTGTTTGTTAATCGCTAGTACTGAGCTTTCGGTCAACATCGAAATGAGACGCCAACTCACATTGGCAGAATTTAACATCTCGTGCACGGGAACAGCGATAGAGTAGGGAAGATCTTGGCCGCCATATTCTGCATTACCCAACATGGCATTCCAGCCATTCGCAATATATTCCTTATAAGCGTCTGCGAATCCATTGGGGGTTGATACATTGCCATCTTTGAGTTTACAGCTTTGCTCGTCTCCCTCACGATTCAAAGGTGCTATCACCTGTTCCGCGAATTTTGCACCTTGAGCAAGAATTTCGTTTACAAGTTCCTTGTCGAAATCACTTAATCCAAGTTGAGAATAATGTTCACTAACTTGCAGCCAGTCATGTAACAAAAACTGCATATCTGTGGTGGGAGCGAGATATTGGGGCATGTAGTAATGGTCCTAGAGTAAATAATTGACTGTTCAGACCAGTATACCGCCTATCGACAAATGTTTTTATTTTTTGTACAAATATCCTGACATAAATCAAACAAATTATTTTATCTGTTACTCATCACTTTTTGATGAATCGGCTGTTGGTTTCGAATCGGGGACTTTATTAAACATGCGTCTTAGGGGTACGAGTCTTTGTTCAAATCGCCATTGTTTGTCTGTAATGACAAAGGGATCAACCAACTGAATTGATTCTACTTCCGTATTTGACCATGGTGGAACGGGAAATTGCTGTAGCTCACCGCTGAAGTTACCGGAAAGAACACAGGAAAAGTATTGCATACCATTTTCGTTGAAGCCAAGGTGTTCGCCAACTTCAACGTTGAAACCTGTTTCTTCCCAAGTTTCACGGTGTGCAGTACATTGCGGTGTTTCGCTGTTATCGGTTGTTCCCCCCGGAACATCATATTTACCCGATAAACGGTGCGTTACAGTGAGCAATTTTCCATCAAGACGTATAACGCAAGCAGCATTAGCTGGCATCTTCGCAGAGGCTGGTATCTCGACACTTGGTTTAGTTCGACAATAAGGTGCACTTGGCTCTGACTCAGAACAGCCAATGAGACCAAACACCGATAATAATAGGTAAATAGTTAATCTATGTAGCACTGTGTGACGTACAATGTTCGCTTTTATAATTCTGTCAGTCTACTACGAAGGGCAGTTTTGCAGTATCACTAATTTCAGTACCATCACTAATTGATTCAGGAAAAGTTCAAATGAGTAAAAAAGCACTGCTCTCACCGATGTTGATAGTCACACTGCTGCTAATTGGATTGTTGATTTATTTAAATATTCCTGAGCAAGAAAAACAAGGCGCTGGTGGACCAAGAGGCGGTTCGGGAAAGACACCTGTGGTGGTTTTTGAAGTGTCCAAAACGGCATTTCCCGTTGTTGTTGAAGCGTTAGGAACCGCTAGAGCGAATGAAGCAGTATCTCTGACCGCTCAACAGTCAGATGTGATTCAAGAAATTTATTTTGACGATGGTGATGTGGTTGAAAAAGGGCAATTGCTATTATCGATGAACAATCGAGAAGAGATAGCTAGGGTCAATGAGTTGAGAATCAATATTCAAGAAGCGCAGCGACAGCTAAAGAGAATTACTAACCTAGCTAAATCAAGCGTTGCGTCACAACAACTGTTGGACGAACAACAAGCAAGAGTAAAAGCGCTAAAAGCGCAACTTGAAGTTGCTAAGTCAAGACTGGCAGAGTTAGAACTGAGAGCGCCTTTTGCAGGTAAGTTGGGTATACGACAAGTCAGCATTGGTGCCTACGTTGGGCCAAACGACCTTATTACCACGTTGGATGATCTTACTAAAGTGAAAGTTGATTTCAATATTTCCGAGAATCACCTTCCATCTTTAGCTGTGGGTCAGAAAGTGGATGCAGCTTCCATTGCGTATCCTAATGAAGTTTTCAGTGGCGAAATTTCCAGTCTAGACTCACGAGTAGATCCGCTTACCCGATCTATTCAAGTTCGAGCCGTTGTCGACAACCCTGACCTCAAACTACGCCCAGGGATGTTATTGCAAATTAACCTTCAGAAGAAGGTTCTAGAGTCATTGGTGGTGCCAGAAAAAGCTCTGATTCCCCATGAAGATAAACAGTTTGTCTTTATTGTAGAGAACGATAAAGTCATCCAAAAAGAGGTAAAAGCGGGTTTGAGACGACCGGGACAGGTGCAAATTATTTCTGGCATAGAGGTCGGTGATATTGTTGTTACTGAAGGTGCACTGCGCTTGCGTGAGGGTTCTTCAGTTTCCGTAATCGAACACGTAAAATTGTAGCCAAGAGGGAGCGAAATCATGTTGTTATCTGATCTTTCAGTCAAACGCCCCGTTTTTGCCTCGGTGGTCAATTTAATTCTAATCATATTTGGGATTGTGGCGATTAGCTTGCTGTCTCTTCGTGAATATCCAGATATTGATCCACCAATCGTTTCCATTAGCACGACTTACCCCGGCGCCTCAGCTTCAATCGTTGAAACCCGAATTACTGAATTATTGGAAGACCGAATTTCGGGTATAGAGGGAATAAAAAATGTTACTTCGACTAGCAGTAACGGGCGTTCTAGAATCAGCATCGAATTTAACTTGTCTCGTGATATTGATGCTGCTTCAAATGATGTCAGGGAACGAGTTAGTCGCGCATTAAACAATCTTCCAGATCAAGCTGATCCGCCGGAGGTGTCTAAATCAGATTCTGATGAAGATGTCATCGTTTGGTACAACCTGCGCAGTGACAATATGTCAGTTATGGAGCTAACTGACTATGCCGATCGTTACGTAGTCGATAGGTTGTCAGTTGTTAATGGTATCGCCCGAGTCAGGCTGGGTGGTGGAAGAACTTACGCCATGAAAGTTTGGCTAGATAGAAATGCAATGGCAGCCAGAGAAGTAACAGTGGCTGATGTGGAGCGCGTGATCCGCTCAGAAAACGTTGAACTTCCCGCAGGTGAGGTGGAGTCTCTAGACCGTGATTTCGAAGTTCGTGTTGCAAGAAGCTTTCTATCACCAGATGATTTTGGCGATTTGACGATCAAAGCGGGGGCCGATGGATATTTGGTCAAGCTTCGTGAAGTTGCCAAAGTAGAACTTGGCGCAGAGGACGACGAAACACAATTTCGAGGCGGTGGCGTCAATATGATTGGGTTAGGGATTGTTAAGCAATCTAAAGCCAATACCCTTGAAGTGGCTCGAGAAGCAAAGAAAGCCATTGCAGAAATAGAAAAGACCTTGCCGGATAACATTTTTATTGTACCAAGTTATGACTCGTCCATATTTATCGACGAATCAATCAGCGAGGTATACAACACACTAGGCATTGCTATGGCGCTTGTTGTAGTGGTGATTTATATTTTCTTAGGTAATGTAAGAGCGACAATTATACCTGCTGTAACTGTGCCAGTGTCTTTGGTTGCGGCCTTTATCGTGATGTACGCATTAGGTTTTTCAATCAACTTACTTACTTTGTTAGCACTGGTATTGGCGATTGGATTAGTGGTCGATGATGCCATTGTCGTCATAGAAAATATCTATCGTCGTATCGAAATGGGAGAACCGCCTGTATTGGCCGCATTCCGAGGGGCAAGAGAAGTCGGTTTTGCCGTAATTGCGACTACGCTGGTGCTCATCTCTGTGTTTGTTCCTTTGGTTTTCTTAGAAGGCAATATCGGTCGATTGTTTACAGAGTTTGCGTTAGCCATTGCTGCCGCGGTAGCATTTTCAAGCTTTACTGCACTCACGCTTTCACCCATGTTATCTTCTAAACTGTTGAGTAATCGTTCGCGCAGCTCTGGTTTCGGTAAGTGGATGGATAAGTCATTCAAATCACTCGAAAAGGGCTACTTCAATAGCTTGAATACCACCCTTCACCAGCCAATTTTGGTGGCAATTACCCTGATCGTGAGTGTCGCTATACTAGTACAAATTAGTCAAAAAATTCCAAGTGAGTTTGTTCCCAAAGAAGACAGAGGGAACTTCTTCATAGCCATGCAAGGTGCAGAAGGTGCCAGCTTTGAAAGCAATGCGGCTAATTTGAAAAAACTCGAAGACATGTTACTCCCGTATTTGGAATCAGGACAGATTGGACGACTACTAGTTCGCACCCCAGGCTTTGGCGGAGGCGCAGGTATAGCGATAGTTGGAATGGGTCCGTGGGAAGAACGCACAGGCTCAACTTTTGATTTTATGAATGAGGTGAGCGGCAAATTGTCGCAAATACCTGATGTCAGAGCATTTGCCATCATGCGCAGTGCGATAGGTGGTCGAGGGTTAGGTCGGCCGGTGCAATTTGTTTTGCAAGGGAACACTTATGAAGAGCTATTAGAGTGGCGAAATATTGTCATGAATAAAGCCGCTGAAAACCCCAAGCTTATTCGTCTTGATTCGGATTATAAAGAGACTTTACCTCAGTTACTGATTAATATTGATCGCGATAGAGCTGCAGATCTCGGAGTCTCAATATCTGACATTGGTCGTACACTCGAAACCATGTTAGGTCAGCGCCGAGTGTCTACTTACCTTGATAGAGGTCAGGAATATGATGTCATTATGGAAGGCTGGGAAGAGGACTATCGTAGCCCGCAAAGTATCGATAATTTATATGTTCGCTCCCAGCGCACTAACAAGCTTATTCCGATGGATAACCTGCTCAAATTTGAAGAAAACGCCACTTCCTCTCAATTGAATCGATACAATCGCATGCGCAGTATCACAATAAGTGCCAATCTAGCTGACGGTTACACGGTGGGCGAAGCACTTGCTTACTTAGAAAACATTGTCGAAACCGAGTTACCGGATACGGTTTCAATTGATTACAAAGGGGAATCTCAGCTTTATCAAGAAAGCGGAAGCTCTATTATCTTTATATTTGTTTTGGCATTGGCAATCACCTACTTGGTATTGGCTGCACAATTTGAAAGTTGGGTTCATCCTCTTGTGATTATGCTGTCAGTTCCTTTGGCTCTATTAGGCGCCTTTTTAGGTCTATATATCACAGACTCAAGTTTGAATATCTATAGTCAAATTGGCCTGGTGATGTTAATCGGTCTGGCCGCTAAAAACGGCATCTTAATTGTCGAATTTGCCAACCAATTGCGAGATGCTGGGATGGAGTTTGAATTGGCCTTGAAAAAAGCCGCTACTCAGCGACTAAGGCCTATTGTTATGACCGGATTTACTACAGTATTTAGTGCATTACCTTTGGTGCTCGCTACCGGACCTGGCTCAGAGAGTCGCGCTGTCATTGGTATTGTCATTTTCTTTGGTGTGCTGTTGTCTGCATTAATGACAGTATATATCGTGCCGATTGCTTACTATTGGCTAGCTCGGAAAACCGGTTCGCCAGAGAAAATCACCCAAGAAATTGATAAGCTTGATGAAGATATTCCCTACAAGAAAGGTGATATGGTCTAGTGATTGTTTTATTTGTCCATGGAATGGGGCGTTCACCCGTGTCCGGCACTCCTATGTTATGGAGAGTTGCTAGGCATGGATACCGAGCTGAAGTAATTGGGTACTTAGCGGCAACCGAAGACTTTTCCGACATAGTTGATCGCGTTAAAAATAAAATTCAGCAAGTTGCGGAGCAAGGCAATTATGTTTTGGTCGGGCATTCACTTGGCGGAGTATTGCTACGAGCAGCATTACATGAACTTGGTGAGCTAGATAACCCACCGAAACATCTGTTTTTACTCGGTTCTCCTATGCGCACCCCAAGGTTAGCGAAAAAAAACCAAGATGATCTCGGCTTTCAATTGTTTGCGGGTGACTGTGGGCAATTGCTCGCATCTCCAGATAGATTGGGCGCTATTCCAATAGCCAAAGTGCCTACCACTATTATTGCCGGAAACAGAGACTTCCCATTGACTAAGAAGCACTTTAACGGAGAAGAAAATGATGGCGTGGTGGCACTTAATGAAATTACCCATGACCAGATCGATGATGTCATCAGTGTGCCAGTGATACACACTTTTTTACCGAGTAGTACCAAGGTGAGTCGGTTGATTATCGATAAGATATCTGATATTCAATCGGCATTATTCGTTTCTTAAACATTAAGGCACTTTGATTCCGAGCCTCTAGTAAGCTCACAATGTGAAAGTTGGAGTATGGCAGTCAACTTGGCCTAAAACACACGGCAGCGAGTTATTTAAAATTATCGCCAAAGCCAAAAACTTAGAGCTGAAGCAAGAAAAATTAAAAATATGGCTAATAAATTGGGTGCAAAATAGAGTTTTTCATTGGGGCGTTCTGCAAGATTTTTATATCCGGCAATCATGGCTTTTATTAAGTTGTCTTTTTTTACTAACACATAGAAAAAGATGGCAACAATATGCAACCAAACTATCCCAACTAAAATATCAAAACTAATGCCATGCAGTTGGGTAAACGTGTCGGATAAGTCCTTGCTGACGTAATCAGAAAGTGCGCCACTAAATCCTAAATCATCATTTGACAACAAGCCAGACAACAGTTGAAAACCCAGCACAAACATCATTACAACTACCATCCATCCTCCTGCTGGATTATGGCCCACAGTATAGTGAACCTTGAGTTTAAGCGAATTTATAAGATAAGCGAAGGCAGATATCGGATGAGTAATAAAATGACTAAATCGAGAAGTTGTTGAGCCCATAAAGCCCCAACATATCCTGAATATAAGTAAGGCGATTAAAGTATGTCCGGCAATTTCGTGTAATTCAATTAAGCGGTTTTCAATGGTGTACCACGACACAATAATATTAATTACCAGTGCCCAATGGAATAAACGAGTAGGGCTGTCCCAAAGCTTAACTTTTTTCATCTATTTACTCTTTACTTACCGGTATAAGTCGGATGTTATGTTGGGCAAACGATTGCTTTAATGGCTCGTCAATAAGGTTGTGGTCCAGCGTGACGGATTGCAAGTTAGATAAGGCCAGTAGATCAGTTAGCCTCGCCTTGGTAATAGAGGTATTGCTTAAGTTTAGCACGCTGAGTTCTGGCATTTTTAGTAGCATATCAAAAGCCTTGTCGGTGACTTGCGTGCTATTTAAATGTAACTCAGCCAAAACAGCACTCAAGGGTTCAAACTCTAGTAATAAATCATCATCTAAGTGTTTGCGAACAGAAAAAGCCTCCAACACAACCAAAGACGAAGTTCTTGCTTTGTAGTGAAGTACATGCGGGAACTTTTTTTGCAACTCTTGCAAGACTTGGCTGTGCGATTGCCGATTTTTTTCGATCTGCTGCCAATCTATATCTGTGAACTTTATGATTTTTGTTTTTGGTGGGGCTTCGGGAAATTCAGCTTCCGTCATGATGCCCGAGCCACCTTTTTCTAGCCACAGCTTAATAAGATTCAATTCGCTCGGCGTATGGCGCTCACGCCCATAAGGAGGCATGGCCAAGCGGTCGTTTTCAGGTAAGCTCATGCGTTCAATCAGTAAATTGTTAGTATCCTGAGTCAAATCCGCAGCACTTTTGCCTGAAAAATTTAAATAGCGAAAACTATCAAGACGCAAACTACCTTTGTCTTTTTTATCACTGTGACAAGCCACGCAATATTTCTCAAAAATAGGGTCGATTCTACTGTTGTAAAAAGAATCATCTGTCGCTTGCAGCTTCGTTTCTAATCCAAGTGACTCTTGTATACTTTGTGTCCAACTAGGATGCGCTAAAATATATAAAAAAATCCACAACAAACTGAGTAAGCCAGTAACAATAAAATATTGTTTAGGGGTGATGTTCATTGCCATCTCATTAACTCAAAATTTGCGAGACAATGTGGGCTTCTTCTAAACCTGTTAGTCGTTGATTTAGCCCTTGAAAGCGATAATTTAAATCGTAATGATTGAATCCCAATTGGTATAAAATCGTAGCGTGTAAATCAGGTATTTCGACTTTGTCTTTCACTATTTCGTAGCCAATTTCGTCGGTTTCGCCATGAGTATATCCGCCTTTAATACCAGCTCCTGCCATCCACATTGTGTATGCATCGGGATGATGATCACGGCCAGCAAATGGCGCATCTTGACCTCCACGATTTTCGAGCATAGGAGTGCGACCAAATTCGCCACCCCAAATGACCAATGTGTCTTCTAACAAGCCTCGTTGTTTCAAATCTGCCAATAAGGCGGCCATTGGTTGATCCGAACCTTTACACAGATCGACAAAACCGTGATGCAACGAACCATTTTTGCCCGAACCATGTGAATCCCATCCATAGTCAAATAATTGGATATATCGAACACCACGTTCGGCTAAGCGTCTGGCTACCAAACAATTGTTAGCAAAACTCGCTTGTCCCAATATGCATCCGTAATTTTCGAGCGTGGCTTTAGATTCCTTTTGTATGTCAAAAGCATCAGTAGCTTCAATTTGCATGCGATAAGCCATCTCGTATTGCGAAATTCGAGTGAGCGTTTCCGGATCGCCAAAAGTGTCGTAAGTTTGTTGATTAATATTTGATATGGCATCTAGTACGCGTCGACGCAGTGACCTCGGAACGTTTTCAGGGTTGCTCAAGTATAAAACGGGGTCGCCGTGCGACCGGCATTGAACACCTTGATATACGCTGGGTAAAAATCCTGAGCCCCACAGTTGCTTGCCCCCATCGGGCGCGTTAGAGCCTGACAATAACGATACAAAACCAGGTAAGTTTTGATTCATTGTACCCAAGCCATACGTAACCCAAGAGCCCATTGATGGTTTGCCAGACAAAGGTGATCCAGTATGCGCGAGCACTTGCGCGGGAGCATGATTAAACTGGTTGGTCTTCATTGACTTAACAAAACATATGTCATCAACATGTTTTGCTAAGTGCGGCATACGGTCTGATACCCATGCGCCGCATTCGCCATGTTGTTTAAATGGAAACTGTGGCCCTAAAAGTTTTGGTGTACCTGTAATGAAAGCAAATTGTTTGCCTTCCAACATAGATTGTGGAGTATCTTGGCCGTTATATTTTTCTAGTACAGGCTTGTAATCAAACAATTCTAGTTGGCTGGGGGCTCCAACCATGTGCATATGTATCACGCGCTTGGCTTTGGCCGGATATTGGGGGGGAAGCGGCGCGAGAGGTTCGCTAAAGGGGCGACTGAAATCTAATTGTTGACCAGCTGCAATTGCTTGTTTGGGTAGTACAGAAGCCAAAAAAGCTGCACCTGCCAAGCCGCCACTTTGGGTCAAAAATGCGCGTCGAGAATTGAATTCCAGCTGTTTTACACGTAAATGTTTTAGCTCAGCTTTGCTCGGCACGTCATGCTTACTGCGCAGGTTTAAAAACGATTTCATTACGCTACCTCGTTAATGCACTATCAAGGTTCAGCAAAATAGACGCAACAGCTGTCCATTTAGAATCTGAATGTATGGGCGGGGCTAAATCTGATCGAGCAATATCTTCAGAAATACTGTTAAGGGCAAACTGCAAACTGTTCAGCTCATCCTGAGTAGGTTCTCGAGACACGACCTGTTTAAACCCAAAAGCTAGGGCTTTTGGCTCATTTTGCAGGTCATTTTGTTGCACTAGTTCAGCTTGCATTAATTTGCCTAATGCCTGAGCTGCTTCGTGGTAAACCGGATCGTTTAGTGTCACTAATGCTTGTAACGGAGTGTTAGTGGGCAGTCGTCGCTCGTGACTAATCTCTCTTGTTTCCATGTCAAACGTCAAAAAGCTTGGGTACATAAAAGCACGTTTAATAAACGTATATATTGCACGGCGGTAGCGATTTTCATCTTGGGCATTTGTCCATTCTTTGATGTCGCGTCCAGGGTGTCCCCAAATGCCGTCAGGTTGGGGTGGCATAACAGGTTCACCACCAATTTTGTGCACAATTAAGTTGCTGGCCACCAGTGCATGGTCACGTATCATCTCGGCGCTAAGTCGCTGACGAGGGCCTCTTGATAGCAATTTGTTTTGCGGGTCAAACTCCAATACATCCTTTTGAATAGAAGCATCTTGCTGATAGGCATGACTCATAACAATGAATTTCAACATCGCTTTCATGTCCCAGCGTAAATCCTGTTGAAATTTAATTGCTAACCAATCTAATAACTCAGGATGCGTAGGCAAGGAACCGGCACTTCCAAAGTCTTCTAAGGTTTCGACAATGCCAACGCCGAACAAACGTTGCCATAAACGATTTACCGCTACTCGAGCCGTAAGCGGTTGATCGGGTTCAAAAAACCATTGGGCCAAACCTAAGCGAGTATTTTGTTGACTAAATAAAGGAAAAATAGCAGGCGTGTTGGGCTCTAGTAAATCGCCGGTTTTGGCTAACATATTGCCTCTATTAAACTTAGCCATGCCACGGCTGTCCCAATCATCTTGCTCAAGAATAACCGGCATTTCGTAAGCATTGATTTGATTTAATTCTTTAGACAATTCGCCATATAATTGAATCGCGTTTATCCGTTCTTTACTGTTTGCATACTCTGGCCATATCTCGTTGCTGGTTGCATCTAAGCGCACTCGATGCAGACGAGCCAAAAGCAAATCGCCACCAAAATTAGCCTGCATTTGTTTGAGCTCAACTTCAATTCGTTCGCCTTTATTCAAAACTATGGGTTCTTGAAATACGGCGATGCTCCACCGAGGTAAATATATTCTATGTGCAAACCAAGCAACGCCTTTGCCGGTTTCTAAACCATTATGATCGGGCGGCAGTTGAGATAGTTGCGACAACTGTTCGTCCATAACTTCAGTTGAGTTTGATAAGAAGGTAGCAATTGGCAATGCTTGTTTTTGGCCAGATTCATTGACTCGATATATTTTTACATCATCAATTTGAAAGCGAGCTTCGGGCGTATGCCTGGCTTTTTCAGGGGCTTGTGGCATTGCCGTTAATCGAATTGCACTGATATTACGTTTTTGCTCAAACGCTTGCGTATTTAAATGATAATAAACTCTTGCTTCATACTTACCCGGATCAAAATACTCGCCATCTTTGGTATTAAATGTACGTAGACCTTGTTTCGCCAATTGTTTAAGGCGTTCCTTACCCACTTTTATCAATTCGACATGCCGATAGTTCGGCGTTTTCCCTTCTGCTAATAAGTTCTCATTCTCCAGTTCCATATCAGTAATGAATTCATTTAAGCCGCGATATTCATCACCGGTGGCGCTTTCAATGCTCAGTTTTTGCCAAGTCGAATTTGAATGTTTGGTTTGAGCGGATAAATCGAATGCTTTTTTTGCTTGTTGCTCGCGTATAGCAAACATTTGCTCTTGAATGTCAAACGCTCGCTGAACATCTTGCTCGCTTTTCGCTAACTTATATAAGGGTTTGTAATCTCGGTAGTCAGAATCTTTGGTGGTGTTGAAAAAGCTCAACGACTTATAATATTCGTTGTGCTCGATAGGATCATACGGATGAGAATGACATTGCACGCAATTCATAGTCATCGCATTTAACAATGACCAAGTAGTGGCATTTCGATCCATGACCGCCACCATCCTAAATTCTTCATCGTCGGTTCCACCTTCGCTATTGCTTGGCGTTTGACGATGGAAACCACTGGCAATAATGTTGTTCAAACTGCGATTTGGCATTTGATCGCCAGCCATTTGCTCAATGACGAATTCATTGTAAGGTTGATTTTGGTTTAAAGCGGAAATTACCCACTGCTTGTATGGCCAAGTTTCTCGATATTCATCACGAGTGTAACCGTGACTATCAGCATATCTTGCTAAGTCCATCCACATTGCTGCCCAACGCTCGCCATATCGGGGAGAATCAAGTAAACGGTCTACTTGTTTTTCATAAGCGTTGTCGCTGGTATCCGCAAGAAATTTATCTATTTCTTGCGAGCTAGGGGGTAAGCCAATCAGGTCAAAAGATACCCGTCGAAGTAAGCTTGATTTATCAGCTTTTTTGCTTAACGACAGGCTCTTATTGTTAACCTGAGTTTTTTCCAACCTAGCCTGCAAAAAAGAATCAATTTCGTTGTTTATGAATTTGTCATTGCTTACTACAGGCACTTTGTGGTGCATAGGTTTTATAAATGCCCAGTGCTCCTCCCATTCCGCCCCTTGCTCAATCCAATCTCTTAGCAATTGAATTTCTTCCTGCTTTAATGCTGGTGCTTTGTAAGGCATGCGAACATTGGGATCGGTCGCCTCTACTCTGGCGATTAACTCAGACGCATCAGGATTACCAGGTACAATAGTCAGGCGTCCAGAATGACCGCGCCCAAGCGCTTCTTCTCGATAAATAAACGAAACCTTCGCTTGTTTAGAAACACCACCATGACAGCCGGTACAACTCTTATTTAGAATGGGGCGTATATCTTGGTTGAATGAAATATTGTTACTTACTGCATCGTTTTTGTCGTTAAATAAATCAGAGCAAGCCGTTATAAACACAATCAGTGCCATAAGGACTAAGCTCGATAGGATGCCCCTGTTTTTCATTTCGGGACGCTCTTAGGGTTGAGGTCAAAGCGAACGATTCGGCCAATTTTATTCCATTCGGTCACAAACAAGTTGCCTTTATGATCAAAGGTAATGCCATGAGGCGCGGTAAACACACCTTCTCTCCACTGCTTGGGCGTGGTTAGATTAGTATTGATTTCGTCTTTTGCGTTATTGGTACCCAGCGTTTTTATTGTGACGCCAGACTTATTGAGCAAACTGACTCTTCCGCTTATTTCCGCAACTGCGGCTATGTCTTCATAGAAGGCGACGGAACTGGGTCGACGCAAATTAATTGCATAGTCACCAATTAATTCACCGTCTAAAGTCATATGCACTATTCGACCATTTTGCCTGTCGGTGCACATTAAACGATTTGGTGAAAATCTTGGGTCAATATGAATCTTGTGACAATTGTTGAATTGATAAGGGCTGGCTTGACCGCCGAAAGTCGAAATATAGCGACCTTTATTGTCGAATTTGTGAATAAAATCTAAACTATACCCGTCAACTACATACATGTAGCCATCGGTATCAACATCTATTGCTGTGAGTTGTAACTCAGGCTTGGGTTTGCCGCTATTTACGATGGTTTTGTTATGAAAGTTACTTGGAATGGCCTTTACCGCGTCAATTTCTAAAACTATCTTGCCTTCTAGTGTCATCTTAACTAATTTTTTGTGTCTCAATGAGGCACCATAAATATATTCAATTCCATCATTATCTTGATGAATCACAAAGCCATGGAAGTCATCAGGTGCGTTTTTAAGCTCGGATATTTTGTTACCTTCAGGCGAGTAAACGTGAATACCACCCTTTATTTCAGGTGTGCTCATTAAACTTAAATAAAACTTGCCATCTTCGGCGATATCAATCTCACCGTGTGATTTGCCAATAACGATTTTTCCTGAAGACAGTTCTTCCCATTTGTGCGAGACGCGGTAATGCGTGTCGCGGTATTTTCCATCATGTGCATTTGAATGAGTCGGCATAAAGGCCATAAAGCAACCGATGACAAGCACAACCTTTTGATTTATTGACAACATGTGAGCAATATTAAGTTATAATGGCGTAAAATGATTGTAAATGAAATTTTAGAAAAAAGCAGTTTTTTTGAGATCCATTTAGAGATTTTCAAAGCGGATATATTGCGTGTTGGCAGGAAAAATCTACATCATTCAAATGGTAATTTTGAAATAAATAAAATAACAATCCTTTTTCAAAAGAGTTATCTAATTACTTCAATATCGTCATTCATCAATTACGGTATAGAAAGCGGCGATGTCAAATTGAGACCTTTAATCATGTATAAATCGTCGTACTTTAAACCGCCATTACCAAAAGGCTCATCAATTGGACCCGAGTTACAAGTTGATTGAAAGTATATAAGTGGAAGCTCTCTTTTTATTCGAAAATCCGCACCAGTGTATACTTTTTGTTGTGTTGGAAACTCACTTCCACCTTTAACATAAACGTCGTATCGCTGACCGCCGTCTGATTTTTTATTGTTGTTAACGATTACCCAAATTTCGTACCAAGTTCCGGTTTCAAAGGGATTGACCTTGCGTCCTTCTTTTTTATTATAAGCCACATCGTACCATGGGTTATTTCGCACTTGCATTGCGCCATTATTTTTTTCTTTAACATGGGGATCAAACCTATCTGTAATGCGTAAACTCGGTTCAAAAGCTTCGTATGCTAGCTTCTTTATTTCATCTGCTGGCATATTACTCAATCCCAGTACATGGTTATTTGCATAGCTATCTACGTTTAAACGTAAGTATAAGGTGTAAATTTCTCCAACCTCGATCGCTTTTGGGAGCTTCCTAAAACTCAAGGCTTTACGATTGCCAAAAATGCCATCGGGACCTGCCTTTTTGAGTAGATACCGATTAGTTTCTTGCCCATTTAAGTGCTCTTCTCTCACCTCAGTCACTTGTGGATTTTCTATTTTGGGCTGGGTTTCGTTTTGCGCATCATACAAAGTCCAACTATTTAGCGCTTTTGGCGATTCAAAATCATCAATCTTTAACCAGTTCCCTTTGCTCTGTGCAGACGAATTTGCCGTGGGAATAATAAGCAACAAAGTCAAAACCAATGCTTTGAGAGAATGATTCAGAAGTTGTTTCGAGGACGGTTCCTTCATAATATTTTCCTTAGCGTTATTCGAGCGCCATCGTTTGAGCCGCAAGTAACTTACAGCCTTTGTTGTTTTGTACATAAGTGCGCATAAAAGCATAAGTAATAGGTGATTCACCTCTATCTACCTCTGTGAATCCAGATACAACCCATGTTTTGTCAATATTGAGAACTTTTACATCTCGTTGCGTCCTGCTACGAGGATTTCCGGTGGCCGATGAGCTTGCATCCTTTGCACGTCCTACTAGAGTATCTTTTGTATCAACAAAACGGCCATGGTTGTGCACCCAAATGTAGTTTTGTGAAAGTAAATGTTCTAAGAAATCTACATCAGATACTTTGAGTGCGTTTTCGTACTTTGCATCCAAACCTTTGACGGACTGCTTACTATTACAACTCAGATGTTTTGCCAAAGACATTGGTGAATTGATCAACGATAAGGTAAAAAGGAGGACTATTATTAAGAGCTTCTTATACATGTTTATCTGCTCTATTTAAGAGTGTGTTTTCGCATAATCGCACAAAAAAAGTACCATGTTAAGCTTAACGGATAAAGCGAAAGCCTGAGGCAAGTAACGAGCGGGTAGTGCTTCGACTGTTGCTCTGTCTAGTTGCAGGTTTTGACTTTTCTTAGTGGATTTTTGCTGATGGCTGCGGCCTGTCACTCTATGTCAATTTAATGCAAACGTTTATTGAATCGCATATTTTCCGCAGACCCCTCTTATAGTTATTAGTTGTTTCGTTGAAATATTAACATGAACGATTAAACTTGACATGTTTTGATTGTAATGTGCTGAAGTTGGTTACATCATAACAGGGTAGGTATACAGCGCTCGTCATCGTTAACGCTTTTTCCAAAGGTCGCACTTATGATTCTTTTATTATGCTCTTGCACAAATCTCATGTTATACAAAGCGCTTCTTCGCATGGTATGGGTGTTCTTACTATTGTCACAAGCTGCTTTTGCTGAACAAGGAACAGACTCAAAAGAAAAACAAACAATCAAGAGCGCTCTCAGTGTAATTAACACCGCATTCGAAAATATGCATGTAGAGGTGATTAAATGGCCTGAAGAAGCATTGCCTAAATTAGGTAAAATAAAGTCATCTGCTTTTGTCGCGTTTCACAAAAGAACAACGGGAGGGAAGCGTCCATTGCCCATTAGTTTGCATGGAGGAGGCGGTAAATCATCAAGCATAGTTGAACAATTGACACGTTCTGCCAAAGTGAAAGGTTTAGCGCTTGCCGAGAAATCAAACCGCGACCTCATTTTATTTGAGCCGAATTCGTCTGATAGCTGGGACGCAGTTTCACTCAATTATGCACTAGCACTTTTTCTAGAACGTTATCCCGAGGTGGACACTAAACGTATTTATTTGATGGGGCACAGTATGGGTGGAACAGGCACACTTAATTGGGCTATGCATGATCCAAATTTATTTGCCGCTATTTCTCCGAGCGGTTTTCGCCTAAAAGAACCAATTACGTCAATAAAGAGCTTGTCTAATGTACCAATTTGGCTTGCTGTAGGGAGTGAAGATGGTGTTCGCCCAGAAGATGTAATGAGCGTATATTTCGCGTTAAAAGAAGCGGGAAATAAACAAGTGGGGTTTACCGCTTTTCCCGGCGCCAATCATCCAAAAGCAAACGCGGCGGTATTCGGCTCAGTGGAGCTAGTAGAGTGGTTTTTAACTCATAGTAAAAATTAGTCAATCTTTACGTTCAAGAGATACTTGCTTGCGCAGGCATCTCTTGAGATTCAAAAATTCAAACTAAAAATCAATCCTTCACTTATTTTGATGTATTTACTCACATACATTCCCCATGGAAAAAGATGCATTGATTTCCAACCGCAGAATGCAGATAGCCAAAACAAAAAGGCCGCTTTTTAAGCGGCCTTTCAAATTTCTTTCATATTACAAAAAAAATTTACTCGTCTAAGAAACTTCTTAGCTGTTCTGAACGGCTAGGATGACGCAGTTTACGCAACGCTTTGGCTTCAATTTGACGAATACGTTCACGAGTTACATCAAATTGTTTACCTACTTCTTCTAGCGTATGGTCAGTGTTCATATCGATACCAAAACGCATTCTAAGCACTTTCGCTTCTCTGGCGGTCAAACCGGCTAACACTTCTTGTGTCGCATCTTTCAAGCTTCCGCCAGTAGCAGAATCAAGAGGTTGAACGATAGTACTGTCTTCAATAAAGTCACCTAAGTGCGAATCTTCATCATCACCGATTGGTGTTTCCATGGAAATCGGCTCTTTGGCAATTTTCAGCACTTTACGGATTTTATCTTCCGGCATGATCATGCGTTCTGACAATTCTTCAGGTGTGGGTTCACGTCCCATTTCTTGAAGCATCTGTCTTGAGATACGATTTAGCTTATTGATGGTCTCAATCATGTGCACAGGAATACGAATTGTTCTAGCCTGGTCGGCAATAGAACGCGTGATAGCTTGACGTATCCACCATGTTGCATAGGTCGAGAACTTATAACCACGGCGATATTCGAATTTATCAACCGCTTTCATTAGACCGATGTTACCTTCCTGAATCAGATCAAGGAATTGTAATCCACGGTTAGTGTATTTTTTGGCGATTGATATAACCAAACGCAGGTTGGCTTCAACCATTTCTTTCTTAGCGCGACGTGCTTTGGCTTCACCGATTGACATACGGCGGTTAATATCTTTGATATCAACAATAACCAAGCCAGTTTCATCTTCAACCGCATTCATTTTACCAATGCTACGCTCAAGCTCTTCTTTGTATTCAAGCAATGCCGGTACGTACTCAGCATCAGATTCAAGAATGTCGTACAACCAATCAGTCGAGGTTTCGTTGCCCGCAAACGCTTTGATAAAATCTTTTTTCGGCATTTTTGCATGAACAACACAGTGCTTCATGACAATACGTTCTTGAACACGAACACGGTTCATCATGCCACGCATGTTTTTCACCATGCGATCGAATTGCTTGGGTATCAAACGGAATTCTTTAAAGACTTCACTCAATCCTTCGATGGCTTTGCGAGAGTCTGGGTGAGAACGGCCTTTCTCTGCAATGACATCGCGAACTATGTAATATTGTTCACGAAGGGCAGTAAATTTCTCTCTGGCCAGTTCTGGGTCTGGACCTGTATCTTCTTCTTCCTCGTCCTCGTCGCCATCATCATCCTCGTCTTCTAATTCTTCTTCAGACAATTCAGAACCAACGTGGGTGGCAGTAGGAGCAACGTCAGTTTCGTTAGGGTCAACGAAACCGATAATAATATCGCTTAAACGGATTTCTTCGGCTTCGAATAAATCCCATTGATCTAAGAGATGGGTAATGGCTTCGGGGTATTCAGCAACACTGCATTGAACTTGGTTAATACCATCTTCAATACGTTTGGCGATTTCAATTTCACCTTCGCGTGTTAGAAGTTCTACTGTACCCATTTCTCGCATGTACATACGAACAGGGTCAGTTGTGCGACCAATTTCACTCTCCACAGTCGCCAATGCTTGAGCTGCGGCTTCTGCCACTTCTTCATCAGCATTGTTATCCTGCATAATGAGTTCGTCAGAATCAGGAGCTGTTTCAAAAACTTGAATGCCCATGTCGTTGATCATGCGAATAATGTCTTCGATTTGATCGGAATCGACAATATCTTGTGGAAGATGATCGTTTACTTCAGCAAAGGTAAGAAACCCTTGCTCTTTACCCTTAGCTATAAGGAGTTTTATCTGCGACTGCTTGCTTTGCGCCATATAATCTACGTTTCTCAAAAATCAGTTAAAACAAATTCAATTAGAATCGCTAACCAGCTACTAAAGCAAAGGCTGTTAGTGCCAGATAAATGCATACGTACCGTGTCGTTTGCGAATTAGCCAGTATAGCAGAAAATCGGGGTTAGAGGCCAGCGCTGTTAACGCATTTTCTCTGAGTCTATACGTATGGGCAGTTGAGTTGGATTTAAAGTGGTAATGAATAAAAAAGAATCAGAATTAGCTTATTCAGCACTATAGGTGGCTTTAGTTTGAGTCAAAATCATAAACTCGCGTTTTTCTTCGGCATTCATCGTATCGCCTTTGGCCACAAGTTGCGCATAGCGCGCCTTGAGTTGTTGCTCAATCAGCCGATTAAAACTGTCTCTATAAAGCTTGTCCGGACGTATGTCATCGGCATCATGATCTATCTGCAACAGTTTATGCAAAAACTTGGCTTCGGGCTCTCCGCGGAAATGCTCCAAAATGTGGCCTGTGTTTAACGAGTCTTTAGACAGGCAAAATTGATGCATATTGATTAATACATCTAGCCCTTTTATCAAATTGGGATCCAAAACTTGTGGGTTTATTTCACTGTTCTTCTTCGCAAGGCTGGGGTGCAACATCAGTAATCGTAATAGCTTTCTGACAGGAGACATACTGGCAGCGTTGAGTTTTTTGTTATCTACAGTTGGTGATTTTTGCCTTTCACTGGCTTTTTTTAAATCGTTTAAGATATCTGCTTTGTAACTACTGCCTTTGGTTCTTTTTCTCAGTTCTTCTTGTAGCAATTGAGCTAGATTATCGGCTTTTATCGAATCAATATACTCTTGCGCTTCTTTGACCAGCGATGCTTTGCCTTCACTGTTACCCACGTCATGTTTTTGCAACAAGTTGTCAAAGAAAAATTTAGATAAAGGCACTGCATCATCGTCGAGTAGGACTTCAAATTGCTCTTTTCCTGTTTGTCTAACAAGGGTATCGGGATCTTCGCCGTCAGGAAGGAATAAAAATTTCATTTGTACCCCGTCTTTTAAAAACGGCAATGCATTTTCTAACGCCCGCCACGCTGCTTCTCGTCCCGCTCGGTCGCCATCATAGCAACAGATAATTTCAGGAGCGGCTCGAAATAGCATTTGTACATGCTCTGGTGTAGTTGATGTGCCCAATGATGCAACGGCATAGTCGATGCCATATTGGGCCAAGGCCACCACATCCATGTAGCCCTCAACTATCAGCAAACGTGTTAGCTTTCGGCTGGCCTGTTTTGCTTGGAAAAAGCCGTACAGTTCATGGCCCTTATGGAAAATGCGGGTTTCTGGGGAGTTGAGGTATTTTGGACCACCATCTTCTAAAACGCGGCCACCAAAACCTATCACTCTGCCTCGCTTATCTCTAATCGGAAACATAATTCGATCTCGAAAAAAGTCATAGCGACGGCGATTGTCATTTTCTGTGACAAGCTTTAGATCTAAAAGTTGCTGTTGTTTTTCTGGTGTGCTGCCAAACGTTTTGAACACACCATCCCATTCCGGAGGTGCGTAGCCAATACCAAATGCTTTGACGACTTCACCACTCAATCCTCGATTTTTGAGGTATTCAACGGGTTTGTCTTTTTGCGGGTGGTTTTTCAGTTGATGAGCAAAGAAGCGAGCTGCCTTTTCCATCAATTCGTAATCATCGGCTATTTGCGCTTTTTGTTCACGAGTCGGACCGGGTTTACCGCCTTCTTCTCTTGGCACTTCCAAGCCATGAAAACGCGCTAATTCTTCAATCGCATCTGGAAATTCTAAACGGTCGTATTCAAGTAGGAATGAGATAGCATTGCCGTGTGCTCCACAGCCAAAACAGTGATAAAACTGTTTGTCTTGGCTAACTGTAAAAGAAGGGCTTTTTTCACTATGAAAAGGGCAACAGGCCTGATAATTTTTCCCTGCTTTTTTTAGTTTCACACGACTGTCTACTAGCTCCACAATATCGGTGCGGGCTATTAAGTCGTCTATGAAATCTTTTGGGATACGTCCTGCCATCGGCGTACTCTATCGTATAAACAAACAAGCCGCCATAAAGGAAAGGCGGCTTGATTTAGATATTTTATTAATTGCTGGATAGTATTTAAAGATAAATAGTCCCTAGGGTCAACAGCCCCTAGCCAAGTTTACTTTTTATTTGTCCACTTAGCTTGCCCATGTCTGCTCGACCTTGGACTTTAGGTTTTAACCAACCCATCACTTTCCCCATATCTTGCATGCCAGCAGCACCTGTTTCCGCAAGTGCTTGCTCGATGAGTGCATTGATCTCTTGTTCACTTAGCGGCTGAGGTAAAAATTCTTGCAGTATGGTGATTTCGTTATTTTCAATATCAGCTAAGTCTTTTCTGTTGGCTTGCTCATATTGACTAGCTGCATCATTACGCTGTTTGACCATTTTGGTCAGTAGAGCAACAACATCGGCATCGGTTAGCTCGATTCTTTCGTCAACTTCACGTTGTTTCACAGCGGCAAGTGCCATACGAATAGTGCCAAGACGTACTTTTTCTTTCGCACGCATAGCATCTTTCATTGCTTCTTTTAATTTTTCTACAAGTGTCATATCTAAACCCCAAAAACAAAAACGCTCAGTGATCAAATGATCCTGAGCGATTCAGGTGAGCTAGCAAAAAGCGTATTAATATAGCTTGATGCGACGTGCGTTTTCGCGAGCTAACTTTTTCAAATGACGCTTTTTAGCAGCTGCTTTTTTGCGCTTACGTTCCCAAGTAGGCTTCTCGAAGAATTCGCGACGGCGAACCTCTGATAGAACACCTGCTTTTTCACATGAACGCTTAAAACGACGCAGTGCTACGTCAAAAGGTTCGTTCTCTCTAACTTTAACGATTGGCATTAAACTCTCACCTCAAATAATCTGTATCTTTATACCAGCTCAATATTTGGCCGGTGCTGTCAAAAATGGTGCGGAATTCTAATCATATCTGAGATTAATGTAAAGCCCAGATTGAGTATTATTTCATAACTCTTTTCGTAACACTTGTCATGTGCTGGTGACAAGTCAGTCAAATCAAAGGTAAACTCCGCAATATTGCCGATTATAATTAGATTTTTTACTCAATGCGAATTTTAGGAATAGAAACCTCTTGTGACGAAACCGGAATAGCCATCATTGATGACGATTTGGGCTTGTTGTCTCATCAATTGTATAGTCAGGTTAAGCTGCACGCTGATTATGGCGGTGTCGTACCTGAGTTAGCTTCTAGGGATCATATTAGAAAAATCGTGCCCTTGATAAAGCGGGCAATGCAAGAAGCGGATTGCCAAGCTGGGGATTTGGATGGCGTTGCTTTTACACAAGGTCCGGGTTTGGTTGGCGCTTTGCTTGTGGGGGCTTCCGTAGGCAGAAGTCTAGCGTATGCGTGGGATGTGCCTGCGGTGGGCGTACATCACATGGAAGGACATTTGTTGGCTCCGATGTTGGATGAACCTAAGCCTGAGTATCCTTTCGTGGCCTTATTGGTGTCTGGTGGTCACACTATGATGGTTCGTGTTGACGGAATTGGTCAATATGATGTGCTCGGTGAATCTGTCGATGATGCTGCGGGCGAAGCCTTTGACAAGACCGCTAAAATTATGGGTTTAGACTATCCCGGTGGCCCTATGTTGGCAAAATTAGCCGAAAAAGGTGAGCCAGGTCATTATAAGTTTCCAAGGCCCATGACAGATAGACCCGGACTAGATTTTAGTTTCAGCGGGCTAAAAACTTTCGCTGCTAATACCATTCGCAGTGCAGCGACAGACGATCAAACACGCGCCAACATAGCCTTCGCTTTTCAGGATGCTGTTATCGACACTCTTGCCATCAAGTGTAAACGCGCCCTCAAACAAACTGGCTTGAATAGATTGGTGATAGCCGGTGGCGTTAGCGCCAATACTGAGTTGCGCAGCCGATTAGAAAAAATGATGCAAGGTATCCGTGGAAAGGTGTTTTATCCTAAATTGGAATTTTGTACCGACAATGGTGCCATGATTGCTTATGCAGGATTGCAAAGGCTCAAAGCAGGACAAGTTGAAGGCCTTTCAAGCAAAGCTAAGCCGCGCTGGCCATTGGATAGTTTGCCGCCTTGCTAGCGCAACTGCATTGCCCTTATAGTGCATTTGTCTATATGTTGATCTTCGTCTCTGTTCCGGCAATTAGCCGCACAATATTGTCTTTGTGTCTTACTACTATCAGCACTGCTAGCATTAACACAGGCAAGGTGTATTCAGGTTTAATGAAGTAAGTGAAAATTGGTGATAGTGACACGGCCACAATCGCTGCCAAAGAAGAATACCGGGTAACAAACGCCACCACAGCCCAACATAAAACTAAAGCGCCTGCTAATTCTAATCCCAAGGGCAGTAACGCGCCAAAAGCGGTAGCGACAGCTTTGCCTCCTCGAAAGCCAAAAAATAATGGGAATATATGCCCTAAGCATGCCGCTACGGCTATCAAACCTAGGTAAAGTGGAGTAAAGCCAAGTTCATAACCTATCCAAACCGGTAAGGTGCCCTTGAGTAAGTCAAACACAAAAACCAAAGCAGCAGCATAGCGCCCTCCTAAGCGAAGCACGTTTGTTGCCCCTGGGTTTCCTGAGCCAAATTGTCTGGGGTCTGCTAGGCCTAATAATTTACAGACTAAGATGGCGCTCGACACAGATCCTGCTAAATAAGCAACAGAGAGGATCAATATTGTCAGCGCGGTCATATACTTGCCTTATTTTACGGGTTAAACTTCTGCAAAATTCGTTTTCGTATTAATTTCACGCAACTTTAATGCACGACGATACCAAAGGACTACTACTTTTCAACTGCGCGGATCTGTCATGGACAAAATTATTATCAATGGCTTGCAAGTTAAGTCACTTATCGGTGTTTATGAATGGGAGAGAAAAGCCCAACAAACACTTATATTGGATGCAGAGATATCACTTGATTTGTCGAAAGCGGCCAAAAGCGACAAGGTTTCAGATACCCTTGACTATGCTGCCATCGCGCTAGCCATTGAGGAACTGTGTGGTCATGCCACTTTCGAATTGCTTGAGGCCTTAGCTGATCACATAATTCAACATCTTTTTACCTATGAAGGTGTGAAGCAGGTGGTCATTTCCATCACTAAACCGAATATTCTGCAAAATGCTAAAGCAGTAACATTGCAGTTATCCCGGAAAATGTCTTAGACAAACAGGCTAGTTTACGTGACTCATCAAATTTATATTAGCGTTGGCAGCAATGTAGAACGTGACAAACATACACGTGCGGGATTAACTGCGCTTGCGAATGAGTTTGGCACATTGGATTTATCTAATGTGTATGAAAGTGAAGCGGTTGGATTTAGCGGCAGTCATTTTTATAATTTAGTGGTGGGTGCCCACACCACTAAATCTGTGAAAAATGTGTGTGACACCTTGAAGCGTATTGAGCGCGAAAATGGTCGTGTTAGAGGAGAGAAAAAATTCGCGCCAAGAACGCTGGATCTGGATCTACTGTTATATGATGACCTAGTGACATCAGATGGCGTTGAATTACCGAGAGGTGAGATTACATACAATGCATTCGTACTTCTTCCTTTAAACGAAATAGCGACACGTTATTTGCATCCCACCGCAAACAAGACCATTGGTGAGCTTTGGCAAAGCTATGACAAAACAAAACAGAAATTATGGAAAATCGATTTTAACTGGAGTGCAACAACACAATGACATTGTTTGAGATTATTATACTGGCCATTATTCAGGGGATTACTGAATTTTTACCTATTTCCAGCTCTGCGCATTTGATACTGCCATCAGAGCTACTTGGATGGCAGAATCAGGGTTTGGCTTTCGACGTCGCGGTGCATGTTGGCAGCTTACTCGCGGTAATGATTTATTTTCGAGAAGATATAGCGCGAATGACGGTTGCTTTTTTCCAATCCGGTTTTTCAAAACACCAAACAGACGACAGTAAGCTTGCGTGGTGGGTAGTAGTAGCGACTATACCAGCGGTGTTATTTGGATTTTTAGCCAAAGACTTTATCGAACTCTATGCTAGGTCAGCTCTGGTTATTGCCTGTACTACGATAATATTTGGCTTGGCCCTTTGGTATGCAGATGCAACGGGGAAACTATCTAAAAATATCTATCAACTCACATGGAAAAGCGCTTTGCTTATCGGTATTGCACAGGCCATTGCGTTAATTCCTGGCACTTCTCGTTCTGGTATCACGATGACAGCTGGCTTAATGCTAGGTTTAGATCGCGAAAGCTGTGCGCGTTTTTCGTTCCTACTTTCAATACCGGTTATTTTAGGAGCGGGGTTAATTAAAGGGTTAGATCTTATCGAATTAAATGAAGCAGTCGATTGGGAATCATTGGTTTACGGTATTGGTCTTTCTTTTGTGAGTGCCTATGCTTGTATTTTCTTATTCCTGTCTTGGATATCTAAAATTGGTATGCTGCCATTTGTGATATACAGATTGGTGTTAGGCGCAATTTTGCTTGGATTTGTGTTTCTATAGAGGGGAGCGAACATGGCTGAAACGATTTTCACCAAAATTATTAACCGTGAGATACCTGCAGATATTATATTCGAAGATGATGATGTACTGGCTTTCAATGACATCAGCCCGCAGGCGCCTACGCACTTTTTAGTTATCCCTAAAAAGCCTATTGCAACTATTAATGATATTCAGCCACAAGATGCTGAACTTATCGGTAAGATGTATCTAGCCGCAGCGACACTTGCTAAACAAAAAGGGTTTTCCGAAAGTGGTTATCGGGCTGTCATGAATTGTAATCCGGATGGCGGTCAGACGGTTTACCACATACATTTGCATGTGCTTGCAGGCAAGCCCATGGGATGGCCTCCATACCAAGATAGAATGAAGCAAGAGCTGCCTTAAATTTGCAGGCGTTTTTCCAAAAGCTTTCGAATATGGTTAGTTGGAGCAAGATTTAACGCTTTCTCCCTGTTTTCTTCGGCCGCCTGTGGTTGTTCGCAACGGATTTGTAAATCAGCTAAAACAGCATACCAATGATAAGAGCGTGTCAGCCATGCGGGCATGTCTGCTGATGCTAACATCGCTAGGGCCGCAGAAGGGCTTTGCCACTCCGCAACCGCAATTGCTTGTCCAAGCATGTGCACAGGCGACGAATTGACCTTCAACAACAATGCGTAAGCCTGGGCGATTTTATCCCATCTTGTTTCTGCAAAAGAATCCGCTAGGCAATGTTCAGCGGCGATACTTGCTTCTATGTGGTAGCGCGATAATTTTTCACCTGAAGCTGACGTTTGCAAGTAATAAAATGCGAGTTGTATTTGCTGCTTATCCCATTTTTTCCTATCTTGATGTTCTAGCAAAACCAAGCCTAAATTATCTTGTCGCGCATCCAAACGGGCTAGATGAAACAAGATAAGCGCCATCAACGCATGGCCCTCTGGAGTCTTACCTAGGTCGCTGGTTATCAATATTTGTGTCAGTCTGAGGGACTCTTCACATAGTTCTTTACGGACACCATGATCTTGATGAGAGGACAAGTATCCTTCGGTAAAAATGAGGTATAACACATCATGAATTGCCGGAAGACGCTCGGCAACAATAGCATCAGTTAACGAGTCTAGTAGTTGATTGTTGCGTTTTAATATCGCTTTGGCACGATGAAAGCGCTTGTAAACATTGGCTTCGCTGATAAAAAGCCGATGTGCAATTTCTGGGGTACTAAAACCACATAAACTCTTCAATACAAAAACCAGTTGTGACTCTGCAGGAATAGCCGGGTCACTGGCGATAAATAGCATGCGTAGAAACGAATCGCTCAACTCGCCGGTAAATGGTATGTCACTATCTGCATTCGGTGGCAACTCAATTTGGCTCGCGAGTTGATGTCGACGTTTTGCGCTGGTAAGTTCAGACAATAAGTGACGAGCAGCAACTTGATATAGCCATGCCTGTGGATTATCTGGATGTTTGTCTTTGCTCCAAGTCGTAATGGCCTGAGTCATTGCCCATTGTATGGCGTCTTCGATTGATTCTAATTGTTGTAAACCAAACCGAGAAACCAAAGACGCCACAAGAAAACCATACTCATGGCGAAAAACATGTTCTATTTTTTGCTTCAAGGGGTAGTGATTTCTCGAAGTTCCAAACTCGTCCCTGCATTTTCAACCATCGGACTTGCTTGAATGACTGAAATAGCTTCCTGAAGATCACTAGCAGCAAGCAACATGTAGCCTCCGATTATTTCTTTAAGTTCTATGAATGGGCCGTCCTTCACATTTTCACTGCTCACCACAGCCCCTTCGCCTGATAGAGCACCGCCCATATCTAATATGTTATCTGCAAACTTGTCTTGCCATGCCTGATACTTAGCGTACATTTTTTCCATATCTGCAGGGGAGGGTTTTTCGCATCCGCCAGAAGCACTTCGTAATATGCACATAAATTTTTTATTGCTCATTTTATTACTCCAATTAAATGATGTTGGCCAACTTGCTGGCTAACACTATAAAGACGAATGAACTCAAACTATTTGGACAGGTGACTGAAAATAAATTTGAGAAAAAAATAGCGCGAATAAATCGCGCTAGTTAAGTAACCGTCTGTTTAGCCCATATCAGCTAGATTTGACGGCGGCTAATCCAACCCTAACAATGCTTTACCTTGATTGAATGTCACATCGACAGGAATATCAGCATCAGCGAGTTTTTGTAAGTCTTCCGCAAGAGAACTACCGATTACGCCTTTTTCTGCCACTAGGTTAGCAACACCATCATAGTCTCCATCCCCTTGTAACGTTAGGATAAGCCTAGACAATTCACTTACTGCGTCACCCATTTTATCAATATTCACTTTGTACAAGCCGTTCTCATCTCGCTGAAACGCACCAAACTCGTTGAAATAATTGAAACGAATCATATTGGCTTTGCCATGGGCACTTGATGCGCCAAATCGCACAGAGCGGAATATACTGGCCATGAAAGTGACATAGTAGTCTTCGAGCTGACCTTCAGTGATAGCCCCTTTGTTAAGCAATTGTTCTACCATGTATAGGCCTAAAACATCTGCTTTTCCTTCTTCCAAAGCCGAAGCGTGTTCTTTAAGTGCGCTTCGCACCGTACCCGAGCCATCTAAGGTGTTTTTAATACCTAAGCCATGAGCAACTTCGTGGAACATGGTGTTGGCGAAAAAAGCCGTAAAAGTAATATGCTTGCGCTGCTCTGGAACAATCAATTGCTCAGAAATGGGCACCAAAATATGATCAAATTTAGCTTGCATGGCATTTTTAAGCTGCAAACGTCGTGTCCCTTTGGCGAGTTGCACTTCTTCATCATTCGGAAGGTTTATTGCGATGGTTTTGCTACCAGCGTTTGAATGCCCTGCGTAATAAATAACATCATAAGCATTCAAATCTGCATTAGCACCGGGCACTTCCGCTTTATATTCGGCGTCTACTGGCAATCCGGTTTGTAGTTCAGGTAAGTAAGCCGCGTACTTCGCTAGCCTTTCACTCCAAGCCAAGTCTTTCAACAACACATAAGACTCAAATGCAGCACGATAACCAAATAATTGATCTTCATAAGTCTCAATCGGACCAATGACGACTTCGATAGGGTTGGTTTTCATTTCCATCCATGCGAAATCAGATTCTTGATACTTGTCGGTTAGAAAGGCTTCAGCCCGCATCGCCAAATAGTTGGCGAACTCTTCATTGTCGGCAAGACTGGCAGCTTCTATTAATAATTCTGATGCTTTGTGAAGCTCTTCTACAAAATATTCTGAGTAAGGAACTGACGTCAGTTTGCCTTCAATATCCCGAGTGACCATAGAATACAAATTTTCTTTGTTTTTCAGGTCACTGTCTTCAAACTCCTGCTTAGTCATATCAGCAGGATAAAACTGAGCTCCCAAGCTTTTTTCTTTTGTGCCGGTTAGAAATGGTTTATCTCCATCCAAGCGATCCCAAGGCCCATAATTGATCTCGGCAAAACGTCTTACCTCGGGAGAAGCTATTTTCGCCAGAAACCCTTCTTTGTTGTCGCCATAAGCCTGCAGCCAGAATAGGTTATCCATGATTTTAGATGCGTCAATCAACAGACCTAACATTTCTCTCTGATTATCACTGTATTTAGCTAAATCTCCTGTTAAATCAACGGAGTAATAGATATTCAATCGATCTTTTGCTTCAGCCAGCAATTCGTAAGAGGTTGGTTTGTCTTGCTGCTTTGTTGCTTGTTCGGATGAATCAACTGCTTTAGGTGCTTCCGAGCATCCATTAAGAAATATGGATGCGGTGCCGATGACCATTATAAGCGTGATGGCAGTAGAGCGTGCTAGGTACATTTTTTATCCTTGTCGGTTTTATTATCAAATGCTTAAATAATTGAATTCTTGTTTTAAAATGAGCTTGGCAGCGTGCATAGGATAATATATCTTCGTTTTGAGTATAAGTCGTGCACTATGCCCGATCAAACACATTCAGGAAACCATTCTGTACGGTATCAACGTCCTTCAGGCAACAATTGAGTATGAATATGTCCACAGAAAATGCGCTACAAACCATTTTGATCGAAAGAATTAAAAACGACACTATCGTATTACCCACGCTTCCTGCCATCGCGCTTAAAGTCAGGAAAGCAGCAGATAATCCTGATATTAATTTAAATGAAATGGGGGATATTATTGGTCAAGATCCTTCATTAAGTGCACGAATCATCAAGATCTCAAATAGTGCTTACTTGGGTAGAGCGGTTAAGGTCACCTCGGTTTCTCAAGCTGTGACTCGTATTGGACTCAGTCAGATTAAAAACATTTCTACTGCGCTGGCAATGGAGCAGCTATTTGTCTCAAAGAATCAGATTGTAAAAGGCTACATAAACGAAATATGGGACAATACTATTAACGTTGTAGCAAATTCCCTTGCGGTGCTACAAATGTTCAACAAGTCAAAACAAAAACACCTTGATTTAGACACCTTGACATTAGCAGCTCTCGTTCACAATATCGGCGTGTTACCCATATTGACTGAAGCAGAACGTCATGACGATGTATTTGCTAACCCCACTTTTCTCAATACAGCGATAGTGAAACTTTCTGGTCATATCGGTGGAAAAATCATGCGCCAGTGGGATTTTGAGGATAGCTTCATTTTAGTTGCTGAAAGATGGCGAGATATGCGGTATCAACCAAAAAATGTAGGTTATGTTGATTTCGTTAGACTCGGTGTAGTTATCAACGGTGGAATGGAAAGCCAAAAAGAGGCCATTCTAGAATCCGCGTTGCAAAAAGGCCTTTTGCCCAATCTTGATGTATTGGAAAGCGACGAGTTCAGTGAAATGAAAGAAAATGCTAAAAGTGTTTTTGCTTAAAAACACCAATATCGCAAACCTAACTGATTTAACTAAACATTTATTCAAGTGAGACTTGGTTAAAGAAAAAATACGCCTAGCTTGACTTAGGCAAGGCGTTTTCTTGTTGTGATAATAGTTTTCCAGAGTCCAGATTAGTTAATCGGCTTGGTCTAGCTCAAAGGTTTCAGTCAACCATTTAGCAAACCGAACAATTTCTCCAGACATCAAAGCAAAATCAGCGTCGAGTCGAGCGAGTTGTTGATCTTTTGGAATATCATCATTTTGTTCTTTGACGACATCGGTGAATTTGACCCGTTTAATAGATAAATCTTCTTCTAAGATGGCTGTTAAGGTTTCATCCCATTCAACAGCGAGTTTGCGAACTGTCTTGCCCGCTTCAAGGTGTTGAACAATCTCGTCTGCGCCAAGATCTTGGTTTTTGCAACGTACAATACTGTCTTCTTCACCAAGGCCTCTAAATTCGGCTTCCTCAAGCAATACAATTTGACTCGGCGTGCTGCCTTTTTGTAGCCATTCCGTCAGGTCAGCCTGAATACTTCGGCGCGCCAAAGGAACAACGGGAAGTGACGTCATCGCTTTTCTTAACATCGCTAAGAAGGCTTCAGCTTTGCCATCTGCAGAGGCGTCAACAACAACTAAGTTCTCTTTGAGTGAAACAAAACCATGGGTGAAAGTGTTTTTGGTGAATGCCTGAGGTAATAATCGATGAATAATTTCTTGTTTTAAATCTTGTTGCGCTTTTTTACCCACAGGGGAGCCAGTCTCGTTTTCGATTTTCTGGACCTTTTCGGCCAACTCAGCATTGACGACAGTTGCCGGTAAAATACGTTCTTGTTTTTTTAGCGTTATCCATATTCTACCTTGCGCACTGTGCAGTAAGCCCTCTCCTTGATTGAAAGGAGATGCAAAACCCATGGTAGAGAGTTCTTGGCTTCCACATGGCCGAAAAGCATATTCAGCTAATTGTGTTTCAAGGTCGGATTCAGACCAATCTAATGTCTGTGTCAAAGTAAAGAGTTTTAAGTTTTTAAACCACATAGGCCAATTGCAATGCTAGAAAAAAGGGCACGCAGACTAACACGTTTTTGGCGCTTTATTAACGGTTATCTTGGATATTATTGACGGTAAGCTTGAGCTTATATATTTGGGCTTGAATCGCTTTCATTCATTGAAAGTTATCAACTAGATTCATGGCACTTAGACTGATATGCTCTTTCGATTGTCGTAAGAATATGAATAAGCATCAGAGTATTAAGAGGTAAACAGGGATGTGGGTAAAAATAGCGTGTAAATCTAAGCTTCAGCCATTCATTCTAGGGTCGTTGTTGATCGTATTTTTGGGTGCGTGCAGCCAGTCAACTCCTGAGAAAAATTGGAATGCAACGGTCGATCTGGTCACCAGTGGTGTAGTGAACATACAAATGGATGTGCCCATCGCATTTGATGCAACTTGGAATAGAAGTACCTATGCAACTGGTTTTGTGGTTGATGCGAAGCAGGGCATTATCTTAACCAATCGGCATGTTGTTACGCCCGGTCCGATTACCGCGAAAGCCATTCTTGTTAACAACGAAGAAATTGATCTAACCCCCTTGTATATTGACCCTGTGCATGATTTTGGATTTTTTAAATACGACCCTGCGCAAATCAAACATATCACTCCCCATGAATTCAAATTGAGTAGCAAGGATCCGCAAATTGGAGAAGAAATTCGTATAATTGGAAACGACGCTGGCCAGAAAGTGTCGATTTTAGATGGCACAATTTCTCGGCTTGATCGAGATGCACCTAGTTATGGAAGGGGGAAATACAACGACTTCAACACCTTCTATATTCAAGCTGCTACGGCGTCCTCAGGTGGTTCTTCTGGCTCTCCAGTAATCAATATCAAAGGTGAAGCGGTCGCACTAAATGCAGGCAGCCAGTCCAATTCTGCCAATGCGTTTTACTTACCTTTGGGCAAAATAAAACTTGCTCTAGAAAAACTTCAAAAAGGGCAAGAAATAGTGCGAGGAACTATTCAAACAACGTTCCAATCGACACCTTACCCAGAGCTTCAACGACTTGGTTTAAGCGAAGGATTGGCGACCAAATATCGAGCAGACTACCCCGACTTAAAAGGTCTGTTGGTTGTTCGATCTATCATTCCAGAAAGTGCAGCGGCTCAAAATTTGGTCGTTGGTGACATATTGTTAGAGATGAACAATACGAGTATCGCCGAATTCTCTGCGCTGGAATCTGTGTTAAACGAGAATGTAGGTCAAGACATTGACATCACTGTGTTGCGTCAAGGAGAAGAGTTAACTTTCTCCGTAGAAGCTACAAATTTGCAGCAACTCACACCCACTTCCTATGTGAAATTTGATGGGGGGACTTTCCATGATCTTTCCTATCAACAAGCCCGGCATTTTAACAAGCCGGTTAATGGTGTGTATGTGGCCAGATCGTCAAATTCGTTTAAACAAGCAGGATTACCCAGCAGGAGTGTTATTACCGAATTTAATGGCGCAAAAATCGATACACTCGAAGATTTTAATGCGCAACTTCGTGTTATTCCTAACAACGAAAAAGTTCACTTGCGATACTTTGATTTTTCTACCCCCAATACGACCAATTATGCGCTGGTAGAAATAAATCGAACTTGGTTTGAACATTCGTTTTGCAAAGAAGATAAAGAGTTGGGTTATTGGCCTTGTGAGGTCTTTACAGAAATCGTTGAAAAACCGCAACAAGAAAAAAGCGGCGAATCCAATATAACCGATAGGATTGAAGATGCGCTTGTTAGTGTCAGTTTTGTCAGTCCTTATGCGATTCAAGGTCGCAGTGGAAGCAACGTCAAATACGGTACTGGTGTTATCGTTGATGTTGAAAAAGGTTGGGTAGTCGTTTCCCAAAATACCGTTTACAGTAAAGCCGGCGATGTAAAATTAGTCTTCAACAACAAGTTAGAAGTAGCTGGGAAAATCGAATATGTACACCCTCTGCATAACTTGACGCTAGTTTCATACGACACCTCTGCGCTATCGAATATTCAAGTGGCGCAAATTGACATGCAAGTACAACCCCTCAAACCAGGTACGCCGATATTGCAGGTCGGATTGAATTCGCAAGGAATGGTGGAGTATCGTGAAACCCAAATCGATACCACAGAAGAGCTTTGGTTAAATCGCTTTGAAGTTCCTCGTTATATCGACGGTAATATTAAAGCAAGTCACCTAGTCAATCCAAACTATGCCATTGAAGGGGTTTTTCTTAATGAGCAGGGCAAAGTGGTGGCCTTATGGCTGGAGTTTGAACAAAGCGAAGGTAAGAAAGCCACGACTGTATTGGCCGGCTTTTCGGTCGATTATGTTCAGGAACTGATTCAATTAGCTGAAACAAATAAACCACTTTTCTCTCTCGATCTTAATTTGACACAAATTGCCCCCGTCGATGCATTGCAAATGGGAATGAGTGAAGAATGGCTCGATAAGATTCAAACTCACGTGCCCGACGAGAATAAAATACTCGCTGTATACAATACTGCGCTAAGTGCAGCTAGCTCAAAAGTGCTGAAACGTGGAGACATTTTACTGGCTATCAATAACGAACCCGTTGCTTCTTTCCGTCAAGTAGAAAATTTAACTCAGGCTCCCAGTGTCGAGATAACCTATTTGAGCGAAGGAAAAGTTCACACAGCAGAAGTGGGTACCACACCCTTAAATGGCAACGATATTGAACAAATATTCTTTTGGAGCGGCTTGTATTTACATTCTCCCCACAGAGCAGCGCAGCTTCAAGGTAACGTGAGTGATACTGGAATTTATGTTGCCAGTTACAACTATGGTTCACCGGCCACACGATATGGCGTATATGCCATGCGCAGAATTGTCGAAATTGATGGTCAGGCAATCGAAACGCCTGAAGATTTTTTACAAGCCGTTAAAGGTAAAGAAAATCAAGCATCTGTAGTGATAAAAACCTTGCGATTCAATAATCAACCAGAAGTGACGACCCTTAAGCTAGATAATCGTTACTGGCCTTTCATTGAACTTAAATTTGAGCAGGGTAGATGGCGAAGAATTGACCATTCTTCGCCCCAATCCTAAATGTGTTTTTTGACGAACTCTTCGATGGCGAGCATTGCTTTCATTCTGTTTTTCGCAGAACTCAAATTATGGTCACCTTTTTCTAAAGCCAAGAAGGTGACCTCTTTGTCATTGTCTTCCATTTCGTCAAACATTTCTTCGGATTGGGCAATAGGTACCACTTTGTCATATTCGCCGTGAATCAATAATACCGGCGCTTTAATTTTGTTTACGTGGTTGATTGGCGATATCTGTTTGAGGTGATCTTCATTGACCTCGCCTTGTGAAATAAGCTTTTGCCAATATGCCACTACCCAGTGATCGTCGCCATATTTATCCTCTCCGTGCTCTAACATCTCTTCAATATCTGACAAGCCATTGATAGAAACCACGCATTTATATAGGTCTGGCGTAAAGGTAGCTCCGGCAAGCGCGGCATAACCACCATAACTTCCGCCGACAATACATACCCTGTCTTTGTTTATCTTTCCTGAATCAGCCAGATTGAGTACGGCATCGGTTAAGTCGTCTTGCATCTTGCGCCCCCATTCGCCACGGCCTGCAAATAGATGACCACTTCCAAACCCTTTTGATCCTCTAAACTGCGGCTGAATCACCAAATAACCCTGTGTAGCAAAATATTGGGCTTGATAATCGAATGTCTTTTTATCATAGGCTTCGGGGCCGCCGTGGGGCATCATGATTGCTGGAAGGTTTTTCAATTCTTTGCCATTTGGAACGGTCAAAAGTGTGGGTATTACACGACCGTCTCTGGCTTCAAAGCTATATTCAACCACATTGTGTACTGCTTCTGGCGGAATATCTGGCCTTTGGGAGGCCAGCCCCTCTAAAGTACCCTTTCTGTACAAGACATAGTCACCAGAACTTTGGTCTCCGTCCATATAAAATACGATTTGACTCCAGTCTGGCGTGTAGCTAGTAATGGTAAAGCCATTGTTTGGCATGGCTTTACTGATGCCTTTCATTCTGGCATTAAGTTTTTTATCGAAAAACTCGTAAGACGGCGTAAAACCCGAGTATTTAACGCCGTATACGATACGGTTAATATCTTTTAGTACTCGTTCTACGTCTTTGTCCTCGCGACTAAAAATAGGGCCTTCTACGCTACCATCTGCCAGGGCCATGGTGAAATAAGCCCATCG
This sequence comes from uncultured Alteromonadaceae bacterium, assembly GCA_947503265.1. Taxonomy (GTDB): domain Bacteria; phylum Pseudomonadota; class Gammaproteobacteria; order Enterobacterales; family Alteromonadaceae; genus Aliiglaciecola. The sequence goes on from CANNDC010000002.1 coordinate 106,577, forward strand.
CCCATGATTGTCATCTTGAGCAATCATTACCAAACTTTTTCTATCAGGCGTCAATCCTTCAAACCCCACATGCCGAATCTCGGTTTCTTCGCTGAAGATTTCGACCCAGTCTCCATCAATTTTTGCCTCTACTCGATGTAGATTACGCGCGTTGTTAAATCGTTCTCTCGCGATAACTTCGCTATTTTCATCAAGGAAAAAGTCAATTACATCACTTGCCCCTCGCTGCACCATTCTCGGGCTACGCTTTAAATCGAGTCTCGCTCGGTATAGTGAACGTTGTCCAGGATTAGCATAGGCTGGCATATAGACATATTTATGGTCTTGAGAAATACCAACAATGTTCCCTAAAGCTGATTGACCTTTATAAACTTCGTCTCCGGGGACTAACAACTGATGAATTTTCTTTGTCTGCAGGTTATAGGCAAAAGCCGCGCTGACTTCATGCTTACCATAAAAGCCTCTGATTCTTCTAGTTTCAGAAGCGACAAAAATTAATCGCTCTTCATCAACAAAGTACATATTCGTGGGTTTAACCGCAGATATATCCACCGCGGCTAATAGGCTTCCCTCTTTTAGACTAATGACAACCGCCATATCAAGATTTGCTGACGTATCGCGATAAGCTAATCGATCCCCTGAGGGAGATATCGTAAACATGCTTTTGGATGGGAGTTTGCCATATGCTTCTACGGGAATAGTTGAAGCTTGCACGGTATTTATTGCGGAGAAATTGAAAAGTAAAACAAAAATAAAAACTAAACGCATAGTTGTCCTTGCATGAGGTTAAAGTCCATTTACTAATGAAAGTAAAAATCTATTTTCGGGATAGTTTACGCAAACCTTGTGAATGCTTCTAGCGTCTGTGTAACTTTTCTGATTACTTTTGCAGCAGGTGCAGGCTATTTAAACAATGCAGAGCGAGTGATATCTATTTTATCGGGAAACGGATTTCGTACTCCAATCCTTCTCCGGGGGTGCAAGAAGCAAATATCTGCCCATCCAAAGCTTGGGTGACGAGATTGTACATGATATGGGTTCCTAAACCGCTGCCGCCCATACCTCTTTTTGTGGTGTAAAAGGCATCAAAATGGCGAGTAATATTCTCATTTGACATCCCTTTTCCATCATCTTTGTATTTAACCAGAACATTCCCCTGTTGCTCTGAGATATCTATGACGATTGAGCCATCATTCTTATTCTCGAAACCATGAATAAGTGAATTCATTATCATATTGGTAAAGATTTGCGCAATAATTCCGGGGGCGCAGCGCACAATCAATTCTTTGGGGCAATTTAAGGTAATAGTATGTTTGTTTTTCTTGAAATTTGGTGCCAGTGACTGAATTACCTCTTGGATATATTGCTTCAAATCGACATCTCTTTCAGCTTCACTAGTTTGATCAACTGCAACTTGTTTAAAACTTGAAATCAATTCGGACGCTCGATTTAAATTTCCGAGCAGTAAAGAAGTGGTTTGCTGTGACTCTGCCAGAAAAGACGACATGGTTTTACCAGTTAAACTCTTATTGTCGTAGGCTAACTGTAATTCTTTGATTCTTTCTTCTAGGAAACTAGCAGCGGTGACTCCCACTCCAAGTGGTGTATTGACGTCATGGGCGATTCCCGCGACAAGCCCACCCAGCGACGCCATTCTCTCAGACTCAACTAGTTGGTCCTTGGCCATTTGCAATGTCTCCATAGATTCAGCTAATTCGCTATTTCGCTTGCGAAGTTCATCTTCTATGTACTGTCGGTTTTCGTTTTCTTGACGTAATTCCCTTTGATTGACGATTAACTCATCTTTCTGTTGTTCAAGATCAAGCATAATTTTACTGAGGGATGCAGTTTTCTTGGCCACTTCTTGCTCAAGCATAATATTTTGATCATCCAAACGCCGGTTGGCGTCGGTTAATTCATCTTGCGTTATCTTAAGTTTCTCTTTGTAGCTAATGAGATCATCAATGAGCAAGTTGAATGAATCCTGCAATAATTTCAGTTCATTGTTGTCTTCGATGCGAACATGTAGCTTCGACGATTGAGGTCTATCTACATCAAATTCACTTATTTGTTGCGTTAGTTCCTCCAACGGATCGGTTAACATTTGCCTGAAGGCATTTAAAAACAGAAACACCAAGAAAGCGGTTTTAATGATTGCGTTGCCGATAAGGAAGAAAACACCTACCTCTATTCTTCCAAATATGACGGCAGAACTTGAGTACAGGGTAACATCGCCTACATTGGATGTTCTTCCAGAAAATTCGAAAATAAGTGGGAAGGAATAGCCAAACGTGCCGTCAGCATGGTCTTGCATTACACCAGATTCGGTGTTGACTTCTCCCAGTGGACTAGTGCGCCCTAGGTTTGAGATAAATTGCCCGTTTTCATCTCGAATTTGCACGCCTTCTATGATCGGCAATTCCATGAGTCCGTCGGCAATGGTTTGAGCTTGAGGATTGTTTAATTCCCAAATTGCTCGAGTCAAACTAGAGCTAAAGGTATTTTTTAAGGTTTGAAGTTCACTCTTTATGTGACTTTTGGCATTCAGGTATTCAGTTAAAATTTGCCCAGCGGTTACTAACAGCGTGAGGATAAAATATACCGACAACACCCTAGTTAATAACTTTTTAGAAAGCCCGGTTTTGACTTTAGTCATTCACCTGCCTGCGCCTGGTAAATAAATCATAAATTCTGACTCTAGAATATGCGTATTTGCAGAAATTAACAAGCTGACTAGGATTTATGCAGTGGTCAAATAAATAACCATCAAGAGGTGGGGCATGCTAATAAGGCGATATTGCACAAGAATTGAAGTTAATTGACAGTTTTATGATAAATTTAATAAAAATGTCACAACCTACAACAATAATTGCGAGCTTTGAGTATGAGTAGGAATAAAACAATGCCTAAACGCGTATTACTGGTTGAAGATGAAGCGCCAATCAGAGAAATGCTGGAATTTGTGCTTGAGCAATCTGGATTTGAGACGGTTCAAGCTGAAGACTACCAAGTTGCATTGGATCAAGTTAAAGAACCCTATCCAGATCTGATATTGCTAGATTGGATGCTACCGGGTGGCAGTGGCGTGCAATTGGCAAAGAAATTAAAGCAGCATGAGTTCACTCGACATATTCCGATAATCATGTTGACTGCTCGCGGCGAAGAAGAAGATAAAGTTCGTGGGTTAGACTCAGGTGCAGACGACTATATTACTAAGCCGTTTTCTCCAAAAGAACTGGTCGCACGAATTAAAGCGGTCATGCGCCGGGTCACGCCAACCGCTTCTGAAGAGCCTATTGTTTTTAATGGTTTGAATTTAGATCCGGTTTCTCACAGGGTGAGTGCAAATGAAGAAGCCTTGGATATGGGGCCAACTGAATTCAAGCTACTACACTTTTTCATGACTCATGCTGAGCGTGTCTACAGCAGAGAGCAATTGTTGGATAACGTGTGGGGCACCAATGTTTACGTAGAAGACCGAACAGTTGATGTTCACATTAGAAGATTGCGTAAAGCCATCTCTAAGCATGGACATGATGATATGATTCAGACTGTACGTGGCGCAGGATATCGTTTTTCTGCCAAGATTTAATCTTAAAACTAAGATGACACCCAATGTATTATCCATTTTCATGGTTAAAAAGTTTGTTAAGAATAGCTGCCTTTTACGCAATCGTGGTTGCGGCAGGGCTGTATTTTGACGAACCAACATTAGCAATTGCGTTGGGGTCGAGTTGGCTGCTGGGATTTTATTGCTGGCAGTTATATCGTTTTAATCGCTGGGTTTGGCACAGTAAAAAAATGACGCCACCCAAAGCCAACGGCTTTTGGGAACACATTTATGAAGGCGTCTACTATATCCAACGACGCAATCGTCGCAAACGCAAAGAACTCACTAAGCTAGTCAAACGCTTTAGAGAAGGTTCCGAAGCTTTGCCAGATGCAACCGTGGTGGTAGATGCAAACGCTTCCATTGTTTGGTGCAACCGTTTAGCCAGAATTGAACTTGGCTTGAAATGGCCTCAAGATAACGGCAGGCGGATAGACAACCTAATCCGACATCCAAACTTTATCGAATTTTTTCATTCTGGTGACTACGATTTTCCCATTGAAATTCCATCGCCTTCAAACATACAAAAGATTTTTGAATATCGAATCGTCCCTTACGGCGACAAACACCTTTTGTTAATTGCTCGAGATGTCACTCGCTTAACTCAGCTTGAACAAATGCGTAAAGACTTTGTCGCCAATGTGTCACATGAATTGAGAACACCGTTGACTGTGCTAAATGGTTATTTAGAGATGCTTCCCAATGTGGACGAAATACCTCCTGCATTTTTAAACAAAGCGCTGGTGGAAATGCGTTCGCAGTCTGAACGTATGCAAAATCTGGTTGAAGAACTATTGGTTCTTTCCCGCATTGAAGCAAGTTCCGAGCGTGTGTTTGAAAAAGTGGTCAAGGTTCCTAGAATACTAGAAGCTATTAGAAGCGAGGCAACTACGCTTAATTCTGACAAACAGCATCAGCTTACATTTGATATTAACCCTAAGCTTGAGGTTTATGGTATCGAAACGGAATTGCGAAGCGCGTTTTCGAATTTAATATTTAATGCAATTAACTACACGCCAGCCAAAGGAAAGATCCATATCGCTTGGCAACTCAAAAACGGTAAAGCTCAGTTTAGCGTAACGGATAACGGAGAGGGTATTTCTGAGAAACATTTGAATAGGTTGACGGAACGTTTTTATCGCGTTGACAAAGCACGTTCACGGAAGACAGGAGGCTCAGGCCTAGGACTATCTATCGTAAAACATGTCCTGACCCATCACAATTCGAAATTAGACATAGCCAGTGAAGTGGGTAAGGGAAGTTGTTTTTCCTTCAGCTTTTCAAACGAATTAATTGTATCATCGGTAAAACACACTGCTTTAAAATTATAAATTTAGGTCTTTATTTGATTACATTGCCATCTAGGTATTCATTTCAAACTGTTTTTTACGGACTCGTGTTGTATTTAACTTTAGTCGTTTGTGTAAATGCGCAAACTGAGCCGAAAAACGAGTCAATTGAACAACAAGCCGAATATCAAAAACAACCGGGTGTAGCCGGTTCAATTACTTCAGTCGGGTCTGACACGCTGGCTACTTTAATGACCAATTGGTCGCGTGCATTCAAACAACTCTACCCACAAGTTAAATTTCAAATTCAGGCATCGGGCTCCTCAACCGCCCCACCAGCATTAACTGAAGGAACGGCGAATATCGGACCCATGAGCCGAGAATTGAAGATCAGTGAAATCAATTACTTTAGCCGCCGCAACGGTTACCAACCTTTAGCTATCAAGGTGGCAGTTGATGCAATCGCTATTTTTGTCGACACCAATAACCCCTTAGAAGGGCTTACCAAACAGCAGATCGACAGTATTTTTTCTGTCACCCGATTCTGTGGTGCACCTTCCGATATGACTAGCTGGAGCGAATTCGGGATTAAGGGCCGATTAGCCAACAGGAAAATTAAAATATTTGGACGTAATTCTGTGTCGGGTACCTATGGGTTATTCAAGCGAATTGCATTGTGCAATGGAGACTTCAAACCAACAGTGAACGAACTGCCTGGCTCGGTCTCTGTTGTGCAATCTGTAGCAAACTCTTGGGGTGCAATAGGCTATGCAGCCTTTGGTCGCAAAAATGCCAGCGTAAAAACCTTGCCAATTGCGAATGACAACAATGTTTTTGTGCAAGCAACATCAGATACTATTGCATCGGGGCGCTATCCATTTACACGCTTTTTGTATTTAGTCGTCAACAAACCACCAGACAATTTGTTACCCTTGTTGGAACAAGAATTTTTACGCTTTGTTTTGTCTCAATCAGGACAAGATATTGTTAAACGGGAAGGGTATGTTGCAATTCCCGAACAACTCATCAAAAAGCAGTTGGCAGAAATAACAAGAGTGATCAATCTAGAATAGAAGCAATTGAACTTTTGAGTCGCAATACTATTCAAACTGATAACATTGATTGTCATACTGAACTACATATAGTCAGGGTGTGGAAAGGATTTAAGGAGAAAACCTATGGCAACGTTACCGAATAATTGGAAACAGTGGGTACTAAACGGTTTGCTGCAAGGCAGTGATCCTATGGAAATGTTGAAAATCCTGTTGCAGAACGGGTTTACTTTTGAAGCATCAAAGAAAGCGCTTGGCGAAAACTTACCTGCTGGAGTGCAATGTAATAAAGATAGGGACTTTTACGAGAAAGTAGCCAGACCCAAGTTATTGGAACGATTAGATCAATATCATAGTGAAATCATTTTACCCGATAAAGTTCAGATGATTAAACTCGATGGGTTCTTAGATGATCAAGAATGCAATGAGCTTATCGAGTTGACAAAATCCAAGCTGCGCCCATCAGAAATTCCAGCGCGTACTGGAGACTTCTATGAAGGTTTTAGAACGTCTTCAACCTGTGACTTGCCATTTACCAATGATCCCTTAGCCGAATACATAGACAAAAAGATAGTTGATGCACTTGGGCTTGGCGTCGGTGAAAAAGAAGTTATCCAAGCCCAACATTACGCTATTGGGCAGCAGTTCAAGGCACACTACGACTACTTTGTGCCAGGTTCTGAAGATTTTAAAATCTACTCAAAAGATGGCGGACAGCGCACCTGGACCTTTATGATCTACCTAAATCAAGATTGCGAAGGTGGGCAAACAGAGTTTGTTAAATTGGGTAGATCTTTTACACCGATAAAAGGCACCGCTCTAGTGTGGAATAATTTACATCCTGATGGCATGCCAAACGAAGAAACCTTGCATCACGCGCACCCCATAACGAAAGGTGAAAAAATCGTTATTACTAAATGGTTCAGAGAAAACACCTATAAAACTGCATAGTTGGTAGACTTTTCCTACCAACTGCTAACTACTGTAATGTCTACTGAGTCGTGTAGTTACATCCCCCTCGTCGCGCTCTAATTTGGTTGATTTTTCACATTTTCATGTTTTATGAACCTTTTGTGACAGTTTTGTAATGTAACAAAACTGTCATTCATCTTAGGTACTCTTCTCGCGTTTTTAAATCCAATAAAAATTACTCGCATTTTGGAGAACCCGATGAATATCAGTAACATCTTTAAAGCCAGTGCAATCACTGCAGCGTTAGTTCTTGCCGGCTGTGGTGGCGACATCAATATCAGCGAAGGCGATATTGATAACAGCACAGTGACAAACAATAACGGTGGTGGAACGGTAACTCCCCCGACAACTCCTGATGATTCTCGTCCGGGTGAAGCAAGTTCATTTTTGTCTGGGCAAGTCAGTACTGCACTTGGCGAAACCGTAGAAGTTCGTGTTCTTTCAGGCCGAATTACCGATGCTGATGAAGGTACTAGCGGAAAAGTTACACTGACGAACGATGTTATTTGGGCGCTCGAAGGCCCCGTTTTTGTTGGTAACGATAAGGCTGACAGTACTGTGCTTGAAATTGAAGCAGGCACCATCGTTTTTGGTAGTCGCGGTGCTGACTACTTGGTAATCAGTCGAGATTCTAAAATCGAAGTAAACGGCAGCGCCTCAAGCCCTGTTATCATGACGTCATTTAATGATGTAGTTGGGGATACCGTTGGCGCAGGCCAGTGGGGTGGATTGGTTATTCTTGGAAATGGTCAATCGACTAAATGTCCAACAGACGGTTCTGATTGCTCGCTTCAGGTTGAAGGTGCAGCAGAAGGCGCAGTATTTGGTGGAACAAACGATGCTGATGATTCAGGGAACCTTAACTACTTAGTTGTGAAATACGCTGGTTTTGAAATTGCACCTGATAACGAACTAAACGGCATCACATTTGGTGGCGTAGGTTCTGGTACAGTAGTCGATTATGTTCAAGTTCATGCCAATGCCGATGACGGAGTTGAATTCTTCGGTGGTGCGGTCAGTGCGAAGCACTTGGTGTTAACCGGCAACCAAGATGACAGTGTCGATTGGGACAATGGCTACGACGGTAAACTTCAATACGTTTACGTTGAACATGCGAGTGATAATAGCGACGGTAACCGTGGTATCGAAGGTGATGGTGACGGTGGTGATGGAGCAGATTTCTCAAAACCAACAGTAGCAAACATGACAGTGATTGGTAACGATTTTGATACGGCAGATGCTGATTCTGAAGGCTTGTTATTACGTGACCAAACTGGTGCTGTATTGATGAACTTCCTTATTACAGGCTCAGCCGGAATGGGTGAATGTCTAGAAATGGACAATGATGCTACTGTTCAAGGCAACTTGTCAGATGGCGACATCGTCATGACTAACTCTGTTATTTCTTGTGCGGAACCATTTAAATTCGAAGCAGATGACGTTGATCTGGAACCTTGGTTTACTGGACAAACTGGCAATCAACTAATCGCCTACGAAGATCGTGCAAACCTTGGTTTAAACCAAGACGGCACATTGACAGCACAAAGTTCATTACTAACTGCAGGTGGCGATCCTTCGACACTTGATGGCTTCTTCGAACAAAATAACTTTGTAGGTGCCGTTGGTACAACTGACTGGCGTCAAGGTTGGTCATTTGGATTTGGCGGCGGAACGGTTGATGTTGCGACTACTCAATCAGGATGTCCAGCAGGAACAACCAGTATCGCTCAGGTCGATGGTTCTACAACGACCTGTGAAATCTCTGGGCGCATTACAGCTGATCTTCGCTTGACTGAAGGTAACTTGTACGCAGTTTCAGATGCGGTATTTGTTGGCGGTGACAATGAAAATAGCGCTGAGTTGTTTGTCGAGCCGGGTGTAACTGTATTTGGTAACTCGGGCAACGATTATATCGTGGTCAGCCGCGGTTCAACAATTAATGCTAACGGGACGGCTGCAAAGCCAATCACCTTTACTTCTCGCCAACACGTTGTCAGCGGTCTAGAAGCAGGTGCAGCCGGCCAGTGGGGCGGCATGATCATCTTAGGTAACGGTGAGTCTACTAAATGTCCAACAGACGGTTCAGCTTGTGCACTGCAAGTCGAAGGCGCGCAAGAAGGTTCAGTATTTGGTGGTACGGACAGCGCTGAAAGCTCAGGTACGCTTCGTTTCGTACGCGTAATGCATGGCGGATTTGAAATTGCACCCGATAACGAACTAAATGGCATTACCTTTGGCGGTGTTGGTTCAGGCACTACTATCGAATATGTGCAAGTTCACAAAAATGCTGACGACGGTGTTGAATTCTTCGGTGGTGCAGTGAATGCCAAATACCTTGTGTTAACAGGCATTCAAGATGATTCTGTTGATTGGGATAATGGCTTTAAAGGCAAAATGCAATTTGTTTTGGTTAAGCATGCAGACGATAACAGTGATGCGAATCGCGCAATTGAAGGTGATGGAGACGGCGGTCAAGGTACAGCATTTTCTAACCCAACTGTGGCTAACATGACCGTTATCGGTAATACCTTCGATACCGCTGAAGCCGATTCAGAAGGTGTATTGCTTCGTGACCAAACTAACGCTCAACTTTACAACTTTGTGGTTACCGGTCCGGCTGGTATGGGCGAGTGTTTCGAAGTTGATTTAAGTGATGGTGACACCACTGCGGAACAGAATATGGATGGCACAAACACGCCACAAATGGTATTTAGAAATTCTGTTCTTGCGTGTGAAGAAAACATTAAAGACACAGGAACGTTCAGCCAAGAAGCTTGGTTTACAGCGCAAGATGGTAACAGCTTGTTAGATGAAACGGCTGACGTCTTAAACGGCATTTACACAACTAATGCGACCGCTCCTTTTGATGTTACTACCTTGGATAGCTTCTTTGTACCGGTAGATTTCATTGGCGCAGTGAAAGATGCTGATAACAACTGGACAGCAGGCTGGACAGTGGGTCTTGAATAAGACCTCTTAGCACTGTTCTATCGAAGCAAGCATGTTTCACGACATGCTTGCTTTTAGTTTACACGGCATAGTCAAAAACGCTGACTTTGTTAGTTCAGAAATATGATTTAAAGAGGTTTAATATGGACCGACCTGCTAATAAGTTCCTTTTTTCTCCGCTCACGATGGCTGTGGCTGCAGGCTTGTTTTTTCAAGCGCTTCCTGCACACGCGCAATCAGATGAAGAAGAGCCGATAGAGGAAGTTGTAGCGACCGGTACCCGCCTAAAAGGTACCGCCACTGCAGTATTGCAAGAACGTAAAAATCAAGCTTTTGTGGCTGATATCTTGGGAGCAGAGCAAATCTCGCGAACTGGCGACAGTGATGCGGCCTCCGCATTGAGGCGTGTAACTGGTCTAACTTTGGTAGATGGCAAATTTATCTATGTCCGAGGCCTAGGTGAGCGATATTCTTCGACGCAGCTAAACGGTGCAGTTGTACCTACGCCCGATCCGACTCGAAACGTTATACCCCTTGATTTATTCCCTGCTGACATTATCGAAAGCTTATCAGTTCAAAAATCTTATTCACCTTCTATGCCGGCATCCTTTGGCGGTGGTAACGTGGATATTCGTTTAAAAACCATTCCAAGCGAATTAGTGTTTAATGTATCGGGCAGTTTGGGTTACAACACTGAAAACAGTAACAACGGTCTAGATTATGCCGGTGGTAGTAATGACTGGTATGGAAGGGATGATGGCACACGTGCCGCACCTCAAGCTATTCAACAGCGCTGGGAACAAAAGCAATTTTTGGATGATCTCGACCAAGCCACCGCTATTGATTTGTTTTCTCAGGTTAATCGTAACTATGGGCCAGAACAAACCAGTATCAATCCCGATATTGGTCTTAATCTGACCACGGGTAATAACTACGATTTGAATGAAGATTGGCGTGTTGGGTTCTTATTCACCACTGGCTACGAGCGCGAAACATTAGTCACTGAGCGTTACGAACTGCAACAAGCCGATAGAGTACAAGATAGTATCGTTTTAGCACGATTTTTTGATGATATCGTTGCGACTGAATACAATGTTAAATGGTCTAGCTTATTAAATCTGGGAATCGACTACAATCGTAACCACAGAGTGGACTACAGCCTCATTGTCTTGAATGACACTAGAGATGAAATTCAAGAGCGTTTCGGGAACTCAGAAAACCTGACTGTGGCTGAAGGCGTCAGAATTCGCGATATTCAGGTTGAGTACGAAGAGCGTTCTTTGTATACCAATCAAATTAAAGGGATTCATACGTTTCCAGAGTTGAACTTCCTTGGTTTTGATTGGAAATACTCAGTCGGTCGTTCCGCTAGATATGCCCCTGGCAACATGGAAGCTCGATTTATTATTGAAGACGCCAATGAAGATGGAATCTTTGATGCTCAAAACGAGATCGCACTTTTGGATGCGCAAACTGCGGGTCGCTTTTCATACCAAAATCTAAATGACAGACTTGAAAACTTTGGTTACAACGTGACTTACCCTTTCATGATCGATAAGTGGGAAATGGAATTTAAGTTTGGTGCTGATTTCGTGACCAAGTCACGTACAGCTGAAAACCGCCGTTTTGATGTTAATACTTTGGCATTTGAAGACCGTTCGCTGTTGGTAGGTAACAATTTTGGGGCTATCTTAAATGATGCCGTTTTGGCCGGTGATAATTTTAACGAACGTGCTATCGTTCGTGATACCACTATCGCTGGTGATGACTATGTAGCGGGCCAAAAAATCGATGCTTATTACGTTGAAGCAGATTTCTTCTTTGATAATAAATGGCGTTTTACTGGCGGTTTCCGTTGGGAAGATTTCAGACAAGTGGTCGCGCCTCTCGATCCGCGCACCAATCAGTTTGATTTACCAGACGAAGCGGACCGTTCTCAGTTGGCTTTCGCCGAAAGTGATTTTTATCCAGCAGTCGCAATAACTTATTTTCTGAGTGATGCTACCCAATTTAGAGCAAGTGTCGGTCAAACCGTGGTACGTCCCGATTTGCGTGAAGTGTCTTCGTCTACCTTTATTGATCCGCTCACGGACTTTCCAATTGCGGGTACGCCAGGATTATCTACCACATCAATAACCAACTATGACCTGCGCTGGGAATGGTATCGTGAAGCGGGTAACAACCTGTCTGTCGGCTTGTTCTACAAATACATGCAAAACCCCATCGAATCGGTTCAGTCTCCTGCACAAGATGGCCCACCTTTAATTCGTATTGCGAATGCCGAATCGGGTGAAGTTTATGGTGTAGAAGTAGAGTTTCTGCAAGGGCTAGACATTTTGGGTGACGGTATTTGGAAAAATTTGTTTACCTCAGGAAATATCACCATCAGTGATTCTGAGATAACCTTAGATCGTCAGAACATCGTTGAACAAACAGGTGTTTCAGCCGCGATAACCAATACAACGAGGCGCTTAACGGGGCACTCAGAGTATGTTTTAAATCTGCAAATGGGCTATGATTCCGATAACGGTGAACATTCAGCTTCATTGGTTTACAACGTATTCGGTGAGCGTATTTTGATACCGGGAATAGATGGATTGGGTGATAACTTTGAAAAGCCATTCCATTCTTTGGATATGGTTTACAAGTATTATCCTGATTTCAGAACTACAGTTTCTTTCAAGTTGAAGAATATGTTAAATGAATCTCGTAGCATTGAGTTTGAAGATGTGGTTTTGCGCTCCGAAACGCGCGGAACAGAGGTCAGTCTGTCTGTAAAATACGATTTCTAAGTTGACTACTGATTGAAAAGCCGACTTTATGGGTCACTTCATTTAGTCGGCTTTTTTGTTTTTCAAATTACTAAGGAAGAGTTATGCTAAAAATTCTCTATATCTGTACTCACAATCGATGCCGTAGCATTCTCTCAGAAGCCATTACTAATCATATGGGTGGCGGGAAAATCATTGCTAAGAGCGCTGGCAGTCAACCTGTTGGTGAGGTGCATCCACTGTCGATTAAATATCTGAAAGAAGCCAGAATTCCAACTAAAGGACTAAAAAGTCAATCGTGGGATGAATTAGAAAGTTTCGAACCCGATCTAGTTATTACCGTTTGTGATTCAGCAGCAAAAGAAACCTGCCCAGTTTGGTTTGGCAAATCGGAACAAATTCACTGGGGGTTAGCTGATCCGTCAAAAGTGGAAGGCAGCTCAGATGAAATAGCGGATGCTTTTACAGCTTGTATCAAGCAAATATCTCAACGTGTCCAATTTATGCTTGAACAGGATATTAAAGATTTAAAAAATCTAGCTGATTTGATTCGGCAGGCGTGATCCGACAGGCTTTGCCCAGTGTCAATTGAGAATCACCGTATCCAGACTAAATCCATGGAAAAGCTGCAGTCTGAAGACCAATCGCTAATTAAGGAATAACGCCCGATGCCCAATGAAGTGTATTTAGCACAAATTGTTTCCAATCATAAGGTGTAGTGTTCATTCCCAAAGATTGAAAAGTTCCATCTTTCGCATTGAAATTCATTGCTGTGAAGCCATTGGAGTCCGCAAAAGCTATTACTTTACCCTTACCAATATTACCCGCCAATGCCTGTGAATTTCCCATGCCAACAGGTTTGACACCGGTCGCATGCTCTCTGTTTTCGGCAGTTGCCGATAGTCGAAATAGATTGTCGTAACCTTCGCCGGAAAGCGAGCTGCCACCAAAGTTGATAACGCTATCTATAGATTCGCTCTCGTTCCTGCCATTGACTATGGGATGCTTATGGTCGAGCAGGCCGTTTTCCCGTGAGAAAACAATCCAGCCCTCAGAGCCGAGATTCCTATCATAGTGCGTTGGATCGGCAATCGTACCAATACTAGATTCGATCCCAAAGCGGTTCAATAATGGATTGATAGCTTGGTCAAAAGGTGCATGCTCGCTGAAAACAAGCAATGAACCGCCCTTCTCAACCCAGTCGTATAATGCTTCAATTTCTGCTGCGGTGAATGTCGTTTCAGTTGTCACTTCGGTTTTGGTGGTAAATGCAAAGGGAAGCGCTGTAATGATCATGACGATGTCGTACTCAGACAAGTACTCTGTAGTGAAGGATTTTGCGCCAATTACTGTCCGGTATCCGTCTGCATTTGCTAATTTTACGAAAGGCGCAATGAATCCCTCTTGAACATGAAAGTTGTGATGAGCACTATCCAAGAGAATAACGGGTCCCTGATCGAAGGCATAGACGGGGTTCTTTACGGAAGAGTCAAACTTGGGATCATTTGACATAGGCCATTCTGTAGATTGTACACTTGGAATCAACAGCATAAAAACGCTTGTACTGATTGCAATCAATTTTATGAAATAACTAATGGTAACGCTTAATTGAACTTTGATTCCTTTGCAGAGATTCATCATGACCTTGGTACTTTGTATGCTGACTACGCAATAGGATAACAGCAGAAAACAACAGCGACTATTGACTCCGACCCCTTTTTTAGAGTTATACCTTCGAAATATGCTTGTCACCACCTTGGTCACACAAGTGTTTAACAATCTGAATAACTGGATCTTGAAGCTATATATTCGTTTCCAGTGCCTAAAGGTGCTGTATCCAGAATCGTTTAGGGGGTAGTATTTTCTTTCCGCTTTTTTAATGAGTATCAAAAATGCATCTATACACTTTTATAGTTGACCTCTTTAACAACAAGGCAACTAACCAAAACCCTAGCCCTTGCACTAAATACGCTTCAAAACGTAAGCTCAGAACGCTTCTCATTGCAAGCGTTTTAACGTTTTTAGGGGCTTGTGGCTTGCTACAGCCTGTATCAACTCATGATACCAATGCGGTTTTTCATACTCAATTTGCAAAGCTAAAACCAGGGCCTTTAGTTAATGAAGATATGCTCAAAGCCTATCCAATGCTCGAAGAAACGCGTATGTATGACCGTGCAACTATTTTGCAAGACGGTGACAAAACGGTGCTGGCGGTTGACTACCCGAAAGGGTCGTTTGGCTCACGCAAAGGAGGCTCTCAGTTTTTAGTTAATCTACCGCCAAAAAACAGCTATACCCTAGACTATTCGCTCAAGTTTACTGAAGGTTTTGACTTTAGATTAGGAGGTAAATTACCCGGGCTAACCAGTGGTGGCAGCAAATGGACAGGAGGTAATCGACCATTAAATGGTGAAGGCTTCAGCGCCCGTTTAATGTGGCGTAAAGACGGCGCCGCCGAACTGTATTTATATTACCTCGACATGCAAGGTAAGTGGGGCGAGTCGATTCGTTTTGAGAATTTAAATTTTGAACACGACAAATGGTACAAGATCCGTCAAAAAATCATCTTAAATAATCCCGATAAAAGCAACGCAGAATTGTATATTTGGATTAATGATGAGCTAGTGTTAGAAAAGCAGAACTTTCGACTGCGTAACGACGATAAGCTGCAAATAGATTCACTGTATTTTTCGACATTTCATGGAGGAGGCTCAGCTAAATGGGGCCCCCACAACGATTCCACAGCCTATTTTGGTGACTTGATCGTTAACTAAACTAAAGCCAGTTAAAACGGTAAAAAGTTGTACGCATATTCAAGTTCGGTGCGGGTTACATTGGCTACACCAAAATTGATTAAGCCGATGCGTGCAATTAGTTTTTGCATCTGCGCTTCCGAAGTCACGCCAGGTTTTTTGCGTTGTTTTCAATAAAAATCGACAGATGTATTCGAACCACAATAAATTGACTTGTTAGTCGCCCTTGCATAACCTGTCAGTACAAATGTAATCACAAGGTAGGTTTATGGATACACGAATTCAATTCAGAATAGATGAAGAAGTCAAAAAGCTAGCTCAACAAATGGCAGAGAGCCAAGGGCGAACGATAAGTGATGCGTGTAGAGAACTGACGGAGCAATTGGCCGAGCAACAACGCCTTAAATCATCTCACGATTCTTGGTTAACGGAGCAGGTTAATCAGGCGTTTGAAAAGATGGAAGCTGGGAAATCTAAATTTGTAGCTCATGAAGCAGCAAAGACATCAATGGCGAAAAGAAAAGCAAAAATTAGACTACGGGATTAATGGTGATTTATTGGGAAGAGCAATCTCTAATTGACCGAGAAAAGATATTTGAATTTCTATATGAGTTTAATCCCATGGCGGCAGAAGCAACCGACGAAACAATTGAAAAAAAAGTAGAAAGCTTATTGTTTCAACCAGAGAAGGGAGTAGAGCGAGATGGCATAAATGGGCGTTTATTAATAATTCCAGATATATCAATGATTGTGTCATATTACCTTGATGGAAAAAATATAAGGGTAGTGAGGGTGCTTCATACAAAGCAGAAGTTTCCAGAATGAGGTTTCGGCGACTAACGCCCTAAATAAACGACACAAACTTGCGGGCTAAAATCAGCGAGGCACGAGCCCAGCCAACGAGTTGGGGGCCGGTTGATTGGATTGTAAGGTGGCATTATGCAGGTTTTCCTAGGTAGGTGCACCCCTGCTTGTGTCCCTCAATTATATTGTGAACTTCTAAAATGGTGATACTGCCATTTTTGTTTTTTATCGTCATTTCAACGTGTAAAACTGCTGCTTGCATATCATCTAGAGCCTTTTTAATAGATCCATCGTTAATATAAAGATGATGTTTTTCTGAGCACCTATAAAAAGCATTGGACACATAATAACCTTCAATCCAATGAATGCCCTTTGGAATTTTGTGAACAACATCGTTTACTCGATTGTTCTTAATTTGCTCAAGCAATTCTTCCAAAGTAGATGCGCTTTTTTCCTGAGAAAAAACTGCTACTGAATGGACAAGTAGCAAAAAGACGAAGATAAACTTATCCATTTGGCACCTAACGCCCGCTTAATGTGTGCCACGAAGTGCTGTCGCAGCGTAGCGTATTAAACCGTTTGTCATGCGCTTTAAGCCCATTTAATGCTCTTTGGTAATTCAAAACTACTGTACTCCATGTGAATAATTCGACGAGAAGAGGGGCTTGTTGCCTTGCTCGAAGAATGAATTAATAGCGGATGCATTAAAAGTGCATCGCCTGCTTTAGCTTTGCAAACCGTTTCCAACTTGTTATCTGCGTATTTCGATATCTCCTGCTGTGACAACACTCCAAGTAAGTGACTACCCGAGATAACTTTAAGACAACCATTACTGGAATCAGCGTCATCCAAATGTAGTCTGATCGTAAGCATTTTATTATATGCTTCTGTCGGAGGTTGGGCATGAATCACATTGTTCTTAACTGACCAATTTGACCAATCGGGACAATCAATCTTATCGGACACTGCGGTTGTCTTATCTTTATGCCAGCTCACTAGCCAATTTTGAGCTTCAGTCTTATTGAAGTAAATCGCTCTTGCCAATATCGGGCAACCTCCAATGTAAGACTTAACGAAATCTAATATATGAGCAGATTCAACATAGGCTCGAAGTCTTTCGGAAAATCGTTCTATACTTCTAACGGCGCCAGAGCGATTATCGTTGGGAAGTTCTGAAACAGCGTCTTTCAAGCTCACTAGCTCGGTTGAGTCAGCGAAGTATTCGATCTTTTCAAATCCATCATCAGCGTACAAAAGCTAAATCCCTCATGGCGACTAACACTTCAATAAGCGGTTTTGTTGCGATCTTCCACAAAATCCGTCTCAATTGTTTTGTTAATTTTACTATTATATGTCAATAATGATAACGACAAGAAATTACGACTATTGACTCGCTCTCAACTGCATAAACTAAACGATTAGTATCATCAATTCTTCGCGACCAAAAACCAGTTAGATTTTCCTTGAGGGGTTCTGGCTTTCCAATCCCATCAAAAGGTGAGCGCTTAATATCCATTACAAGTTTATTTATTCGTTTAAGCGTCTTCTTGTCTTGGGTTTGCCAATGCAAATAGTCTTTCCAAGATTCGTCAGTCCATGACAACAACCTTTTAGTCATCTATCAAATCGCTCTGTGTATATTCGCCCTTTTTGTATTGGGAGATAGACTTTGCTAAGTGCGCTGCATTAGCAGGTGATTTGAGTAAATAGACTGTTTCCATCAAACTATTGTAATAGTCGAGTGACATAACGACAGCATCTTCCGAGTCCCTTCTTGTAATTATTGTAGTATCTGCGTCATTGACCACATTATCTAGAACCGACTTCAACCCATTTCGGGCTTCCGTAAAAGATACAACTCTCATAAAACCTCCTCATGTACAGGTTATAAGACAAGTTTAGCTGATAGGTTCTAAGTTGTACAGTTTAGAAGACAAGTGATCCTTGATTGAAAGTTAACACTTAGCTAAGGGGCACAAATATGGCGCTATACTCCGAATGAGTGCCATGTTTGTGATCCTCTTGAGACACTGTTAGATTTATACACTACCACCTCCCTTGTTTATACCTCTTAAATAGGTCTAATAACATTCCACAGGGGATGACGATAAGCAACAAGATGACCGTTGATAAAACCATATCAAGTAAACTTGCAGTAGAAGAAAAGTAGCCTGTGATCAGGTTTACTAAGCAAATTACACAAGAGCTGCTAATGACTAAGAGACTCAAGAGTTTAGTTCTAATAAAGCGAGTGCCTAGTTTGATTTTCTTCATATATGCTTGTTTGCAACTTGATAAATATAACCCCCAAATTAAGCGGTAGTAACCGCTCTTGTTTTTATCCATATTCAACTGTTTGTTATAAGTCAAAGCCGCGCTCCCTGACAATATCCAAAACTTCACCATGTCCCTGTAAATAAGCAGAAAGTCGAACTTTTTTTCCAGATTTGAATTGAAGAGTGTACCAATACATTGAACCATTAAACTTAGCCGATACAAGATCATCCCAACGTTCTTTTTTAGCCCCAGTCCAAGGTGTGTAAAAATCAATTTCAGTGGAGTTGAAACTACCACTAACTTTAAAATACTCAGCAAAACAAGCAAGAGCAGCTATTCCAAAACCAAAGAATAAAAATAAGATTGAAATAAATTCACTTGTTTGTTCATGGACATCTTCATCATAAAAAAACATCCAGGCAGCAAAGATGGAAAATGCCATGCATGCCAAAGCCAATATCAAAATCAGAATTCCATGCTTTAATTTACCCAATAAATCACCGAGCCCTATTAGATAGGACTTAATGTCAGCTACTTTGAAGTTGCTGACATCAAACGTACATTCCTGAAATGCATTTGGCGTAATAAAGCCATAGCATTCACCTTCAGCTAAAGTTACATCAGCTTTCTCTAACTTTTCAATCACGCTGGTCATGAAATAGTATTCGACATTGTCATTTTGGGATAAAGACTCCGAAAAATCATCTACTGAATTTGCAACTTGCTCATACCCTGCGCCCGATGTGGAAATAAACCACACGCCGCCAAAGTCATCGATTACAAAAATTTCAGCAAACTTAGTTACTATCCAAATACTAAAATTAGGATTGATTTTTAACAGCCACGTCCAGTGTTGCAAAATGCTTTGCCAATCAATTCCAGTATGCTCTATGGAAACATCATCTAATTTCATCCACTAACCTAAAACCCCAGTATGGGGCGTTCGCACTCTTGGAATAAGGTTTCTATTCTCTTATTTTCAAATAAAAGCGTAATTTCGAAACCAGTTCAGAATGCTTATATTCACGAAACTGTCTATTTATATTAGCTCTAACTTCGCCCGTAATGCAGTCAATATCTGGGAGATTGAAATTAATTTTTTGGCCAATAGTCAAAGTTCCATGCATCCATAAAGGATGGCGTGCGAGAACGATGCATCAGTTCAACAGATGCCTGCACAATATGACTTATTCACGAAAGTGGCTGTAAGCTGGAGCCCATAACTAATTATTTGAGGTGCCTTAAAGTGGGTTAACTAAGCCACTTAAAAGTATTTAATTCACTTTCTAATTACAAGGCTATTTTTATTATTTTGCCTCTTTTTCAGCACGATTATGGTTAGAAAAATATCGGCGATTTCAACCACTGCCTAAAAGTTTGTTCTTCGTGGGGTATAGCAGGACATGAAACCCTATTAACAAACCCACTGTGGTGACTTTAATTTTGGACTGACCGATTGTCGGATTATCAAATACAATCACTGATGCTCGAGTATTCCTTTGTATTATGTGTAATATAAGTGCTGGAATTGGCGTTTGAAAAAACTTTTTTCTTATTTTTTGGTCCGATAGGTTGGTGGAAAGTGTTTAAGAGTTTAAAGCAAGTCTGTGGGCAAATAGTGCTCATTGGATTGATATCGAGTTGTAGTGTTAATCATGCCGAACAACAAGAAGAGGGAATGTCTCAGCAAAACGTCCTATTTTTATTTATTGACGATCTAAGGCCAGACCTAAACTCCTTTGGTGAAACACATATTCACTCTCCCAATATTGATGAATTAGCTGCAAACAGTCGGATCTTTTTAAACCAGTATGTGAACTCTCCAAGTTGCGGCCCTTCCCGATATTCTTTATTAACTGGTCGGTACGGGCCTAGCAATAATAGTGCATTACAATTACGAGGACAGGCGATAAAAAATGGCGTTCAAGGTATATCACCCAGTATGCCAGAATGGTTTAAACAACATGGTTACACAACAGTTTCTGTTGGCAAGGTGTCGCATTTTCCGGGTGGACGAGGTGGTAAAGACTGGGCTGACAATACTCAGTTAGAAATGCCAAACTCTTGGACACGACATTTGATGCCTGTTGGAGACTGGAAAACACCAAGTGGCATGATGCATGGGTTGGCTCATGGTGAAATTCGCAAAAATGCAAAACATATGGACATATTGCAAGCGATGGAAGGTGAGGACAATATTTATCCAGATGGCTTAATTACCGATGAAGCTATTAAACAACTTGAATTGTTATTAGAAAATGAAGAAAAGCCATTTTTTTTAGCGGTTGGCATTATAAAACCCCATTTGCCATTTGGTGCGCCGAAAAAGTATCTGGATTTGTATAAAGGCGTTGAGTTTCCAGAAAATCCGTACCCCAATAAACCTGATGGTTTATCTACCTGGCATAAATCCGGCGAATTCATGAAGTATAACCGATGGGGGAAAAATCCTATCACAGATAAAAAATTTGCAGATAAAGTACGTCGACATTACGCAGCAAGTGTGAGTTATGCCGATGCTCAAGTGGGTAAAATACTCAATAAGCTTAAAGAGTCTGGCGCGGATAAAAATACTATTGTTGTGCTTTGGGGGGATCACGGGTGGAACTTAGGTGAGCACGCTATTTGGGGCAAACATAATTTATTTGAAGAGGGCCTGCGTTCACCATTACTTATTGCATATCCAAAAATGCCTAAACCTGGTGAGAGTACTCAGGCAGTGGTAGAGGCGGCGAGTGTGTTTCCAACCTTAACCAGTTTAGCTGGTTTACCAGAACCGCAAAATATTCACGGGAGTTCGATACGCACTCTGGTAAACAACCCTGACGCCGAGGGTCAATATGCATATTCCTATCAAGGCAAAAATCACACATTAAGAATGAAAGGATTTAGATTGACCTTGTTTAACGGTGAAGATGTAGCTTTGTACGATCATAATAGCGCCAACAAAGAAACCAAAAATGTGGCTTCCCAATACCCCGACATCGTTAACCAAATGCTGCCTATTCTAAAAGCTCGTATGCTTAAAAATGACCAATACTAGTTTTTGTCTATATTCTTTCGAGTTTTGTCATCGTTTATTAATGGCCTAACTCAATTCGGTTTGATTGAGGTTAATGGCAATAAATTCAACTGTTCTACTTGAGTATTTTACCCACTTGAGCATCGGTGTAACTCACACCTACGACACAATGACGGTCCACAACTTGGCGAATTAACCTAATGATTCGAAAAAATCCGACTATTCTTAGCTAACTTATTTTATATTTTTTGATCGAGTGATAGAAATCAATGTTTGCATTTGCGTACCTTGCATCACGCTACATCCAACTTGAATACATTGGAAGCTGGCCCTTGAAGGCCACTAAGATCCAATTGCTGTTGTACGCTAGGCATTTTCTTAAATATAGAAATTGATAGATGCACACTATTAATTATTGTGCGTTTAAATAAACGGTGTATAAACCAAGATTGCACATAACTAGTAATTTCACCTTGCTTCAATCACTTTTAACCATTGTGGCAGAATATTGAGTTGTGCCAACGCTAACTTTAAACAGACAAGCAGCGGCACGGCAATTAACACGCCAGCCACTCCCCATAGCCATCCACAAACGAGTATCCAAAGGATGGTAATTAGCGGATTGACTTGCATTTGATTGCTGAGCAGCAAAGGCGTAATAAATTGAGATTCGATGAGATTTAGAATGAGATAGATAGCTAGTGGAACTAAGGCGATTAGCTCAACACCATATTGCACCGCACCTGCTATACAAAGAACGATAGATCCAAACAACATTCCTAGATAGGGGATAAAGTTTAGCATGCCTACTAACACCCCCCATAGCAAAGCATCTTGCATACCATAAAGATGTAAAGCAAGCGCGGTTACAAGCCCTAAACACAAGTTTATCAAGCTAATATTTATGACGTAATAGGATAGCTGTTGTTGAATGGTGTCCTTCAAATCGATGGCTTTTTGCTTTTTATCCTGAGTGGTTAATCCGGCCACAAAAGCCTCAAAAAGCACAGGGCTGTATATCAGAAGAAATAAAATTAACACCAAACTAGCAAACAGTTGGCCTGCAAAAACTGGCGTTGCAGCCAAAATAGCAAGTAATACTTCTACACTGCCTTGTTTGATTCTTTCTTTAACCGCACTGACTTCATCAGACTTCGATGGTAGAGGTTGCTTGTCTTCTTCATCTTCAAACCAACCAAAAAAGTTAAACCCAGAATCCTCTTCTTGGATTGACTGTTCTACAGTCTCAGTTTCGGTCATTAACGAATCACTGAATGAATCAATCTGTTGATTTAAGTGTTGAGAAAGCTCGGGTAGCATTTTAGTCCACCTCTGCACTGGCTCTACCAACTCCACACCGAGAAACGAAAAAGGGGTAATTAATGCTGTTAACAATATGACTGCTGAAACGCCTCTTGGAATAAACAGGCGATTGAAATAATTCACAAGTGGACTTAAAAGCAACGCGACCAAACTAGTTAATACTAACGGAATGATCAGTGATTGAGCGAAATACAAGGTGTAAACGGCAATCATAACCAACAACCACTTTAAATAGCGGTTTTTTTGGTTTTTGGGTGTATTCCCTTGACGTCTATTGGTGTCAGGTTTGGACATGTGATTTGGCATTATTTGGGCAAACAGGATTAGTTAAAACTTGCCTATAGTCTAACTTGCTTCTTCGTAAAATGACTAAAAAACTCAGCGGTTAAATTTGCCTTTTTGCTTTTGAGAATAATATTTACCTTATACCTATTTACACTAAATCGTATGAAATTAAAACGCATAAAATATAAACATAATATGTTTGTATAAGTATGGTGTATCGATAGGTAATCTTGTAAACTGACCTTTAACAATACGTTAAAGAAATGTTTTTGATTGTTATCATGAGCAAATTAAGTTCTTTAAAGTATTGATAAATAAGATAATAAATATGTTAGCGAGTGGTTTCTGACAAAAATTATTGAGCTATCCATAAACATTTTAAGTTCTAGAAAAACGATAAGTTTATTTAACATGCTGGGAATTACTATCAAAGAAAGCAGTAAATCTGGCGTTTAGGAGAAACATGTAATGAAGTTAAAACACGCATTAATGTTCTGCGTTACTGGACTGTTGTTTCAGCCAACAGTGCAGGCAGAAAATTTAGTAGATGATGATTTCTTTGGGTTTGAAGGCCCCATCATCATCGATGGTAGCCCTGCAAACTGGTTTATTGCCGGTGCGGCTGAACCTACTGTTTACGTTATCAATTCCGAGATGCCAAATTCTGGTAGTAATAGCCTCAAGTTTAGCCATGACGGTGGCGTTGCGGGTAACGTAACGGCTTTTTCACCTCCAGGAACGGTTGAACTGCAAGAGAATATAGAATATTCATTGTCTATGGACGTTTGGGTAGAACCCGGCAGCAAGGTTGGTCGTATTCGCCCAATTTTGGAAAGTCCTTTCCATTTTATTACGCCAATCAACTTAGACGATGTTGAAGAAGGTCAATGGGTTAAGGTTACCAGTGCGCCTTTTTCTCGTTCCGCAGCGTCTGATAACTCGGATCGCCTTAGACTTCAAGTAAGACCTGGTGACATGTTAAATGGCACGGGTACATTTTTTGTTGATAATGTTGCTATTGAAGTGCATGAACCGGGCACAAATGACGCATTTCCAGAACCTTTCAGCAATCGTCTAAGTGACGAGCTTGCCGGGTTTGAACCTACCAGCCCTAACTGGTTTATTGCTAACGGTAACGGACCGGGCAGCTTTACCCAAATTGACAACACCGGTGGCGGCACTGAAATGGTCAAAGATGGTGTGGGTGCGCTGGTTTTCGAAACTGACGAAAAAACCACTTCATTTAAAACTGCCTTCGCGCCGTTTGGTTCATTGCAAACCTTACAAGGTGACTTTATCGTATCAATGGATATATGGATTGAACCTGGTTCATCCATCAATCAAATTCGTACCATATTTGAAAACCCATTTGCCCTAGTTCAACCGATTAACGTTAGTAATGTTGTGCAAGGCCAGTGGGTCAGAATTACATCTGCTGTAACAACTCGTGGTTCAGTATCAGGCCAAAACGGCTCTGGTGCCGACAATGACAGATTGCGTATACAAGTTCGTCCTGACGGCTTAGGTGATGGTAGAACCAAGTTCTATGTTGATAACGTGTCAGTTGAGGAAAACAACCCTAGAGTACGTTTTGTACAAGGGTTATCTATAACGCCTCCTCAAGTCACTATCTTTCAAGATATTACCACGCAATTAGATGTGACTCTGACTCCGATTAATGCTACCAACCAGACAATTTTCTGGACATCTAGTGATGAGTCGGTAGCCACAGTAGATGAAAATGGCGCCGTGACAGGCAAAGCACTTGGAACAGCAACTATTACAGGCGTGACTGAAGACGGTGGTTTCTCAGCTTCTACTTTAGTTACTGTTCGAGTTTATGAAAACTTTGTTGAAGATCCTGGATTTGAAAGCGGTACTTTTGAGGGTTGGACTGGCGTGACAGGTCAAGCGTCTATTGTGAATAATGTGAACAATGTACGCTCTGGGGAATTCGCATTACGAATTCGCGATCGAAATGGCGAAGTGGGCTACATTGAGCGTGTTGTTGGCGGACTCATGGCAGACACGCGCTACACAGCATCAGTTTGGACGCGCGTTGTACCAAATAATACATCTGGAATATTTGGTGTGAAAAATTATGGCGGTGTGGAAAAAACCACTGCGATTATTGGTAGTCAGTACAATCAAAAAACTATCAGCTTTAAAACTGGCACCACTAATACGTCAGTTACCTTGTATGTTCAAAACAGCGATGCAGGTAATATCTTTATTGACGATGTTGAAGTGTTAGCCGAGCCTGAAATTCCAGATCTCTATGATCCTGATTTCTATGATCGTGAAGAAACTACCTATATTGGCCCTATTGACCAAGGTGTATTTTTAAGCCTGATGCAAAATGTCAATGAGGCGCGCGATTTACTTGCAGCTAAGATTGCGGAAGCGGAAGAAGCTGGCGTAAATACTGAGTATGCAGAAGTGACTGCACACACAGTCGATTTGTTCAAAGATACCTTCGCTCCTTACGACCGCGAAAACCCTCTTGCTATCGAAGAAAGATATAACCGTCTCTTCTTTACGCGACTTGATCCTGTTGGTGCTGCGGGTTTGCCATTTGATGAACTTGCAGACAGCTTGGTTATTATAGAAACGGCTATTGAAGAGTTGCAGAAGCAAATTGACGGCGAAATAGTGCTGGCTAAATCTCCTGACTGGGAAAATGGTGTAGCAACAATTGAAGGTGGCAACTATCTACTAGACGGAAAACCTGTTCTAGCCAGTAAGTTCTTCTTCCAGCCAGATGATGATAAAACCTTAGAGTCGTATGGTCGCAATGGTGAAAAATACATCGCTGTGCAAGATCTAGAAGACGGTGAAACAGTTCGCGAAGTTCGTATCAACTCTTTTGTCCGAGATCTTGAACGTGAAGTAGAGAAGAATAAATTCCCTATGCAATTCTTCGTTGGACATATTGTGCCGAATAATAGTCCGTTACGAGACATCAATCCTGTTGCTTTCGAAGAAGGTCATCGTATGTTTACCGATTATGATATCGATAACCCTTCAGTTCGTGGTTGGTTGCAAACCTTGTTCGACGGTATGGTTGAGCCAAATATCGACATCATTGGTGACAACGCGCGCATTTACATGTTAGCCAATGAGCCTACGTTTGGTTTCCGTGAGGGTGGAGCACATTCTGATGAAGGTTTGTCGACTTTCACATATGACAAATATGAAGTTTGGTTAGCTGAAAAATACTCAACTATCGCGGAATTAAATGCAGTGTACGGTACTGAGTTTACAGCGTTTGAAGAATTGTCAGATGCTTACGACTATCCTTTACCTCTAGAATTACAAGGCGGACCAGTATGGTATGACTGGCACAAGTTCAATATGAGTCGTGTGAACGATTGGTTTACCTTCTTACATAACACAGCACATGGTGCTGATCCAAAAGCCAAAACACACATAAAAGTGCTTGGTGAAAGATCAATTCATGGTCAATATGCTGATGAAGGTTACGACTTTGAGTTTATCGCCAAATTGGTTGATATTCCTGGCTCGGATAACCAAATGAATCCTGCAGCGGCTGAGTGGGATGTGCGTTTGGATCAAAGCTGGCGTGACCGTTACCAGGTGGAATGGCGTAAACAAGCCATTATGCTTGATTTCAATAAGTCTATTGCGCCAAACAAACCGTTCTACGATTCAGAGTGGCACTCAATGTCAGGCGCTAGATGGCGTGACTTCCACATGAGTAAAGAGTATGTGCGTGCTGCATTTTGGATTGCTGCTACACAAGGCATGGACTCAACAACCACTTGGGTATGGAACAGACGAGCGGATGGTTCAGTTGACACGCGTGCTGATTTCGCTGGTACTTCTGCTAACCAACCGATTCAGTTAGATGCTTATGGTCGTGCTTGGAAAGAAATCAATGCACACGGTGAAATTGTTATGAACTTGGCGCCGTCAGAAAGAGCGTTTATGGTTTATTACAACAAGGATAGTCATATTCAAGACGACACTTATACTGCTGAAATGTCAGATGTACATGAAGCACTTAAAGTGAATAATCTACCTGTCGGATTTACCACGCCTACTGAATTGGCAAATATCGATAAAACCAAGCAGACGGTCATTGTGCCTCCTACCGCCTTTATCTCCGATGCTGATTTAGCTGCATTGATTCAGTTTAGTCAAAGCGGTGGAAGAGTCGTCGTTGTGTCTTCATCAGATAACTTCTCAAAAACGGAAGTGGGTGCTGATAGAGCAGCGGCTGTATCTGAAGCGTTAGCAACTTTCGCTGTTGTCGAACTAGACGAGGTATTTGCAATGGCTTCGTCGTTCAGTTCAGCGCTAGCATCTGTTGCTCCTGAAATGTCTGCAAGCGTTGCGATAACTGATGCAGGTGGCAATACAGCATACGGTGTTTTGTCTGAACAGGTCGATGATGCAGACGGTAATACCTATGTTTCACTGATCAATGTAGGCTTAGAACCGCTAAATGTAAGTTTATCTATCTACGGTAATACGCCTGATGCTGTAACTGATGTCATTACTAGTCAGTCAGCGAGCAATGAAATGACTTTAGAACCATTGGCAGTGAAGCTGCTTAAATTGGAAGGTGAAGCGGGTCCTGCGCCGGGCGACTTAGACGGTGATGGTGATATTGACTTTGCTGACATAGTGACACTGTCTCGTTTGTTACGCGCGGGTCCGGTGGACGACCTACGTTATGACTTCAACAATGACGGCATTGTAAACACGTTAGACGTTCGTGTACTACGTACTTTGTGTACTAGAACGAGATGTTCTACTAGAGGCTAAGCTATACTTTAGCTCTCTTAAAATACTAAAAAGCACCCAATGAAAATTGGGTGCTTTTTTATTTCTAACAACTCAATTGTGAACCCGTCGCCTGTCTTGCACTTGTTTTACAATTCAGAGTTGTAGACTAACTGCTGGTGCGCTCTAGGTCAGTGACTTCCATATTCTTAAATCTTTTCCTAACCATCTTATAAAAAGTCGAGTATCTTGCTATCGCACTTCAATCTGCCTTATGCAGCTTCGATAACTGTACCAAAATACCTTAACCAACGCGCTTTGATTAGACATGCCAATCCTGTTGTTAAATGCGCATCTCTATGCGTATACTGTGTTTGAAAAAGATAGGAGATTGGCAATGACTGACCTTTACGATTTAACTGCACCCAAAAAAGCAACGAATTTGAGCTTGAATAGCGACTTACTAAACAAAGCTAGAGGATTAAAAGTTAACCTGTCTGCAACGCTGGAACAAGCCTTAAACGATAAGCTTAAAACTGCGGCAGCCGAAAAATGGAAAAAAGACAATGCGGCAGCTATTGAAGCTTACAATGAGTTTGTTGCAGAAAATGGGCTATTGAGTGACGAATACAGAGTATTTTAATGGCCCAGTTTGATGTGTATAGAAATTCAAGCAAACAGTCTAGAGAAGCCTATCCCTACTTAGTAGATGTGCAAAATAGCGTAATTGACCAATTAGCAACAAGATTGGTTGTGCCTCTGAGTATTGCGCGTTCAAAACCAACCATGCTGATGAAAAATCTGATGCCAGAAATACTGTTTGATGGCGAACGTTACTTCTTTTTATCCCAGCAACTCACTTCCATGCCGGCAGAAAAACTAAAATCGCCGATTGGCACACTAGAGAGTTCAAGGTCGTTGCTGATAGATGCGATAGACTTCGCCATTACTGGCATATAACGCCTCAACAACAGCAGATTTAAAATCTATTACCGCGTATTCGCAGAGAAAATGGGGAGTTGAACAGAGGCTGATCTATGTAAAATAGTTTGAAGAAACGCCCTGTGCGGAGCTGCACGCAGGGTGTTGTTGGGGGCTGAGGGTGAGAGACCCTTGGCTACCCGATTAGGGGGGTGCTAATTGATGCTCCAGAGCATATTCTTTCAGTGCTTTGTTTACTGATTTGGTATCTAGAAACAACTTTTGAAGCTCAGGCTCAATTAAAACGACATTTGTTCCTTTTTTATATTTAGCCGTAAATTTCCCGTGCACACCTGAATTAATTAATTCTGATGAATATTCGCTGCGCATTTCTTCTTTTTTACTGTTCATAGGCTTTCCTCTCTGACTTGGTCATTTTCCGAGCAGATATAATTCTAATTGTATCTGAGTTTTCGACAAAAGAAACGACTAGACGGATCTCGGTGTTACTTGCGCCAAATAACAAATACCGTGTTTCGTAACGTTGATTCGGGCTTTATTTTCGTCCTACTCAAAATTGATCATCCGCTTCCTTTTGAGCCCCAAACGCCTAGCTCACCGGCACATACTGCGAAGAGCGTTCTTGTGTAATATGGAGCATAGCGACAGACACAAATATGAGCGTAGCAGTATGTGTCCGAGTGCAGCAATTTGTTAGGGCTGCGCAGCACCCAAAGAACGTTTTATGTCAATTGCTATCCGTTCCAAAAAGTGATTTTCTCCCTGCTTTAGAGCAATCTCTATAAGATTTTTTTCGCTAAAACTTGAAAAACGGCCTTTGGAAGATAAAAAGCGAGAAAGCATTTGAAACAACTGCTTACCTCTCACATTTAAGTCATATTCAACTAGAACTAACTCTAAGATTTCGGCTGACGGTTCTCTATAGCCAATTGTCTCTGCGAAATGTGGACATATGTGCTCTAGGCCAACTGGGCATACCACATTTATGTGATTCGACACGCTTAAGCTATTGCCACACTCCCGATTCATGAATCTCTCGACTTCAAATGAAAACCACTTGCCAACAATATCCTTCAAAAGCTGGTGCCTTGGCAAATCTTCTTCATCGAGAAAACTGGAAATATTTGAGCCTCCATAAATATCGTTTTCTATACAATATCCAGATGTAAATATAATTCCTGCTTTATCAATTGGTATTGATTCAAAACGATAAGTATCCTTATCAGCTACAAAGGCAACATTTTTACCCTCAAACTCTGACCGTCTATCATAGATGGAAAAAAGATTATTTCTTCCACCGCATGGCTGCAATGAAACCATGTTAGTCTCAAGTTTTGATTTTAGCCATCTGTACACAAATACATCAGTTGTGCCCTCGATCAGAATTATTGGAATAAACGATCTTTTTATGCTGTTTATAATTTCGTCAACTGTAGGTAGAGATTTACTGTTCACTATTAAAACCTCTATCCTCACCAATCATTATTTCCTTGTCCTCGTACTGCGTATATATGAATGGTGAATGCGTCGCAATGAACAGTTGATTATTTGTTTTTTGCTCAACTAGTACATCAAGTAAAATTCTTTGCCAGTCGACGTGAAGGCTTAATTCTGGTTCGTCTATAAAAAATGGGCAATTACTATATAGCGCGTTGTAACATAAAAAACTTAACATTTGCTTTTCGCCAGCAGAGAGCGAGTCAGAGTTAATGCTTTGGTCTATATCTCCTAAAGTAATTCTCGGGTTTAATCGAATTCCTTTATGCTTGAATATAGTTACAATAATATTTGAAAGAACTGTAATTGATTTAAAAGCGTTTTCTCTTACGCTTTCAAATTCCACCACATCTTGATTTATTCTATCTAAGGTAGAAACAGCATCTTTAAGTGCGTCTTTTTCTTCTGAGTTTGATTGCCTATAACTGCGAATCTCAGAAAATATGCTATCTGTTAGAGATTTTGAATAATCCTCTACTTTTGTAGTTGCATCATTGTACTTACGGGTAACTAGCTGCTGGATATCTACGGTAGATATAGACGAAACAAACTTGTGCTTCCCAACAGACAACCTATCCGCATGAGACTCCAAAGCATCTTGGATTTGACTTCCAAACCCGTGGCGTTCTGATAAAAACAATTCTTCTGCTCTGTGCACTACTCTACTTACCCCAGACCTTGAACCATCCGTCATCGAAAACCCACCCTCGATTCTGCGAAAGGTAGGGAAAAATATAGACGTATCTAACATTTCAACTGTTAATTGATTTGCTTGTTCAACAACATCATCTCTTCTCTCGGGTTCCTTTTTATCAAGTAGAATCTCGCCATTAGGTGACTTCAAAATAATATGAATCACCTTCCTATTTTTTACTTCCTGTCTATCAACAATAAGAGTGTACTTAGATGTAACTATTGTCACCGTACTAAAAACTATCTCTCTTATCGCCCGTTCAATATTGGCGCTTATGCAGTACCATATGAGTTTTAGAATGGTTGTTTTGCCAGAACCATTTCGTCCAGTAATTATATTGATGTCTTCATTAAACCTTAGAGTAATTGGATTTTTGGACTTATTTAGTCCTACAACTTCTATTTCGTAAACTTTCATATCTTGCCCTAATATGTATTTAGGGCTAAATTGGCCCTAACAAATTATTATGTAGAGATCACAGTAACACTTAATCATTTTCACTGTTTTCATCCACATATCTTTATTTAATTTCAATACATTACAACAGCTTTGGAACATTTTCCCACCTAATTTAATACGTGTTAGATAGATTTCTCAATAATGATGGCACCAATTTTAAAAAAATTAAAACATTTCGACTTGATAGCTTCGAAATCGAAATTACACATGCAATTAAATTGGGGATCGTAAGTGCCACAAAGCCCGTTTCTAGAAGAAATACGTAACATTATGAGAACCAAGCACTATTCAATTCAAAAAGAAAAAGCATACCTGCTTTGGATAAATTAGCTGTCACTAAGTTGGAAAACCTGACACTTTTCTATAATTTAGAGCTCATCAAAAGTATCGACAGCTTCTAACAGTTCCGATACCCACTTTCTCTCTAGTTCAGTCAGCTCCGGTCGCCAGATATCAAAAATAAGCACGATTCTGTTTTCTTGGCTGTTGTTCCAAGCTTCGTGTTCAATAGAGTCATCAAATACGACTATTTCGCCTTTGCGCCATTGATGTTCTTGATTGCCGACTCTTAGTCCACAATTGTCGGGAACCACTAGAGGTAAATGGCAAATTAGCCGTGTATTTAAAAATCCATGATGTGGGGCGATTCGGGTGCCAGGTTTAAGTAACGAAAATAGCACCATGGGTGCTCTGCCTTTGATTTTAGGGAAGGGAACCTTACTAAGCGCATTCATAGTTTTAGGGCACAAGTTCGCATTTTCCTGAACTACTGCTCCATCCTTAATTAAAAAGAATGCGCTCCAATCTGTTTTGTCTAACAGAGGATTGACATGACCCGACGGTCCTTGTTCTGCACTTTTTATATAGGGCTCAAATTCAACATTTTTTGCAATTAAACCGGCAAGTTCCTCGCATATAGCCCCAGTTTGTTTTTCTACATGCTTAGCCCAGTCAAATTCTTCTCTGTCATAAAATTGCTTGAGGGGTAGTTCTGGAAAATAAAACGCGCGTGGCTTTTGCGGGTAAATAGATTTACTGCCACTGAGTAAATCAAGTGATTGGCGAAAGCGGCGCGTGCGCTTATTCGGATGTTCATCCAATGTCAGGTTTTTTCTTAAATGCTGTTCAATTTCTCCATTTATTTGATCGCGGGCTTTGGCTACTCGATTCACTGCTTGAGTTAGGTCATCAGGCAAATCTTGCGAATTTTCAGCGATGGAGACCACTACGCCATAACAGTGGTTAGCTAAGCGTTTTTTACCTTGCGCTAACAGCAAATCTCCTTTCATGATAAGAATAGTAATATTGTTGGGTTCAATCTTTAACGCATTGTCCAGTGCGTCAAAGCAACCCTGACTATCGCTGAGTTTGTTACAAGCAACGGCCAATCCAAGCCAAACAGAAACGTCATCTTCATAGTCATTTAACAATGCCAATAAAAGCTGCTTGGCGTGTTCAGGTTGATTATTCTGTAGAACTTGAATGGCGGAAAGGTAGCTCGGGTTTTGTTGGATAGGGCTTGCAGACATTTATCTATTCACGTTTCTAAGGTAATCCCTCATGATATCTTGTATCTAAATTCCATACTCCCCCATTCATCACGTAAAATCTGGAATTTAAAGAATTTCTTCTAAGCTAATTATCTCGAGCAAACTTACTTTAAACAAATCAGGGCCTGCACTGGGAAGGAAGTCATGCACAACCCCTAAACACTTGATGATAAATTGCCTGCGTGACACCGCATCAAAAATATTAAGATTCCAAACGGAAATCCAGTCGCACTTTTTGGCCTTCGGCCACCACTGATTGACCATTCACAAATTTTGGTGCATAGCGCCATTTTTCAAGCGCTTTTTGCCCCGATTTTTCGAAAGAATTCGATGATGAATCAACGATCTCTATGTTTGTCACAAATCCGAAGGTATCAATATCGAAACTCAAAACGACGTAACCTTCTTTGTTGGTTCTTGCCGCTCTAAGAGGATATTCGGGCGGGACTCTATGAAGTGGTATCGGTTCTATTTCATCATTCCAAGGGGTCATTCTGCCAATAGCGAGACAATGTTCAGTCGCTTTGTCTGACTTACCTCTTTTCTCATAAAGATCAACTAAAACGGCGTGGGAAGCGAGTTCGAAAGGGTGGGAAGTATCCAACTCTGAGTCGATTGTCGAAACAACCTGTTCGAAGTATTCAATAGCACTTTCTTTTCGGCCTTTTGCCTTCATATATTTGCCAAGCATAAAGCGCATTTCAATTGTGCGCTTATCAATTTCTCCTACACTCTCAAGCAAGTACTTTTCTGCGTTACGGTTTGCATCGTAAGCGTATTTAAAAAAATGACTTGTCAATAAATTACTATTTAAGGTTTTAGCTAAGCCGTAATAAGAACCAGCTGCTAGATCAGGAGAGCTTTCCGCAAGTTTCTCTGCAACACTGCTAGCTTTTGCAATAGGCGAACGGTATTTGCGATAAACTTTGCTGAAATCTAAGGTGTCTTTGTTATCACTGTAAACTTTATTCAGCGAAATTTGTTCCAATAACACTTGCATCAATTGCATGGAATCTTCGCCGTACAATTCTTCATATCGCTGAGCTATTTCACCGAAAACGTCAAAAGCTTCTTGTGGTTGTTGATTTGCGGCTAATGACAGGGCTAGGTTGTACTTCAAATTGGTCGCATTTTCTGAATCCAAGCCAAACTTTTTTTCACCCAATCTAAGGGATAACTTGGCATACTTTAGCGATTCTGCTGTATTTTCACTTTCCACGGCAGTCGTGTACTTGCCATAGGCTTGAGAGAAAGTGAGTTGCGTGTTTTCAGTGCTATCAGCACTAGGTGAAGTCGCGAAAAATGAAGTTGAAATTGCTAAAGCGAGTAAATTGTATTTTATTCCTTTCATATTGACACATCCTTGAATTAACTTTCTGATTTTAGTGTATATGATATTTTGGGTAAAAAAAACGCTCTTTTTACCATTGCCATTAGCTTAAGCATCCAGTGACTCATAGGCTAGTTTTCGTTGCTCTTGATGTAGACTGTTTGTTAGGGTCTGTTGACCTTTGCTGTATATTTTTGCAGCGATTGTGCGCTATTTAGGCAATGCATTACGAGTGTCATGTAGTTGCTCTACTTAAGCGAGTAATAAAGCAGAATAAATAATGCACAAACACTGCCCTTCGGGTTCGTCCTAAGCGCCTCCTGCTCTGAGTTGCTGATTTTTAGCTTAGAACCACTAGGCTTTCAAATCAGCGCCGCGATCAGAAGGGGCTCTAGATGGCAACCACGTTGTAGAACAAAATTCATACAGCAAAGGTCAACAGACCCTAATCACATAGAAAGATAAACGATACTCTTTTTCATTTAGTGTTTCCCCCCCATTCATCACATTTATCGATAGCGGTAAGCCAATAGTTCTTCTACGGTTTAATCGCGGAGCAATATTTATCCTCAATGTTAGTTACACTTTGTCTGTTGTTTTATATTGAGTAATGTTGAATATTAACGTTAAGGGTTTTGGAAATGCCGTACACACGCTATCTAATTTGAATCCTAGATCAAATAGCACATTGCAAAGTTCTAACGTCCCTGCATCAATCAGGAAAACGAGTATGAAGTATCAGATAAAACAAAAGATTTTCAGCTTAACCGATAGTTTTAATATTGAAGATGAAAGCGGTGATATTGCGTTTACTGCAAAAGGTAAGGTGTTTAGTATTTCTAGCAGCCAAACCATGTTTGATAAACACGGTGCGGAACTATTGAAAATAAAGCGCAAATATCTTTCATTACGTCCTGCCTGTCGGTTGGTGAATAACGACGGCAGTGAATGGTTGATTAAGAAACACTTTTGGCCATTTTGGACAACGCGATTTTCAATTACCACACCCGATGGGATACTAGAAATGACCGGAGATCTTTTGCAGCACGAGTATGAAATTCGTCATCAAAGCCAACTGGTCGCTAGCGTTTCTAAAGCCTGGTTTAGTTGGTCGGACAGCTATGGTGTAGACATTTACGCGCCCCAATGGACAGCCCAATTACTCGCTTCGGTTATTGTGATTGACCGAATTCAACATAGCGATACCAACTCTACCTTTGGAGATGATTAGGCTTCACTCATTTGATAACTAGAGACATTTGATAATTAGAGACATTTGTTATTTGAGACTAAGCTCAACAGGGAGGTCTAAAATTCATTGCTTACAGTCAACCTGACCTCCCAAGCACAAATTTGCCATCTAATTTTAGTCAATATCCGCGCTCTACGAAATAGTACCGTTCACTATGGGTTCGAAAGCGGTCAAGCTGTCCATCAATGTACTATTTCCAAGTCCATTTTGGGGGAAGACAGTGTTGAAATTACCTTGTTCTCCATGCAACGCCATATAGTTCAACACCACAGTTTCGACTAACAAATTGACGTTGTTTGCTGCGGGTGTCGCTGCGGTTTCAACAGATGCATCGCGGCGCATATAGCCAATTTGCTGGTGAGTCGCTTGCTGTTCTGGCGTGGAACCGATCAATTGGGGTGTGCCGTTTGGATTGTAGACCATAAAGAATGACGCGGCCGTTGATGAGTTGTCGCCTGTCCAAACACCCTTGCCTCGACCGTCAACGGAATCATCAATAGTTCCATTACTGGCTACTGAACCATCACTACACACATACATCATCAGCGGAACGCCAACTCTGGCAGCGTATTCGATACAGGCTCCCATACAACGCCCGGCACGCAAGTCACGCACTTCACCCACCATGCGATTACCTGTGTGGTAGTCGAATCCGCCCATGGTAATTGTGCCTGCACCAGCGAATCCGTTTACCACTAATTTCATTACAGCGGCAGCTTTTCTGAATTCACCATCGCTATTGAATTCTTCTTCAGTAAAGATGCCGTTAGCTCCGACAATATCCGGATCCAGTTCTGGGTTGAGTGACGAGGGATCGCCAAATCTGTCTGTAATATCAGCACTTTTTACGTAACCACATCTTACCAAGTCTTTGATGACATCATCTGTGGTTATTTGGGTATTCACCTTACCCAGTTTCATGTCGCTGATGCGTTGAATTGATTCCATAACAGCCACCGAATCTTGTTGGCTTAACAAACCAACCAGATCACCCGTATCGACCAAGCCTGTGACGTCTGAAGGACGGTCAATTTTGGTCGGGCGCTTGGCTGGATCTATCATGGATGCAGGAGACATACTGTTACCTCCCGAATCAGAATTTCGAGAGCCTATCAAGGTTAATAATGAACCATCCGAGCCGACCTTGTTTATCCCGTACATAGGGTTATGGGGATTGTTCCCAGTATCGTTTTCTGAACGGGCAGGGATGACTGCACCGTTGATATTGGCTCTGTTCGCCACGCTGACTTTTTCCAACATACCTCGCAAGTAGGCACTATCGGAGTGAAACGCGAGCCCAAGCTCTGTATTGATGAAATCGCTCAATCCAGTGTCAGGATTTGCAATAGAGGGGATCATGTCTCCCGGTAAACCTAACTTGCTATATCCTGCAGTGCTAAGAAAGTCCAATTGACCACCACGGCCACCTACTAGTACGTTCGAGCCTGCTACATTGGCACCACCGGCCAGATCGAAAACAATAAACGGAATTTTCCCGGCTCCCTGAGTAGCAATACCACAGCTCTGTTTCAACGACTCTAGATCGCTGGACAAGGCTGCGTTAGCATTACGCGGGTTGGCAAACATACTGAATACCGAACCTGCTAATACGGTTCCAACACCCGCAGTAAATCCTTGGGATATAAACTCTCTGCGCGTTACGGGTTTAGCGTGATCATCATGCAATAAAGGTGCATCAGCGGATAAATTATCGAATTTAGTCTTTTTCATTATCAAGTCCTTATCTGCTTTACTATTGCACTAACATGGCAGCACTACCGACGGTAGCAGCGCACGTCGCTTTGACGATGGTCTGGGTGTAGTTGGCATCACACACTTTGCCCCCAGAGCAGTCTGTGAGCGTATCAATGAGATTATTTAATTCAGTTGCAACTGCCGTTCTATCTGGTTGAGACGACAAATCGCTGCCAATCACTCTGTCTAATAGTGGGTTAATCACTCTATCTCTATTCTCTGCTGTAAAGGCAGTTGTCGCTGCAACATTGAAATCAAAACCAACAAAATAGTTTGTACGTAGTTCGCTTGATTCCACCAACTGGTCACAATATTTAATTGCCATCTGAGTTATCGCCATTTGGTTTGAAGCCAAGAAACTTCCCGGATTCGTTACCGATGGAAGTTGTTGCTTCAATGATTCAAACGAAGCTTTAACTTGTGGATTATTGGTTGGCACACCGGTGACCGCCGAAAGACTGGCATTAATTTCTGAGAAATTTCGGACGCCTATCACAGATTGAGCTTCTATATCGGTCGCTGGCGCGGGGGCAGGAGGATCGGCTTCAACCAACACATTACTGGCATCACCCAATTGCTCGAAAGTAAGGAAGAATTCATCTACCTCTGGCCCTTTTTGAATTTCTACAATAGTACCGAGTCGAGACATGCTTTGGCCTTGGCCGGTAACATAGTCAGCGTCATTGATATTGATATCTAGGTTTTGGAAAACCTGTCCCGTTGCGACTTCTCTGCCATTGACACCTATGCGCATACCTTTGATAGGAACCGCGGATATTTGTGCGGAACTATCGAGTGAAATAAAGAAAGGTTCGCTGAACAAATAACTGTAACTATCGAATTGACTCACTTCTAAAACTACATAGCTTTGAGGAATATCGATGTGCTCAGATACGTTAAATAGTAGGAAGAATTTCTGGCCAATTCCGACATCGAAGTTTTGTACTATTTGCTCTGGCGTTAGGGCTCTGTTGTGAATCGCTACCAACCGAATTGACCCGGCCCATGGGATATCGCCTGAAACTTCATTTCCTAGCACAAATGCGTAGGTATCATTCCATTCGTTAAGGTTGCCTACTTCTATCGAATCTGACACACCAGCATGTTCGCCGTTGACAAAAATTTGCCGACCGTTAACGGGGTCATAAGTCACTACGACATGTTGCAAACTTGCCTGCAATAGCTCATCGGCATCCGCGGTCGATAGAGCCGCTTCACCATTTGCATTGGTATTGCTGGTTCTTAACAAGTAGTCGTAGTTGTAGAGTGTTTGACCCAAGGTAAAATTGCGTGCTTGAGAGCCACCTGAATAACTAATGATGCGGGCTGGTCCTTCTTGCGTCACATTAGCAGGCACTACCCATGCTTCAATGGACATTTCACCTGTAGAGGTCAATAAATCATGTATCTTCTTACTGCTAGCAGTGCTGCCTTGCGCTTTTCCATTGATAACTTGAATTCCCCAACCACCAATCCAATTTATCTCACCATTTAGCGATAAATTAATAGCAGGCTCAATACCGCTGGTATCAAAAGCGGTGGTGCCAGAGCCGGTTTTAAATTCCCACTTGGCAATGACGTCGTTTTCGAAGCGACCACCACCTGTGGCAAGCGTGCCATCAAATAGTGTAAGTGCGCGGCTATTGACCAATTCCGGAGCCAGCTCAGTGACATCGATATCGTCAGCCATAGACTGGATAGCGGCAATTAGTTCATCGCCGTCACTGGCGCAATCGCTCCAACAATTATGAAATTCGTTTCTTACTCTGCCAACAAACCGCGAACTGGACGGGTTGTCTAAATTGATCCGTGATTTAGCCGCTAAATAGGCCTCATCAACATCATTTGAAGCGAAGTAGGGGGATATGGGAATAGCGGCAGAGTTTGTATGGCAATCGGCACAATAAGTTTGAAGAAGTGGATACACTGTTGAGCCAAATAATGCGCTGTCTTGTGGAAAGTTCTTGTTTGCACCGGGAGATTTTAAAAGGGGAGCCTCTAATACAATTTCGTTGGCACTGCTTTCAGTTTGCGCCCATCTAGAAATCCATGTTGTCATAATATCGGCACAAGCTGCGTCACTTGCCAACCAGCAGTTGTGTCCGCCCGCTACTTTAGTAACCAGTCGGGATTCTTCGGGTTTGCTCAAATTAACTAATGGATTAGTGGCTGCATAGGCAAGGTTTATATCATCTGCACGCACAAATTCAGGTGATTGACCTTGCTCAATATGACAGGCTCCACATCTCTCAGCGCTACTAATATTATCCCAAAGGTTTAATTTATATCTTTGAATATCTTCTGTGCTAGCGGGTGGACCCAAGTAATTTTCACGGGGTTGCTCAATCGGCGGAGGCAATGGACTTTCCACTACGTCTACACTGCTGCCGCCACATGCTGCTAGCGTTAATGTAAGGATAATGAGAACAATTAGTCGAACATGATTAAGTAAGTTCATCATTATTCTCCCTTACAAAAATCTGCCGCATCGGCAAACACTTGTTTAATTTTGTAGCCACTACTTTGGAAGTTACTGACCATGGTTTGAACTTGTGTTCTATCTGCATTGTCTTGAGGATCTCTCAAACAAACGTTTTTAAACACTTTGGTTACCTGACACTGGGCG
Organism: uncultured Alteromonadaceae bacterium; assembly: GCA_947503265.1. GTDB lineage: Bacteria > Pseudomonadota > Gammaproteobacteria > Enterobacterales > Alteromonadaceae > Aliiglaciecola. Next base: position 146,538 of record CANNDC010000002.1, read on the forward strand.
AATTTTTGACTGTTCGCCAATTCTTGTCCCATGGTTTTTGCGCCGTTTCCGCTGGCTGGCAAACTATTGTCCCAACCCAAGTTTTTGTTTAAACCATTACGCCAATAATTTTCCCAACTGTCGTCATTAATAACGTAGCCAAAGGGAAAGTTATTACTGTTGATTTGGTGCTTTGCGGTGACTCTGGAACCTGTTTCAGGATCAATTTGTCTGTTGGTGTTGTAGAGAAGACGACCGTTTAGACCATCGGGGTCAGCATCAAAATCATAGTCGTATTCGTAGTAGGCAAATGCTTGGGCAAGTGGGTCCATCCCAGAATGACAACCAACACACGAGTTTAAGAATATCCGGCTATCTCCACCTGGGCTTCGACTGACATCTTGACGAATTCTGTCTGGTGCTCGGCTAGTGTCTTTTACGCCCTCTAAATCAGTACATAAATGATTCATCAAGGTGAATCGAAACATGGCTCGGTTGGTACCGTCTTTAAAAAACGATTTGGCTGCAGCTCTGGTGGTCATAACGCCAGCAGTAGCCGACTCAGGTAGACCGGTAATCGCCGATTGCGTTGTTGCCACCAGATTGTCTTTTAGATTAATTTCTTGATCTTCGAGAGCTTGGTAATGATCGTTATTATTAAGATTATATGAAGGAATTGACAACGAACTATCCCCAACATACAAAATATCGCCACTAAGAATCTGTCGAAAGTCGACATCGTCTCTGACCATACCGATGACGGTCGCTGTGTAATCGTTTAGCGGAGCAAAGACATCAGCTTCTTCATTGGTCCAAGGGGTAACCCAGTTCTTTAAGGTGACACTGTAAAAAGCCGGATCAGACATGGCAATATTTGATGCTTCGTCGATTTCGCCGTCTTCAATTAATTCAGCCATGGAATTGATTGTTTCGTTTGAAGCCGGAACGCCAGCAAGCCTGTCATGAATTCGTTTCGCTTGTTCTCTAGGACCTGCGATGCTTTCTGTCTGAAAACCGAGGAAGGTGAACAAGATTGCTGTGGCAATCAGGGGATTTATTCTTTTCAAACTGGGACTCCTAACAGCTAAGTCTCAAAAATAGACTAATTTACCGGCTTGGGTAAATATGCCCATCGAGCTTTGGGTTTATGTTTTAATACCTAATAAACAGAATTACCCAAAAATGAATCTTTACTTGCTGGCGTCCATTCCCTCTTAATCCACGTTGTCAATTGAGGGGTAAATCAATAAATATTTGCGCTATTTCATTTCTAGCATAGTGTCTTCTAATGTTGCGATTTCTAGCTTAGTGACTTCTAGTAATGAGCAGCTTAGCAAGACTCATAGCATAATTCGGACCAAGCCTATCATGGCGCGGTTTTCACTTCCGTTAAGCTTGTTAGAACGCGGATTTGTATGAGGTTTATGTAGTCTTACGTCTTTTAAAAGAAACGTTTGAGTCAAATTTTTCACATTTTATTTACAATGAAATTCAGTAACTTGTTATTAAACATAGAGTTAAGTTCTATTTCTGAATCTCGTATTTCTGTCTATATTTAACAACACTCGATAGGTGAAATGACAAATTAAGAATTTTTTATAACATTTTTATCTACGGACCTCATTAAAGTATAACTAACAGAGTCGCCAAGTGTGTTGATGCTTCTGACGATTCTCTGCAAGCTTTGATGATACTCGTCATTCGTCGTTTCACGTTCCATTTTCAACGGAATTAACACTTTGCTCCTGCTCGCTGAGGTTTTTATCCAATGTATGGGATGCCAAATTAAATGGTGAAATCAGCACTCTGAAGGAGAAGGAAGAATAGCCTAATTATATTTAATCGGTAGCACAGCCAAGGTAGATAAAGGTATTAAATAGTATTACTAAGCATTATTTACTTCGTTGTACCTTCCTCAAACAAATGAAAGACTTAGGTTTGTAGTGAGCTGGAGACAGTTTCATCTGGATTCAAAGCGGTGAATAATAAAGCCTCAGAAAATTAGGCCTAGCAATCACTATGTAGATATTTGAACTATCTTGAAGTTGCAGAGATATGCGGGGCATTTATTGAGTGAGCGGTACCTAAAAAATGTTTAACAACACTAAAGTAGCAGGCAGGAAGCACTACTTATTCCTCAGCCTGTGTTGCTTCATGTTGTTATCAGCATGTGGCGGTGACCAACAAATCCTTACTAATGATCAGGAGCCCGATCCTGTTGTCGTTGACGTTCCTATTGCCTACATTAAACGTGCTATTTCAGTTGATGAAGAAGGTAACCTGATTACCGAAGACTTGCGACAACCGTTTGAATTTAACCCGGGTGCCGCGCTTTACTTTAAACCTCGCGCTTCTTCTGGTGCCCCAGAGACCAATATTACCGACCGCGCTTTTTTTAGTGCTGAAGAAATTGAACAAGCTACCGACGAGTTGCCATTAGCTGGATACGATGTCAAAGATGTTGAAGTTTCGTACGATGGAGAGCGACTGATATTCGCCATGCGAGCTCCTGAAATTGAAAATGTTGATGAAGATGAACAGCCAACTTGGAATATCTGGGAATACGATCGCATTAGTGACACGCTTAGACGAATAATCCGTTCTGACATCCTTGCCGAAGAGGGCCAAGATACTGGGCCAGTTTACTTGCCAGACGGTAGAATCATATTCAGTTCGACAAGACAAAGTGGTAATCAAGCTGTGCTACTTGATGAGGGTAAGCCGCAATACCAAGGGTTAGATGAAGGTCTTGACGAATTTGCGTCTGTTATCCATGTTATGAATAACGACGGCAGCGAAATATCGCAAATTTCGTTCAATCAAAGTCACGACCTACATCCTACAGTATTGTCTTCAGGCAAAATATTGTTCAGCCGTTGGGATCAAGCGGGTAATAACGATAGCATCAACCTATATCAAATGAACGCTGATGGCTCAGGCTTAGAAATCGTTTATGGTCGCCACAGTCATGAGAGTGATCGTGCTGACGATGATTTACAATTTGTTGCCCCAAGAGAACTTCAAGATCGCACCATTTTAACGGCACTACGCCCGTTTAGCTCCGACAATATTGGTGGAGATTACGTCAGCATTGATATTGAGAATTTTACAGATATCGAACAGCCCGTTGCACAAAGTGCAGGCATTGCCGGAACAGCTCAAACTCCCATCTTGTTCGACAATATCCTGATTGACGGTAGTATTTCACCCGGTGGTCGATTTGCCTCGGTTTACCCTCTTTGGGATGGTAGCAATAGAGTGATATTCAGTTGGAGCCAATGTCGCCTATTTGATCCTGAACAACAGATTGATCCTGAGCAAGAAATCGTTGAGGGTGAAACAGAACAAGAACGTAAAATCATTCCCTGCAGTCAAGCGCTCCTCGACGACCCTGAACTCACATTGGAAGAGGCGCCTCTGCTATTTGGTTTGTGGATGTATAACGCCAACGAAAATACCCAACTTCCTTTGGGCATACCAGAAGAAGGCATAATGTTTACTGAAGCATTGGCGATGGAATCTCGCCCGTTTCCGGAAGATGCTCAGCAAGCCGAAGAGTTTGATCAAACTCTGGCAGACAGCAATTTAGCCAAGGTACACATTCGCAGCGTGTACGATTTTGCTGGTATTGATCAATCTCCACAGGGAATCTCCGTGCTATCTGATCCTACACAGACCCCAGTAACGCAGCGGCCCGTGCAATTTATTCGGGTGGTGAAATCGGTATCAATCCCAGATGATGATGTTAGGGATTTTAGTAATTCTGCTTTTGGTCGTAGTCGCGGACAACTTATGCGCGAAATCATTGGTTATGTGCCAGTTCAACCAGATGGGTCGGCGATGTTTGAAGTACCCGCTAACTTGCCTTTGGCGTTTAGTCTATTGAATATTGACGGTAAACGCGTTGGGGAACGCCATCAAAACTGGTTGCAATTTGCTCCGGGTGAGGTGAAAACCTGTAATGGCTGCCATACACAAGACAGTGAATTACCTCATGGTCGATTATCGGCTGAAGCCACCTCGATTAATTTAGGCGCTAGTTCAACCGGTGTGCCGTTTCCCAATACAAACCCTGCCTTGTTTGCCGATTTAGGTGAAACCATGGCGCAAACAGCCTCACGTATTAACGGTACTGCTTATCCGCAGCCAAATATTGTTTTCGAAGATATTTGGTCTGATCCGGCCTCCAGTGTGCCAGCAGATTCATTTTCTTTAGCCTATGAAGACCTACAGACGGAATTGCCCATTACTCAGGCATGTGCGACAAATTGGACCAATCTATGTCGTGTTCAAATTAATTTTCCAGAACATATTCAACCGATATTTGACCTAGCCAGAGTTACCCTGGATGCAGATGGCATTACCCCATTGTCAGAGCAGACATGCGTCAATTGCCACTCGCCAACAGATGAAGCCGATATGCCCAGAATTCCTGCCGCTCAGCTAGATTTATCGGCAACACCATCAAATGAAAACGCCGATATATTGACCAGTTATCGCGAGTTATTTTTTGGTGATGTGCAACAAGAAGTGGTTGAAGGGGCATTGGTTGATTTGTTAAGGCAAGTGTTTGATGAGAATGGTGATCCGGTGTTTGAAGTGGACGAAGACGGTGAAATCATTCTCGATGCGGAAGGAAATCCTATTCCGGTCTTTGAACCTGTGACAATAGCCAGTAGTATGAGAGTCAACGGTGCTGTTGCAAGTAATCGCTTCTTCGCTCCATTCGCCCCTAGTGGCAGTCATAATGGATGGTTGAGTGATGCAGAATTAAAACTGATTTCTGAATGGCTAGATATTGGCGGTCAGTACTATAATAACCCTTTTGCAGCACCTGCAGACTAGGGCGAATTGAATAGATGAATAAACAATAATGGCGAGTTGGAGTAAGTTTTACGCATTGGCGTCACTTATTTTAGCGTTAACTGCAAGCAAAACTGTCTTTGCAGATGATGATTTACCAGAAGTGCAAATTGAAGAGCAATTTATCGAAATGCACACCGGGCCAGCGCTAGGTTTTCCGGTATTCCATGTTGCTGCGAAAGGTGAGTGGATTACTGTGATAAAGCGACGTACCAACTGGTTTAAAGTGCGCACGGACAAAGGCAAGGAAGGTTGGGTCAAGTTAGATGATTTGCGCCTTACTCTCAGCAGTGAAGGTGAGGCAGTAAAGGTTGAAGACGGCAGTTTTGACAGTTTTCAACAACGCGATTTTGAGTTTGGTGCTTACGGTGGGGCTTTGGAAGGCGTGCCTTCGATGAGTGTTTTTGCAGGTTGGGTAATAACTGAAAATATCGCCACTGAGTTAAGTTACAGTCAGGCACTAGGTGATTTTTCAGAGAACCGTTATGCATTGCTAAGTGTGACTCATACCACTTTTCCCGAATGGAAAGTGTCACCATATTTCCGACTCGGTTTTGGCCAGCTTCAAACCAAACCCAAAGCAAATTTAGTGCAATCGGGAGAAGAAACGCGAACCAGTGACTTGTTAGCTGGTTCAATTGGAGTTCGTTACTACTTAGCGCAAAATTTTGTGGTGCGACTTGAATATCAAAATTTACTCGCGTTAACAGATCGCGATGACAATGAGGAGCTAGAAGAGTGGAAACTCGGATTCGCAGTATTTTTCTAAGTGCTTGTGCGGCATGTATGGCGTTGATACTTTCGACTTCACTAGTTATTGCACAAGACAATAGCTCTGACGATCAAAGCGACAATGATTCGCAACAAAAAAGTGTCATTCAGCCCGATTTAAAACGACGGGATATCAACCAAGCGTCCATAGATTCTGAAAATTTCGAAATCGGACTTTTTGCCGGCATTATCAGCATTGAAGATTTTTCCTCTAGTGCCATTTTAGGTGCCCGCGCGGCTTACCACATCACAGAAGACTTTTTTGTTGAAGCCAGCTATGCACAAGCAGACGCTGGTGAAACCAGTTTCGAAATTCTAAGTGGTGGCGCACCTTTTTTAACGGATGAAGAACGAGAGTACAGTTATTACAACGTCTCTGTTGGGTACAACCTCAACGGCGAAGTATTCTTATCAGAAAATTGGGTTTTTAATTCTGCTACTTATTTCACCATAGGTGCGGGTAGCACAGAGTTTGGCGGCGATGAAAACTTTACAGTGAGCATTGGTGCTGGTTACAGACTGCTATTAACGGATTACTTTGCCGTTCATGTTGGTCTCAAAGATAACATTTTTAATAGCGAAATTATTGGTGAAGAAAAAACCACGCACAATATCGAATACGGTATTGGTGCAACTGTGTTTTTCTAAACTGTTGTTAATGTAAGTTAGATGAATAGTTGACGGAGTATTGTCATGAATTCAAAAACATCTTCAAATTTTTATATCCTCTTTGCAGTGGTGCTAAGTTTTGCTTTGCTCACAGCTTTTACGGCTAGTGCATCTTCAAGCAAGGGGCCTGCTCCCGACTTCACACTGAAAAGCAAAGACGGTGGCAACATTCGCCTAGAAGAGCAACAAGGAAATGTGGTTCTTATTAACTTTTGGGCTTCCTGGTGCGCTCCATGTCGCGAAGAGCTACCTCACTTTGAGAAGCTACAAAAAGAATACGAAGATCTAGGTTTCACGATTTTGGCTGTGAACGTCGATGAAGATCCAAGTAAAGCCGATTTACTGCTCAATGAAATTCCAGTGAGCTTCCCCGTGTTATATGACGACAATGACAAAGTCAGTCGACTCTATGATGTCAGGGCAATGCCGACCACAGTAATAGTCGATAGAGACGGCAACAAAAGAGTCACGCATTACGGGTATAAAAGTGGTGATGAAGCCAAATACAAAACCATAGTTAAAGCGCTCCTAAGAGAATAGCAAGAGAATAAATAATGAGAATTAAAATGTCTTTTATTCGTCCCATTAGTGCGGGGTTACTAGCCATATCGGTATTGCTAACCAGTGGGTGTGCCACAACTTTTGAACCATGGGTCAAGCCTTATGAAAGAGACAATCTTGCTGATCCCATCATGGCGATGAATCGCAATCCTGTGTCTTTTTCCTACACAATGCACGTTTTCCAAGCCAGAGAAAGTGCACGAGGTGCCGAAGGCGGCTCTGGAGGCGGTTGTGGTTGCAACTAGGTCATTGAATCATTCTATGATCAAGTTAGCTCTTTGCTGGGTACTGGTTTTTGCTCTGCCTTCCCTTGCCGCTGTCTTGCCGCAAGAGCGCGCAGATGCCATGTATCATGCATACAAAGGTAATGGTATGGACATAGACGGTTCGTCCATATTGGTAAGAAAGCAATTCGGCAACAAAGTCAGTATATCGGCGAATCACTATGTCGATAGCATTTCAGGTGCATCCATTGACGTGCTTGCAACCGCAAGTCCTTATACAGAAGAGCGCACCGAACAAAGTGTCGGTGTTGATTTCTTGCATAACAAAACCTTGATGAACCTGAATTACACCACCAGTTCCGAAAACGATTTTGAAGCGAGATCGGTACACTTAGGTATTTCACAAGATTTCTTTGGCGACTTGACCACGCTGAGTTTGGGCTACTCCAAAGGTTGGGATGAAGTTGGCAAACGTGGTGATGAAAATTTTCTTGAAGAAGCTGATCGACAACAGTTTTCGTTGGCCGTCACTCAGGTGCTGACAAAAAGCCTAATCATGGGGCTAACCTTTGAAAATATTTCAGATGAAGGCTACTTAAATAATCCTTATCGTTCTGTGCGTTTCTTAGATCCTTCGGCTGATCGAGGTTTTCGCTTTGAAACAGAAAACTATCCGAACACCAGAACCAGCAACGCTGCAGCACTTAATCTGAATTACTATTTACCTTACCGAGCATCCGTTTACGCTGAAGCTCGAATCTTCTCTGATACGTGGGGAATAGACGCAAACAGCTATAAATTAGGATATATTCATACTTTTGGTGATGATTGGATTCTGGATTTTAGAGTTCGACATTATTCTCAAGACAAAGCCGATTTTTACCAAGATTTGTTTAATCGCAGTGCCGAATTTAATATTCGGGCTCGCGACAAAGAAATGAGTACGTTCAGTAATGTCGCCATTGGTTTTAGCGTGACTTACGAATTTCAGTTTTCAGCCTCTTCTTGGTTTAAGAAGAGCACGATTAATTACGAGTTAGACCACATTCGATTCCAATACGATGACTTCCGTGATGTTTTAGCCGAAGCGCCTGTTGGGGAAGAGCCTTTATTTGAATTTTCTGCCAATGTCACACGATTCTACTTGTCACTTTGGTACTAGGTAATATATATGAAAAGACCCGTTTTACTGCTTGTTATTGCCATGATGTTTATTCAACCTTATGCCAGTGCGCAAGATGATAGCAAAGCAACTGAATCACAATCCGTTGCCAAACAAATTCAGCAATTGAAACGTGATCTAGTCGCCTTAAACAGAGATCTGTTTGTCCTTGAGGAAGACTTGTTGTTTCCATCCAGTACGCAAGTCGCCGTGTATTTGTCTATGGATGTTGGCGATTACTTTAAATTGGATTCAGTAGAGCTAAAAATAGACGATCAGGTGGTCACTCATTACCTCTACACAGACAAGCAAGTCGATGCTTTGTATCGCGGTGGCACGCAGCGCTTGCATGTAGGAAATCTGACCCAAGGTGAGCATCAATTAAGCGCTTTTTTCATTGGTTTTGGTCCTGAGTCTCGAGAGTATAAACGGGCAACAACCATGACGTTCAACAAAGGCCCAGAAGCAGCCACGTTAGAAATTCAAATTGTTGATTCTACGTCCAAACAACAACCTGAATTTAGTGTGGTAGAACTCTAGTTGTTAGTTGTCCCTTTGAAGTTTCACATCAAGACCTACAAAGTCAGACATAATGTCAGAAGATTTGCTGCTGGGCTGCTGTTGCTTCTGTTGGGTTATTCTAATTCGGCTTTCGCCCAGCAAAACTGTGAACAACAAAAGGTCGATAAAGCCTATCAGGAAATCCTTTATTTCTATTTCCAGCAAAATTTTTATCAAGCATTAACTCACATTGAAGTGCTTGAATCTAAGTGTGCCCAAGCGTTTAAAACGGTCACTAACCCTGGGGTTGACCCGCTCTTGCTCAAGGGTGGCATCAGTCTGGCTTATGGTTTAGAAGAACAAGCAGCCGAAATCTTTGATAACGTGCTGAGTCAGGCAGCAGATGACAAAACCCAGACACAAGCATGGTTATTACTCGGCAAAGCTATGTTTCAAAAACGTGAGGATGAATCTGCGGCCAAAGCCTTGTCTAATATCACATTGGATGCTGCCAATGAACATTTGGATCCCTTGGACAAAGATGAATGGATTTACATGCAATCTCAGCTTTACGCTGCCCAGAATGCAGATACCAAAGCTGATCCTAATGCCAGCCCCAATCAGGCCACAGACAGCAGCTACTGGCTTGAAGAATTATCTGGCAATTCAATCTATCGTCAATATGTAATTTACAACAAAGGTTTGGCGCAACTGCAAAACGGACAAATAGATAGCGCGATAGCGACGCTCAATACAGTTGGTGATGAAAATACCGGATTTTTCCCCGATTTTTTTAGTGGCTGGTTTGGTCCACTTAGAACAGAACATGATGAAGAATTAAAGGCCTTGAAAGATAGAGCTAACCTAACCCTTGGCTATGCTCACTTAAAAAATCAACAAACTCTTGAATCTCTTAACGCGTTTAAACGTGTGAGATTAGACAGTTTGGACACCAATTCTGCCATGTTGGGCTACGGATGGGCTGCGGCGCAACGGGAAGAATATCAGATAGCAGTTTCTGTATGGAAGCAATTACAAGATATGCCTTACAGCAATGAGTTTGTGATGGAGTCGTTTCTAGCCTCTGCTTATGCGTATGAACAAGCGTTTGCACCTACTCAAGCCATCGAAAATCTCAATAAAGGACTGGCGCGCTATGCCAGAGAAGTGCGTTTTTTAACGCAAAGTTTAAATCAAGTAGATGACAACTTTTTTCTGGAACTGGGTAAGACAGATAACTGGTCTGAAGCGATTCCTGAACACCTCGAAGAAATCATGTTAAGTAATGATTTTCGCAGTCAATTGGGTTGGTTGAGTGAAACCATACAAATCAATCAAGACTTTCAACAGTGGCAAGATCGACTTGATGTGTTTGATGCCATGCTGGATGAGCGTCAACAAGAAAATAGACTGAGAACGGAAAAACTAAAAAATGACAATACACTCAACAAATTGTCTGAGCTTGTTGCTCGCCGAGACCGAATACAGCAACAAATAAACCAAGCAAAAGATGATCACCAGATATTAGCCTCAGAAGAAGAGATTGCGTGGTTAACTAGGCTAGACAGAGCGGTAAATCGCCATGAAGCTATTGTTCAAAAGCGAGCCGAACTGTCTCAACAAGCGCTTAGCGAAAGTTATGCTGAAAGACTTAAACGAATTAACGGGATTCTCATCTGGAAGGCAGCGGAGAGTCACGCTGGTCGACAATGGCAAGCTACAAAGGCATTGGCCGAATTGGACAAAATAGTACTGAAAACCAGTGCCCAGCAATCCTTATTGCAAAGTGCTTTGAATCGACCACCAGAATATCAAGAGCAACGGAATCGGATCGCGAATTTACGAGAGCAGTTACAGACAAAAGTAGCGCTCAATAAACAATCCCAAAGGGCGTTGTTAGGGTCACTACAATCACTATTTTCACGCAAGTTAAATGCCCAGTTGGCGCAACTTCAAAGCTATCAAATTCAAGCACAACTGGCGATTGTTAGGTTGAATGATAAAGCCTATCGCAAAGCGCAAGCAGAAGAGCAACAAGGTGGTCGACAATGATCAATTGTCGAATCCCACGTGTTCAAATCAAACGCGTTGCGCTAGCCGCTAGCCTGGTTTTTTCGTCAACCTTCCTGCTTAACGGGTGTTCGTTTAATTCTGACTCTGCCAACGATGAACCAGCAAAGTTAGCTAAAAAAACCTTGGGCGAAGTTTACTTTGAGCCGTTACCATTAAATTTCGATCCGCTTCCGGATCAAGGTCTGCAAAACCTGGCCGAATCTTACACTCAGCTTTTACAATACTTAACCGACCCAAATACGCGTCAGATCATTCAATACCGATTAGCGGATCTGGAAGTACTGCTTGCTGAACAAAGACAAGAAGCTGGAACCAAGCCCCTTGAAAAAGGCTACTATGATTTAGCCATTCAACAGTTTGAACAATTGTTGGAACAACATCCTACCCATTCTGATAATGCTGAAATTCTATACCAGCTGGCAAAATCTTATGATTTACAAGGGCAGGTTGATGAAAGTTTAGCGGTGATAGATCGATTGCTGAATGAATACCCAGACACTGTATATGCATCAGAATTACATTTCCGTAAGGGAGAAATACTCTACAATCGAGCGGATTATGCTCAAGCTGTCCAAGCCTACAATCAAGTTTTAAGTATTGGCCCCCAAAGTGACTATTTTATGACTGCTGCCTATATGCTCGGTTGGAGTCACTTCAAATTAGAGCAATATCAAGGTTCGTTATTAGCGTTCACTCAATTGCTTGATCAAAAATTACCCAACAGTGTTATCGATGAACAAATGTTGCGCCAGTTGCGACCAGAGCAACAGCTTGAATTATTAGCTCTGGGTGAAAAACGCATTGTCACCGACAGTATTCGTATGATGAGCTTATTGTTTTCGTATGAAGGGGCAGAGAAAAGTCTTATCGACTTTTACGAACAAGTTGGCGAACGCCACTACGAAAACTTGTTGTACGAACAACTCGGACAGCAATTCCTCAATGAAGATCGCTACCGCGATAGCGCACTTGTTTATCGAGCGTTCACTGAAACACACCCGGACCACAATCAAGCCCCGTTCTTTGCAGTGAAACAAATTGATGCCTATATCTTGGGGGAATTTCCGACCTTAGTGCTACCAGCCAAGCAAGAATTTGTTCAGCAATACGGTATTAATGGTCCCTACTGGCAAGATTGGGGACAACTGATTCAAGATGATGTTAAACCTTTCCTACGCGAATACATTCAGGAACTTGCACAGTTTGAGCATGCCAAAGCACAATTGTTAGCAAAAGCAGCAGCCAACCCTGAACAGCAAAATAACGCTGAACTTAACGCTGAACTTAGCGAAGGAGACAAGCTCAAGTCGCAAGCCGAAAACAAACAGAACTCGTTAATTGCGTTTGCCAATGCCGCTAACCTTTATCGACAATTCCTAGACACCTTCCCGTACGATGAGTTAGCTCCGCAAATCACCTTTAACCTTGCTGAAAGCCTGTATGACGGTGAAAACTTTATCGAAGCAATTGACGCATATGAAACCTTTGCCTATCGATTCAATACTGAACCGAGAGCGGCTGAAGCTGGCTATGCAGCGATACTGACTTTCAAACAACTACAGAAAACGCTGGTGGACGTGAGTGAAAAAGAAAAATGGCGAGACTTAAAATTAGATAGTCAACGTCGATTCGTATTGCAGTTTGCTGATGATGAGCGTGCCGACGATGTGCTCTATGACACTATGCAAGAATTGTTTGCGTTGGAACGTCACTTAGATGCTATCCAAGAGGCGAAAACCTTGCTTTCCTGGCAACCCGCGGTTGACTCAGAACGTTTGTTAGCTGCTAGGTTAGTGATTGCTCACAGTCAGTTTGCGTTAGAAAGATACGGTGATTCAGAGTTAAGTTATGAAGAGCTACTAACCGTTATTCCACAACAAGATCCTCGTCACAAGGAAATGTTGGAATTGCTCGCTGCCAGTATTTATAAACAAGCAGAAGCTAACTTAGCAAGACAATATGTGGCGCTAGCAGTAGAAGACTTCTTGCGAGTTATTGCAAAAGCGCCTTCCAGCATCGCGCGAATTAACGCTCAATATGATGCGGCCACTTACTTGCTAGAACTAAACGAATGGCAACAAGCCGCCAATTTGCTAGAAGATTTTAGAGTCAGATTTGAATCCGATCCTCTCACTGCAACGATTCAAGATAAGCTGATTTACGCATACCAACAGAATCAAGATTGGTCTGCAGCTGCGGTTGAATTACGTAGACTTTGGAGAGCGGATAAAAAGTCAGAAGAAGGTCAACAAGCCTTGTATTTGGCTGCACAGTATTTCAAACAAGCTGGCAATGTTGAACGTGCCATTGACAGCTATCGCTCATACGCTCATGCCTATCCTCAACCATTTGATTTGATGATGGAAGCCCGTTTTGAATTGAGCCAATTTTACCTAGACAACAACGATGATACCAAACGCCGCTATTGGTTGAAAAAAATCGTCAACGATGATGCTAAAGCCGGTCGTTTCAGGACTGAACGGACACGCTATATGGCGGCAGTGGGTGCCATGCTATTCGCTAATGATTCTCTGGCTGCCTTCGATAAAATCAAGCTGACTTTACCCTTGAATAAAAGTCTAAAACGCAAAAAGGCCGCTTTAGATAAGGTATTAGGGGAGTTAAATAGCATTTTGGAATACAAGATTGCCGAGTACAGTACAGAAGCAAATTATAAAATCGCTTATATCTATACTTCTCTTGCCAAAGACTTGATGGATTCAGAGCGACCTAAAGGCTTAAATGCCCTAGAGCTTGAGCAATACGATATTTTGCTTGAAGAACAAGCATACCCGTTTGAAGAACAAGCAATTGATATTTACGAAACCAATATTAAACGCAGTTGGCAGGGCGTTTATGATCAGTGGGTCAGAAAGAGTTTTGAATCTTTGAGTAAGCTATTACCGGGCCGTTACAACAAGCAAGAACAAGTGTCGGAGGTCGATGATGAAGTTTTATAGTCAGCTATTGACTCTGCTTACGCGGAATTTGCTTCTAAAGAGCATGTTTGCGGTTAAATCCGCTATTGGACCGGCGCTTAAGTTAGTGGTGTTCCTAGTAGCTGCGTTAATTGGTTTATCAGGCTGTGCATCCTTTGATTTTGGATTAGGTGAAGCAGAGCAACCTGAAGAAGCTCAAGTTGCACAGGAACCCAAGCCTAAATCAGATACCGTCGGCGATGAATCTGCACCTAGTAATGTATCAACTGACCAAACAGGCACGGAAATCACTGAACCGAAATTGACCCCAGAACAGATGCGAATTGCTGAACTAAAAGCCAAACCCAACCTGTATTTCGCTGGCTCACCCATACCACCCGAGCCAGCTACGTCATTATTTCAACAGGGGATTGCCGCCAAAAAACAGCAAGATTTTGAAAAAGCGAAAAGCGTATTTGTGCAATTAACTAGAGATTACCCGCAGTTGTCTGGACCTTATGTGCAGTTAGGTGACCTAGTCTTACAGCAACATGAACTAACAGGAAATACCGAAGAGCAAGCTTTCCAAAAGACGCTGACAGATGCTGAAAATTTCTATCAAGCCGCTATTAATGCCAATCAACATAATTATTTTGCTCACAATCGACTTGCAAAAGTGTATCGTGAGAAGGGGCAGTTTGATCTCGCGGAGCGTCATTACAAGCAAGCCATTAATAGCTGGCCGGCTTTTGATAAAGCCTATCTGAATTTGGGAATATTGTACGACTTATACTTGGGTAAAAAAGCCTTAGCGATGAGGCAGTACGAGACTTATCAAGGGCTTCAGTTGAATCCCGGAAGAAAAATCAATGGTTGGATTGCCGATTTAAAACGTCAAATCGCGAGGGCTAATCAATAATGAACAGATTAAACCAAGTTATCTTGATGATAATTGCGTTAACTTTGTCTCTGACTAGTTATGCTCAGGATCAAGAAGTAGAGTCAGTCGTTCAGGAAAACCAGCAACCGATCAAGGTTTCTCAACCCAAAAAAGAAAAGAGCACGACAAAAAATGGCGTGCTTCAACTTGAAGATACGATTCGTGGTGGCAGAGAGCAACCTAAAGTCTTGTCGATAGTGCCGTGGCAACCACCGAGAGACAAAGAACAGTTACCTAGTCCTTTCGTCAAACGTATTGAGCAAGATTTTCAGCCCTTGGATAGGGATGAATTCAGACGCCGAGTGACACACTTTGAAAAAGTGTCTGAAAAGTAGTGTAAAACGGATAGTTTGGTCGAGAAGACAAACTAAGTTATCAAATTAGTTAACCGTGTGGTGTATCACATACGATAAGTTGGACAATAAGCAAGTATGCTCATGTCCATTGTATAAATAAGGGTTTTTGTATGGATTTTTTTAATGTCATAGTGCGCTTTTTTCAAGAAGGTGGCTCGTTTATGTTCCCAATTGCCATTGTGTTGGCAATTGGATTGGCTATTGCCTTAGAACGCTTTATCTTTCTGAGCATGGCTAAGCGAACCAATCAGAAAGCGTTTAAACAGATTGAGCCTATGCTCGAATCAGCTAATTACGAAGGTATTTTGAAGTTTGGTAAGTCAAACGACGCACCTATTTCAAGAATAATCGGTGCCGGGATAGCAAGAATGTCCTTGAGCCAACGCCGAGAAGATATTGAATATGCCATGGAAGAAGGGCTGATGGAGTCTACTCCCAGATTAGAGAAACGCACGGGCTATTTGGCTACACTGGCTAACATCTCTACTTTATTGGGGCTGTTGGGTACCATTATTGGTTTGATTGCTGCGTTTTCAGCGGTTGCCAGTGCCGACCCCTCTCAAAAAGCCAGCTTACTATCGCAGAGTATCTCGGTTGCCATGAACACCACCGCTTTTGGCTTGATTGCTGCGATTCCATTGTTACTTTGCCATTCAGTATTACAAACTAAGACAACCGAAATTGTTGATAGTATGGAAATGGCTGGTGTGAAGTGTTTGAACACGCTCATGGGCAGACAAGCTCTGTCGACTAAATCACGCGCTACGGATTAATCCACTATGCTGGGCAGAAAAAAACGTCTGCAAAAAAAGGATGCGGAACTAGATATCACGTCATTCATGAATTTGATGATTGTGCTAGTGCCAGTGTTGTTGATGATGATGGTGTTCTCGCGGATAACTGTTCTGGAATTAACCCTACCGGAACTGGGCGAAGCTACTGAGCAAAATGAACTCGACGACGAAAACAAACAACTAGAGATACTGGTGCGTCAAACCGGTATCGAAGTGTTCTTCCCGCAGGGGTATCTAGTCAAAGCGATTCCTAAAATCGAAAACGAAGACAACGAAATGGTTTATGACTATGACGGTTTGCAAGAGTTACTGAAACAGCTTAAACAAACTCTTAAAAACAAAGAGTTAGAGAAAAACCAAGCCACTTTATTGTTAGAAGAAGACATTCCATACCAAGTCATCATTGCCTTGATGGATACCACGCGCTCTTATGAAGACGTGGTGGTCGCGTCAGTTGTTCAAGCTGAATTGTTCCCGAATATTTCCTTAGGTGATGCGCCTGCTCTGGAAGAAGATGCTACCGCAATCGAAACGGAGGCAGAACAATGAAAAAATCCGTTCGCGCCTCTCGTATGGAGCGGCATCACAAACGCATGGCAAAAGAATCTAAGTTAAGTCTAGTGTCCTTGATGGATATCTTTACTATCTTGGTTTTCTTCCTGATGTTTAACGCCTCTGACGTTCAGGTGTTACAAACAGACAACAGCGTGATTTTGCCAGAATCAACGGCTGATACCGCAGCTCAAGAGACGCTAGTATTGCTAGTAAGCGCTACCGATATTTTGCTTCAAGGGCAAAAAATGGCAGATGTGAATCAAGTGCTGAGCCAAGAAGATGACATCATTCCAGCACTAGAAAAAGAACTGCTTTATCAAAAAGGTAGAGTCAAGATCATCGCAGCGGATCCCAATGCTGAAAGTGAAGAAGCTGACATTGCCCGTGCAATTACTATTATGGGTGATCAGCAAATACCCTATAGTTTGTTGAAAAAGATCATGCAAACTTGCGCTCAAGCCGGTTATACCAATATCTCTTTGGCAGTTGAGCAAAAAGAAGTGACTAGTGAAGTAGTTACGGCAAGTGCTGCTGGTGGAGGAGGCGTATGAGCAGCCTCGTCAACCCGTCATTTCGTAGCCAACTTCCTTGGTCTTCAAGTGACAAGGAAAATAAGCGCTTTAATATTATTACGCTGGTGGTTCTGGTCTTGACCATCGCTCTAGCGCTTGTGGTGAAATGGCAACAGCTTCCTGAACAAACTCGCGAAGAGAAAGAGCGTATTCCACCGCAATTGACCCGCATTATTGAAGCGCAAAAAATAGAGCCGCCAAAGCCTATTGAACCTCCTAAACCGATACCAGAAGAAACGCCACCTGAGGTTATTGAAGAACCTGAGCCGGAAATAGAGCCGCCGAAGCCGGAAGAAAAACCGGAAGTGAAGCCGGAGGTAAAGCCCGAACCTCCCAAAGAAACAAAACCAACTCAAGTAGAATTAGCTGAACAGGCTAGAGCTAAAGCGAAAAAATCGGGTTTGTTGGCGTTTCAAGATGATTTAGCCAGTATGCGCAGTCAAAACAACATCAATAATTTAGCCGACACTGAAATGATCCAAGGTGCAGGCAAAACAGAGCAAACTCAGCGTAAATTTGTGGGTAAAACCGTAGCCAATAAAAGTGGTGGGTTAAATACCAGCAACTTATCAACCGATGTTGGCGCTAGAGGCGAGTTGGCAGGACGTAAAACAACAGAATTTGATGCACCCAATGAAGGTATGGCATCTCTGGCAGCCAAAGAGCTGGTGACCGAGGAAGCAGTGTTAGGCAGTCGCGATGTCGAATCTATTCGTAAAGAGTTTGGCATAAACAAAGGTGCTATCTACACTATTTATCGGAGGGCACTGCGTGAAGATCCGAATCTACAGGGCAAAGTGGTCATCAATTTAGAAATCGCCCCAGATGGAGCGGTTTCGAAAATTAAATTGGTCTCCAGTGACCTAAATTATCCGGAACTTGAAGATAAATTATTGGCAAGAATTCGCTTAATTAATTTTGGCGCAGCAGCGGTAACGGTGACATCATTAGATTACTCATTCGACTTCTTGCCATTCTAAAGCCAGACACGTAAACTCCGCCCCCAGAGTTGGCCAGACAATCGCTGCCTGACTAGCATTCGTGCTATTCAGGGGGAGGAAAGTCCGGGCTCCAAAGGGCAGGGTGCCAGATAACGTCTGGGCGGCGCGAGCCGACGACAAGTGCAGCAGAGAGGATACCGCCTAAGCATTAATCTTCGGATTAACGCCGGTAAGGGTGAAAGGGTGCGGTAAGAGCGCACCGCACTGCTGGTAACAGTATGTGGCAGGGTAAACTCCACCCGGAGCAAGACCAAATAGGGTTCCATACGGCGCGGCCCGCGTTGGAACCGGGTAGGTTGCTTGAGCCAGTGAGCGATCACTGGCCTAGATGAATGATTGTCATTTTTGCTTTCGAGTAAAAAACAGAACCCGGCTTATATGGCCAACTCTAACTTTTCCTCTAAACCCTTGTATAACGCGGGGTTCAGAATGATTAAGGGGTCAAATTCGTTGAGTGTCACACATATGGCACACAAAATGGCACACATTCACGTTCCGCACACCATCAAAAGACAAAATATTTACTATTTAAATATCTGTCTTCATTAAAAATTTATCAGATCTACTTTATCTACACGCTGGTCTTATGCCTAAGCATTCGCATTTGCCACATATTCAAAGCCTTTTCGATTCCTCTAGCCCAATGCCTATTCATATACTAAAATGTAATACAAGTAACTACAGTTGGATGAAGATATGAGTATTACCAGTGTTCGACTTAATGACGATGTGGATAAGCCCTTAGATTTACTCGCCAAAAAACTCGATAGGAGTAAAAATTATCTTATAAATCAGGCGTTCAAGGAGTTTTTAGTGAAACAATCTCTTGAAGAATCCAGATGGCAAGATACGCTTGAGGCGCTAGAATCTATAAAATCAGGTCAGTCTATAGATGAAGCAGATGTTAACGCATGGCTTAATAGTTGGGGTACTGGTGCGAGAACGACTTCTCCTAAGCCATGAGGGGTAAATACCCACCAAAATTGATTGAAAAGCTTCTGACCCAGAGAGAATTCGCGATCTCTATTTTTCTCAATATACGGTTCGCAATTTGATTACCGATGAGGTCATCTATATTTTAAGAATTTGGCACAGAAAAGAGAATGATAAAAATTTATAACGAACCATGTAATCGATGAACTTGTAAGTTATTTGATAATAAATAGGTATTTTGCAGCTAAACAATTGGCTTATATGATCAACTCTAACTTTCCTTAAAATGTAAATAGTGATGTTAAGGTTCAACTAACCTACAATGGAAGCCTGCTACATAGTAGTAAGGAGCAATTTATCAAGTTGGTTAATATCCCTAAATTACTCATAGGCGATAACTTGCGTATGTTAAATCCTTCCAATTAAACTATATGAACGGGTATTAGTCACTAATACTAATTCTCCTTCAACCACGTTTCAAGTTCCAATGGAGTTAAAGCCGAGGGCAAATTATTCAATTTATATTTCGGTTTTGGCAGTTTACAACCCACTAACTCTTCTTCGTAGTACACTCTATTTGGAGTACATACAACGAATACTATGATATTCGCATTTGAAAAATCATACGATCCCTTAGAGTTCTTCTTAAATTCATTGAGATATGAAGAATCTTTTTCAGCTTTTTCTAAAGCCTTATACAAAGCAATAGCTTTGCTTTTAATAAAGCAATAATCACCAGTAACAGTCTGATCTGAAACTAGTTGGCTTTTACAGGAAACAACAATCAATTTTCCATCTTTAAACGCGATAGCATCAATGTCGGTAATATGAGTACCATTTGGTCGACGAATTTGTTTTTGATTCCTTATTTTATTTAGCTTGTCAGAAGGTCTCCACTCTGTTTGGTCAACTAGAGCTTGGACTTGGTTTTCAAAGTGTTTCCCTCTATCATTAGCGATGTTGCCTACTACAATTTCTGAAGTAAGTGCATAGCTAAGGCATTCACTTGCTGCGTATAAATCGCACAATACTCTTGTGCCATTTGTCCGCAATATGGGTGAATGATGCACAGGCCACAACTTTCCGCATTCTTCAAGCTTAGAGTAAATATCTTTGTTGAAACTATTTAATTGCTGCTCGTCAATATTGAGAAATGCCGCGATCTTTGAAGCCCATTCCTGCATTGACTCCTCAATTCTTTTAGTGAACTTTTTTTTATCATCCAAGATATACCCACGCAGGAGTATTTGTTTTTTCACGTATTCTGATTTTTCGTTTGAAACAATCATCTTCGTTGTGACAATCAATGCGATCAAAGAGATAAATGCGTTGCTACAATTTTGTTTACTTAATTTACTAAACTTTTGTAAGTTTGGAATTTTATAGGGTGACATAGTAAATTTAGTTGAAGTAAGATTTTTTCTTTGTTCTTCCAAAGCGAGCTGAGATTCAGTTGTTTTGCTCGATGAATTGGATTTATAAATATTGATTTTTTCTTTATACAGTTTCTTGTCTATCAATAGTATAACGTCATCATTTATAGCACTAGAGTCTGGAGTTACGTCCAGCAAAGTACCTAAGCCCGAAAATCTAAATTGTTTATTTTCCTTATCATACAACTTCATCGCAGCAAGCTGAGATGGAGTTGGAATCGGAATTAAGACATTATTGTGGTTCTTAAAACACACACCCTTACTTGCAGTTCGCATTTGGGTATGAACAACTCGTAAAGCGAGTATATTTCCACAATAATTAAAGATTAATTGTTTAAATTTTTGAACCGACTCTGGTTCAATATGCAGGTAAAATTGATCTGTAGATTGCGGTAATAATGACTTTTCTTTAGACATAGCTGAAAAGGCTTCTGCAATACTGCTTGCTATCATTGGTTTTAATGGGACGCTTCTATTGCCTGCATCAAAGCAAAAAATTGGCAATCGACGGAGATAATATAACCAAGTAGTGGAAGGTAAATTTTGTGCTATTAGTTTGATATTCTCTTCAATGCTATGACGTAGCATGTCGAGCCCTTTGTATACCTGCGCACCATTTATTGATTCTGAATTGGGAAATTGCAATTGTTTTAAGCATTTATCGCGAACCTGTTTTATTTCTTCAATATGCTCGAGCAATAACGCGGGCGAATTTTGATAATCAAAACACAATGATAAAAAGTCCTTATCATCTATCTCTTGAGCGTCTTTTTCGGAATCCACTTTTTAAACAATCCTTAACTATTATCCTCAATTCTTTATCAATGAGTGAAACACCTAGAAATTGAAAAAGACCATTTAGAACCATCAATCCTGAAATTTTTTAAGCGCCGCTCCTGCAGATCTCTAAGTCCAGACTTTGCATTGAGACAATGATTTAACAAGATACTATAGTCTCACTAGCAATTTTCAATCAATTTAACATGAAGGTTTCATAAACCAAGGTACAGTTTTAAATAATAAGGGGTAACCAATTGCTTTTGTCGAAAGATTATTAGCAGAATAAGCTTCGTGAGATAAGTTACACCGCAACTCAGCAAGACATTAAGCAATTAAAATTCCCAATATTCAGTATCGAACTGTACCTAAATAATCGCGGAAACGATTGTTGTGTTTTCCAATTGTCTACACTGCTTGAAATGATAGAAAAACCATCTTGCTTAAATTGTTCTTCGCTTTAAACAGAACAAAACGAAAATAGCAAACATTGCCAATGGTTGTGGTTCAGCTACCTTGTTAACTTTCAGGCTATCATTGATAATTGATCTCAATATGAAATTAGGGGCGTTACGTCTATTTTTTTCGGTCCACAACGAATCCAAACAATCAATAGGGTTCTGCGAATCAACAGGGCATTCGTTTATTGCAATTCGAGGGTTGATATAATCCCATGGCTCTTGATAAAGCCTAACGTTGTCTAAGCTTTTGTTTTCAATTTCGGAAGCTTTATTTAGAAACATCAGAAAGTTAAAGTCAAATGCCTCAATGTGATCATCGACATTTCCTTTAAAAAAAATCGCTGTATACGGCTCATTACTACCTGTGCCTAGATCAATAACTGCAAGGCCATCTTCAATAAAATATGATTTGTCGAAATAGTTACTTGTTAAATTAACCTTCATGTGAAGATCTGTATATTCAGTTACTTCGTTGTTAACAAAACCTGAACTGTCCCTTGATTCAATAAAATTTTTAACATAACTTGAAGTATCGAGAATGATCTCCAGCATGACAGAAATTGTTTCATAATTTGCGTTGTCTTCAGCAAAATATCTTCCCTGACCTTCTGTGCTTAACGTTATTATTGAAGCATTAATTGAAAAAGATACTAGAAAACCAAACGTGATTATTAAATTTCTTAGTGAAATCATGATTATCCTTAAAATTTGTAGTTAGCTAATTTATAGATAGAGTATATATCTTTTATTTTCCTTAAAAATTTGAATAATGGGGTCAGTAAAGAGTTATTTTTAATTTGTCATTACCTAAGGCCATCTCTGAATGAATCGTTCTTCTTATTGAATTCAACAAATCTTCCTTCACTGCACACTTAAACAACTTCCTATAACTTGCTTGCCTCTGCAATTCATCCCACCAAAGAGCCAAGTATAAAGGAACATGTGTGCATAACTCCGACTTTCTACCCAAAGCATTGATTTGATAGCTAGACCAAATATAATCGGCCGGATCTTCCACCATGCATGCTCGTACCGGATTAAACTCAAATACTTAAGACACATAACAATGTCAATCAGACGCTTTCTAGTCTTTGTAACGTTTCTCGTAAAGAGAGTTATTAACTTCCTTTGCTGCTTCCACTAGGGGTGTATAAGGAACATCAGCGACACTAACGAAACCGACGTTATAGTTTTCCCCATCGTAAGCGCGGCCAGTTAGTGGACCATCGTTGTATTGAAACCAATGTGCGCCAACAAAGTAGGGGTTATCAAGTACGCCAGCCATGTATTGCTTATATCGCTTACCGCGATCAGCCTGTGACGATGCATGAATTAACCCGGCATTTAACAAGCCTGAATCTTCAGCACCATTGTGCCATTCGCCGATAACACTTGGCTTGTCTAGATCTTCAAGGAAGTGCCAAAAGTTGTCACTGATACCCTCTTTGTAATAATTGTAACTCATGACATCAGAATACTTAGCGGCTGCCTTTCTCACTTCGTCTGTCATGCCCCAATCGGCAAAACGCGCGCCCATGTACATGTGGTTAGGTAAGTATTTTTTCACTGCGCTTCTGACAACTTTAAAATATTGTTCAGCATAGACAGTGAGTAATTTAGATAAGTCTTCGACTAATGCGTCATTAAATTCAGAGACTTTTACGCCTTTTGCCAAAACATCCCAAGAGGCAATATCTTGATCCCAACTTGCGTTTAACTTATCTATCGTTCCATATTTCTCGCGTAGCACGTCAACATAAACTGCTTTAGCTGGGCTCTTGCTTGCATCTAGCGTTAATGTATTGATTGGAATGCCATAAGCGGCATTGATATTGATTATGTCTGACGTTGGATCTTCCCTTCCCCAGCTTTTTTCGTTGTCAACGAAAACGCCGACACACCAAGGGTTGTTTTGCACTTCAATCCCTATTTGCTGGGCAGTTGCCAGCGCTCTTTCTTCAAATACAGGATCGAACACGTCTGGTAGGGCACTCCATAAATCGTTTCCGCTGCTTAACGTTTTAAAATCGCCAATGATCCAACCATTTGCAAAATAAGGAAAACGGTTGAGTTGATAGTAAGAGGGATCAACCCAATTTCCAAAAGAAGTAAAGCCCCAGGTAAGCATTCTATCAACCGTCGTTGTTCGCCATTTCTCCATAAAGGCTTCTGGGTCATTGGTTTGAAATTTTCTCGCTAAGTTAGCTTGATAGTAGCTGTAGGTTTCACCTTTTTCAATTGCGCCCATGAATACCGAGCGGCGATATCCATAGTGAATTCCGAGCTCGTCGTTATAATCTGGCAGCCATTCAAACATATTTGCTCTGACTTCTGATGAAACATGACGTGATGGCAGTGCTGCATCTGGCGCACGATTTAAACCGATTGAATCTTCAGGGGTTTTATCATTAGGATCTCTTTGCTTAATCAATTGGCTATCGAAGTCGTATCCAGTAATTGTCGATGTATTTGCCATACGCACATTAGCTAACCCGTTAGAGAAAAACAAATATCCTTCGGGATCAACCATCCACCATTTCCCGTCGACTTTTTCAGTTCTAAAGTAGCCGGTAGCCTCTAGTTTAGGACCTTCAGCCCAACCGTTGTATTTAGATCGTCCTTCGAGTGGTGTTTTACGCAATTGGCTTTGCTCTTTTTCTGATACAGCTATTAGTTCCTCAACACTGTCCACCTTTCCTACAAAATCTCGCTTGGCATTTTGACCAAATTTATCGACCAAACCGACAAGGTAGTTCTCATCAATCTCATCAGGCTTAATAATACGTGCGTTGTCGATGATGACCTGTTTGGTTTCTGGCACACCCAGCAATTTAAACTCGATACTCGCAAGGTTTGCTAGGTCGATTTTTTTAGCACCCCAACGCCATATTATCGGAGTGTAGTCAGTAACCCAGCTTTTGGGATTACTTCGAATACCTGTTTCGATATCTAAATCAGGCCCTTCTAATTCTAAATAGTAAGTTCCCGTGCTGTTTTCCGCGATGGATAAGCTGCGGTTATGAGTTGTACCGCTCGCATCTGTCGCAGTCACATAAAAGTGGATAGAACGATCGATTGGGTTTTCGATATCAAGTGCGAAAGCAAACTGGCCTTCGTTACTCCAATCCCAGTTTTTTTCAGGCTTAAATTTAAACGAAGACTTGTAATGATTTATTGTATCGAATTCGATTGAATACCGCGTATTGTCGCCTTCGGTGAGCAATTTACCCTCAGCACCTTCAAGCTGAATAGCACTGTCTAGCGTGTCACTTTCAAAATCATAAAGCATCTTTTCGTAGCGTAGGGTTGAAGAAATTGCAGGAGCCGTACTTTGGGATTTGGCGGTGGTGGTCTCTTCTTTAGATGAATCACTGCAACCCGTCATTGAAACAAGGCTTAGTCCGCCTAACAACAACCCTATTTTTCTATATTTATGCGCATATTTCATTGAAAATATCCTATCTATAGCATTTTTCAGCTGTAAATTACCTGCAAATTATTGACCACAAATTAAACAACAGTAATTGTGGTCACAACAACAAATTATCGTTTATGTTAATTGTTAACATCACACAATTTAACACAAATGATACATAATGCACAAAATTAAAGGGAAAAAGAGTTAATAACTTCTGGATCTAATTCTAAGCATTCTGCTTTATTACTCGCTTAAGTAGAGCAACTACATGACACTCGTAATGCACTGCCTAAATAACGCACAATCGCTGCAAAAATATACATCAAAGGTCTACAGACCCTAGTCTTTGGTGCACCTGTTTACTCAATTTGATGGGCCATAAAAACATGATTTATAAGATTTTTTTGGTAAAGAAAACACTCGAAATTCAATGGTTATTTGATACTATGCCCTTATAGTCGCTATTTATTGCTATTGATATGTTGCAAGGGTCTATCCATGAAATTCAATTCAAATGGCTTTACGCTGATTGAACTCGTTATAGTTATCGTTATTTTAGGTATTTTATCGGTCGTCGCTGCTCCACGCTTTGTTGATTTGAGTTCTGATGCGAGAATAGCGTCTATCACGTCTCTAGAAGCAAGCATGCGAACTGCCTCAGATTTAGTCAATTATAAGGCGCGAATCGAAAATAAACTCGATTGCTCAACTGATCCTACGATTGAAATGGTTGGTGAGACAATCACCCTGCGTTGTGGTTATCCTTGTCCTCATCCTAGTGGCATTGCCAACGCTGTGATTGCAGAGGAGCCCTTCAATTGGGTAGGCGGGAATTGCGGTGGCCAATTAGGTGCAATAGAAGTGCAAATCAGCAATGCTCCTGACCCTAGTAATTGCAAGATTCGTTATACTTCTGCACGCTCGACACAGCCGCCACAATTCACCCCAACGACAAGCGGGTGCTAATTTCTTACTTTAAAAAATACGATTAGAAACAACAAAAAAATCAATTATATAAGGGGCTGTTGACCTCATACTTACTCCATTGATCAGTGACTAACTGTGGAAGATAAAATGAGCACACCTTTTTTCTTGATTACTCTCGTTGTTACTTCATCGCTGCTAAGTGTTTTACTTATGTCTTTTTGCATTTCAAAATCCCAAGTGAAGGAAAGTAATAGCAAGCATTGAAATCAGGAATAACACGGCTGTTGTAAGCTATTCCTTATTTTTGCCAGTCTTCATCTGTAACAAATTGATTAGTAAACAAATACCGTCTACTCTGTTGAAATCATTACTTGCAGCGAAATATGCTATTTACGATGAAAAACTTTGCAGTTCTCACTCTCACACTTTTTCTTTTTGCCTGTCAAACTACAGAAGCTAAAAACGAATCAACTTTAGCCAATCTATCTTCAAAATTATCGAATGAAACGGGGATTTCCCAGCAGCGATTGCAACGCATTACGCCTGTTATGCAGTCCTACATCGATTCGGAAAAACTGATGGGGATCTCAACTCTAGTCGCGCACAAGGGAAAAATTGTGCATTGGGACACTCGGGGGATGCAGGATAAAAAAGCGGCGATACCCATGTCGGAAGACACAATTTATCGAATCTATTCTATGACCAAACCTATTACAGCTGTCGCTGCATTGACACTGTGGGAGCAAGGCAAGTTTCATATGCATGATCCAATCAGTAAATATTTGCCTGAGTTGGCTGACTTACAAGTTTATGTGAGCGGTTCTGGGGAAGACATGCAAGTTGAGAAAGCTAAGTATCCCATCAAGATCATCGATTTGTTTATGCATACTGCTGGGTTTAGTTACGGATTCTCAGACAATGAAGTTGATAAGCGTTATCAGGCCATGTTCGCCAGAACGGATATTACGCGTGAAGAGATACTGGCTGAAATCGCAACTTTACCTTTGAATCATCATCCCGGAACTCAGTGGCACTATGGCATCAATACCGACATTATTGGCTTCTTGGTAGAAAAGTTATCGGGTAAAAAGCTCGGTGAATATATGCAAGAAGTCGTTTTTGATCCGCTAGGAATGAATGACACGTCCTTCTATGTTCCCGAGGCTAAGTTATCGAGATTCTCAAAAATTTATACTGCTGATCAAAAAACCGGAAAAACCATACACTTTGATAACGAACCTCTCGGCGATTACAAGAGTGATCCAGATATTCATTACGGTGGGGCAGGCTTAGTTTCAACCATGGCGGATTACTTAAAGTTTGCGCAAATGATGTTAAATGGCGGTGAGCTAAATGGCAGCCGAATATTAGGTCGTAAAACAGTAGAATATTTAACGTCCAATCACCTTTCAGAAGATTTGATCCCCTTTAGTAGTCAAGCGCCTGGTGAAGGCTATGCACTCGCTATGTCCGTCACAGTCGATGCAAATAAAGTTGGGTATATGAGCTCCGACGGAAATTATGGTTGGGGTGGATTGGCTTCAACTTATTTCAGAGTAGACCCAAAAGAACAGTTAATTATTATTGGGATGAGTCAATTTATACCGTCGGGCTTCCATGCTTATCAAAATGACCTAAGAAATTTAGTTTATCAAGCATTAGAGTAGTAGTAAGGTCAACAGCCCCTAATTGTTGAGCGCGTGTTTTATCAACCACACGCTCAATTTACGCACTATTTTTCTTCGGTTTTTTGACTTTCCTTTTTCTTTAATTCAGAAAGGACTTCACCTGAACATGGCGTTGCTTCACCCGTGGTAAAGTCATAGCATTTATGGCGGAACCCCATTGGCCAGTATATGGCACCTGCGGGTGGCCAAAAGATTGATGCCACGCGAAATTTAGAGCTCATTCTCCCTTCTTGAACAATTTCACCGTCTTTTTCTAATTTATACGGTATTCCGCCTGCGGACGACCAGGACAAAGGTGTTCGAGTCAGTTCGCCTTCTTCATGAGGCAATTCTTGACCTCTTTTAATTTTCAGTACGGTATCTTCAGGTAATTTCACGTATGTGGTGATTGAACATCCTGAGACAAATAAAGCAGCTAGAGCTAGCACTATTAATTTTTTCATTTTAGTCCTTTAAGGTTCTAATTTTGGTAGGTTTATATATTAATCGCGTCGCATGTTACACGAAACAAGTGTGTTATGCAGTTAAGCTTGAAATCCAGCTTGAGTCATTCGTTCACTTGATTGTTGGCGATCTGACAAGCTGTGACAGATTCGAGATCACTTATTCCAAATGCCTAGTTTCTCCATCAAATCGTCAACTTTTTTTACAGTTTTCTGTTTATCCTGTCAGAACGAAAATCAGTTATTGAGTATTTTCAGTGGCTTAGGTAACTAGGAATAGTTAATGCTTGATTTTTGGGTACCTAGATCAACACTCTGATAATTCGAGTTGTTTGCTGTTTAGAAATGCTGATTGTGTAACTGGAGCATTTTATTATGCATGCGACTGAGCAAAAAAATGTGGACAAGGTTTCACAACCGAACCAAGCCAAAGTGACGGCAGAAAAGCAGTCTGCTTTGGCTAGTAAGGAAGACAATTTGCGTTGGCAACAAATTGCTTATAGTGAAAATAATTCTGCACTTATACAACGAAGTTGTGCCGAGTGTGAGGCTGAGCAACTTGAAGTTCAACCCATGTTAAACGTAGGTGCAGCAGACTCCCCGTTTGAGAAAGAAGCTGATAGTGTGGCGGACGAAGTAATGAATCCGTCCACATCATCCCGCAGCAAAGTCACACATATTTCCAAGTTGTCTAGTTCTACTATTTCAACCAAATCAACTGCAAATACGGGAGGTTTTGGGAGCAAAGGTGAAATCAAACATGCCACAAAAAATGAATCGCGAGGGCAGGGAATAGAGAGTTATGTTTCATCCTTGAGTGGCAAGGGCCAGCACTTATCTCGCTCGGAACAAGCGTTTTTCGCTGCTCGTTTTGGACGAACATTTGATGGAGTAAGGTTACATACAGATCAGTCTGCCTATAAAGCGGCGTCTAGCATCAACGCAAAAGCTTTTACGCATGGCAATCATATTGTGTTTAATCAAGGGGCTTACCAGCCCAATCAGTCAGAGTCTATGCATTTGCTTGCCCATGAATTAACCCACACTGTACAGCAATCTCAAGGACAAGAGTCAAGTATCCAGCGTGAACCCTTGGATGAGGAGCAGTCAGAGTTTAATCCCGATGGAGAATACTCAAAACCGCCTGCTATGGATTCAGAAACAGCGGAAAAATTAGCCGTCGCTTCTGTGGTGCAGGATTCTACTTCCAATGGCGGGACAGATCAGAAAAATCTGAGCGCAACGCCTGCTAGTGACACTCAATCAGGTCCACAACAACTCACTTTGGAAAAACTACTTAGCCAGCCTGATTTAAAACGCGTGTTAAGACACATGGCGAATGATTTGGGATACATAGTTGACTTATACCCACCCGGAGAAATTAATACGGCTAAGGCAAATGAATTTAAGGAGCATGGTGTAAAAGGCACACTAATAGACGGAGTGGCAATATTGACAAGTAAGCTTGGCATCTGGGAAACAGCAGTTGAAGCACGAAAAGAGTTACTAAAAGGACTGAAAGGATTGCCAGCCAAAGCGGTTGAAGCTGTGCTAAATAAATTATTGGAGATGGGCAAATCTGCAGCGAGCAATGGTCCCACTTCTCCTTATGGGCAGGAACTTACCGCGTATGAAGGCTTCCCTATTGTTGGATCGATGGAATTTGAAATGGATATGTCTCCCGCTCCCGCTTTAAAAACCATGCCCAGTATAAAATTCAAGGGCGGTAATATTGGTGGACGTGTTAAGCCAAACGAGAGGGTAGCAGTAGATTTTACTGTGATTTGGCCTAAATTACGTGAGGACAAAAGCATGCCTGACGGCCAAAAGCGTGTGTTGGAAAGATGGCGGATAGATGTTTTAGCTGAATCAGGTGCTTATCAAGTAGGCTTAGAAGGATTAAATGGATGGACTGGATTTAGCCAGTATATTCAGCCCAACAAAGACAGCGGTACCTTGCGATTTTTTGCGCCGTCTCTGCCCGGATTATATCAAGCTAGGCTTGTCAATACTGAAGGAGTCAAAGCCAGAGTGCTGTTTAGAGTGGCGGGTTCGACTTAACTGTAGAATTAACGCTTTGTGGATTTACCGACAGTTAACGCAATGAACTACGCTAACTGTCGTTAAATTATACTTATCTAGGATGGAGCCATTTTGGCAAGAATCCATAGGGTTCGTCTTTCACTGATTTGTTGTATGGGATCGATATTTTGTCTAGGCGTGTTTGCAATGAGCCATCTTTACAATCATCAAAAACATCAGTGCAACCTCCTACAAATTCACCATCAATAAAAATTTGTGGGAAGGTATTCCAAGTGGTTTTATCTCTGAGAGCTTCTCGTATTTTTTGTCCCATGTTGTCTTCATCGTATTTAACCGAATCGATATCAATGGAAATATAAGGGATCTCGTATTTAGCGAACATTTTTTTAACTGACCAGCAGAATTCACACCATTCCATGGAAAACATGACAATCGGTTGTTCAGTATCATTAATTAGTTCTTTAACCTTTGATACGGCTTTCTCGTCCAGAGTTATCGGTTTTTCAGGCTCACTTGATACAGGTGCTGGTGCACTGACATCAAATCGAAAGTTAGGACTTGAACAAGAAATTGCTATTTCCTCTTCGTTCATGTCCTCCTCTACATCATCAAAAAGTACTGTAGTCATATATCGCTCACCGGTATCGGCTAACATACACAGAATATTGGAGCCTTCCGGAGCGGTTTTCGCTATTTCCAGCGACGCAGCCAGTGTCGCACCTGAGGTAATACCAACAAAAATCCCTTCTTTTCTGGCGAGATCTCTTGCGCATTCCAACGCACGATTGCCATTTATGGCTAGATAACCGTCAATGAGCTTTTCAGAGCGCGCATCTTCAGCCAATTTGGAAATAAAGTCCGGAGACCAACCTTGCATTAAATGAGGTCTAAATTTGGGGTGACTCGCATTGTTTGCGCCATTTGCATCTTTTGGTTGCGGAATATTACTCGCTAATATCTGTGAATTATCAGGCTCGCAAACCATGATTTTTGTTTCAGGGCTTCGTTGTTTTAGTACTCGTCCTACCCCATTGACTGTTCCTCCTGAACCAAATCCACTGACCCAGTAATCGAGAGAAATATCCGAGAAGTCATTAAGGATTTCTACTGCAGTCGTACTTTCATGAATATCTGCGTTTGCTTGGTTCTCAAATTGACGGGGTTGCCACCAACCATGCTGTTTAGCAAGTTCAGCCGCTTTGTTTACCATGCCAGAACCTTTTTGACTAGCCGGAGTTAGCACGACTTTTGCGCCAAGAAAGCGAATGAGTTTACGTCTTTCTACACTAAAATTTTCTGCCATCGTGATAACTAAAGGATAGCCTTTTTGTGCACATACCATAGCTAGGGCAATACCGGTATTGCCACTGGTTGCTTCGACAATAGTTTGACCGGGCTTGAGTTCGCCTTTGCGTTCAGCATCTTCAATCACACCTAATGCAAGCCTATCTTTGACCGACCCCAACGGGTTGAATGATTCAACCTTAGCGTAGAGGTTCACACCTGCGGGTGCTATGTTGTTAATCTTAACAACGGGTGTATTACCAATTGTCTCAAGAATATTGTTATATCGTGTAGTCATTATGAAACTTTCCTTTGTTCTGTTGTATTGTTAATTCTTTCTTCGAATTGTTGACCGATTGCCAAAACTTCATCCAGCAGTGAATAGACGTGCTGCCAGTTGGTGCGTGCTCCAACAAAGCAGGGGCGAATAGCAATTTTCTCGTCAATAACAGCCGTACTGGGAATATTGGTGCCATTTTGAACAAGTTGACGATGAATCCGTTTGTTAAGCTCATTGAGATCATTGTGAGATGCAGATACATAACGGAAACAACAGATTGACAGTGTCGGTTGCATCAGCAATTCGAGGTTGGGATGGGCAAGGGCTTTATTTGCAAGCCATCTTGCCATTGCGATGTGCCGGCAAATGCGAGCTCTCATACCTTCCTTGCCAATTTCTCTAATCAATGCCCAGACCACAGCGCCACGACAAGGAGCTGACAGTTCAACACCAAAGTCGCTGTATGGAATGCCCAGTGAGTCCATTGAATGCTGCACGTTTTCGTTGGTAACCGACCCTTCTAAATAGTCTGAAGCGCCTTGAGAGAATGCACGGCTTAATAAATTGCGATCGCGAACAAATGTTGCGCCTACGCCCACAGGAGCGCCCAACCATTTATGTGGATCGATTGTCACAGAGTCTGCACGTTCCAATCCATCATATAAATGTCGTATTTTAGGGGCGAGAATGCCGGGTAACCCATAGGCACCATCGATATGAAACCAAACATCAAATAGTTGCGCCAAATCCGCCATTTTAGCCAGTGGATCTATGGCTCCTGTCGAGGTGGCACCTGCATTTGCTACTATGGCCATGGGAATTATTTGGGCTTCAATATCTTGTTGAATTTGGATCTTTAGCGATTCAGTACACATTCGACCTGAACGATCAGTTTTAATATGCACCACGGAGTTTTGCCCCATACCTAACACGGCAATTGCCCGATGTACGGTACGATGGCTAGCTTCTGTTGCGTATACTCGGCATTGGCCCCGAACTCCGTCCATAGCAGGGTTAATACCGATGCGTTCAAACGCAAATTGTCGCGCTGCGCCTAAACCTACGATATTGGCAACCGAGCCTCCGCTGCTATATATGCCTTTCATTCGCGATGGAAGTTCAAACAAATCTGCTAACCACTGCAAAGATTTTTCTTCTAGGAAATTAAATGCAGTCATGCCTATTCGCTGAGGGGCCGCAACTGCCGCCGCGAGGTTGGCCAAGGCACCTGCGCTGGTGGCGCCTGTTGTAATAAAAGACGTACATCCTGGATTTGGTATGGCTGAACCATTGGGGACGAGCAATTGATTGATCTCATGCGCTACCTTGTCTATGCCGCAGCCTTTTTCAGGTAGCGGAATATCTAGACATGGTTGCCAGGAGTTAATTGAGACTAGGGCGTCGTCATGTTTGAACTCCAGAAAAGTGTCAAGGTGCTTCCCCAAGTCTTGCATTAGCGTGCCAAGTTTGGCTGTTTCCGCTAGGTCGTTCGACATATCAAAACCTCAATAAAATAGAGTTAAAATGGATTTGCACACCGACAAAGTGTGCACGTTATTTAGCCGAGTAACTGTAAATCGCTCGCTAGATAAACTGGAACGGGATGAATAATAGGATTTCGATTTAACACTTGCTTGAAGGAGATATGTTTTTATTGTGGAGAAACTATGTAGAACTCTGAATATTAGGGAATTAGGGGGTTCAGAGCTTGAATCTACTCCATAAATCTCTATTCTGGGTACCATTCTAGAACCAGAATCAAACTACACGATCTAGTTTTCCACAACTGAAAGAGATAAATATGATCAAAGCGTATGCGGCAAAATCTAAAGGCGCAAAACTGGAATTATTCGAATATGATCCCGGCGAGCTTGGAGAACATCAGGTAGAGATAGATGTTGAATCCTGTGGCATCTGTCACAGTGATCTTAGTATGTTAGATAATGAATGGGGTATGACTCGATACCCGTTTGTTCCCGGTCATGAAGTGATTGGAGTTATTTCTGCAAAAGGAGAAAAGGTCACATCTCTAGCGATTGGGGACCGTGTGGGGCTGGGATGGCAATCTGGTTACTGCAATACATGTACACCTTGTCAGTCTGGAGATCATAACTTGTGTGCTCGAGCGCAAGGAACCATAGTGCGTCGTCATGGTGGGTTCGCTGATAAAGTGCGCGCACAAGACAATGCGGTGGTGAGTTTGCCTGACGGCGTCAATCCAGATTCTGCTGGCCCTATGTTTTGTGGTGGAATTACTGTGTTTAATCCTTTAGTGCAGTTTGACGTTAAACCTACCTCAAAAGTTGGCGTTATCGGAATTGGTGGGCTAGGGCATATGGCATTGCAGTTTTTAAATGCGTGGGGATGTGAAGTCACTGCTTTTTCTTCTAGCGCTAGCAAGACCAAAGAAGCCATGGATATGGGCGCGCATAACGTCATCAATAGTACCAATGAGCACGAGTTACAAAGTGCAGCCGGGCAATTTGATTTTATACTTTCAACGGTCAATGTGACGCTAGATTGGGAAGCCTACATATCAACCTTGTCTCCAAAAGGTCGTTTGCATTTTGTCGGTGCGACACTTGAGCCTCTAAATATTGGAGTGTTTTCGCTTATGGGTGGACAGAAATCAGTTTCAAGCTCGCCTGTTGGAAGCCCTGAAACTATCAAGAAGATGCTTGAATTTGCGGCCTTACATCGCATTGAACCTGTGACTGAATATTTCAGTTTTGACCAAGTTAATCAAGCGATAGAAAGGCTTCGAGAGGGTAAGGCTCACTATCGGATTGTGCTCAAACGCTAACGTTTAGTCACCGACAAAATAGGGTCGAGCAGCCACTGTAATATGGTGCGATTCTCTAGTGTGATATCGGCATTGACCAACATCCCGGATTTTAATGGTATGGCTTGCCCTTTTACCTCGATGGCCTGCTGCTCAATAGCGACTTTGACTAAATAAAAGGATTCTTGCATAGAAATAGGCAGATCAAGGTCATTAGGGACAAAC
Source organism: uncultured Alteromonadaceae bacterium (assembly GCA_947503265.1). Classification (GTDB taxonomy): domain Bacteria; phylum Pseudomonadota; class Gammaproteobacteria; order Enterobacterales; family Alteromonadaceae; genus Aliiglaciecola. Next base: position 181,171 of record CANNDC010000002.1, read on the forward strand.
ACACTTTCTGATACATGGATGATTTCACCTTCAAATATTCCAAAACGTTGATAAGGAAATGCGTCGTATTGAATTTTGGTCGTCTGGTTTGGCTCGATCAATCCGATTGCCCTACTAGGCACCAGCAATTGTGCATATAATTTAGATTCTGGTGGGCTAATTGTCAGTATAGGGCGTTGGCTTTTTACATGAGTACCTTCATCGATCAACAAACTATTGATTTCGCCGTCTATAGGTGAAGAGATAAGGTACCCATTGGCTTGATTGATAGTGGCTAATTGTTGATGCAAGACTTCTTTTCGCGCATTTAGGTTATTGCGATTTTCTATATAGCGAAAATGCAGAGAAGTGTGGTTGTTTTGTTCAGCAATAAGCTGTCCATTTAACACCAAAAGCTGTCTTTTTGCCTCTGCAAGTGTCTGTTTGTTGCGCAATAACGCCAACTGCTTTTCATCATATAAACGTTTGGATACAAAACCTCTATCGAGCAGATTTTCCATGTCTCGCTGATGTTGTGTCGCTAAAGATAACTCTTCCTTTAGGAATAGCAATTTTTGCTTTTGTTCTTCTATTTCCAGCTCTAAGGCTTGAGTTTTGTTTTGGATCATTAATCCTTGATGGGTTTGCTGTTGATAAGAGTTTGCGATCAGTTGTTCAATATTCTGCAACTCTCGCTCTTTAGATAAGGCAATTTTATGTTGGGTATCGACACCTGTTTTCGATATTTTGTTTAAACGTATTCTGGCGAGAGGTTGGCCTTTTTTAATGGATTGACCTTCTTCAACTAACACACTTTCTAATTCGCCACTTTGCTCAGTGAATACTCGTACAACATCGTTTTCAGATTTTAGAAAGCCGCTTGCAGATTCTTTTCGAGCATAGTTATTGGTTGCAACGAATGAAAGACACACGCCAATCGATAGAGCAATGGCAAACGTGATAACGAAGTAGCTGGTGGGTTGACTCAAGATAACTTCACCCCAAAGCCTTGCGCGTTGGTGTTCAATTGCTTCACGCCTGAACAAAGAAGTACTCATTTCGTTAACTCGACTAATTTTCCTGACTTCATCTCAAAAATACGATCTGACATGTCCATCAGTGCTGGTCTGTGAGCGATAATTATTCGCGTAATCGGAAGCTGTTTAATTAACTTGGCGATTTGGAATTCAGTTTCCTGATCTAAATTAGCAGTCCCCTCGTCCAGCAAGAGAATTTGTGGTTTTTTGTAGAGCGCCCGGGCGAGCAAAACACGTTGTTTTTGACCTCCAGATAAGGTGCTTCCCATGTCTCCTATCAAGGTGTTGTATCCCATAGGATTCCGTTGTATTTCGTGGTGGAGACACACTTTTTTGGCACAATCCTCTACTAATGTCATATCCATATTCGGATCAAAAAAACAAATGTTGTCGGCAATGGTTCCAGAAAGGAGTTGATCCTCTTGCATCACCACACCCAAGGAATTACGAAAGTGTGATTTATCCATTTGTTGAATTGGGATGCTGTCTATTTTGATTTCGCCTGAAGTAGGGAGGGTAATGCCAATCAAAATCTTAAATAGGGTGGTTTTTCCCGCTCCCGATGCACCTGAAATGGCTAGCATTTCGCCTGCTCGAATATCGAGATAGAGATCGTCAATCACAAGGTTTTCCAACTCTCCGTAGCGATAATTGATTCCCTTTAAACTGATATTTCCTGAAATAGAGCGGGTTGAGTTGCCACAAGTTGAAGGTTCTACATCAAGGGCATATTCGGGTTGAGTATGAACAATATCTGCCAAGCGCGTAAGGTGCATTTTCAGCATGCGAAACGAAATTAACTGAGCGATTAACGCATTCATTTTGCCTGAAAACTGACCTGCATAGGCTTGATATGCGAATAACATTCCAATGGTCATCGCGCCATCTATGACTAAATTAGCGCCAATGAACAGGGTAATGATAGTTTGCCCCAAAGCTATGATGCTCGTAAAAATACCCAGATTTAGATTGAATTTTGCTAGCCCAATATTGGCATTGAGAGTTTCCACTGCGTGATTTTGCCAAAGCCCTTCTCGAGCCGTTTCTTGGTTGTATATTTTAATTGCTCTGGCTGCTCTGATGGTTTCCAAAAAGTTAGAGTTTTCTTTCGCACCAAGATGAATAATATCTTGATTCTTTTGTTTAATAATCGGAAACGTGAGCCACTGAATAACAAATCCTACTGATAAAAAACCTAGCACCGTCAAGGTCAAACTAGTGCTGTAATAAAAGGCCAGTATCAAGGTGCTGATAGCCATTATGGAATCTAAAATCGTGGCAATGATACCGTTAGTAAAAAGTTGAGCTATGGGCGCTAAGGAACCAAAGCGTGAGGTAATATCACCAATATGACGTTTTTCGAAAAATTCGGTGGGCAGTCTGAGTAGGTGTCGAAACAGGTTAATTCGCATTTGAAAATTCAGCGCATTAGAAAAGTGCAGCATCACTAGCGAACGCAGATAAGTAATAGCAATGTTGATCACGCCGAGTAATGCAAACCCAATAGCCAGTACTACTAGAAAATCACTGTCTTTTTTGGTTATCACATCATCCACAACCATCTGCTGGTATAAAGGGGAAGTCAGCGCAAATATTTGTAAGAAGACCGATAGGATAAACGCTTGAATCAAACTCCTTTTTAAACCAGAGATACGCGACCAAAAATCCGTCAATCGGACGGGTTTGATTTCGTCCTTTTGTTCAAACTGTTTGGAAGGGCGAAGTTCTACGGCCACTCCAGTGAAATGTTTGGATAGCTCATCTATGTTGATTTTGACTTCGCCTTTGGCAGGATCATGAATAGTAAATTGGTTTCTGCGACTTTTAGTTAATACCACGAAGTGGTTCATGTCCCAATGCAGAATTGCAGGGGTGACTAGTGTGCTCAAACCCTCAATCTCTGTGCGTAAAGGTCTTGCACTGAGACCTATCTTACTAGCGATTTCAATCAGACTCTTTAAGTTGGTTCCCTTTAAAGAAACTGGGAATTTTCTGCGCAGAGTCGAAAGATCTATCTTGTAGCCATGATGAAAACAAATTGTCGCGAGACACGCCAAACTGCATTCCGCTGCTTCTGATTGCAGAATGGGTTCAGGCAGTCGACCAAACATACTGACTTCCTTGTATTTTCGACTAAATCCGTTTTAGTCCAATATTGCTAATGTCAGCTAAATATGGATATTAGCCGTAAATTCGTCAAGTGCAGTTCTGATTTTGTTCACAGGTTGAGCGCTTATTGCTAGTCCAGCAATGTATTAGGGGAAAGGGGAATTGACAGAGGGAGAGCTAACGCATTTTCTCTAAGAAAATAAGAAAATAAGAAAATAAGAAAATAAGAAAATAAGAAAATAAGAAAATAAGAAAATAAGAAAATAAGAAAATAATAAATAGACCAATAAAAAAGCCCCTTCACAAAAGGGGCTTTTAAGATTCTTTACTACTAAGCGCTAGGCTACGTAGGTGTCATTTAGATGACTAGAATTACTTATTGCTTCATCTAAAATAGCTCGTGCTTCTTCAAGAGAATGCAAGGTGAGTGAGTCCCCATATTCTTCGCAAATGGCTTCTAAGCGCATTATTGAAAATTTCACATCATCTATTTTAGGTTTTAGTGGATTTTGTATCATTTGACCGTTCTTATTTGGGTATTAGTATACAAAGCACATTGTTTATTTTTTTATTATGCGCAGGGTTCCTGTAACCAAACGACTATATTACCTTTGTGACATTTTGATTACACACAAGAAGTATAATCAGGTTTAACAAATAATTAAACTACTTGTTAACGAAAAATTCACACCATTTTTTGTTGAGCAAATTTATTCCCGTTTAAATTTGTTGCTAGTATTTTGTTGGAGTAAGTATTTATCCATTAAAATCAATGGGTTTAGAGCTGGTGGCGTTGATGTAATTCGCTGCTTATGTTGATGTAATTCGCTGCTTATTAAAAATAAATATATCTAATTTAGATTAAAAAAATTTATTTTCCTTGCAGATTTCACCTAAATTGAGCAATGTGGTTAACCAGTGTCTCTGCTATTAATTATGCTAACCAATGATTTCATCCTTGTGCTCGCCTCCAGCTATATTAGACATCGAAGCCAGTGGCTTCGGCGCGGATAGTTACCCTATTGAAGTTGGCTTGGTCAAAGCCGATGGTCAACGTTATTGTCGTTTAATCCAGCCCCTCCCAAATTGGACGCATTGGACACATGAGGCAGAGTCTTTGCATGGGATAACTCGCGAACTTTTGCACTCCAATGGTGGTGAGATTGTAGAGATTTGCCAACAACTTAATCAACTTCTCGAAGGCACTACCATTTATTGTGACGGATGGGTGGTTGACTACCCGTGGTTAATCAAGTTGTTTGCAGCCTCCGGTCAAAGCATGAAGTTTACCTGCAGTCCATTAGAGGCAATTTTAAATGAGAGTCAAATGGATATTTGGCATGAAGAAAAGGCGAGATTATGTGCAGAGTCAGGTTGTGAAAGACACCGCGCCAGTTCTGACGCGGAGATGATACAAAGGCTATATGTTGTTACTAGACAACTGTCTGGGACACCTGCCAGCGAGGTCAGCTTTTAGTTAGTTGCACCCGCAATATCTTCTACTTGTTGCCAAACTCGTAGTAAATTGGCACCTAAAAGTTTTTCAATATTTTTCTCTGTGTAACCTTTTTCTAATAATTTTTGAACCAAGTTTGGATAGGTAGAAACATCTTTGAGGCCATTAGGTAGAGAATCCCCCACGCCATCGTAGTCAGAACCAATTCCGACATAATCAATACCAACCAAGTTTACAACGTAGTCAATATGTTCAACCACTGTATTGACATCAGCGAAAGGAAACGGACTTTGTTCACGGTATTGTTTTTCAAAATTTTCGACTTTTTTGCTATCTGCTCCAAATTTCTGCTCGACCACTTTACGTTTCTCACCCATCTTGGTGCGCCAGTCTCGTGACTTCTGGTCTACAAATGTCGAACCAAAATTAATCATAATGACACCGCCATTTTTAGCCAATGCTTTGATCATGTCGTCATCCATATTTCGCTCAAATCCGGGAGTGAACTTTCGTAGCGAGGAATGCGAAGCAATAACTGGTGCTTTAGTGATGTCAATGACTTGATAGAATGCATCATCTGATACATGGGAAATATCCAGCATAATGCCCAGTTTATTCATTTCAGTGACCAGCTCTTTACCAAAAGGGCTAAGGCCTTTCCATTGACGGCGCAGATCGTACGAAGAGTCAGATATGTGATTACTCATTGAGTGCGCGAGTGTGATGTAGCGAATACCTCGGTTGTAAAAATGCTCAAGGTTGGCCAAATCGCCTTGAATTGGAGAACCATTCTCCATGCCCATCGGCAGTGAGATGAGGCCTTGAGCAAACTGCTTTTTCACATCAGCAACTGAGGTCGCAATGGCAAACTTATCGGGTGCTCTGCCGACTATGGCTTCAACATAATCAATCAATTGATTCGCTAATGCGGTTGATGCGGGAGAATTGTCTAGTGACGCGGGAACATAAATAGACATAAAAGGCGCATTTAGACCACCTGATTTTGCTCTGGGATAATCAAAATCTCCCTTTTCGGTAGCTTGAGTGACGTCTTCCCATTCATCTTGAAGGCGATAGGGAACATCAATGTGACCGTCAACCAAAATATATTTCTGTGCGATGTCTTTCGCTTGTTGAGAGGCGCTGAAAGTATGATTTTCTGCAGTCGCAAACCCACTTAGTGTTAAAGCAGCAAATATCCAGATAGATTTATTCATTATTTTCCCTGTCGTTATTATTGTTAGATTGGTATCGGTTTGAAAAAAGATTATTCTAATTCATTGTGGATGTGAAATAGATAGAAATTATGCGGAAAATTCTGGTTTGGGTCATTTCAATTGTTGTTGTGGTGTTTGTAGTCGCCTTCTCGGTTAGACCAATATTGGAATGGTATCTATTTCCATCAGCAGAATATTCAGCATTTACGCCACCCAAAGCGCCAGACTACTCTGATCTATATTTTTGGGTCGCGCACGCCGATATACAAGATTCCTCTGACCTTATCCCTCCGAATATATCCACAGAATACGATTTGTCCGAACAGCCAGTCGATGTGTTTTTTGTACATTCAACTGGGTACGTAGGACCGGGAAGTTGGAATTCCACAATGGAAGCGAGTAATTCTGAAGCCCAGTCCATCGAATATATGCTTACTAGCATGGCGAGTACCTTCAATGGTTGTTGCCGTGTGTTTGCTCCTCATTACCGAGAAGCCCACCTAGCTTCTTTTATATCAGATGATACAGAGTCGAGTTATCAGGCATTGGACTTGGCCTACGAAGATGTGAAGACTGCATTTAAATATTTTCTGGATCATTTTAATAAAGGCAGACCCTTTATCATTGTTGGTCATAGTCAAGGAACCTTACATAGCTTGCGTTTGTTGCATGATTTCGTCGATGGTAAAGCGCTGCAAAGAAAAATGGTTGCTGCTTACACCATAGGGTATTGGCTACCAATGGATATGTTTGAACGCAGTTTTTCTTCGTTGCAATTATGTTCTGATAGCCAACAAACAGGCTGTATTATTTCATACGATACTTATGGAAAAGGCGGTTATAAGTCCGTCCAGCAACGACAGTGGTATCCGAGTGGATGGGAGATAACTAGCGAACAAAAGATTGCTTGTGTCAATCCATTAAGCTGGAAAACAGACCAAAATCTGGTTGATAAATCGACTCACTTAGGCGCCATGCCAGTCGAATTCAAAAGGACGATTAAATATATGTTGCTGGCGAAAAACCCAGGATTTAAATTTACTGAGTTGCCGCCAGTGGAAACAGAATTGCTTGATGCTCAGTGTCAAGAATCTGGGGTTTTACATGTAACTGAACAAATAGATAACCCGTTTTCCAATCACCTCAACAATGACGACAAAAGTTATCATCTGCTCGATTTCAGTTTGTTCTATGGCAATATTAGAGAAAATGCGCTTGTTCGTACAAACGCATTTATTAATCAGCCTAGTTCAACAAACGAAAACTAGTCTTCGCGTGTTAAGTGGTAAATAAGACTACTTTGCGGAGCAAGTCTCGGAATTTGTTTACCTAAAAGCATTAAGGCTTCACCTGTGAAACGTTGGCCATCCATTTTCGGCAAGTTGGTTTCAAAATTGAAAATAGATGATTTGGGCCAAAAGTCTCCAGAACGAATTGGCCATACCACGTGCAATTTATAAATCGCTTCTGGATCTAGCCCTTCAAACCTGAATTGATCTGGCAGTCCTGCGGTGTGACCTCTTAGCAATGAATACGAAAACAAGGCTTCTGATTTATCTTTTGCTACCACACCCAACCCTTGAGCATAGTCTGGCAAAGATAGTCGATACAAATCCCCTGAATGAATAAAGTGTCTATGTTCTTTATACAGATTCACCATGGCTTTGAGTTCAACCTTTTCGTCGTCGGTCAGCTCCCGCAGGTCCATCTCCATGCCCATATGTCCAAATAACACGACGGAAGCGCGCATCGACATGGTTAAGGAACGATGGGTTATATGACAGTCTCTTGGTCCGACATGTGTCCCCATTAATTCCGCTGGGAAGAAGTAAGAAAAGCCCTTCTGGATTTTTAATCTATCCAATGCATCGTTTGAATCTGACGTCCATACACGGTCTGTGCGCTCTAGAACACCATAATCTGCTCTAGCACCACCAGAAGAGCAGCTTTCAATCTCAACAGTAGGATGAGCCTGTTTCACTTTGTCCAATAGCGCATAAAGCGCGTTTGTCTGTCTGTGAATGGCAGGACGGCCATATTGATCACCGGGCTGATTAATATCGCGATTCATATCCCACTTTATATATTTGATATTGTATTCTTTGAGCAAGCTATCTAGTCGCTCAAACAGATATTCAACCACTTCTGGCCTAGTTAAATCTAAAACAAGCTGATTTCTAAAGCCCACATCTTCATTGGGCGCGGTTGATAATATCCAGTCAGGATGAGCCCGATATAAATTACTATTGGGGTTTATCATTTCAGGCTCGAACCACAGTCCGAACTCCATACCCAAGCTATTGACATGATCAACTACGGGTCCCAGTCCATCAGGGAATGCTTCTTCATCTACATACCAGTCACCCAACCCAGCAGTATCATCGTTACGACCTATAAACCATCCATCATCTAACACGAAACGTTCTACTCCGAGTTCAGCAGCGCGGTCGGCGAGTCCATTGATGGTTTCAACATCGTGATCAAAATAGATACCTTCCCACGTGTTGTAATGGACGGGTCTCACTTTTTCAGCCGCATTGTACTTCATCAGATTAGAGCGAACATATCGGTGGAACTGTCTCGACATGCCCGACAACCCCGAACCTGAATAGGTTGCATACAACTTAGGTGACTGATAACTATCTCCACTTTTTAACGTGTATTCGCCGGGAAGCAATAACTCACCAAGTTGCACAAAGGATCTACCATCTGACATTTTCTCGCTAAGCAATCTGTGGTTACCGCTCCAACCTAAATGGAAACCATAGGCTTCCCCTTGCTGTTGGTCGCACGTTTTGGTGTGCATGATTATTCCGGGGAAACAATCGTGAGACGTTCTACCACGACGGTTTTCTCTTAAATAGGTGCCAAAGAACTGTTGGGTTCTTTGTTCATGGAACTCACCGGCCCAATGGCCTTCAAAACCCAGTATTTGGTCTGTGTGAGCCGGCACAGGAAGCGTTGCAGCAGTGCACCATTCCAATTGGATATCTTCTGTCCCATCATTGACGACTTTTGAGTCAAACCGCAACACATCTGATTCAGGGTCGATAACAACCGTATGAATCACGGTGATTTTTCTGTAGTCATCACTGTTATTGATAACGAGTTTGTTCTCGCCAATCATTTCTATGGACGTCACTTTTGGCACCACGGCCCATTGTGCTTGGTCACCAAACAACTTCAGACCTGGGTTGCCAGAAAACCCTTCCCCTGTAGTCGTAGTCAAAGAGCGCTTGGCTTCTCGCATTGGCGAAGCAGGCACTTCTTGCCGAATCCGGAGCGTGGTTAACATTTGCTCTGTGGTTTTATCTGACAACTTTTTTCCCCAATAAATGACTTGAGGGGCTTGTCGATTCAGTGCGATTGTCAGACTGGTATTCTTACCTTTCAAACTAACAAAGTCAGGATAGTTGTTTTGCATTGTTCATTGAGCCTATGTTTCGTGTGTTGAATGAAAGCGCGATTACTTTTTATCGATGTAAAGTATAGACGCTGATTTCGTTAACAATTGTTAATTTCACTTTGGATTATCTCTCAATTGTAACTTTGTTTTTAAAACATATAAATAGTATAAATTGTTTTTGGTTATATAGTGAACAAAATATTTTGAAATTTTTTTCGAAATATTTTAATCTGCAAATCTACACAAAATATAAATATAAATCATTTAAAACAATAGGATAGGTTTTTTTTGTGATGTGTTTTATGATTTTATTACAAATTATTTTTCAAGATTCTAATATTTATTTCGCAGTTTCTTCGCATTGATCCACATGCGAGTATATCTTGTATATTGTTAATGGTATGTTGACAAATTATATAAATACTATTTAACATATATATAGGCTAGCAATATGGTTTTCGCTCGCCGAAATTAAAATAAATAAGATTACACAGACTTGTTTATTAAACCAAAAGCAAGAACACAAACAATTTAACAGGACAACAGGGGGCTTCTGATGAAAAGAAGTTATCTACAGACAGCTATTAAAGCTGCTTTATTAGTACCTACTACCGCTACAATGGTCTCCATGCCACTCATGGCTCAAGAATCTAACGAAGGTGTCGAAGTCATCCAAGTTAGAGGACTCGTGAGCAGTCTTAAACGTGCAATGTCTGATAAAAAAGAAGCAGTAATCGTTTCTGATGGTATTGCCGCAGAAGATTTGGGTAAATTCCCAGATCTAAACGTTGCCGAATCACTGCAACGTATCACTGGTGTGTCGATAGACAGAAGCGGTGGTGAAGGTCAAGCAGTTACCGTTCGCGGATTCGGTCCACAGTTCAACACAGTATTAGTTAATGGTCGACAAATCGCTACTGACAGTGGTGGTCGTGAATTTAACTTTGACGTACTTGCTGCAGATCAAATCACCGGTGCAGACATATATAAAAGTACCCGAGCTGATCTACAAGAAGGTGGTATCGGATCAACTATTAACGTTTCAACAGCACGACCTTTCGACAATAACGGTCTGCAAATTGTTGGCTCTGTTAAAGGTATGTACGAAACGCTTTCCGAAGAAACTTCTCCACAAGCTTCATTTCTAATTAGTAATACGTTTGATGAAGATCGTATGGGTGTTCTATTTGCTATCAGTCATCAAAAACGTGACGTGCAAATTAACCAAATCGCAACAGCCGGTTGGCGTCCAGGACAAACACTGTCTAGACGTAACCCTGTTGATGGTGAACCACCTGTCATTATCGCGTCAAACGTTTATATCCCGCGTAACTGGGATCAAATCGTTGATAGCCAAGAGCGTACTCGTACTAATGCAAGCTTGGTGTTCCAATTGGCTCCAACAGATACTTTAGGTATTACCTTTGATGGTTTCTACTCTAAATTTGAAGTTGATTCTGTAGTCACGGATTTAGCGTCTTGGTTCGAACCAGATCGTGTTGGTAGCGCAGAAATTGATGCTGAAACTAGAACAGCTATTCAGTTTACACAAGAAATTGGCTTGAACAGTGGTAGTGGTGATCCAGCCACTGATTTTGTATCAACCACTCGTAATTCACGTGATTCTGAAGTTCAAGGTTTCGGGGTCAATGTTGAATGGGCAATTTCTGATACGTTAACATCTGAGTTTGATTACTCTTTCTCTAAAGCTGAAAACGATCGCGCTGGAAAAGACAGATTCAACGTTGTTGGTATTATCAATAACTATACATTTGATGGACGTGGTGGATTACCAACTGTTCAGCATGATGGTTTTGAAAATGGCTCTTTACCTGATGCTAGCCTTTCTCGTTTGCACTACAACGAAAAAGGTAACGTTGGAACGGATAAAGACGAAGTCGAAGAATTTAAAGCTGATTTTGAATATCTATCTAGTTCAGATGTATTCCAAAAAGCAAAATTCGGTGTTTATCGTCAAGAGCGCGAAAAAGAGTTCTTCCAAATTTTCGCTAGCCAATGTGCTTTCTGTGGATATGGTACGCCAGCTCCCAACGATATTATCGACTTCAGACCATTTGATGCGAAAAACTTCTTCCCAGGTTTGATAAGCAGATTCTATCAATATGACGGCGATGCTTATGTTGATTATTTGGCCACACAAGGTGCAGCTATCAACCCAACACTACAGGGCAATTCCTACGTCATTAACGAAGACGTGACCAGTTTGTACATGGATTTCAATTTTATGTACGATTTGGGAGATATGCCTCTTTCTGTTAACTTTGGTGCACGTTATTCAAACACAAGCATCGATGTTGCGGCTGTCCAGGCTAATATTGCTGATGTTGTGCCTACAACTGACTTAACGTTGTTTAGCAATGAATTTGAAGCTGCGCAACCTTTCAGCCAAGGTTCAAGCTACGCAAATTTACTACCTAGCTTAAATGCTAAGTTAGAAATCGAAGAAGACATGATCTTACGCTTCTCAGTGTATGACTCTTTGACTCGTCCAACTATGAGTCAATTGTCTCCAGCGACAACTTTCGGTGAGCCGCGTCGTCAGAACTTGACCGCTTCAGGTGGTAACCCAGGTCTAGAACCGTTTAAATCAGAGAACTGGGATGTATCGTTCGAATGGTATTACGGTGACGCTAGCTTCCTAACTTTTGCCGTATTTAACAAAGAAGTTGAAGACTTCATTGTTCGATTAACGGGTGAAGAAGTATTTACCTTGGGAGACAGAACTGCTGCAGATGGATTCAGATGTAATGTTAATGGAACAACGCCAGATACAGATCCTTGTCGTGTCGGTAACGACCTAGATCCAAACAACCCTGGTTTCGATGTTGTTGCTAATAACGAAGAGTTAAATGGTGCTACAGAAGTTTACACTGTAACTCGTCCTCGTAACGGCGACTCTGCCAGAGTAACAGGCTATGAAATTGCATGGACTCATGTTTGGGAAAGTGGTTTTGGTATTACTGCTAACGCAACAATTGTTGATAGTAATGCGACATTAGGCTCTGATTCTTCACAAAGCTTCGCTCTTGAAGGGTTAGGCGATTCGCAAAACCTAATTGGGTTTTATGAGAAAGATGGATTCCAAGCTCGTATCGCATTCAACAACCGTGAAGGTTTCTTGCGTGCAATCGACAACGGTTTCAATGGCGAGCCTATCAACACACAGACTTTCGGTCAGTGGGATGTTAGTGCCAGTTATGAAATCGATGAGCATTTCACAGTCTTCTTTGAAGGTATCAACGTGACTGAAGAAGAGCTTGTGCAAACAGGTCGATTTGCTAATCAAACATACTCTGTTGAAGATAACGGATCTCGTTACGCTGTTGGTGTACGAGCTAAGTTCTAATCAAGCAAAGTTTGGATTGAAAAGCTATTCCATTTAAAAACTAGCCCGGTTCTTTTGAAATCGGGCTTTTTTATCCAATACATGCAGGGAGTATTGGATAAAAATATTCTAAACCTTGTTTTGAATTATTAAAGTTTATCGTTTCTGGATTATTTGATACCTATGTCGACAAGTATTAAAAATATCACCATAGTGGGCGGCGGCACTGCTGGTTGGTTGTCTGCAGCAGTTATTGCAGCACATCATAAAAGTTCCGACCCAAGTGCATTGAAAGTCACTTTGATTGAGTCTTCCGATATTCCTACGGTTGGAGTGGGTGAGGGTACTTGGCCAACGATGAAAAATACTATTCGCGAAATAGGTTTGAAAGAGAGCGAGGTATTTAGACGCTGCCATGCTGCTTTCAAACAGGGTGGAAAGTTTGTCAATTGGGTACATTCTGAAGGGGATTCCTACTATCATCCATTCACTTTTCCCCTAGGGTACGGGCGCATAGATCTGGCCCCATATGTTGAAAATATCGAGAACTACGCCGAAGAATCCAATTTCCAACATCATATTTGCGAAGCCGGTTTAGCGCCAAGAACACTCAATGACGATGAGTATCAGGGCCAGGCAAATTATGCCTACCATCTGGATGCGGGTGCGTTTGCTGATATGTTGAGAGAACATTGTAAGCAAAACTTAGGCGTGACTCATATCGTTGACACAGTTAGAGGCGTTAATGTTTCTGAAGATCAAAATATTGAGAGCATAGCGCTAGAACAAAACGGTGTGGTAACGGCAGATATGTTTGTTGACTGTACCGGTTTTTCATCCTTACTGTTAGGCAAAGCGTTAGACGTGCCTTTTAAATCTGCCGAAGACATATTGTTCAATGACACAGCGCTCGCCTTGCATGTGCCATATGAAAGTGAGATTTCACCTATCGCCTCACACACCATAGCGACTGCTCAAAAAGCAGGTTGGATTTGGGACATCGGTTTGACCACACGTCGTGGTGTGGGGCACGTGTATTCCAGCGAATTTATTAGCGACGATGAAGCTGAATCCATTTTAATGGATTATGTTGGACCCATCGGCAAAGATCTCACTGCCAGAAAAATCAGTTTTCAATCTGGCCACAGAGAAACCTTTTGGAAGAATAATTGTGTTGCGGTCGGTTTGTCTGCGGGTTTCGTTGAACCGCTTGAGGCAACGGCATTGATGCTGATAGAAATATCTGCGCGGTTTATCGCTGAGAACATTCCCGCAGATAAAGCCCTACTGCCTATCACAGAGAAGCGCTTTAATAACCAAATGCACTATCGATGGAAACGGATTTTAGACTTTTTAAAATTGCATTACATGCTCACAAAAAGAACCGAGCCGTATTGGAAAAAGCACGTTGATAAATCGACTATTCCGGAAAGTTTGATGGAAGACCTAGCGGTTTGGGGTTATCGAGGACCGATAAACAGTGATTTTGATGCTGCTATTGAGCTGTTTCCGGCCGCAAGTTATCAATACGTACTTTATGGTATGGGTTTCAAACCCGATTTTTCTAGACAATCCTATTTGTACAAGCACAAAGAACAGGCCGAAAAAATTATCGGTCGCAATCAACAACTAACACAACAAATGTTGCAGACATTGCCACCTCATCGAGAGTATATCGATAGATGGTTGTCATCAACACGATAAGAATCATAGACTTAAGTAAGAATATTAATGAACACATTAACTGAACTAAGTAACACCAGACACAAAGACCTTAAAGTCATTCCTGAAAGTGCCCTAGATTTTGCTGCGAAATTGCATCTTATCAACCTGCGAGTCACTGAAGTGCCAAGAGCTGTAGCAAGCCTGCCGGTTTTTTTCACTCGTCAAACAGACAGTCGTGATTGGGCAATTTCAGCCATCACTAGCTTCACGCCCAATGAAAACTTATTTGTTAAAGACGGCAAATGGGACGCGCTTTATCAACCTACTAGTATTCGGACTTTTCCATTGCATTTGATGAATTCTGACAAGGGAGAGCAGCAGTACACCATAGGTATCTTGGAAGAAAGCGAAGCCTTTTCTAAAGAGCAAGGCGAACCTTTATTTGATGAATCAGGTCGTCCAACCTTGATGCTCAATGAAGTCCAGAAGTTGTTGGAAGGAACCATTAAAGAAGACATTCAAACCTATCAGTTTGCACAGAAATTAGATTCGTTAGGGCTACTAAAATCAATCGATGTCACCGTGCAGTTTGCTGACAAAGGGGCACAGAGAGTCACCGGCTTATCTGCAATTAACGAAGATAAACTCTTGTCACTTAGCGGTGATGAGTTGCAAGAACTGAATCGACTTGGCTACATGACGCCCATTCACGCCATGTTGATATCAATCTATCAGATTAACGACATTGTCAGACGTAACAATGCAATTGAAGGCAATGAAAAGATCAATGGAATTAAGTTGGAATTGGCTAAAGATCGCACACAAGCTGAATAGCAATAACGATAAAAATAACAGCCAGCCAGACTGGTCGGGAGAACAAAAATGTCGAATGCATTAATACAAATAATTGTATTTGTTGGGGTAACCGCGTTAATAGGTTTGGTGACCTATTTACATTGCCGAGGCAAAGGTCATAGCACATCTACTGAGAATAAAGAGTACTTCTTAGCTGGGGGAGGTCTTGCTTGGTATTTCGTTGCGGGCTCAATTACTTTGACAAATTTGAGTACTGATCAATTAGTAGGCATGAACGGGCAACAAATGGGTTTGTTGGCGCTGTGGGAGTTTGCTGCTGTTGTTGGCTTGTTTATTCTCGCCAAAGTGTTTCTTCCGGTTTATTACAAGTTTAAATGTACGACGACGACAGAATTACTTGAAATGCGTTACCAAAATAGAAACATCCGCGCAGTGATCAGTATCATGTTCTTCCTTGGTAGTGCGTTAATTTTCTGTCCTGCTGTTATTTATTCGGGTTCGTTGTTCATGCAAACCATGTTCGATGTAGACATCCCATTGATGTATATCGCCATTACCTTTGCTGCGGTGGGGGCTATGTATGCGATTTTTGGTGGTTTGCGAGCCGTTGCAGTATCAGATACCTACTCTGGTGTGTTGTTGCTCGGCATGGCTGTATTGGTCGTGGTGTTGGCCCTCAACGCGATCGATTATGATTTCACTGGTATTCCTAAAGAGAGACTGACGTTGATAGGTGGAAACGATTCACCTGTACCATGGCATACGCTGCTGACCGGCATGATATTTATTCAGATGTTTTATTGGGGAACCAATCAAGTTATCACGCAACGTGCTATGGCTGCTCCTAGCTTAAAAGAAGCACAAAAAGGTGTTTTCGCGGCGGCTGGTATAAGAATTATCATCGTTCCTGCGATTATCGTTATTCCTGGTATTGTCTCTTACAAACTGTATGGCGATGTGGGTGATTCAGCTTACGGACTCATCGTTGGTGATCTGTTACCTGCATGGTTATCAGGTATTTTTGCAGCGGCAATGGCTGCTGCCGTTTTAACTACCTTTAACAGTAATTTGAACTCAGCGACTGCCCTGTACGTATGTGACATACATGAAGCTTATATTAATGATAAACCAAATGTTGCCAAGTTAAGTGGTTGGGTGACTGTCGCTTTAACCTTGTTATCTTTGGCTCTGGTTCCTGTGTATGCTCAAGCAGAAAGTATTATCGATTTGCTGCAACAACTGTACGGTTTATTAAGTATGCCAATACTGTCAATTTTTGTGGTTGGATTGGTATTTAAGAACGTTCACGCAAACGCCGGAATATTTGCGGTTATTTTTGGCGTAATCCTTTATGGGTTGCTCTCTTTTGAATTTTCTCCCGTACATGCGCCATTTGGGCTTCACTACATACATTTAATGTTTATCACGTTGATCAGCTGTGTATCTGTGGCTCTCTTAGTGAACAAGGTCTATTTTAAACAAAAAGCGGAGTTGTCTTGGGCTGCTAATGATCCTGCTCCGGCAGAGTCTTAAAAAACAATTTTATTTGGTGGTAATTGAGGAAAAATGAACAATCTACGTAAGAGTAATATTCAAAAACTACCTGAAGAAGTGTACGACGTTTTGATCGTAGGCGGTGGAATCAATGGTGCAGTTTCGGCTGCAGCATTGGCCGCTAAAGGTGTGAAAGTAGCATTAATAGATAAAGGTGATTTTGCTGGGTTCACTAGCTCTAACTCGTCTAATCTTGCTTGGGGCGGCATTAAATATCTGGAAAGTCACGAATATGGTTTGGTAAACAAACTATGTAAGAGCCGCAATCATTTGATGCGCAGTTATCCTTCAACGGTGAAGGAAATACGATTCTTCACAAGCATTCAAAAAGGTTTTCGATTTCCACCTTTTTTCGTTTTTCTAGGTACGATTTTATATTGGATAATGGGGCGCTTCTTTACCAAAATGCCAGCCTATCTGACACCTAACAAAATCAAACAACTTGAAAACAAAATCAACACCACGAATGTGGCAGGTGGATTTGAATATTCCGACAGTTATCTTTATGACAATGATGCTCGTTTTGTCTTTAACTTTATTCGATCTAGTATGAGTTATGGTTGTATTGCGGCTAACTACGTCAGTTTAGCTCAGTCCAGACGCGAAAATGGTATTTGGATAAGCAATGTAAAAGATGAAATAACGGGCGAACAAATCACCGTGCGATCAAAAGCGTTTATCAATGCGGCTGGGCCGTTTGTTGATACGGTTAACGATGTTAATGTGCAAAAAACTGAACATCACCACGTTTTCTCAAAAGGTATCCATTTAATAGTGGATAAGATCACTGAAAGTAATAAGGTGCTCACTTTCTTTGCCGACGATGGCAGGTTGTTTTTTGTTATACCTATGGGGCCAAAAACCTGTATTGGAACAACAGATACGCAAGTAGAAAACCCCGTTACTTACGTCACACCAGAAGATCGCTCTTTTGTCTTAGATAACGTCAATAAGCTCTTAGCACTTGATAAACCTTTAACCAAAGATGATATCATCGCCGAGCGATGTGGTGTTCGTCCTCTGGCAATCAAGGGTAGCGGTGGCAAAGCTGATTGGGTACAGCTCTCTCGGAAGCATGCCATCGATCAAGACACTGAAGCTAAGTACATGTCTATATTTGGTGGAAAGCTGACAGATTGCATTAATGTTGGTGATGAAGTTGCGCGAAGAATAGAAGGGCTAGGTATTGATTTACCTTATGCAGAGCGAAAATGGTACGGCGAACCTGATGACTCCGTTAAAGACGAGTTTTACCACAGAGCAAAATTGATGGACTTAGACGAGTTAACTCCAGAAAGCTCTACTGAACCTCTTACTCAGCGTTTCTGGCGCCGATATGGACGTAACGCTATCAATATGCTTGAGCGGATTAGAGAAAACCCTCGTATGGGCGAACTCATCATAGAAAATTCCGAATATTTACGAGTTGAAATTGAACATGCTGCTAACCGTGAAATGGTCACTAAACTTGAGGATTTTCTGCGTAGACGTTCGAAAATCTCTTTGGTGGTTAGGAAACAGGATATTCTTGATGCACCAGGACTAAAGGAAGCATGTGAAATTTTATTTGGTGACGAAGCCGAAGAAAAATTACAAGAATATATAGAGAGCGTGAAACCTCTTCCTTTCGAGCAAGATAACGTCAAAACAGGTTGATTCTTCTCGAATCAACCTAAAAGACGCTAAATTCATAAAAAATTAACAATCTATTATCAAATAAGCCCTTTTGGGTGGTGACTTCCTAAGCTAAATAAAACATACTTGCACACTTTCTCATTCGAGGCTTATCTTGCGCTCCGCGCTTGTATTTTGGGGCTGCGTGGATAGACAAAAGTTAATTAAGAGACAAGATGTAATGACAACAAACTATATTCCATTAGATAAAAATAAACACAGTTCGCTAAAAGTGAACCCAGAACATAATTTTGAATTCGTAAAAGATACGCACTTAGCATCAGCTACGTTAAGAGAATACGCTCAATTAGCGAGTTGTATGCCAATCGCCTTTATCAATGATAAGCAGTCTGGCCATTTCCATACTATTGCAATGTTCGGACTTGAACAAAATAGCAACCTTTATTATCAAGATGGAAAGTGGAAGGGCCATATTGTTCCATTGAATGTTCAACGCTACCCATTTGATGTGCGTCCTGATGGTGACAAGTTAGGTGTGTTTTTTGATGAAAATAGTTCGCTAATCGGTGAAACAGGAGAGGCGCTTTTCAACGAAGAGGGTGAGCCGTCTGAATACTTAAATAAACAACAGCAAATGCTAGGTGATATCGCGAACAGCGAAATGGCGACGCAAAATTTTGTCAAAGAAATAGTCGATCTAGATTTACTTGATGAAATACAGCTTGCTGTTCAATATGTCAGTGGTGAAACGAGAAACGTGACTGGTTTACATAGCATCAATGAGAAGCGTGTTAATGCGCTCCCAGATGAAAAAGTCTTGGCCCTCAGAAAATCGGGTCACCTAGGCGCTATTTACACTGCGATGTTATCTCTAGGCCAACTCAATCGTATGGTCCAGCTTTCAAGCACCACAGATAAGCCTATTCGTTCTATTCAATTGCATATGATTGAAAAGAAAGATGAAGAAACTAAAGAAGAAACAACGGCGAGCTAACTTTGAGTTAGAACAGTCAGTTAATGTCAGAATAAGAAATACAAGCCGAGCATTTGCTCGGCTTTTTTGTTGCTGTATTTTATTTAGTGACGATTTGATATGAAGTCGTGGATTTAAACTTTTGCTCTTTGCGCAACACAGGTGACGGGAATGCAGGTTCATTGGGTGAGTTTGGATAAAATTGAGACTCCAAACAAACACCATGAAAAGGACCGTATTCAGCGCCTTGTTTACCTTTGCACTGGCCTAAAAAGTTCGCCGTATATATTTGCAGCCCAGGCATGGAAGTTCTGGTTATTAATTTTCTACCGCTCTTTGGATCGACTAGCACAGCAGCTAACCTTTGTTCAGATTGCGAGGGTTCAAAGCCATCCACACACCAGTTATGGTCTGCTCCGTTCGTAGCCAATATTTCTGGATGCGAATTCTGTATTAGATCTGCTAAAGAGCGCAACTCTGATAAATCAAAGGGTGAACCCTTAGTCGCTCTGATTTCACCTGTAGGAATACCTTGGTCGTTTGCTGGTGTGTATTGACTGGCAATCAACCTGACCTGCTGATTGTGCACCTCACCGGATTCCTGACCACAAATGTTGAAGTAAGTATGCTGAGTTGGATTGTAAACCGTATCTTTATCCGTCGAAGCTTCATAATGAATGGTTAAACAGTCATCATTGTCTAGAGTAAACGTCACTTGAGTCTGCAATTGACCCGGAAAGCCTTGGTCACCATCAGGACTTGTTAAACTCATAGTCACAGAAGGGGTATCTGAATCTTGTATATCGGTAATGTCCCAGATTCTATTGTGAAAACCACTCTCACCACCGTGCAAACAGTTACCATTTTGATTGACGGATACTTGATGATTGTCTCCATCGATAGAAAACATTCCTTTGGCAATTCTATTTGCATAACGTCCAACGGTCCTACCAATGTAGTGAGCGTCGCCTAAATACTCTTCAACAGAGCCGAAACCTAACACCAAATCGATTGACTCTTTGACAAGATACCATTTTTGTATAGTCGCTCCTAAGGAGAGTATTACGGCTTGATTACCCGTTGCATTTTCCAATGTAACTGCTTCAACCTGCGTGCCATCGGGCATGTGCCCAAAGCGATTTCTAGTTATCATGTTCGACTAAACCCCAAAGTTGATTGCACCGCATTCTTCCATCCGGCTAATAATTTCGCGCGTAAGTCTTCGCTCATATCTGGTTCAAATTCCACGTCGATTTTATTCTTATCGGCAAGACTCTGTGTTGATTCGTAGATCCCCACATATAAGCCGGCTAGATAAGCTGCTCCTAAGGCAGTGGTTTCCATTATCTTGGGTCGTTGTACTGTCATATTAAGAATGTTAGTCAGGAATTGACATACCCAATTATTTCCTACCATGCCTCCATCTACACGCAACATCCTCGGGTTTACGCCATCTTCTGACATGGCTTTAAGCAGGTCAGATGTTTGATAGGAAACAGATTCCAAAGCAGCTCTTGCAAGGTGAGCATTGGTTGTTCCTCGCGTCAGGCCAAAAATAGCGCCGCGCGCTTCAGGTTGCCAATAAGGGGCTCCCATTCCGGCAAATGCAGGTACCAGGTAGACGCCATGATCATAATCCAAGCTGGTTGCCAATGGTTCTGTTTGCAAGGCGTTTTCTATGACTTCAATACCATCTCTAAGCCATTGTACGGCGGCACCTGCGATAAATATAGATCCCTCAAGGGCATAGCAGGTTTCACCATTAATTTTGTACGCCACTGTCGTCAACAACTTATTCTTCGAAGCAAAGGCTTTTTTGCCAGTATTGAGCAGCACAAAACATCCAGTTCCGTAGGTACTTTTAATACTGCCTTCATCGAAACAGCACTGGCCAATTGCAGCAGCTTGTTGATCTCCTGCTACACCGCAAATAGGAATATCAAATCCGCAAACGTTGATATCAGAATGACCATAATCGTCAGCACATTGTTTCACTTCAGGAAGAACAGCTTCAGGAACATTAAATAGACTGCACAAATCTGCATCCCACTGTTCTTGGTGGATATTAAATAAGTTAGTTCGGCACGCATTGGTGATATCTGTTGCGTGTACTTTACCACCGGTTAATTTCCAAATTAGGTAGCTGTCGACTGTGCCAAATGCCAGCTTTCCTTGCTCTGCATCATTGCGAGCACCTTCTACATTGTCCAGAATCCATTCGATTTTAGAGGCCGAAAAATACGGGTCTAATAACAAACCGGTTTTCGATTGAATGCTTTCTAAATGTCCTTGCGCTTGTAACGTTCTGCATCGTTCCGACGTGCGTCTGTCTTGCCAAACAATCGCGTTGTAAACAGGTTCACCGGTTTCTTTGTTCCAAACAAGCGTCGTTTCCCTTTGGTTGGTCACGCCGATTGCAGCTATCTTCGCACCTTTGTCGAGCGCCTTTTTAACCGCTTTTTTGCATACAGATAGCGTTGATTGCCAAATATCTTCCGGGTTGTGTTCAACCCATCCATCATTAGGATAGTGTTGTTCAAACTCCTGCTGAGCAACGGCTACAATGTCGGATTCTGAATTAAATACGATTGCGCGACTGGATGTCGTGCCTTGATCGATAGATAAAATGCAATTTTCCAAAGACACTTTAGCTTCCTCTAATAAGTTGAATGGTGGTTACTTTTCTTGATCTACGTTCTTATTCAGCAAGGTTTTTGCTTCATAAAGTAAATCGAACATCTCTTTTTCCGCTGATGCAGGGTCGCCAGCTAGTATGTATTGAAGAATACGATTGTGATCATCAACACTGGCTCTCTCCACACCTTTGCGTTGGTTGGTAATTCGGATACTAAACCGCAGAGCAACTTCTATGGTGTGACGCATGTTCCAAAAGAATCGATTTTGACTCGCTTTTAGAATACCCACGTGAAAAGCGATATCTGCATCCAGATGATCATCTTCCCCTCTGGCAGCTGCTTTCATTCGTTCAATGGAATTGATTAGATTTTCTCTATTTTCATCATCTAATTTTGTTGCAGCTAAACCCGCCGCTGCAGGTTCTATTGCAAGTCGCATATCGACAAACTCAGCAATAATTGGCAAGGAGCCTTTCCTGCTTAGTAACCAATTCAATATTTCCGGATCCGATAGATTCCATTGCGACTCCGGAAGAACGATTGTTCCTCGGCGCGGACGGGCATCTAACATACCTTTTGCCGTAAGCATTTTTACGGCTTCTCGTAAAACCGTTCTGCTAGCGTCAAACTCTTCACATAGTTCGGCTTCAGCTTTGAGAGGTTGCCCTTGCGGGTATTCTCCCAAGGCAATCGATTTTCCGAGAGTCTGCACAATGTGTCTGGTAAAATTGCCGCTAAACATTCTGCCGCTCATGATACTTCCTTAATTAAATTGTGGCTGTCAGCCATGTGACTACAAATACTTTCATCCAGCCCTTTAAAAGGCGTTTCATAGACAAAAACATTACCGTTGTTTTTAGCCAACTTTGATGTCGAGTCGTCTAAGCCTACTTTGGCACTGGTAACAAACAAGTGATTCAGGTCTTTGCCACCAAAGGCAACACAGCTAGGCTGTTTAGCCGGAACTTCCAAGCAAATTATTTCTTTACCCTTGGAAGAATAGGCTTTGACTGATGAAGAACCCCATTGCGCATTCCAAACATTGTCGTTTGAATCTACACATGAGCCATCTGGGTAAGCGCCTTTATCTGTTTTGATAAAATTTTTCCAAATACCAATTTCGCCACTTTCAGGTGAAAACGAGGCTGCTCTTATGGTTCTCGTTGGCGAATCTGCGTGATATATCACTGTGCCGTCGCAACTCCAGCACAATCCATTGCTGACAGTGATGTTCTGACTGCGTTTGACCGCGTATTGATTTTGCAAACAATACAGAGAACCACTGGGTTCAGATTCTCGCATATCCATTGAACCAGCCCAAAAGCGACCTTGTCTATCGACTCGTCCATCGTTTAGGCGGGTGTTATCTATATCCGACTCTACTTTTGTTATCCATTCAATGGACTGTGAAATTGGATCGAACCAAGCAAAGCCAGAAGCAAAGCCAGCAATAAATAGATTGTCCGTGTGAGTTAAGCCAAATGAACAAAGAGCTTCAGGTGTAGCAAATATTTCCAGGCTGCCAGAGAAAGTCCAGCGATAAAGTTTGTTTTCCAATATATCAGACCACCAAACGCACTGATTTCGGCTGTCCCATACAATCCCTTCGCCTAGAGTATTCCCGACTTTTATCTCTGCCACGAGTTTCAAATCAGTCATCGAAGTTCCACTCACAGGATGCAATGGTTTTGATGCCTTCGGTCGTCGCCCATTCACTGCCATGTATTTCAGTGGTCACATCGTAGTAACTGAATGCTTCTTCATACAATGAATTGACATGGGATGTGCCGATTAAAACCACATGAGAAAACTCATCGAAGCTGCGCTGCGCTGACTTGATATCAGAACCGATTAATAAGCCAGATAAGAAGCCGGCTGCTTGGGCATTTGTATAACCATCAATGACTTGTTGGGAGCGGGTAGCAAAAAGCGTGTGCAATAAACTACTTGTGCTTTTAACTGATAAGGAAAGCCCTTGTTTAAAACCTCGATCATCCCAATCTTTGACAGTGGCAGACTTTAATAAAACAGAATGGAGGCATAGCACCTCGTATAATTCGCCGATTGGGCTGGTTAAAAAAGTAGTCACAATGCCATTTTCTATCAAAGCCCATTTGGTGTGTGTACCCGGCAGGCATACCAACTGTTGTTCAGGAATAGGCTTGTGTTGCTTGGCTTGATCAGCAAGGAATCCAAAGATTTGGGTTTCTTCTCCGCGCATACTGTCGGGTAAACCGTGACGGTTGATACATGAGAGACCGGGGAAAATAACAAAATCGACCCCTCTAGTGTTGAATCGCAAGGCAGTATCGAGTGTTCGGCTATGATCTGTGGGGCAGGCGACATAATTGACTTGCTTCCAGCCAATATTTGAACCCACAGTACCAATCAAATAAACAGGTACCGGTCCATGCTGCGTCAGCCATTTTTGACTCAGTTGAAAGAAGGACTCTTCAGGATCTGCATTGTTTTTCGTTCCTTGTCCCTCAGCTCTATCTAGAATAGTTAATTCATTGTCTTGCCATTGAGCAAGGTACAGGCGGTTAACTGTCGTTCCCCAATCACCTAGGATCATGATTCCTTTTGAAAGCGTCATTAAGTTCTACCTGCGTCTATTACAAATTGTTGACCAGTAATCATTTCGCTATCGTCTGAAGCCAGAAACAAAACCATGTTTGCTATTTGAATTGGCTTGATGTGCCCCCTCAGTGCTACTGCTTTTTGCCATTCCTTGTCTGCTTCAGGGGTCAACCACAAATCGATTTGACGCTCGGTGGCTACCCAACCTGGCATTATCGTGTTGACTTTAATGCCATATTCCCCGTATTGATTTGCTAAGGATTTACTTAAGCCATTCAATGCCGATTTTGCGGCCACATAACCTGGCATTTGGATTGGACCTAACAATACGTTTATCGAACTGAGATTTATTATATTGCCTTTACTTCTATCCTTCATAAAAGGGATAGCGGCCTGACAAGCGAAAAAGGTGGCATCCAAATTAACCGCGAGACATTCTCTCCATGCTTCTTTATCTATTTCCAATGGCGAATGACGTTGATCGTTTGCCACATTATTGATCAATACATCCAAACCGCGTTCACTTGAAGCGCAACGACGAATGCTGCTCTGCATTTCATCAATATCAGTGACGTCAATGCTCTCAAATACAGGTCTAGAACCAAAGTCAGACTCAATACGATCGCACAACGCAATAGCGGCTTCATCAGCGATGTCAATAAAAGTGACATGGGCGCCTTGCCGAATAAATTCTTCCACCATTACAGCGCCAATACCTGATGCACCACCTGTGATGTAAATGGATTTGGTTGTTAGGCTAGGATACTTGGCGTATTCAGTCATAAAAGAATCTTTACTTGCTTATAATTAATGTGATTGACTCGAGTGTCGCAATGAAATCGAGCCTTTGTTTATATATAGTATAATATTATTTAAAAACATAGTGCACCTAAAATAACAATCTATTTACATTTGCATAGAAAAAATTCCAAAAATCTTTGAATGTAGGGCGTTTTACTTTATTAATTGAGCTATCTTGAGTCGAACTAGGACTGAATTGTTATTGATGGAGTTGTTTGCCTATTTTTATGCAACGATAAATTTCCGGATAATTAATTATCCGAGTCTTTAAAGACGAAAAAACTCACTTTTCCCCCTCTTTTAATCAAATAAACCAATATTTATACAATAACTGTACATAAAAACAGGTTTTCGCTGATTTCCTATAGTTATCAGCCGCTTCGGCGCAGCCCTTAATTTCTAAGGCTTTCAGGTGCCCGAAATTAGCCATTTTTGTCCTTGACAAGGGGCTTGCTGGAAACCTAAACTCTAAATTGTGGGTAATTGTGGCAAAAAGTGGATCATAGTGATCACTAAGTGTCGCAAAACAGTGCTTTAAAACAAAAAACAAAAGCAAACTAAATATAAAAAGGCTAGGGGTATGTTCCGCGGCGCTAACGCAATCAATCTAGACGTAAAAGGCAGGGTGACTATACCGACTCGGTATCGTCAACTGCTGCTGGATGATTGTCAGGGACAACTGGTTTGCACCATAGACACACAACAAAGCTGTTTGCTGCTTTACCCACTCACTGAATGGGAAGAAATCGAGCTAAAATTAAGTAAGCTTTCCAGCATGATACCTCATGAGAGGCGTTTACAGCGACTACTTTTGGGATATGCATTAGAAGGCGCAATGGATAAAAGTGGCCGATTTCTGTTAACTGCTCCGTTGCGTGACCATGCCAACTTAAAAAAAGAAATCATGTTGGTTGGTCAACTGAATCGCTTTGAAATCTGGGATGCCGAAACTTGGCAAGCTCAGGTTGAAGCGGATATTGAAACTGAGAAGTCTGGGCCATTTGAATTGTCTGAGAAACTACAGGACTTTTCACTATGACTTCTGCAGAACTACGCGAAAATGGCGCGTCTCAATCATTGCATCGTTCAGTATTGTTGAACGAATCTATTTCAGCACTCGAAATCAAACCAGATGGTGTCTACATTGATGCGACTTTTGGCCGAGGAGGTCATAGTGAGCTTGTACTGCAAGAACTCTCTGCCAACGGCAGGCTTATCGCATTAGATCGCGACCTGGAAGCCATTAAATCTGCACAACGTTTCTCAGACGACGCACGATTCTGTATCGAACATGTAGCGTTTTCAGAAATGTGTGACGTTGCTGAAAAACATCAGTTATTGGGAAAGATCGACGGCATCTTAATGGATCTCGGTGTGTCTTCTCCCCAGCTCGACGACGCGCAAAGAGGGTTTAGCTTCATGCGTTCAGGTCCGTTAGACATGCGCATGGATACGACGCGAGGGATCAGTGCAGCGCAGTGGCTAGCCAAAGCAGATGAAGAAGATATTTGCCAAGTGATTAAGGAGTTTGGTGAAGAAAAATTTGGTAAAAGAATCGCCAATGCAATCGTTTTGCGTCGAGCCGAAAAACCATTAACCACTACGACTGAACTGGCTGAGTTAGTCGATGAGGCTGTTCCGGTCAAGGATAAGTTTAAACATCCAGCGACACGTACCTTTCAAGCTATCCGCATCTACATCAATAGCGAACTTGATGAGGTCCGAGATGGACTAAAGGCAGCGCTTAAATGCTTGAATTCAGGCGGACGACTGGCAGTCATTAGTTTTCATTCATTGGAAGATAGGCTGGTTAAACGCTTCATGCGAGAGCAGAGTCGAGGCATGAAAGTACCATCGAAATTACCTATTACCGAAGCGCAAATAGATGCCACAAAAGCCATGCGTTTGATTGGTAAAGCCCGAAAACCAAGTGAAGAAGAGATTCACCGCAATACACGTTCGCGAAGTTCTGTGTTAAGGGTTGCGGAGAAGATATGACCGATATCAGGACCAACTTTAATTTGGTCACACTTATCTTCTCAGAATTAGCCCGTCACCCGATACGGGTTTTGTTGTTTTTAATGGTAATGATAAGTGCAGTGGCCGTGATCATCAGTGTTCACCACAATCGGCAGATGTCTATTGCGCTTGAAGAGCTTATGCAAGAGCAAGATCAACTGGATATTGAGTGGCGTCATTTGATTTTGGAACAGGGTTCGCTTACTGACCACAATCGCATTGAACTCGCTGTAAAACAGCAATTGGATATGCATAGACCTTCCCCCGAGGAAGAGATAGTGGTGCGTCTGAAATGAGCAAAGTAGTCGTGCCAAAAAAGACAGTCCAGTCTAAACAAAGTAGGTCAAGAAAAAATCAAGCGAAGCAAAACATTACGCCGAGTTTTATGCAATGGCGTTTTGGTGTTGTCGTTGGATTGATTTTCTTAGTTTTTGCCGCCTTGACCGCGCGCGCAGCTTACATCCAAGTGGTCAACCCCGATGCGCTTATTGAACGAAGCGATAGCAGTACAATGCGGGTCAGAAATACTGCGGTTTATCGTGGACTAATTACAGATCGCAATGGTGAACAACTTGCCGTGAGTGTGCCCGCCAAGGCGATTTGGGCTCAACCTCAAACCATTGCTAAGAATAATGCCTTGGAAGACAAACGTCGCTGGCAAGCTCTTGCAGAGGTGTTGGGACAAGATGTGGACAAGTTGATGTCTAAAGCGTCCAATCCCAAGCGAAAATTTGTGTACTTGCAGCGCCAAGTATCGCCTGCCATGGCGACCTTCGTGCAGAAATTGAAAATTCCTGGAGTTCATCTAGTAAACGAATCTAGGCGTTTTTATCCTGCCGGTGAGGTGACCTCGCAGCTCATTGGTTTTACGAATGTTGATGATGAGGGTATCGAAGGAATCGAGAAGCTGTATGAGGAGTGGCTAACGGGCACTCCGGACTCCAGAACGATTCGCCGAGATGCAAAAGGCCGTCAAGTTGAAATTATTGTTCAGGAAAAAGGCAAGAAGCCTAAAGATTTGCAACTGACCATTGACCAACGATTGCAGTCAATCGCCTACAGAGAACTCAAGTCTGCCGTTCACTATTATAAAGCAACGTCGGGTTCTGTGGTTGTTGTGGATGTGAACAATGGTGAAATACTTGCCATGGTCAACAGCCCTTCATTTAATCCGAACAATCGCCGTGGAGTGTCTGCCCATCGAATCCGCAATCGCGCTATTACTGATACGTTCGAGCCGGGCTCATCGGTAAAGCCTTTAGCAGTATTAAGTGCGTTGGAATTTGGTGCAGTAGATAGCACTGATGTAATCAAAACATCGCCAGGTTGGATGCGTCTGGGCGGCAGTATAGTACGAGATTCCAGAGACTATGGCGATTTAGATTTGACGGGTATTATTCAAAAATCGAGTAACGTGGGTACGTCTAAACTAGCGCTTTCGGTTCCAAAAGAATTTTTACTTGATACCTATTACAACATGGGTTTGATGAGTGATACCGGGACAAATCTAATTGGTGAAAATCAGGGTATTTTCAATGAGCAAAAGCGTTGGTCTGAATTCGAATTGTCAACGCTTTCATTTGGATATGGATTAACCGTCACCACTGTTCAACTAGCGCGTATGTATTCCATTTTAGGAAACGGCGGTGAAAAGATTCCGTTAAGCATCATTAAGTCAGACGAAGAAAAAGTGCCTGAGCGTGTGCTAAGTGAAGCAAATGCGCAACGCATTTTGACCATGATGGAAAGCGTCGTTGGTGAGGGCGGTTCTGGCAAAAAAGCAAGAGTAGCCGGGTACCGCGTGGCCGGTAAGACAGGAACGAGCCGTAAAGCTGTCAGAGGCGGCTACGGGGAACAATATGTCAACATCTTTGCAGGTGTTGCACCGGTTTCAGATCCTCAAATAGCCGTTGTGGTATTGATAAACGAACCAAAAGGCGATCTTTACTATGCCGGTGACACTGCGGCCCCGGTGTTTAGCTCGATCATGTCTAGTTCACTGCAATTGTTAAACGTTGCACCTGATGCAAAAGAAAAATCCTCCTTTGCAAGCTTGCTAGAAATACAAGGGGAGACGCATGAGTAATCAATACGAATGTGATATCAAACCTGTACTAGCGAAATTCGATATCGAAGCACCCAGTATTTTGCTAGAAGATTTAGTGCTAGATAGCCGTGATGTAAGTGTTCATCATGGTTTTGTCGCCGTTAAAGGGCATGCGCTTGACGGCAGAGACTTTATACCGCAAGCCATCAGCTTGGGCGCGCGACTCGTGCTATGCCAATGTGATTCTATTAGTGAACACGGCAACATAGAAATGCGTGAGCAGACAGTGATTATTTCTTTCTTTGCGCTTGCGGAGAAATTATCGACTTTAACCGCTACATTTTATGCCGAACCTGCACAGCAACTAGATGTTATTGCGGTCACAGGAACAAACGGCAAAACATCAGTGGTACAGATGTTGAGTCAGATGCGTACTCTTTTGGGGGATAAATCTGCGTCAATCGGCACTCTAGGTTCAGGTGTTTTTGACCCCAAAATAGAATTACAAGAAACCATAAATACTACACCTGATGCGTGTCAAGTGCAGAGACTATTGAGAGAGTTTGCGGATCAAAACGTGGCGCAAGTCGCTTTGGAAGCCTCGTCTCATGCCCTAGTACAAAAACGCATTGATGGCATGAAAACAGATGTCGCTGTCTTCACAAACTTGACGCGCGATCATCTCGATTACCATGGCACCATGGAAGAATACGCGCGCGCTAAACGACTACTGATTAACTTGCCTAAGGTATCGTCATTGGTCATCAATGCAGATGATCCTGAGTCATCGAATTGGATCAATGAAGTTAAAGCAGAGCAGCAAATCGTATTGTTTTCGAAACGATTGAACGAACAAGATATCCGACAAATCAATCCTACATACAAATTTTGTATTGCGACCGACATTAAATTTGAGCAAACGGGTATTCAATTCAACCTTATGTCTAGCTGGGGAAATAGCCAGATTAGCTCGAGACTGCTCGGTGAATTCAATGTGGCCAACCTGTTAGCGGCTATCGCCTGTCAATTGGAATTGGGTCGTTCAGTTGAGGAGCTTGCTCAGGCCAGTGCTGAGTTAGCACCCGTTGCGGGCCGGATGGAGCTATTTAGCAGCTTAAATCAAGCCAATATTATCGTCGATTATGCCCATACCCCAGATGCGTTGGAGCAAGCTTTACAAGCAGCGCGTCTGCATTGTCAGGGCAAATTAGTTTGTGTTTTTGGTTGTGGCGGAGACAGGGATATTGGCAAACGTTCGGTCATGGGCACGATCGCAGAGAGACACAGCGACGCCATTGTTATCACGTCTGACAACAGTCGTTCTGAAAAGCCAGAAAGCATAGTGGCGGATATTTTGAAAGGAATTCAAAAGCCTGATGACATCCAAATTCAGCTCGACAGAAAAATAGCTATAAAAAGTGCGCTTAAAAACAGTCAATCAAATGATTTGATTTTAGTTGCTGGTAAAGGACACGAGACTACTCAAACAGAAGGTGGTCAAGTCTTGGCTTACAACGAACGTAAATACGTTCGATCTCTTTTTTCGGGGAATCACTAATGATTACAGTTTCACTTGAATGGATTGCGCAACAAGTTGAAGGAAATATGATTGGCGCGGACCGACAGATTACCGGTGTCAGTACTGATACCAGAACCATTCAATCGGGAGATATCTTTATCGCCCTAGTAGGTCCTAACTTCAACGGCAATAAATTTGTTCAAGTCGCAAAAGAAAAAGGGGCAATAAGTGCCATTGTTTCTGAACCTATTGAAGACATTATTGACGATAACTTTTCATTGATTGAAGTGACAGATACCAAAATGGCGCTTGGTCAGCTAGGTGCTGCGGTGAAAAAGAAAGTCGCGCCTAAAACTGTTGGCATTACCGGCAGTAGCGGTAAAACCACTGTAAAAGAGATGGTAGCGTCTATTTTATCCCGAATCGGTAATGTATTGGCGACCAAAGGAAACTTCAATAATGATATCGGCGTTCCCCTTACTTTACTTCGTTTAGAAGAACAGCATGATTTTGCTGTGGTTGAAATGGGGGCGAATCATTTAGGTGAAATCGCCTATACCACAGAACTAGTTCAGCCTGATGTGGCGACAATAGTGAATGCGGCAGCGGCACATCTTGAAGGATTTGGCAGCTTGCTTGGTGTGGCAAGGGCCAAAAGTGAAATTTTTAAAGGCTTGGGAGATAAAGGTATCGCAATACTTAATCTCGACAGCCAGTTCCATCCATTTTGGCAGGGCAAACTCAAACATCTCAAAATTCAAAATTTTTCCTGTGAGCAAAATGCGGATTATTGCGCGGAAAACGCAACACTGGGATTAGACGGGTGTGGACAATTCCTGCTCTGCACACCTATTGGTCAAATTAGCGTGAATTTAGCCTTGCCCGGCGAACACAACATTGGCAACGCTTTGGCTGCCGCAGCATTGGCGATTAACGTTGGCGCAAGTTTGGATGACGTGAAGTTTGGCTTGGAAAATATGCAGCAAGTCAGTGGACGCCTGCAAATCAAACAGCTTACTAATCAAGTCAAGATTTTAGACGACACTTACAACGCTAACGTGGCATCCGTAAATGCAGCGATTGATCTGCTAAGCAGTTTCAGCGGCCATCGGATACTGGTACTCGGTGACATGGGTGAATTAGGTGAAAAGGCTCGCTATTACCATGAACAAGTAGGATTGCACGCAAAGCAAAAAGGTATTGATAACGTGGTCACTCTGGGAGTACTCAGTCAATCGGCTAGCGACGCCTTTGGTGGCAGACATTTCGGTGATTTAACCCAGTTGGTTGAGTATGTAAATCAATATGTCGGCAGTGAGAAACGCGATATCAGTATTCTGGTCAAAGGCTCACGCAGTGCCAAGATGGAACGGGTAGTCGAAGCGCTGGAGGCCTCCCCTGTGGGAAAGTTTGAGAGAATTAGGGAGCGCATTGCATGTTAATTTGGCTTGCTGAATGGCTACAGCAGTTCGATGCGGGATTCAACGTATTCTCGTATTTAACCTTGCGCGCTATTCTGAGCACATTAACCGCACTATTGATGGCTGTTTTGATCGGTCCGGCGATGATTCGCTGGTTGCAACAACTGCAAATTGGACAAACGGTTCGAAGTGACGGACCTGAAAGCCACCTTTCTAAGTCTGGCACGCCGACCATGGGTGGACTACTAATATTGGCGGCTATTTTGACCAGTGCGTTGCTTTGGGCTGACCTTAGTAATCGCTACGTATGGGTAACGCTATTTATTGTCGTAGGGTACGGAATCATTGGCTTTATCGACGACTATCGAAAAGTCATTCGAAAAGATCCCAAAGGACTTATCGCCAAGTGGAAATATTTCTGGCAATCAATTATTGCCATTGGGGTTGCTGTTTACTTATATACGTATCGCCAAGACCCAGCCGAAACTGCACTGCTTGTTCCCTTTTTCAAGGAAGTCATGCCGCAGTTAGGTATGTTTTTCATGGTGGTGGTTTACTTCACGGTGGTGGGAACTAGTAATGCGGTGAACTTAACCGATGGATTGGATGGTTTGGCAATTGTACCCACTATTCTTGTGGCAGGTGCCTTAGCAATTTTTGCGTATGCCATGGGGAATATAAACTTCTCAGCTTACTTAAACATTCCGTATATCCCGTTAACCAGTGAACTAGTCATTGTTTGCACCGCCATAGTTGGTGCTGGGTTAGGTTTTTTATGGTTTAACACCTATCCGGCACAAGTTTTCATGGGCGATGTGGGGTCGTTGGCGTTAGGTGGCACGCTTGGCATCATGGCCGTATTGGTGCGTCAAGAAATCGTATTGATCATCATGGGTGGTGTGTTCGTTATCGAAACCCTATCAGTCATATTGCAAGTCGGATCTTACAAATTAAGAGGACAGCGTATTTTTAGAATGGCCCCCATACATCACCACTATGAACTTAAAGGTTGGCCTGAGCCGAGAGTAATCGTTCGTTTTTGGATTATTTCGATCATATTAGTGTTAGTTGGGTTAGCAACCCTGAAGTTGAGGTAAATAGAAAAACATGTCTCCAATGAATCTTAAAAACATAAATGCAGTGGTAGTCGGCCTTGGGTTGACCGGCCAGTCGTGCATTGAGTTTTTAATCGAACATGGAGCAAATGTCATCGGCATGGATAAACGCAGCACGGTAGATTGTCCGTTCGAAATTGAGATAAAAACAGGCAAGTATCGAGTTAAAACGCTGCTGGAATCCGATTTAGTCATTCTCAGCCCAGGTGTTAATCCAGCTGCGAAAGCAATTCAGCGAGCAATTGAAGCGGGTGTTGAAGTCATTGGTGATGTAGAGCTATTTGCGCGTTTCAATCGAACTCCCGTTATCGCGATTACAGGTTCTAACGGTAAGTCGACTGTCACATGTTTAGTGAATGAAATGCTCAATTACGCGGGCAAGAAGTCGATAATGGGAGGCAATATTGGCACTCCTGTGTTATCGCTTCTTAAACAACAAGCGGACTATTTCGTCCTTGAGCTATCAAGTTTTCAGTTAGAAACCGTAAATTCTCTGAAACCAGAATCTGCGACCATACTGAACATTACCGAAGATCACTTAGATCGCCACAATACCTTCGACGCTTATAAAGAAGCAAAACACAAGATATACCAGAACGCGAATGTTTGTGTATACAACCGAGATGATCTCAATACATTGCCCGTGGAACCAAATCCTAGTCACAGTTTTGGTATGCAAGAATCAAACGTTGGCTATGGTTGGGATCGTAAGTCTCATGCCATCACCTGCGAAGGAAGTGCGGTTTTAGCTGCCGAAGAATCTGCTTTAATAGGCATGCACAACATGGCGAATATTCAAGCAGCTATGGCGTTAATTCAGTTTGCCAATATCGATATCAGTTCCGTTAAAAAAGCGGTAAAAGAATTTTCTGGACTATCGCATCGTTTTGAAACTATTAGTCAGCATAAAAATGTTCGCTGGATAAATGACTCTAAGGCGACCAATGTTGGCGCAACGATTGCGGCAATCAAAAGTTTGGAGACAAGAAAAGAAGGGAAACTGATATTAATTGCCGGTGGCGATGGCAAAGGAGCAGACTTTTATGAATTGCAGAACATTTTGCTTAAATCCGTCGATTTACTGATTACTTTAGGAAAAGATGGTCCTGCTATTGCTGCACTAAAACCGGGAAGTATCGAAGTAGCCTCTATTGAAGAGGCCGTATCCTTTGCTGACAGTATTGTCAGTGAAAAAGACATTGTTCTGCTCTCACCCGCTTGCGCCAGTTTAGATATGTTCAACAATTATCAACAACGTGGTGATGTATTCGCTTCTGCAGTCAGGAGGTTGGCAGCATGAATGCAACAGTTGAACAAATAGAAAACTCAACACCGTCATCCTCTTCAGGGTTGAGACAACTATTTTCACAAAAACATGACAGCATCCAAACGACTCAACTTCCTTTTGATACTGTGTTTATTGTTCTTAGTGTTGCCTTATTGTCTTTAGGATTAATCATAGTGACGTCTGCTTCAATGCCTGTTGCAGAGAGACTTCATGGCAATGCTTTCCACTTTGCCATCAGACATGCGATTTATATTGTTATCGCATTGACTGCAGCCTTGGTTGTTTTACAAATACCGATGCAATGGTGGCGGGTCAGCAATCCTTGGTTATTGCTAGCCGCGGCGGCGTTACTCATCGCTGTTCTACTAGTTGGTCGAAGTGTTAACGGCAGTACTCGCTGGTTGGCGCTCGGGCCCATCACTATTCAAGCCGCCGAACCCGCTAAGTTGTTTTTCTTCTGTTATTTAGCCGGTTACATGGTGCGTCGATATGAAGAAGTGACAGAGAACATAAAGGGCTTTATTAAACCTTTGATAGTGTTTTTTGTACTTGCCATTTTACTTTTGATGCAACCGGATTTAGGTACGGTTGTGGTCATGTTTGCCACTACTATTGGCCTTTTGTTCTTGGCTGGTGCCAAACTTTGGCAATTTTTTGGTTTAGTGATAACCGGATTGTCCGCCATAGTTGCGTTAATCTTGGTAGAAGATTACAGACTAGAGCGTGCCAAAATATTCCTCAATCCTTGGGAAGATGCTTTCGGTGCAGGTTATCAGCTTACTCAGTCACTCATGGCTTACGGTCGAGGAGATGTGTTCGGGCAAGGGCTTGGAAATAGTCTACAAAAGCTAGAATATTTGCCCGAAGCCCATACTGACTTTATCGTTGCAATTTTAGCTGAAGAATTAGGTTTTTTTGGCGTGACCGTAGTGCTAGCAGTATTGTTTGTGATGGTATTTAAAGCACTCAAGTTAGGCAATCTTGCTTTATCAAAAGAGCGTCCTTTCGACGCTTACCTAGCTTATGCCATAGGTATTTGGATCAGCTTTCAAACTGCAGTTAACGTTGGTGCAAGCGCGGGTGTATTGCCTACCAAAGGTCTAACTCTGCCATTAATTAGCTATGGTGGTTCCAGTCTAGTGGTGATGAGTGTTGCTATTGCGATCTTAATCCGCATCGATTTTGAAATTCGTGTCGATGGGGTGCAGGCTATGAGCAGGAAAAAAGCAGCCAGCAAGGGTAAAACTAAAGCCAAGCGCAAAGTGAACAAGGTGATTAAAGATGTGATCGTTGCTGAACAGGGAGGCCACAATGACTAAAACTATGCTCATTATGGCTGGCGGCACTGGCGGGCACGTATTCCCGGGAATTGCAGTTGCCGACGAACTAAGCAAACGTGAATGGAAAATACATTGGTTGGGTACTGCGGCAAGAATGGAAGCGCAAATTGTGCCAAAAGCGGGTTATCCAATAAGTTTCATCGATGTTGCTGGAGTCAGGGGTAACGGTTTTGTCAGACTTGCCAAAGCGCCTTTCCAAATCATCAAGGCCATACTGCAGGCAAGAAAAGTGCTGAAGTCCGTCGATCCTCAAGTTGTTCTTGGAATGGGCGGGTTCGCTAGTGGCCCGGGTGGTATTGCCGCATGGTTGCGAGGAATACCTGTGGTGCTACATGAGCAAAATGCCTTGCCGGGCATGACAAACAAAATTCTGGCGAAAGTAGCGAATAAAGTGTTAACCGGTTTTGCCAATACGTTCCCAAAACAAAATGAGCAAACAGATAAGTATCAGTGGGTTGGCAATCCTGTTCGCAAAGATTTTGCAACTATTAACCGGAAGTCACACACAGATTTAGCCGAACGTGAGCATATAAACCTACTTATCGTTGGTGGTTCTCTCGGTGCTAAAGCGTTAAACGACGGAGTGCCGAATTCAATCCGTGGTTTATCAGGGCTGAACATACACCACCAATGCGGAAAAGGACATTTGCAAGCCGTTGAAGAAAATTATGCTTCCTTGCTGTCTGCAAATAACACGGTTCAGGTCATGGAATTTATCGATGATATGGCGAACGCATATCAATGGGCGGATATGGTGATTTGTAGAGCTGGCGCGCTTACCGTGGCGGAAGTGGCGATGGCAGGTGTACCGGCTGTGTTTGTCCCTCTGCCTCACGCTGTGGATGACCATCAAACAAAAAATGCAGAAACCCTATCGAACGTCGGTGCTGCATATTTGTTAACGCAAAACGAGTTAGCACAAAACAAATTGAATACACTTCTAGAAAAATTACTAACTAGCCCAGAACAACTTGTTAAAATGGGAATGGCTGCTAAAACCCTTGCTAAACCCGATGCAACCAAAACCGTCGCTGATATATGCGAAAGCATAGCGGGAGGTGAAAATGTCTAATAACTCTCAATACTTGAACACACAAAAAGCGGCATATCAGGTACCTGAGATGCGTCGGATCAGTCAAATTCATTTCATCGGTATTGGCGGCGCTGGCATGGGTGGGATTGCCGAAGTTCTGTTGAACGAAGGGTATAAAGTCAGCGGTTCGGATCAGCAACAAAATGCCATGACCGAAAGATTGATAGCTAAAGGTGCTACTGTATTTATGGGGCATCATCAAGACAACATTGAAAACGTCAGTGTCGTCGTGGTTTCTAGCGCGATTGACCTTACCAACCCAGAAATAATTGCCGCGAAACAACAACGTGTCCCCGTCATTCGTCGAGCCGAAATGCTAGCCGAACTAATGCGTTTTAGGCACGGTATTGCTGTCGCCGGAACCCACGGTAAAACCACAACAACCAGCTTATTGGCCACCATTTTTGCACAAGCAGATTTAGATCCGACTTTCGTTATCGGTGGATTATTGAATAGTGCTGGTACTAACGCCAAGCTTGGCAGTAGTCGTTACTTAATTGCGGAAGCAGATGAAAGTGATGCTTCGTTTTTACACCTACAACCGATGATTTCCATAGTGACCAATATCGAGGCGGATCACATGGACACCTATGACGGTGATTTCCAACGAATGCAAGATACCTACTTAGAGTTTTTGCATAACCTGCCGTTTTACGGGTTAGCCGTTCTCTGTGGAGATGACCCAGTCATACAGGAATTACTCCCTCGGATTGGCAGAAAACTTATGACCTATGGTGTATCTGAACATTGCGATGTTCGCGCAATCAATATTGAGTATGGTTTCAATCAAAGTCGTTTCACCGTGCTGCGGGATGGAAAAGACAAGCTTGAAATCGAGCTCAATATTGCGGGCAAACACAATGTACTTAATGCTTTGGCTTCTATCGCCGTGGCTACTGACGAAGGTGTTGAAGATCAGGCAATAGTTGCTGCTCTAGGAGCATTTGGCGGCATTGGTAGACGTTTTGAACAGTTAGGTGAATTTGATACCGGAGAGGGTATGGTCACCTTGGTAGATGACTATGGTCATCACCCTACTGAGGTTGAAGCAACGATAGCAGTGGCAAGAAACAACTGGCCCGATAATCGACTTGTTATGGCGTATCAACCCCATCGCTACACGCGAACACGCGACCTTTATGAAGATTTTGTCAAAGTGCTTTCTCAAGTCGATGTCTTATTGTTGTTGGAAGTCTATTCTGCTGGCGAAACAGCAATAGACGGAGCCGATAGCAAGGCCTTGTGCCGCTCAATTCGCCAACGTGGAAAAATAGAACCTATCTATGTGGAAGACAAAGCTGAATTACCTGCTTTGTTAGCGGATACCTTGCGAGATGGCGATATCTTGATGACCCAGGGTGCTGGCAATATTGGACAAATAGCGAAACAGCTGCAAACACTAAAATTAGACAAAGCAGCGATGAGCAAAGGAGCCAGCAAATGACTCTAGCGCATAAAAACAATGAATTTGGCAAAGTTGCTGTGATGTTAGGAGGCAGTTCAGCTGAACGTGAAGTCTCATTGAACTCGGGACGTGCGGTTTTAAAAGCATTGCAAGACTCGGGTGTGGATGCCCATGCATTCGATCCTTCTGAAAAACCGATAACAGATTTGCTGGTAGAGTCATTTGATTGTGTGGTCATTATGCTACATGGTCGCGGAGGCGAAGATGGCAGTATGCAAGGCGCGCTGGAATTGCTTGGGCTACCCTATTCAGGCAGCAATGTGCTGGGTTCTGCACTCGCTATGGATAAGGTCAGAACCAAACAAATATGGCAAACCCTAGAGCTTCCAACAGCAAACTATAAAATTGCTGATAAAAGTACTTTTGATGAGGCCGATTGCAACGTTATAATGTCGGAACTGGGTGATGTGGTCATGGTTAAACCTGCACAAGAAGGTTCAAGCATTGGCATGGCCAAAGTAACAAACCCTGAGCAACTAGCATCAGCAATACAAGACGCCTTCGTTTATGACGACGCCGTATTATTAGAGCGATTCATTCAAGGGTCTGAATACACTGTGACTATTTTAGATGGCAAAGCACTGCCATCTATTCGCATGTCTACTCCCCATACTTTTTATGATTATGCCGCCAAATATCAATCTGACTCGACGGAATATTTTTGTCCGAGTGGTTTGTCAGAGGCAGAAGAGAGCAAATTGGGGCAATTAGCCATTAGCGCTTTTAATGCTGTGTCTGGTACAGGGTGGGGAAGAGTAGATTTTATGCGCGACATGAACGGTGAGTTCTTTTTGCTCGAGGCCAATACCGTGCCAGGAATGACGGCAAAAAGTTTAGTACCCATGTCTGCAAAAGCAGCTGGAATGAGTTTTGAACAACTGTCATTAGCAATTTTATCAACGGTGAGGAAAGCTCGGTGAATCAGCTTACTGACCAGACACAACAATCGGCTACTTACACCTTCTTTGGCTTGGTGTTCTTGGTTGTGCTTGTTTTGGGTTTGGCGGTAGCCGGTTGGCAACTCAATATGTGGTTGGAAGATGAACAAAAAGCACCAATCAACCAAATAATAGTGACAGGTAAACGAGAACAAATAAAAGATAGTGAAGTAGAACAACAAATTCGAAGCAAGCATCCCGGGAGTTTTTTCGAGCTTGACGTCGATTTGGTACACAAAGAAATAGAGGATATGCCTTGGGTGTATCGGGCATCAGTGCGAAAACGCTGGCCAAACAGTTTGAATATTCATGTGGTTGAGGAAATAGCCAGTGCAAGGTGGAACACAGATTCATTGCTGAACCAGTATGGTCAAGTATTTAATGCACAACTTGAAGGTCAAGGTTTGCCTAGTCTCTACGGACCTGGTGGCAGTGAGTTAACTGCGCTGAAAGGCTATCAAACAATGCAGTCTTTGTTGAATTCAACAGACTTAGTGATAACGGAAATGACCTTGAGCGAACGATTTGCATGGAATATACAACTGCAAAATGGTGTCAGGTTGAATTTAGGACGTGATGAGTACGCAGATAGACTACAACGATTTGTTGATATCTATCCAATTTTGCAGAAACAACAAAGACAAGTCGATTATATCGATCTTCGCTATGACACCGGCTTAGCTGTTGGTTGGAAAAGTGAAGAAGAATCTAAACAAGAGAGCTAGATGAAAGTGGAAAAGATTAAAAATGTCTAAAGTAGCCGAAAGAAATCTCATTGTGGGTTTAGACATGGGCACCAGTAACGTCAAATCTGTCGTTGGCGAAATACTCGCTGATGGCGATATTAGTATCGTCGGTGTTGGTACGCATTCATCTAAAGGTATGGACAAGGGTGGCGTTAATGACCTGAATTTATTGGTGCAATCAGTACAACGCGCTGTGAATGAAATGGAATTGATGGCTGATTGTAGAGTGTCTTCCGTTTTCATGTCGATTTCTGGTCGTCATGTTAGTTGCCAAAACGAAAGCGGCATGGTGCCAATTAATAATCAGGAAGTAACCCAAGAGGATGTTGACAATGTAGTTCATGCGGCACGTTCAGTCCCTATCGCTTTGGAAAGGCGCTTGCTCCATGTCTTGCCACAAGAATTTACGATTGATGTACAAGAAAATATCAAGAATCCAATTGGTATGTCAGGTGTCAGAATGGAAGCCAAAGCACATATTATTACCTGTGCTGACGACATGGCGAAAAACTTGGTTAAATGCGTAGAGCGTTGTGAATTAAACGCAGATCAAATCATTTTTTCTGCCTTGGCTTCAAGCTATGCAGTACTGACAGAAGACGAAAAAGAATTGGGCGTGTGTGTTGTTGATATCGGTGGTGGAACCATAGATTTGGTGATTTATTCTGACGGAGCGATTCGTCATACAGCGGTTATTCCTGTCGCTGGAAACCAAATCACCAGTGATATTGCCAAGATATTTAGAACACCGCTGAGTCATGCTGAAGATATCAAGATCAACTATGCCTGTGCTTTAAGAGACATGGTTAGCATGGAAGAAAATATTGAAGTACCAAGTGTTGGTGGTAGGGCGGCTAGAGCCATGTCCAGACACACACTTGCTGAGGTGATAGAGCCTCGTTATCAGGAATTGTTTGAATTGATTCATGAAGAAATCAAATCCAGTGGATTGGAAGAGCAAATTGCCGCAGGAATCGTTCTGACTGGCGGTACAGCAAAAATGGAAGGCGCTGTTGAATTTGCAGAAGAGCTATTTCAAATGCCAGTCAGGGTGGGAACACCACTGGGTGTAAAAGGGTTATCGGAATACGTTGAGGATGCAACCTTTGCGACTGTTATTGGATTATTGCAATACGGCAAAGAATCCATGCAGGGTAAGAATGCAGCAAAAGGAAATGCGTCAGAAGGGTTGTGGCAACGTATTCAGAGTTGGTTTAAAGGGGAGTTTTAGTGTTGTGAAGACATTAAATAGAATAAAAAATTGGAGTCAGGGTTTAGCTAACCCTCACTTTATCGCGCAGAAAATCGGAGAATTAAAATGTTTGAATTAATGGACAGTCACAGCGAAGAAGCTGTAATCAAAGTAATAGGTGTTGGTGGTGGTGGCGGAAACGCTATCGAGCACATGGTATCTCAAAGTATTGAAGGCGTAGAGTTTATTGCGGTCAATACGGATGCTCAAGTGCTGAGAAGCTCGTCGGCAAATTTAACCTTGCAAATAGGCTCTGGAGTAACCAAGGGACTAGGTGCAGGCGCTAACCCAAATATTGGTCGCCAAGCAGCCGAAGAAGATAGCGAAAATATCCGTCAAAGCCTTGAAGGCGCTGATATGGTGTTTATTACCGCTGGAATGGGTGGTGGTACAGGTACTGGTGCAGCACCTGAAGTCGCTAGAATTGCAAAAGAGTTGAATATCTTAACTGTTGCGGTTGTTACTAAGCCTTTCCCATTTGAAGGGAAAAAGCGTACTGACTTTGCTGATCAAGGCATAGAGGAACTTTCCAAATATGTAGATTCACTCATTACCATTCCCAATGAAAAGTTACTTAAAGTCATGGGCAGAGGCACACCACTGCTTCAGGCATTTAGCGCTGCTAACGATGTTTTGCGCGGTGCGGTTCAAGGTATTGCTGAACTAATCACCCGTCCTGGGCTTATCAACGTGGATTTTGCTGACGTGAAAACCGTCATGTCTGAAATGGGCACGGCAATGATGGGTAGCGGTTCCGCCTCGGGTGAAGACCGTGCAGAAGAAGCAGCAGAATCTGCTATTGCATGTCCGTTGTTGGAGGACATTGATTTGTCTGGCGCACGAGGTATTTTGGTTAATATCACTGCTGGACCTGATTTTGCCATCGATGAGTTTGAAACCGTTGGTAATGCGGTCAAGGCCTTCGCTTCGGAAAACGCTACCGTTGTTGTCGGTACAGTTATCGACATGGAAATGACAGATGAATTACGAGTGACTGTTGTCGCTACCGGCATTGGAGCAGAACGTAAGCCAGACATTTCGCTTGTTTCTAGTCAAGGTTCAAGAACCACTGCAGAGGCAAAGCCATTTAAATTGCAGGCCGAATCGGGTGAAAGGCTTGGCAACGTTGCAACCGATGGTAACAAAGCACTAGCAACAGAAGAAAAAGTTGAAGTGGGCAATGACCTTGAATATCTGGACATACCCGCGTTCTTGAGAAAACAAGCAGACTAATAGTTGCAATAAATTAAATTAAAATTGAATTATTTGCTCAATTTTTAATCTAATTGCAATTATGGTAAATTACGGCAGTAAATCGATGGAAAGCGCATGATAAATAAGGAAATTTATAGCCTAAATATGACACTTTTTTGACAATCGTCTTAAAAGTTCATATAATGCGCGCCGATTTTTTTACTGAACAACAAGTAGGTAATACGTTAGATGATTAAGCAACGCACAATAAAACATGCTGTGCAGGAAACTGGAATTGGACTGCACAAAGGTGAGAAGGTCTCTATGACGCTTCGACCTGCGCCAGCGAATACAGGAATTGTATTTCGCCGCGTAGATCTTGAACCTTATGTCGATATTCCAGCCAAGGCCAATGCGGTAGGTGATACTGTGTTGTGTACGTGCTTGAGTAATGAAGACGGTGTTTCTATTTATACTGTTGAGCATTTGTCATCTGCCCTTGCAGGCTTAGGTATCGATAATATTATTGTC
Organism: uncultured Alteromonadaceae bacterium; assembly: GCA_947503265.1. GTDB lineage: Bacteria > Pseudomonadota > Gammaproteobacteria > Enterobacterales > Alteromonadaceae > Aliiglaciecola. The sequence goes on from CANNDC010000002.1 coordinate 224,349, forward strand.
GAGGTAGATAGCAATGAACTTCCGATTATGGACGGCAGCGCGAGTCCGTTCATATTTCTGCTTCAATCGGCAGGCATCGAAGAACTCAATGCACCTAAGAAATTTATCCGTATTACTAAGACTGTCCGTGTTGAAGACGGTGATAAGTGGGCAGAGTTTCATCCATACGATGGCTTTAAAATTGATTTCGAAATCGATTTTGCCCACCCGGTTATTAGTCAAACTCGTCAACGTGTAGTGATGGATTTTGATGCCTCCTCTTACGTTGATGAAGTTAGCCGTGCCAGAACCTTTGGGTTCATGCGTGATCTTGAATACATGAACGCGAATAACCTTGCACTGGGTGGCAGCATGGAAAATGCCGTTGCACTTGATGAATATCGTGTATTAAACCCCGAAGGTTTGCGTTATCACGATGAGTTTCTCAAGCATAAAATACTTGATGCTGTTGGTGACCTTTACCTAGGCGCACACAGTATTGTCGGTGAATTAAGAGCCTACAAATCGGGTCATGGATTAAACAACAAACTGCTTAATGCGATGCTTGCAGATACAAGTTGTTGGGAATACGTTAGCTACGATTCTCAGGAAGAAGTTCCTATCCAATTTGCTTCGCCAGTATTCGCTAATTAATTGCTAACACTTTAACGAATGATGCCGCAATTATTGCGGCATCTTCAAATGCTTTGCTATTTTCTGCCGATAACCTTCTAGCATGTATAAATTAGAATCAAAAGTGATGATTTTGCATACCCTTAATGAGTATCTAATTGGGCGAACACGCTCTAAAATTAGGTCTATTATTTAACCTTCCAGAGTTTGAAAATGAGTTTGGCACTAAATTATAAAGGCAAGTCTTTCCAATTTTCCTACACCATTGATCGGAAAAAATTGGTAGTCGGTTTTGTCATTCTTTTCGGACTAACGCTCATTTCGAGCCGTTCAACCCAAGATCTTGATGAAAAACATAGTCGAATTGAGTTCGCTAAAACGGGTTACGAGCAACAAAAAGAGGAACTGGTTAGGCTCAAAAACAGTACAGAAGATCAAATCACAGGTATCATATTGAAACTTGCAGAAGTCCAAGGACAACTGCAACGTGTCAATGCATTAGGGACTCGATTAGTAGAACAAGCTGGATTGAGCCAAGATGAATTTAATTTTAATACACTCCCTCCTTCTGGTGGTCCTATAACAGGCTCTGTAATCACGTTAGAGGGTAACAACGAAATGATTTCCAGAATCGAGACTATGATCGATTCGCTAGAAAATAAGACTCAACAGCTTTCAGCACTTGAATCTATCATGCTCAATCACCATATCACTGAAGTAAGCAGCGTAGAAGGGCGTCCTATTAACAAAGGATGGTTGTCTTCCCATTACGGTGTGAGGAAAGACCCTTTTAGTGGCATGCCGGCAATGCATAAAGGCTTAGATTTTGCTGCTAAAGAAGGTGAAAAAGTCGTTGCTACTGGGGCTGGTTTGGTAACCTGGTCTGGAAAGCGATACGGCTACGGAAACCTAGTAGAGATAGATCACGGTGACGGATTGGTCACTCGCTATGGTCATAACAAACAAACAAGTGTTAAGATCGGGGATGTAGTGACAAAAGGACAACAGATTGCACTCGTAGGCAATACTGGACGTTCTACCGGTGCACATGTTCACTACGAAGTGTTACGACACGGTAAACAACAAGATCCATTGCCTTTTGTGTATAATAAGCGATAGGTCATTATGAACAGTTAATATGTCATAAGACGCGCGATACCAAATTCATCAGACAATCGGCTCCAATAGGAGCCGATTGTTTTATTTATATAGCCATTTGCAAAGATGCAATTAGGTTCAACACGTTAGATTGGAAGCTGTAAATCCATGTTTTCGAGCATAGTTAGAAAAATTTTTGGAAGTCGAAATGATCGTCTTCTAAAAAACCTCAACAAAAAAGTAGTTCTGATTAATCAGTTGGAAGAGCAATTCGAAGCACTTAGTGATGAAGAGTTGCAGCAAAAAACCACTGAATTTAAAGATCGTCTGTCCAAAGGTGAAACTTTGGACGATATTTTGGTCGAAGCTTTTGCTGTTGTTCGAGAAGCCAGTAAACGAATCTTTGAAATGCGTCATTTCGATGTGCAAATGCTGGGTGGCCAAGTGCTTCACCAAGGCAAAATCTCGGAAATGAGAACCGGTGAAGGTAAAACCCTGACATCGACACTGCCAGTGTATTTAAATGCATTGTCCGGCGCTGGTGTTCATGTCATTACCGTGAATGATTACCTTGCTAGTCGCGATGCTGAGTGGAGTCGACCATTATTTGAGTTCTTGGGACTAACCGTCGGATGCAGTATTCCGGGTTTGTCTCATGCGCAAAAGAAAGAAGCCTATGGTGCTGACATTACTTACGGTACCAACAACGAGTTCGGTTTCGACTATTTGCGCGACAATATGGCTTTTAGCCCTGATGACAGAGTTCAACGAGGGGTTAATTTTGCGGTAATTGATGAAGTTGACTCAATCCTAATTGATGAAGCTAGAACGCCTTTGATTATTTCAGGTCAAGCTGAAGATAGCTCGGAACTATATCGCAAGATTAATCTAATCATCCCCGAATTGACTCAGCAAGATAAAGAAGACGAAGAAGGTGATGAAGAAGGTCGCGAGGGAGAAGGCGACTTTACCATCGATGAAAAGGGCAAACAGATTCACCTGACTGAAAAAGGTCAAATTCACGTTGAAGAAGTGTTGCAAAAGCAAGGCGTATTGCCTGAAGGCGAGTCATTGTTCGCCGCTGCAAATATCTCCTTACTACATCATGTTAATGCCGCACTTCGCGCACATAAATTATTCAATAAAGACGTCGACTATATTGTCAAAGATGGTGAAATCATCATAGTTGATGAACATACAGGTCGGACAATGGAAGGGCGCAGATGGTCTGAAGGTTTGCACCAAGCTGTTGAAGCTAAAGAAGGCGTTAACATTCAAAATGAGAATCAGACACTCGCTTCAATCACATTCCAAAATTATTTCCGTTTATACAACAAATTAGCCGGAATGACAGGGACTGCAGACACAGAAGCATTCGAATTTAATTCAATTTATGGTTTGGAAACAGTGGTTATTCCAACCAACAAACCCATGATTCGAGATGATAAAGCCGATTTAATCTATCTTACCGCTGAAGAAAAATATGAAGCTATCGTTGATGATATCAAGGACTGTGTAAAACGTGGTCAACCCACATTGGTGGGTACAGTTTCTATCGAAAACTCCGAATTAATTTCAGGGATTTTGAAAAAAGCCAAAATCAAACACGAAGTACTTAACGCAAAACAGCATACTCGTGAAGCAGACATTATTGCGCAAGCAGGTAAGCCGGGTGCTGTCACCATTGCGACTAACATGGCCGGTCGAGGCACAGATATTGTACTAGGCGGAAATTGGCAATCTGAAATTGACATAATTAACGATCCTAAACCAGAAAAAGTAGAACGAATAAAAGCAGATTGGCAAGAAGCTCACCAGAAGGTACTCGATTCAGGCGGCTTACACATTATCGGTACAGAAAGACATGAATCTCGCCGTATCGATAATCAATTGCGCGGTCGTTCTGGACGTCAAGGCGATCCTGGCTCTTCACGTTTCTATTTATCCCTTGATGATGCCTTAATGAGAATCTTTGCCTCTGAAAAAATGGGCAATATGATGAAACGTTTAGGTATGGAGCGAGGCGAAGCCATCGAACATCCTTGGGTTACTCGCGCCATCGAAAATGCACAGCGTAAAGTGGAAGGGCGTAACTTCGATATTCGTAAGCAACTTCTAGAGTTTGATGATGTCGCCAACGACCAACGTAAAGTTATCTATGAGCAGCGTAATGAATTGCTCGACAAAGGCGAAATCAGTGAAACCATTATGGCAATTCGTGAAGACGTCATTGACTCAGTAGTTAGCCAGTACATTCCTCCGCAATCACTTGAAGAAATGTGGGATGTGAGCGGACTGGAAGATCGCTTCAAAGGTGACTTCTTACTCGACATGCCGGTACAAAAATGGCTGGATGAAGATGACAAACTTTACGAAGAGAAAATTCGTGAACGCATCATGGATGAAGTCAATGCGGCTTACAAAGAAAAAGAAGACACGGTTGGTCCTGAGGTAATGCGCCAATTTGAAAAAGCGGTGATGTTGCAAAACTTAGATACGCACTGGAAAGAACATTTGGCTGCAATGGATCATTTGCGTCAAGGTATCCATCTACGTGGCTATGCTCAGAAAAATCCTAAGCAAGAATACAAACGCGAATCTTTCCAGTTGTTCTCTGAAATGTTGGATAACCTCAAAGTCGAGGTCATTACGATTCTAAGTAAGGTTCGCGTCAAAGCCGAATCGGACGTTGAAGCCGTAGAAGAACAGCGACGTCAAGCAGACGAAGTGAAGAAAAACTACCAGCATGAATCACCTAACGAGCCAGCAGAAGCTGAAAAACCACAAGCTCAAGTACGTCAAGGACCAAAAGTTGGACGCAACGAACCTTGTCCTTGTGGTTCAGGTAAAAAATACAAGCAGTGTCATGGTAAGTTGAGCTAGATTCAGCTTATTATGAAACACGTAGAGGTCGCTGTAGGCGTTATCCAGCGAGGGAAGCAGATATTTATTAGCAAACGCTCTGATGATTTGCATCAGGGCGGCTTGTGGGAATTTCCAGGCGGCAAAAAAGAACCCAATGAATCCATCGAGTCGGCTTTGAGGCGAGAATTGGATGAAGAGTTAGGTATTGAGGTGTTATCGCAAAATCCCTTGATGGTCATCGAACATGATTACGGCGACAAACTTGTGCGCTTAGACATTAGAATCGTAACTGACTTTTCCGGGGAGCCTCATGGCAAAGAAGGACAGCTTACTCAATGGATAGATATCCAAGACCTGCACACACTTTCGTTTCCAGAAGCGAATAAAGCGATTATTGCCAAATTGCAATTAGAGCAATAAGCGCAATCAGCACAATTTTAGTATCACTATTTTTCTAGGCATCAATCACTTTTTGCTTAAGCTCTTCATGATAATCGGACGATTGGATAACTTTTCCGAGTTCCGAATTCAAGCTTCTGATCAATACGAGCAAATTTCTATGCTTTTTCGCTTTGCCAGCCAATAATCTGTCTATTTGCGACAAACGAGATAAGCAGCATGCCTTAATTTCCGTGTTGTATTCCTTTCCTAAGAACTTAACCATTTTGGACGTGTCAGTGTCTCTTGCACTGTAGGGTAGGGTTTTGGCATCTTCAATTTCTTTGCGTAGTAAAACCGTTTTATTAATCACTTCAATTAGCAAGTCTTTGGCATGATTGACTAGATCTGACTCTATTGAGCTAAAAAAATCTTCCAGTTCCCGTTGATTTGCATCTTGATAATTCATGATATTGCTTTGTTTAAATGCACGTCTGCCTTCGCGCAAATCATCATTGATGATAATTAGCGTATCTAAGTTCTCCAAAGGTTGCTGTCGAATGTCGGGCGTTAACCTTGCCTGAGCTCTCAATAACGGTTGTTGAGCTGAAGTAATTGCTGCCTCTCTAAACAACATCGAATCGGTTTTTTGTTGATTGTCTTGGCATCCAGTGATCGTGATTGCCATAAACAGCCAAAAACTAATTTTCATACTTTGCTGCAAATCAAATACTCTGCAAATTCATTGGTTGACTACAGTAAATTGTCAATTTTGTTTGTGCAAATGGTATTATAGGAATTCGACAGTGAAACAAGATGCGTATGGCTAAATCTAATATTTCCAAGTTATTGGAAAAACACGAAAATCTGACTCATTCTGAAATGATGGAAGTGGTTTCCCACGTTCAACGTCAAGAAGATGAATGGATGATTAACACCATTATGGTGAAAGGGCATGATGTTCCTTTTAAATTTAGGCGCAAGAAAAGTTATAAAAACCTGACTAGTGCGCGAGTCAATCTTACCTATTACCCCACTAATGAATTAATCGCGGGGATGGAATTCGAAGTGATGAAAGTGGTTAGAATCAAAGTTGCCTAATCACAAAGGTAATGTCTTTGCTAACTAGCAATGGTTTGGTGCTACATCGGCGACCTTACCGAGAAACCAGTTTTATAGTCGATTTTTTTACGCGGGAAAACGGCAGGGTTTCTGGTGTTTGCAGAGCTGTAAGAGGCGGAAAAGGCAGCAGTAAGAATGATAGAAAAAGCCTGTTACAACCCTTTCAACCTTTAATGTTGGATTTCCAAGGCAAGCACGAACTTAAAAATCTTCGACAAATAGATAGCACAGGGAAAATGTTTACGTTTAGTGGAGTGCAGCTTTTTTCTGCTCTGTACTTAAACGAGTTGTTAAACAGGGTACTGCCCAAAGAAGTGGCACTGCCAGATGTTTATGATCTTTATCTAGCAACCTTACTTAGACTATCTGAAAAACAAAATATAGAGATTGTTTTACGCGAGTTTGAAATTAACTTACTCAACTTTCTTGGTTATGGTTTTAACTGGCAAGTTGATGGGCAATCCGGTCAAGCGGTCAATGAATATGAGAGTTATGTTTTTGTCTATGAACAAGGCTTTCAGCTATCAGTTGGTTTAAATCAAACACAGAATTGTTTCAGTGGAGCGAGTCTACTCAAAATAGCGAGATTCGACTGGGACAAGTTAAGTTTACAATGCGCAAAACGTATATTGAGAATGGCTTTGCGGCCATTATTAGGAGAAAAACCCTTGAAAAGCAGAGAGCTTTTTCAAAAATTGGAAACTGAAAAATGAACGATATTTTTTTAGGAGTCAATATTGATCACATTGCCACACTCAGGAATGCTAGAGGAACCCAATACCCTGATCCAGTGCATGCAGCTGATATTGCAGAAAGAGCGGGTGCTGACGGAATTACAGTGCACCTTCGAGAAGATCGAAGACACATCAAGGACCGTGATGTGAAGTTGCTTAGGCAAACCATAAACACACGCTTAAACCTTGAAATGGCAGTGACAGATGAAATGCTAGCCATCGCAATCGACACTCAGCCTGAGTTTTGTTGTTTGGTGCCTGAAAAAAGGCAAGAACTGACAACGGAAGGTGGCTTGGATGTGGTGGGTAATCTTTCTAAAGTCAAAGAGGCATGCCAACGTCTAGCGCAGCACAATATTCTTGTTTCACTATTTATTGATGCTCAGGAACAACAAATTGAAGCGGCAGTCGAATGCGGTGCTCCCTATATTGAAATCCACACCGGCCAGTATGCTGAGGCAAAAAATGAAGCTGAACAAGAACAACATCTTGGGGTGCTCAAGCATGGGATAGAATATGCCTCGTCTTTGGGGTTGAAGGTCAATGCAGGTCACGGACTTCATTATCACAATGTGAAACCTGTTGCCGCAATTGAGCAAATCATTGAATTGAATATCGGGCACGCAATTATAGCCCGAGCCGCTTTTGACGGTTTGGCAACTGCAGTTGCCGATATGAAACGACTCATGTTAGAGGCTCGGGTTTAATCATGGCTGTGGTTGGTTTGGGAACAGACATAATCCAAATTGCCAGATTAGAAGTGCAAATCCAAAAATCTGATCGTTTAGCACAGCGCATTCTCACGGAAAGTGAAATGCAGCGTTTCCGAGAGCATAAATTTGCTGTGCGTTTTCTCGCCAAGCGATTTGCGGCAAAAGAAGCGGCAGTAAAAGCACTAGGCACTGGCATTGGCAATGGCATTAGCTGGCAACAGATAGAAGTGAATAACCATGCAACGGGGCAACCTTATCTCGAATTTTCAGGGTATTTCGCGGAAACGTGTGAGAATAGAAACATCAACAGTAGCTTTGTATCCATCTCTGATGAACAAGACTATGCGGTTGCAACTGTTATTCTTGAGCAAAAATAGTTTGATGCAAATAGTGTAATTGATCCATGGCGCAAATATTTAAATCGAAAAAACCATTAGCGAATTCAGTTAAAGCCAAGCAAGACGCGTTGGGCAATAAAGTCGAGTTAATTGTGTCCCACATGGACCATTTAGGTCGCGGTGTTTGCAATACTCATCAGCCAATCATATTTGTTGAAGGTGCATTGCCCGGAGAGACGGTCATTGCAGAGGTAGCAGAAGTTAAAGATAGATTTTGGCAAGCAAAAGTCACAGAGCTAATTGATGCCAATACGTCACGAATAGCGCCTTTTTGTTCACATTACCTAGATTGTGGTGGGTGCCAAACTCAGCATTGTGAAGCCGAAGAAATGCTTAATTACAAACAAGCGGCAATTGATCAACTTATTAAACGAACACCGGTTATTTCTGAGCAAAACAAGCGCGATAGAAAAGGATCGCTTAGGCAAAATGCTAAGCTAAAGGCTCGAAATAATAGAGTGCAGAAAATTAGTGATTTTCAATCGAGTTTGCAATGGCAAAGCCCAATTCGAGGGGATGAAACTGGCTATCGACGAAAGACCCGATTTGCCATTGACGCGCGCGACCCAAATAAGGTGCATATTGGATTCAAGCGCGAAGGTTCGAATAAAATTGTTGATATTCACCAATGTGAAGTACTCGAATCTCAGTTGCAAAAGCTAATTTTACCACTAAAAAAAGCACTACTGAGTTTGGATAATACCAGCGCTATCGGACACATCAATCTCATCAAAGGCGAAGATGAACTACTGGTAAATTGCCGAGTTGTTAAACAATTATCTGCATCTGACCGCCAACGCCTAATTCAATTCGCTACTGATTACGAATGCCAGATGGCATTACAGGGTCAAAACGAGCAAAGAGAAATGCTAACTAGCCCTGCTCGCCCTTTAACCTTTAAGTCAACCAATTCTATTTTGCTACAATTTGAGCCAGACGATTTTATTCAAACGAATAATCAGGTAAATCAAAAAATGGTGGCGCAAGCGCTAGACTGGTTAGCGTTAGACCAAAATGATAATTTGCTCGATTTGTTTTGCGGAACGGGCAATTTTAGTTTACCTGCGAGCAGAAGGTGCAACAGGGTATTAGGTGTGGAAGGTGTCACCAAAATGGTGCACAGAGCTGCAATGAATGCACAGCTAAATCACATTGGCAACGCCTCCTTTTTAGCTGCAGATTTGAGCAATGAGATTGAGTTAAACAATCAAGACTTTGCGGGATATAATAAAGTGTTGTTAGATCCGGCTCGTGAAGGTGCTCTGTCTAGTATCGTCAAAGTCGCGTCTCTAAAGCCGTCCCATCTGGTTTATGTGTCATGCAATCCTGCTAGTTTTGCGCGTGATGCAGCCAAGTTAATAGAACAAAAATTTCGAATTGCAAAGATCGGCTTGATGGACATGTTTCCGCAAACTTCGCATACTGAATTGATGGCACTATTTGTGCCTCGCTAATTACAAAAAATAAGATTTGGTCTGATTATGGTTACTTTACGCACAGTACATAACCCCGAACGTCCCAGCTTTGATGAGTGGCTAGATAATCTCAATTTATCTGAAAGCACCAAACAAAAGCTGCGGAATACATCAGATGCGCCTGAAATATTGTTGGTCGGGCAGGAAATGGTGGAAATCCTCCACGAACTCAATATGGATGATGAAACCTTGCAAGCCTCATTGGTTTATCCCTATTGCCAACTTCACTGCTTAACTGACGAGGAAGTGGGCGAAGAATTTGGGGAGGGAATCCAAAAATTGATTATTGGCGTGCGACGTATGGATGCGATCAAATCCTTACATGCCAAATCTAGCAAAAATGCTGATGATACGCAGATAGATAACATTCGGCGAATGCTGTTGGCGATGGTAGAAGATGTCAGAACCGTATTGATAAAACTGGCTGAGCGAATTTGCACACTACAAAAAATCAAAAAGGAAGATGAAGAAACTAGAGTGCTAGTTGCACGTGAGTGTTCTACCATTTATGCCCCCTTAGCTAACAGATTAGGCATTGGCCAACTTAAATGGGAGCTTGAAGATTTATCGTTCCGATATCTTCATCCCGATACCTATATGCATATTGCCAACCTGCTTGATGGAAAACGAACCGACCGCGAGCAATACATCGCCGATTTTGTCGATAATTTGCAATCACATCTTGATAACGCCGGGATTAGGGCACAAGTGCATGGTAGGCCCAAGCATATTTATAGCATTTGGAAAAAGATGCAGAAAAAGCATCTTTCGTTTGAACAATTATTTGATATACGTGCGGTGCGCATCATTGCCGAGCGTTTACAAGATTGTTACGGTGCATTAGGTATCGTCCATTCCTTATTACGCCATATTCCCGATGAGTTTGATGATTATATTGCAACACCGAAACCAAACGGTTACCAATCAATCCATACAGTGGTCGTTGGGCCAAAGGGAAGAGCGATTGAAATTCAAATTCGTACTCAGCAAATGCATCAAGATGCTGAGTTAGGGGTTGCCGCTCATTGGAAATATAAAGAAGGCGTTAGTACTGAACGTTCAGCCTATGAAGATAAAATTAATTGGCTAAGAAAAATTCTTCTATGGCAGGAAGAAGTCGCTGAATCTGGCGATTTGGTCGAGGAATTGCGCAGTCAGGTATTTGATGATCGTGTTTATGTTTTCACACCAAAAGGGGATGTGATCGACTTACCTCTTGGTTCAACACCACTCGATTTTGCTTATTACGTGCATAGCAATGTCGGCCACAGGTGCATTGGTGCCAAAGTCAGCGGACGAATCGTACCTTTTACATATCAATTGCAAACCGGTGACCAAGTTGAAGTACTGACGGGTAAAGAGTTGAACCCTAGCCGAGATTGGATGCATCCAGGATTGGGGTTTGTTCATTCTTCACGCGCCCGTGCAAAAATTCACACTTGGTTCAAAAAACAGGATAAAGAGAAAAATCAACTTGCGGGCAAAGAGTTACTTGAACGTGAGCTTGGCAAAGTTGGGTTGTCTTTAAAAGACGCGAGTAAGGCTTGTGAACGCTTCAATGTGTCACAACCAGAAGACTTATACATTGCAGTGGGTGGCGGTGATCTACGAATCATGCAAGTGGTCAACTACCTCCATCAAATTGATGCACCTACACCTGAAATTGATCCGCGAGTTAAAACCACTAAGAGTAAACCCTCCAAAGGCAATAAAGATACGATTGTCGTTGAAGGCGTGGGTAATCTGATGAGTCAGATTGCTAAGTGCTGCCAACCCTTACCGGGGGATTCTATCCAAGGTTATATCACCAAAGGCAGAGGAGTGAGTGTTCACAGAGACTCTTGTGAACAACTGCTAAATTTACTTGAACAAAGCCCTGAAAGACAAATCGAAGTCAACTGGGCATCTGAGCTCAGCGGTGGGTTTCAAACTGAATTGGATGTGTTTACTTCAGATAGATCTGGAATACTTAGAGATATTACTACCGTACTAGCAAACGAACGTGTTTCTCTTCTTGGGGTAAACAGTTTGAGTAATACCTATGAAAATACTGCGAAGATTAAGTTATCTCTGGAAGTGCGAGATTTAAATAGTTTGTCCAGAACCACAGCCAGAATAAAACAAATCAAAGGTGTGACCAAGGTCACGCGTATTGATCATTAGAATATGTCAGAAGCAGGAATTAAATCGTTTCCTCAAGTTAGTCGTTTACTCGATATTATGGCCAAGCTTCGCGATCCAGAAGACGGCTGTCCATGGGACAAGCAACAAAGTTTCAAAACTATCGTCCCCTATACCATTGAAGAGGCCTATGAGGTAGCGGATGCGATTGAAAAAGGCGATATGGAGGAAGTCAAAGATGAACTCGGCGACTTGCTCTTTCAGGTTGTGTTCTATGCACAGTTAGGTCAGGAAGATGGCCTATTCGATTTTGAAGGTATTGCCAAAGCCATTGCAGATAAACTAGTTCGAAGACACCCTCATGTATTTGAGCCATTCTCGCATCTATCTAATAACGCAGATGAAAGCGATGCAATCAAAAGCCAAGAACTTAACAGTGCTCAATTAAAAAGTGAGCGAGAAAAGAGTAATCAACATAGCAGTGATCAATTAAAAGGTGAACAACAAAACAGCGATCAACTAAATAGTGGCCGGTTAAAACGTGAGCAACTTAACAACGATCAAATCAAAGGTGAGACACTAATAAACAGTGAGCTTGAAAGAAACTGGGAGGCCATCAAACGGCTGGAAAGGGAGTCTAAGTCAGGAAATACCGATACTAGTGTTTTGGCAAACATTCCAATGGGTTTAGCCCCTTTGTTACGGGCTCAAAAGTTACAAAAGAAATGTGCAAAAGTTGGCTTTGATTGGAATGATTTAGCGCCCGTTTTGGAAAAAATCCAAGAGGAAATAGTTGAAGTCATGGATGAAGTGAACCAAGACAATCCCAATAATGATCGAATAGAAGACGAAATTGGCGATTTGCTATTCGCCGTGGTAAACCTTTCCAGGCATCTTGATATAGACGCAGAAACCGCATTGAGACGAGCTAATCGGAAATTTGAAACTCGTTTCAGAGCAGTAGAGCATTCATTAAAACAACAAAAAATACCCATAGACAAAGCCACCCTAGCTCAAATGGAAGCCATTTGGATTGAAGTGAAAAAAAGGGCCGGTTAAAACCTGCCTAATAAAAGCGTTTTTCAGTTCTACCATCTCAAACCTAATCTTACACGCCCAATACCACCTGCGCAGTGAAGACGGTGATGCATGAACATTATTGTCACGGGGTGGGTTTTGGAGATCACCGCCTACGCGGTGATGACGGAAAGTGGGGATGATGCATGAACATTATTGCACTCATGGGGTGGGTTTTGGAGGTCATCGCCTTCGCGGTGAAGAAGGTGATGCATGAACATTATTTTACTCATGGGTGGTTTTAGGAGTTCACCGCCTACGCGGTGATGACTGAGGGTGGTGATGATGACGGAAAGTAATGTTCAAAACATCTGACACGTCATTACCGCAAAGGCATTAATAAAAACATCCTACACGTCATTACCGCGGAGGCGGTAACCTCCCAATTTCTCTATCAAACTCAATAAAACCATTTACTAAACGCTAGAAATTCAGGCCTGATTTGACTGTTACCCATTTTTTAAAATGGTGTCTTTAAGTTTATATCAGAGCTAATATTCTACTCGTTGTTAACACCAAACGGTTCTGTCATACTTTAATTTCCAAGCGCCTTTGTCGCATTTGAAAATTACCAAAGCAAACAGTTAAATCTCAAACTTGGCAACGATACACTTAATTTCTTGCCAATCTAGCGCGTAATCAATACTTCTACGGAAACTGCTAAATCTCAAACTTGGCAACGATACTCTTAATTTCCTGCCTATCTAGCACGTAATCGATACTTCTAGCGAGCAAGGGAGCTGACAATTCTTCCTTGTTGATAAAATCCACAATATCGTTGTGCAAGAACGATTGGCTCATTGAACTTTCTGATTGCGACGAAAATAGCACTATTGGCATATGGCTCTGACGAAGTTTGAGCTTTCTAGTAAAGTCTTCTGCTGTTCCATCGCTTAGACGATAGTCCAATAAGCAAACATCCACTTTTACCTTACTGCTTGTTTCCAACGCTTCATCTGTATTAATCGCTTCTATGACAGTAAATACCCGCGAATGAATGCTCTTCAACATTCGTTTGACTGACTCGCGATCGACTTCATCGTCGTCCACTACCATTACGGTGACATTCTCATTTTTTTCAATTCGATGGTTCAAGCGAGAAGAACGATCAATCAACATATTCTTAAAGTGATCTTTGGCTTGTGAAATTGATTTTTCGATAAAACGTAATCGCGAGATATTAGTGATAATAATCAATACACCGGACGCTTCATTTTCACTTTTGTCTCTGGGCAGGTAAGGCATGATTTTAAGTAAAACCGCATCACCCTTCTCAGTTAACACATCATCCTCAATGGAAATTTTCTTGTTACTAACCATGGCAATGTTTTCAAAAAAGTTAGCCTTTTCCAGTTGATGTGAAATATGGTGGATTGGGCGACCCAAATCGCTTGAACGTAAATTGATATAATTAGCCGCTTGCGGTGTAAATTTGCGAATGGCAAGCTTCTCATCAAGAAACACAATGCCGATATCCGTGGAATTAATCACACTATCTAAGTCTAAATTAGCCTCAGTTAGCTGGTCAATTTTCTCCTGATACTCGCTGTTAACGGTATACAATTCCTCGTTTACAGACTGCAATTCTTCATTAGTGCTTTGCAGCTCTTCGTTGGCCGACATCAATTCTTCGTTAGATGATTGCAGTTCTTCATTGGTGGTTTCCAATTCCTCAACGGTAATCTGCAAGTGTTCTTGTTTTTTTAATAGCTCTGATTCTAAATCTTCAATTCGCTGCTGTGATTGCTCACTGGCATTAAAGGTAATAACAGAGTCCTTGCGTTTAATAGTTTTCTTGTCTCGCTGAATAAACTGCACCACATAATAACGTGGAGAACTTTGTTGTTGAATTTCATGTATGACAAAAATGGCTAAATCAATTTCAGTGGTTTTCTTGCCTTTTTTGATCGCAATATCTGTGTAGTAGACATCTTCACCGATTTTTTCTGCTCTGTACAAGGCAGTAGACAATGCAACTTTTAGGTCATCGATAACGATACTATTAATATTAGTACTGATGGCGCCGCCGCTAAACCCTTTGGTAAATTGGGATACGTCACCATAAATATGCATCGCTTCCATATTGTCATCTAAAACGATGCAATCAGGAGCATACTCTTCAACCAATCTTTCCATTGCCTTTTCAAGATAAATTTTTTGTGTCAATGTTTTACTTGTCATTTGGTGAGCTCTTTCAGATTGCTCAACTTTACTAGCGTATACTTCGCCCCCTTCATTTCGTAACCCCGACTGGGGCAACGCAAGACGTGCATCGGACGATTTTTGGAATATTTTGCTGCGCTCATTCACAGTTATAAAGTGATGGTGCAGTTCGCCCAACGATTCGGAATTTCCTAAAAACAAATACCCGTATTGTTTTAATGCGAAGTAAAAGGAGTGTAGGACTTTCTTCTGTGCCGCATTTTGAAAGTAAATCAGTGCGTTTCGGCAACTGACTAAGTCAGTATTCGAAAATGGCGGATCCTCTATCATGTTATGTACTGCGAAGATGACGCTTTGTCTGATTTTAGGGCTAATGTGATATCCATCTTGGGTCTGAACAAAGTATTTCTTTAATCGACTTTTTGACATTTCCTGAGAAATGTCGCTAGAGAACAAACCTTGGCTTGCCTGAGAGATGGCATTTTCATCAACATCAGTAGCAAATATCTTGAATTGTCTTTTTGATTTTAGCTTGTTGATAATTTCATCAAACAAGATAGCAATGGAGTATGCCTCTTCGCCAGAAGAGCAGCCTGCAATCCAAACCCGAATAGGCTCGGATTTGCCATTGTTGACTATGCTCGGAACGATTTCTACCGCTAGTTTGGTAAAGGCTTCATCATCACGAAAGAATCTTGTAACACCAATCAAAAGTTCTTTACCTAAAATATGTAGTTCCTTTGGCGATTCATTCAGTAGTCGGAAATAGTCAGTTAAATTTTCCAACTGATTAACCGCTAGCCTTCTCTCAATTCGTCTCGCAACAGTGGCAGATTTGTATTGAGAAAAGTTAATGGAAGAATTGCGTTTCAGGAGTTTAAAAATTTCACTAAGTACAGTGTTTTCCTCTCCCGATGCAGCTAGCTTAACAGCAGGTTCGATATCAGACATGACAGGTAAATTGATAAAATTAACCAGTGTTTTACCCATATCCGCAGGTTTCAATATAATGTCCACACAATCTGTATTGATTGCGCTTTTGGGCATACCATCGAACTTGGCAGAATCCGGTTCTTGCACAATAACTAGGCCGCCCGCTTCTTTAATTGCCTCAATTCCCTTAGTACCGTCGCTACCTGTGCCTGACAATATAATCCCAATAACTTTGTGTTGTTGATCTTCGGCAATAGAACGAAAGAAAACGTCGATAGACATATGTGGGCTATGATCAGGCATTTGATCAGACAAAAGCAACTTGCCTTCTGTAATCAGCATATTTTTTCGGGGAGGCATTAAGTACACGGTATTAGGCATAATATCTACGCTGTCAGTAACTTCATAGATTGGCATTTTAGTATGCTTTAACAACAATTCTGACATCATGCTTTTATAGTCAGGAGACAAATGTTGCACCACAACAAAGGTTGCCCCTGTATCAATTGGCATGCCATTAAAAAGCTCTTGAAGAGCTTCTAAACCCCCGGCTGAGGCTCCTACGCCAACTAGATGGGAAGGCTTCGTTTGATTCATGTTTTTATCAATATTGTCCAATTTCTCATCCATTTATTTACTCGTTATTTTATCGCTACGACATTCGATTTAAACAAGATCGTTTCACTTTCATTAATATCCATTGGTTTGGAAAATAAAAAGCCTTGCTGGGTAACACAACCGTGTTCTCTGAGCCAATTACTGACATCAGAAGTTTCCACTCCTTCGGCAATCACTTTTATATTTAATGCATTTGCCATATCAATGATCGCTTTGACAATTTCAGCGCTATTTGCGTCGGTACAAACATCTTGAACTAATTCAGAATCTATTTTTATCGTATCGATAGGCATCTTACGAAGGTGTGACAATGAAGAGTAACCCGTGCCAAAATCATCTAATGCGATTAAAAAACCCGCTTTTTTCAATGTTTTCAGGTTGGAAAGTGCCGTATCCGGGTTGTTGATAAATGATGTCTCGGTCACATCTATACAAAAATAACTAGGTTTTAAATACTTTGAAGCAAACTGTTGCACAAGAGCTTCACCAAAGCCTTTTCCGCCAATCAGCAGTGCAGATAGATTGAAAGATAGTGTTAAATGGGTATTGATAAACCCGAGTTCAATCCAACGAAGGGCAATATCTGCTATTTCAGTCACTTGCCAATCGGAAAAACTATTAATTAAACCTGACTCTTCAATAAGTCGAATAAACTTTTCTGTGCCAATTCCCGCGTCAACCTCGTTTTGCCATCGACACAAAAGTTCCACAGACACATTTTCTGCGGTTTCAACATTGACAATAGACTGGGTTACAAAAGAGAATTCATGCTTGTGTGCTTGATTTAGACTTTGCTTCAAATGGGTTACTATGTGCGCGTTGTTTTCCAGTTGTTCATCGTAGAAGCACCACTGTGCTCTTCCTGCGTTTTTGGCACTGTACATGGCTAAATCAGCTTGTTTAACAAAGTTTTCTTGCGATATTTCAATTTCTGATGAAACGGAGACACCAATACTGCAAGAAATATAAAAAGGAACATGATTATAAACAATAGGTTGGCTCAGTCGCTCAACGATATTGTTCGCAATAGTATTAATAATCGCCGCATTTTTTAAATCGCTGATTACCACAGCGAATTCATCACCGCCAATTCTCGCAACACAATCTTCGTCACGAACACACTCCGATATGCGATTTGCGGCTTCTTGCAAAACGGCATCCCCTGCATTGTGACCATAAGAATCGTTAACATGCTTGAATTTATCCAAATCAATCAACATCAATACCGCTTTACCATGGCGTTGTGTCCTAGAAAGCGCGACATTGAGTCGGTCTGAAAAGAAGGTTCTGTTAGTCAATCCGGTTAAATGATCTTTTTGCGATAGGTTTTCCAGCTTTCGAGCATAATCTTTTGACTCAGATATATCCCTAAAAGTCATTATCATACCCGTTGCTTCATATTTTTCGTTGAACAAGCCAACGGCATTAATTTCCGTTTCCAACGAAGCATCGTTAGCTGTGTTTATCAGACTTATTTCATCATGAAAGTGTTTAGATGATTTGGTAGATTTCAATATCCTCTCTAACAATGTATTTGCGTCGTCTATCGCAAGTGCGCTTTTCCAGCCTTCATCCATTGTGTCTTCTGGTGACTGGCCAGTATAGTGGCTCCAAAAGGTATTTGCGTAGTTACACTGAAATTTACTATCAAGTTGCAAAATAGCCATAGGAATGACATTCGACAGCGCGCTGAATCTTTGCATGGCAGACAGTTGCTCATCTTCATTTGCCGAATTGCTAAATTTTTCTTTAATGATTAATCCAAAACATTTACCGCCTTGGTGTTCACATTCAAATAAATTGATGTCAACTTGAATGGAATGATAGGGATTATATTTAAATTGAACTTCACGCCATTCCCTAGTGTTCATCTGCCCCATGTAGGTGGTTTTTCTTACTTCCTTTAATATTCCGTCGGCAATATCTGGGAAGAATGATTCGCATAAACTATCAACCGCTGACCAGCCACGCTGAATATTGCTATTGAATAATTCCTGCGCAGAACTGTTGCTCTTGATGACTTTCAAATTGTCATCGAACAAGATAACTGGTTGAAAAGCATTTTCGAGTAACGAGTTCAATAGTGTGGATGTAGCGCTTTGTTTCGGTTTAGTTGAAAACGAATTTAAACGCTCTTGGTGTTGACGACTCTTAAACAGACTTACCATAGCCATTACATATGGCGCTATGCTTACTAAGCGGCTTTGGGCATCGTTTAGCATCGAATTTACGACGATAACAACGGCATATTGATGCAGCCCTTGGCGCATGGGTACATAACGAAGGTTGGAAATATCAGTGTTTAATGGCAGTGGACACGGAGATTCTGAATCGTTCTTTGAGTAAAAAAATCCATCTAAATCACTTTTACAAAGTAGCAGCGCTTTATCTAACTCCGCTAATAGTGGGCGATCTTTTTCCTGATGTAAGTCATTGAAGCTGACAACAAATTTAGATGATAAATCGATTTGGCGATGATCTAGCGGATCTTGCATTAAATAGCCAATGGCGATTTGTGCCTTACAGACACTTGATATTTGCTGTGTACTACGTTGCAGCAATTCTAATTGAGATGTGTCTGTAATATTCAGCGTTTAAATTCCTTCTTTACAAGCCTAATTCATTCCTTACTCTGAAATATATCAAAAGTAAGGGTAAAAATAATGACCATTAGACTAATTGTTAGTACCTTTTTCGTTACTTTTGCCGATAAAATTGTGTTTCAGGTAAAAATTATTTACATTATAGTCCAGTCGAGAGGATAAGGATGACCAATTTGTTATGTAATAATACGCAAGGTTTTCAAAAGTTTACATATGACTTTAGTTCAATACCTTGGATAATCAGATTACCCATTAAGTGAGACGAGAAACAATGTTAAAACAAGCTCAAGTATTGATAGTCGATGACAGCGAAATAGATCGATATATCCTTAATCGAAAGTTATCGCGTCTGGGAGAAGACGTGGTAAGTATCGTTGAGCAAGAAGATGGTGATGAAGCCCTTGACTATCTTTCTGAATGCTTGGAAAAAAACATGGAAATTCCAGAAGTTATTTTCCTCGATGTGAACATGCCTAGAATGGGTGGCTTTGAGTTTTTAGCGAAGTTCAACCCCATGCATCAAGAGTCTTTATTGCGAAAGTCCAATGTAATGATGTACTCGTCATCAGACAGAAAAGAAGACAGACAGCGAGCATTCGGGTTTTCTTGTGTGAAAGACTTCCTTATAAAGGGCGAGCTTTCAGTTGATGATTTAGAACAAAAGATGACCCATGTATTGGAAGCTAGTTAGACCATCTAACAACTAGTTAGGCCGCCCAACAGTTACGTCCATTCGATTTAGCCTGATATAGGTGTTTGTCCGCGTCGCCTAATAACTCTGACATATCCATAGTCGTGCTTGAACTCGTTGCCAATCCCATACTGACAGTCACTACACCAAACTCACTGTCCAAATGTGCCAGCTTTACTTCCTGAATGGCTTCTTGAATTGATTTTGAGATGACTTTAACCCCTTGCTCATCCGTGTTAGGTAAAACACATACGAATTCTTCTCCACCATAGCGCGCCACAAAATCAGTGGGTCGGTGAATGACCTTGCTAAGTGTATCTGCTACTAATTTAATACACTTATCACCTTTTTGATGGCCATAGGTGTCGTTGTAATGCTTAAAGTGATCGATATCGACCATAATGATTGATAAGCAAGATTTGTTGCGTCTTGCCAAGGCAAATTCCTTTGGTATTAAATCATCAAAATAGCGTCTGTTGTACAAATGCGTCAGACCGTCTTTGAAAGCCATCTTCTTCAGCATGTCAGATTGAAATTTGAGGGTTAAATGGGTTTTTACTCTGTTTTGAAGTGAAACTGACGAAACAGGTTTAACCAAAAAATCTACACCACCAGAATGCCAGCAGGTGGCCTCAGCCTCTAGTGTTTCCAATGAAGTGGCAAAAATTACAGGGATGTGTCGTAAGTTGATCGATGATTGCATTATTTTACATGCTGTCCAACCATCCATTGAGGGCATTTGCACGTCCATTATGACTAGGTCGGGCATGTGTCTATGACAAAATTCAATCGCTTCATCACCACTTGAAGCGACAAATGTATTGTACTCATCCTCTAAGATACTTTTTAGAATTTGCTGATTCAGTATTTCATCGTCCACAATCAGAATTCTTGCATCACTGAGAGAACGGTCGAGATCTGCGCGACTAGTCGGAGATTTCATTTGGAATTCCATTTATCATTTTTTAAAAGTATAGACGAAAAAATGAGCATAAACGCAGGGTTAGACTAAAGTATATGTAAATAAAATAACTACCGATAGGAGTTTGCTTTACGCGATTATTGCCGCATAATTTACCCAATGGAATCGAAAAAAGGGAATACTAGTTTGCGTAAACCTCACGTGTTTATCTCTGGAGAAGACAAATCTACATCTGAACTTTATCGTTTACAGTCTCCTGAGACTGGCGAATTATTCACTGATGCGGTAAAGGTGGCAAGCGAGATGTTTGAAGATTCTGTCGCATGTGTTTTACTCCATGATTCTGCGACCACTTGGTGTAACCTCAAATTGGATACGCGAAGTCTCGCCGCCTTAGTGTCTTTAAAGGACAAGCTTTCTCAATCTTCTTCAATATTTGAAATGAATTCAAAAATGTTAGAAGAGGTAGCTGAAGAACCTATCCTACTGCAAGAGTCTAAACTGGCTTGTTATGCCGTACTTGCTCCTCTTACATTTCCTGAAGGCAAGTGTCTAGGAAGTTTGTGTATTCTTAAACACACTTCCGAGCCACTTACAAAGCAACAACAAACCATCTTAAAAATACTTGCCAAAGATCTTGTCAGTCAGTTGGAGTTGCGTAAAAAAAATATACAACTCGAAAATTTAACTGAGCTTTATGAATTAATTATCGAAACAAACCAAGATTTGATATTCGCAAAGGACAAAGAATATAAAATTGTTCTAGCCAACAGCGCTTTTATGGCGCTTTATCCAAAGGATATGCAGGATAAAATAATCGGCTTTACTACTTTCGAAGCCTACAAAGAAGAAGAGGTATCGCAGTTTTTACAAAACGATAAAATCGCTTTTAGGACAGGTATTTCCGATGTGATCGAGAGAATTACTTTTCCAAAAGGAGAAGTACGGACAATCAATACCATCAAAACACGATTCTTTGACAATGCCGGAGAACCTTATATTTTAGGTGTGAGCAGAGATGTAACAGAAAAAGAAGACCTGATTGCTAAGTTACAAAAATCAAATGATGATCTCGATGAATTTGCCTACGTGGCCTCCCATGATTTGAAGTCTCCTTTAAATGCGATTAAGCGACTCGTATCATTTATAGAAGAGGACAATGCCGATGGGTTTGATGATCTAACCAGCAAACATTTCGACATGATAAAAGGCCGTGCTGACCGAATGTCGAAATTATTGAGTGACTTACTTAGCTTTTCGCGAATCGGTAGAGATCCACAAGAATTTGAAACGTTAAATATTCGTGATGTCGGCAAAGGTTGCATAGAACTGCTTGATAAGCCCGAGGGCTTTAACGTGAAAATTGAAGCTAGTAAGGTTTTCTTACCTAGAGTGCCGTTTGAGTTGGTCCTGACTAATTTAATGTCAAATGCAATCAAGCATCATACATCTGACACAGGCCAAATTGTCATAACGTGCAAAGAACACAATCGGCATTACCATATTGTGGTTGAAGATGATGGTCCGGGGATTCCAGAAAAGATGTATGGGCGAGTATTCCAAAAGTTTCAAACGCTTAAACCGCGAGATCAAGTTGAAGGCAGCGGTATGGGCTTGTCGATGGTCGAAAAGTCAGTTGAGCATTATGGGGGAAGCATTACCTTAGGTGAATCTGAGTTGGGCGGAGCGAAATTTATGATCAATTGGCCTAAAAAGGAAGTAAACAACTTATGAGTCCGCATAATCCAACCGAAGTGACGCTGCTATTAGTGGAAGACGACGATATAGACGCAATAAGCATACAAAGGGCCTTCATTAAACATCGTATCAACAACAAAATAGTTCGCGCATGCGATGGCCTTGAAGCTTTGGAAAAGTTGCAGAATCAAGAAGTTGTTCGTCCTTTAATCGTATTGCTAGATTTGCAAATGCCCAGAATGTCGGGCCTAGAATTTTTACGTGTAATCCGTAGTGAAGAAAATCTCAAGGATATTGTGGTATTCGTATTAACAACTTCACAAGATGAACAAGACATTTTTGAAAGTTACAAACTGAATGTTGCTGGATATCTAATCAAGGATGAAGCCGGTCAGCAATTTACTGAAATCATAGAAATGATTGATGGATATTGGAAAGTTGTACACCTCCCAAGCTAACGTGTAGGAAACAATTTTGGAGCCTAGTTAATGAAAATACTTCTTGTAGACGATGACTTAGTCGATCGTGAAGCAGTAAGAAGGGCATTGAAAGCACAGACTGAAGAAAAAGAGTTAATTGAAGTCAGTTCTGCTGAAGAAGGCTTAGAAATTACCAACAAGGACACGTTTGATGTTGTTCTTGTTGATTATAGATTACCTCAAATAAATGGTTTAGAAATGATTGCAAGGCTCAGAAGACGTCCCAATCTCGGTAACACAGCCATTGTGATGATGAGCGCAAATGACGATGAGCAATTAGCACTTCTATGTTTACAAGCAGGCGCACAAGATTTTATTCCAAAAACAGAAATTACTGCGACCAAATTAAGAAGAGCGATTGCGCAAGCACAAAAGCGCTTTGAACTTGAATGCAAATTATATGATAGCTATTGTCGAGTGCGTGAAATGGCAGAAACCGATGCGCTGACGGGGTTGGCAAATCGATATCATTTCGAGCGCGAGTTGGCTACCTCGATAACCGAAAACGTTAGGCAAGAAAAGCAACTGGCATTGTTATTACTGGATTTAGATCACTTTAAGAACATAAACGATACTTATGGCCATGAAACTGGCGATAACCTTCTTAAGACAGTTGTGAAGAAAATTTCTGATTGCTTGCGAGGTGAGGAGACTTTCGCACGTCTTGGAGGTGATGAATTTGCTATTATCCTGAAGAATTTAGAACATGGAACTGAAGCGCAACTTGTTGCCAGACGCATCATTAAATCGCTTGAAAAATCCATGATGGTTGACGGTCAAAATCTACAATCAGGTGTGAGTATTGGTATCGCCTTACATCCCGCAAATGCTGAAAACGCTGAAGAGCTGACTCGTTTTGCAGATATCGCCATGTATAGAGCGAAAAGTCAGGGAAGAAATCGACTTTGTTATTTTGAAGACGTGATGCAACAACAATTCTCACGCAGTTTTCAAATAGAGTTGGAGCTAAAATCAGCTTCCCACGATGAAAATTTTGAATTGTATTATCAACCCATAGTGCGAGGAATGAATCAAAAACTGGTTGGGTTTGAGGCGCTAATTCGCTGGCCAGGCAGTAAACTGGAATCGTATCCGAGCGAGTTTATTCCCATTGCCGAACAATGCGGGCTTATCAATGGTATTGGTAAATGGGTGATTAAAACCGCCATAGAGCAATTGTCGATTTGGCAGAAACAATTCGATAGAAACCTTTCTATGGGTATCAATTTATCGCCGATACAATTGGCAGATAATCAGCTCACCAAATACATCTCACATAACTTAGATTATTATGACGTTGTGCCAGAATCCTTGGTTATCGAGCTCACTGAAACAGCTTTATTCTCAGAAAGCGAACAAAACAAAAGCCAAATTGATGAGTTGGATAAGTTAGGGTGTAAACTGGCCTTAGACGATTTCGGAACTGGGTTCTCATCCTTGTCCCATCTGGTTAACTATCCAATAGATATCGTAAAACTCGATCGTTCTTTGCTGCCAGAAAGTCCAGAACATCAACGGCATTTGTCTATTGTTAGAGGGTTAGCTGAAATGGCACACACAGTTGGGCTTAAAGTGATTGCTGAAGGTGTTGAAACTTCTTTTCAACTTCTTTTGTGTAAAGATCTTAAAATCGAAGAGATACAAGGCTACTACTTTGAAAAGCCAAAATCAGCAAC
Organism: uncultured Alteromonadaceae bacterium; assembly: GCA_947503265.1. GTDB lineage: Bacteria > Pseudomonadota > Gammaproteobacteria > Enterobacterales > Alteromonadaceae > Aliiglaciecola. The sequence continues at coordinate 248,725 of CANNDC010000002.1, forward strand.
TGGTATTCAGGCCAAATGGCTTGAAAAAGCAACCACTGATTGACTTAGCATTACCATTACCAGTTAACAGAGTTATTAATAGTTATCCGTTGTCCGTTGTCCGTTATCCATTATCCGTTATCGGTAATTCGGAATAACAGAATCCACAAAGCAGCACACTTGACCAAATCAAGAAGGTTTGTTTTGTCTACTCGGCAATGCCGCAGATAAGATGATCAATAGCCAATATAAGCTTCCTCCACCACCGCCAGTTTCAGCTGGTGGATTCGGATTAGGCGCTGGTGTGGTTGGCGGAGGCTGCCCCGTTGGCGTAAAGGTAACGTCTCTGACTCTACCCCTGTCCTGAAGCTCAGCCGTATTTCGGTCTTTACTGTAAGTCCATTCAACTAAATTAATATTTTCAGTAAGTTGTACGGACACAGTCTCAAAGTCCTCATCCCCTGAAATAAACTGTTGTTCTTGACCATTGATAATCAAGTAAAGTGCATCGAAAGGTTCATCTGGTTCATCGGTATTTTCTTCAGATGAAACAGACCAACTAAACGTGAGTTCTCCTTCACCCTCTATTTGTGCCAGTAATATGCTTGATGCACTGTCTCCAATACTACCGCTTCTCAGGCCTGTGCCAGTGTCATTTACCCAAGGTAGATTACCTCCACTGAACCACGAAATTGCGTTGGAACTCGGCCCAGCCTGTGCTGCTAAGTTGTTAGCAGCGGAAAGTGCTTCTCCATCTACGGTTAATCCACTGGTGGGGATACCATTCACGTCTGACGATACTGTGATTTGGCTTTGTTTACTGCCAGTTGAGACACCTTTGAAACTAATATCGAGATTACAACTTTGACCAGCGACTAGGGTGCCGCAATTGCTGCTATCAATTTCGAAATCGATTGTATTGGAGGTCGCAAATGTCAATTGTGTTGATTGTGCAGAGTTGTTAGTTACCCTGTAGGTTTGGGTTAACGCCGTTCCTACGGGCGAATTGGTGAAACTGGCTGTTCCAGTTATACTCACTCCCGACATGGTGGCATCAATCCAACCTCGCAAGGTGCCCACTCTTGCATACACACCAGGGTACCCCTGTGCAGCACAGCCTATTCCCCAACTGGTGATTCCGACCTGCAATAACCCTTGATTGGTTTGAGCAAACAGCGGCCCACCACTGTCTCCTTGGCACGCGCTACGGCCACCTGCGTCAACGGCAGCACAAATCATCACATCTGTCACACCAGTTCTTGATGCTGGAATACCGCGGGAATTAGCAAATATCTGTCGACATTGGTTGTTGGTAAGCAAGTTGATATCGACTTCTTGTAAAATATCTGGAAAGTTCCCTGTTGGACCGTCATTTGGCGCGTACCCAGTTCTTCCCCCCCAGCCAATGCTGGTCACCAAAGCATTTTCTATGGCAAGTTGCACAGTTGTTGCTTCGTCTGCCAGCGCAATACTCGGAGCATTGAGACTTTCAGCCAATTCCAGTAAAGCAACATCATTACTGAATTCTTGGTCGACATAGTTCGGATGAGAGTATATTCGTACTATATCGGTGGCATTTGCTACACCGTTGCGGAGATCATATTCCCCTACATTAACTTTAAAGAATTGTGCACCAACAGAATCGACACAGTGAGCGGCAGTTAATGCCCATTTGTCGCCCAAGAAAGTTGCACCGCAGGTCAGGTTTTGAACTGTTCCTGGTAGGCTGGTTACTGAAATCGTCGCTGAAGCATTTTGCATTTGGCTGATAGTTTGGCCGTCTTGTTGAGAGATGGCGACCACGGGAATTGTGCCATTAAAATCTGCACCTAACGTACCATTGTCAATTGGTCCAGCTACATTGTTGTAAATAATGGCACCAATTCCGCCACCTTCCTGGCAGTTTTCTGCTTTAAGAGAAAAGTTAAAATCGCCGCGTTCAATTAAACAAATAAGGTTTTCTGCTCCGACACAGACTTCCCCACCTAGACCGCAATCAACTATGTTAGCTGTCGCATTGCCTACGGGCGAGAAACTGAAATCATTTGATGCAAAGCTATTATTGTTGACACTTACAGAGGTTTCGACACTGTTGTTGACCACGACTAGTGCGGACATGAATGGATATTCGCCTTCTTGGGCATTTTGACCACCCACAATACGTGCAATAGTGTCAGTGGATTTTGCCTGATCTGCTAACCTGTCACGTTCTCGTTGCTTCTGTTCAGCCAACAGCGTTACTGCTAATAAATTAGTAGAAATCAATGCTGTGCAAAGCACTACACAGGTTAGAATCTTATACTTCATTTTACTTCTCCAGTCCTGATTGAAGAGGACTCAACTAGAAACGAAATTACGACCGATCGAATTTATTGTAATTCCGTCACTCGCCATTCTGACACTATATACCGCAATACTAAAACGGAAATACAAAACAACCTAATCACAATTTCATCACATTAGTACGTCTAAAATCACAATTCGTTCAATCAATAATCTTGAAAATGGGCTAGTGTTTTGAACAAACTTCTGTATAATTCGCGCCCTGCCCAGTTACGCCCACTTTGGGAAAGTGGAAGAATCAATCGGCTCGAAGGGGTCAAAGGTTTGATTTTAGTGGTTTTCTGGAGACGCTTGAGAGAAGTCTAGAGCGTTAGACGCAGAAAACAAATTAGGTAACAGTTTAAGATATTTCGGGTATTTATTAATATGAAAACTTTTGTTGCAAAGCCAGAGACGGTAGAACGTGACTGGTACGTAGTTGACGCTGCGAACAAAACATTGGGCCGTTTGGCTACAGAAATCGCACATAGATTGCGCGGTAAGCATAAACCTGAGTACACACCTCATGTGGACACAGGTGATTACATCATTGTAATCAATGCTGAAAAAGTTACCGTTACTGGTAACAAAGCTAAAGACAAAAAATACTACTCATACAGTGGTTATGTTGGCGGTTTGAAAGAAACGAATTTTGAGAAACTTCAGGCTCATAAACCTGAAATGATCATTGAGAAAGCGGTTAAAGGTATGTTGCCAAAAGGTCCTCTTGGACGTGCTATGTTCCGCAAGATGAAAGTCTACGCTGGTAACGAGCATTCACATGCTGCTCAACAGCCTCAAGTACTAGACATTTAAGGAGCGAGAGAAAAATGGCAGATACACAATATTACGGCACAGGTCGTCGCAAAAGCTCTACCGCTCGCGTTTTCCTTCGCCCAGGTAGTGGTAACATCGTAGTTAACAAACGTCCTCTAGATGAATTCTTTGGTCGTGAGACAGCTAGAATGATTGTTCGTCAACCTCTTGAATTAGTCGAAATGACTGAGAAGTTTGACCTATATGTAACAGTTGCTGGCGGTGGCATTAGCGGTCAGGCTGGTGCAATTCGTCACGGTATCACTCGTGCACTAATGGAGTATGACGAAACACTTCGTCCAGCGCTTCGTAAAGCAGGATTTGTTACACGTGATGCACGTAAAGTTGAACGTAAGAAAGTGGGTCTTCACAAAGCGCGTAAGCGTCCACAATACTCAAAACGTTAATCGTTACGTACTTACGTACCAAAAATTACCAAAACCCGGCTTGTCCGGGTTTTTTATTGCGCGAAATTTTACTTTCAGCCAGCTTCTCCAGTTATTTGGTTAGGCAAAATAGATGGTAAAATCCTCAAAAATTAGCCAAGTATAAATTTATTAGCTGAAATACGCGGTTTATTTCAGTAAATCCTTGTCTTTATTAGGGGTTTTCTTTTATCATTTCAGGCTAATAATAAAACTTCATTTCTTGTGCTAGTTAGCTGATGACAAGTGTTTATCGGTACCAACTTTTTACGTTCAAGAAGTATCACTAAATCCGAACTTGGAGAAAAGTGGATGAGCAATGTGTCTGTCGATGCGACTGATTCGTCTATAAATGAAAACCAACCCCAAGATAACCCAAGGCGTCGATTTTTAACGATCGCGACTTCTGTGGTTGGGGCTGTTGGCGTAGTAGGTGCTGCAGTACCGTTTATTGGCTCTTGGCAACCCAGTGAAAAAGCAAAAGCTGCCGGTGCTGATGTGCAAATTGACATCAGCAAAGTAGAGCCTGGACAACTAATTCGTGTCATTTGGCGAAGTAAACCTGTTTGGGTTGTGCGACGCACCCCAGAACTTTTGGCTTCACTCAAAAATCATGAAGATCAGCTCAAAGATCCAAACTCTGAGGTTGAGCAACAACCTGCATTTGCGCAGAACTCATATCGTTCTTTGAAAGAAGAATATTTGATTCTAGTCGGAATTTGTACTCATTTGGGTTGTTCACCACAACATTTGACTGATGGTGCCTTTGCTCAATATGCAGAAGGTGTCTCTGAAGGTTTCTTCTGTCCATGTCATGGTTCAAAATTTGATATGGCGGGTCGGGTATTTGAAAGTGTCCCTGCGCCTTCCAATCTTGTTGTTCCTCCTTATCAATTTGTTGATGACAATACCGTAATTATCGGTTCTGAAGCGGAGGCATAACCAGATGTTTAAGAATCTTCTCGATTGGATTGAATATCGTATACCCATGATGCGTGTTGCTAACATGCACGCCATCCAATACCCAGCGCCCAAAAACATGAACTTTTGGTATATATTCGGGTTTTTGGCAACTATCGTCCTAGTTAACCAGATTGTTACTGGAATTTGGTTAACAATGAGTTTTGAGCCTTCAGCCGAGCGGGCATTTGCTTCAGTTGAGTACATCATGCGTGATGTGCAATATGGTTCAATCCTAAGATACATGCATTCAACCGGTGCTTCTTTCTTCTTTATAGTGGTTTATTTGCACATGTTCAGAGGGATGATGTACGGCTCATACCAGAAACCACGTGAATTACTCTGGCTATTTGGTATGTTCATCTACCTCGCATTGATGGCTGAAGCCTTCATGGGTTATGTACTTCCTTGGGGACAAATGTCTTACTGGGGAGCACAAGTAATCGTTTCACTGTTTAGTGCTATTCCAGTTGTAGGTCCGGATTTGGTTATCTGGATACAAGGCGATTATGTTATTTCTGGTGCGACATTAAATCGATTCTTTGCATTGCACGTTATTGCTTTGCCGCTCGTTATCGTAATACTGGTTTTCCTTCATATCGTTGCTTTACACGAAGTGGGCTCTAACAACCCTGATGGCGTAGAAGTGAAACGCAAAAAAGGCTCTTTGAAAGAAGAAGAAAAAACCAAGTTCGAGATGCATGAATATTATACTAAAAAGTACGACATCATTGACGATGTTGTGCCTTTCTTCCCGCATATAGTCTTGAAAGACTTGGTAGCATTCTGCGTATTCCTAGCCTTGTTCTGCTATGTCATGTTCTTTATGCCTGAGATGGGTGGTTATTTCCTCGAAAAACCAAACTTTGAAATTGCTAACCCACTGAAAACGCCTGAACATATATTCCCTGTTTGGTATTTCACACCTTTCTACGCAATCCTCAAAGCTGTTCCTGATAAGTTAGGAGGCGTGATAGCCATGTTTGCGGCAATTATTGCGCTTGCAGTTTTGCCTTGGATAGATAGAGGTAAAGTTAAATCTTGGCGTTATCGTTGTGGATTCCACAAATGGAACCTCATCATTTTCGCCATTGTCTTTGTGTTCCTTGGTTATCTTGGTGGTACACCTCAAGAAAACTGGAAGATCACGGCATCACAAATTGCAACTATTATGTATTTTGGCTTCTTCGTTTTGCTATTTATCTACAGTAAGAACGAAAAAACCAAGCCTGTACCAGAGAGGATCACGAAATGAAGAAGTTTACCTTTTTAGTGTGTTTTCTGGTTACTGGATTTGCATTCGGTGCTGGTTCAAATTACCCACTAGATAAAGCTGAGTACGACTTGACTGATAAAGCCTCGTTGCAGCATGGTGCTATGTTGTTCAACAACTATTGTCTTGGTTGCCACAGTATGCAATACCAGCGCTATCAGCGCAGTTTTGAAGATTTGGATATTCCGTTAGAACTGGGGCAAGAGATGCTGCAGTTTACCGGCGAAAAAGTGTCTGATCATATTGATACTGCGATGCCTGCGGAAAGCGGTGCTACTTGGTTTGGAGCACCTCCTCCAGATTTAACACTAGTCGCTCGCGTCAGAGGTGCAGATTGGATTTATACCTATCTTCGTACTTTTTATGTGGATGAAAACAAAACGTTTGGCGTAAATAACAAGGTTTTCAAAGATGTGGGAATGCCCCATGTATTGGAAGAATTGCAAGGCACACCAAGATTGACCACTGAAAAAGTGTTAGTCGACGGTGAAATGGTTGACCGTTACGTCGGCATCAAAACCGACGGCAATGGAGAACTAAGCGCTGACGAATATGACGCTGCTGTTTTGGATTTAGTAAACTACCTAGTTTACGTCGGTGAGCCTGCTAGATTAGAGCTTGAAGCCATTGGTAAATGGGTTATCGCATTTATCCTAGTATTGTTTATCTTCGTTTACTTATTGAAGAAAGAATATTGGCGTGATGTGCACTAATTAGTCAAAAAATCATGTATAATCCAAAAAGGGGCAAATAGCCCCTTTTTTTAGTAGAAGAAGGGCATTTTAGCTGCTCTGATTGAATAAATTGAAATATCTGGAGGATAGTTAATGGCGGTAGCCGCGAATAAACGTTCTATTATGACGTTGTTCTCTGACACAAGTGATATCTATAGTCACCAAGTGAGAATTGTACTAGCAGAAAAAGGTGTTGGAGTTGAAATTAGCTATACAGATCCAACGGATTTACCGGAAGACCTTCTTGATCTGAACCCATATGGCACAGTGCCTACATTGGTAGATCGTGAATTGGTTCTATACAAATCTCATATCATTATGGAATACCTTGATGAGCGCTTCCCTCATCCACCGTTAATGCCAGTTTACCCTGTCTCTAGAGGGCAGAGTCGCTTAATGATGCATCGTATCGAGCAAGACTGGTATTCCATCGCTGATAACATTATGCAAGGTAAAGGTGATGTGAACGCGGCGCGTAATGAATTACGTGAAGCATTTTTAAGTCTAGCCCCATTGTTTGCTGAAACGCCGTTCTTCATGAGTGAAGAGTTCAGTTTGGTAGATTGTTACCTTGCACCATTATTATGGCGACTACCAGCTTTGGGTATTGAGTTAACCGGTGCTGGCAGCAAAGAAGTGATGACATATATGAATCGCATTTTTGAGCGTAGTTCATTTAAAGCATCTTTGACTGATCAAGAGCGAGAGATACACGACCCTTTGTAAAAAGGTGAACAGACTACTATGACCTCTAACCAACCCTACTTAATAAGAGCTTTTTATGAATGGATAGTCGACAATGAGTTGACTCCATATTTAGTGGTGGACGCATATGTCGAGGGAACTTCCGTTCCTCAAGAGCATGTGAAAGACGGACAAATAGTTTTAAACATCTCGCCGAGTGCTTGCAACAATTTGATCATGAATAATGAGCTAATTAGTTTTGATGCACGATTTGGTGGCGTTCCAAGAAATTTAGTGGTGCCTTGTAAGGCCGCATTGGCTATTTATGCCAGAGAAAATGGTGCGGGTACTGTGTTTGCGGCAGAGGAAGATCCTTCTGTTGAAGTGTTTGGAGACGAAGTATCAACTTCCAAACCAGCGAAGCCTGAAACACAAGCTAAACAGAAGAAACCGGCTAAAAAAGGCCCACCCAATTTAACTATTATCAAATAACCTCTGCTCGATACCCCAGTTGAAGTTAATGAGGTTAACTTGTAATTAGATAAAATATTAAAAACCCCTTTGTAAGAAGGGGTTTTTTATTAGCCTCATTTTTTTAATTCACGATCTAAGATTAACTGTCTATATACTCAAATGCTTTCACTACCCGATTTACACCCTTAACGTTTCTGGCAACGTCAACTGCGATATCTGCTTCATTGTTTTTCACAAGCCCTATCAAAAAGACTTCAGCATTTTCAACTTCCACTTCTATGTGCAAACCGTCAATTCTCTTGTCCCCGATAAGGGCAGCCTTGACTTTGCTTTCTAACCAAACATCGTTAGTCGATGCACCAGGGGAAATAGGTTCGGCAATTCTAATTTGGTTGTGGAGTTTGCGAATATGCTTAACAGTCTCAGCAGTTCGCTGAGCTTGTAATCTAAGCTCTTCCGTTGGTGCTTGTCCTACTAGCAAAGCAACACCGTTGAAAACAGACACATTGATATTGACTCTATTCTTCAGTTTTTCGTCATTAAATAGCGCATTTGAAAGTCTTGACGTAGCCGTTTTATCATCAACTTGGGTTCCCAGTGTTCTTCTATCATGTGCAACAGAGGCCGCTCCAACACCCGCACCTACTACCAATGCAGCACAACCTTGTAGTAGCATTGAGGAAATTACTACAAACACTGCTAATTCCTTTCGCACCTGTACTGACCGAAACATTATTGATACTCCTAACCTATATTGAACGTTGAAACCTACTCTGAATGGTTATCTTCTGGGAATAAACTATCATCAATACACTCACACAAGTTATGAATGACAAGCAAGTGTACTTCCTGAATTCTTGCGGTTCTTGCTGAAGGAACGCGGATCTCCACATCATTTTCGCCAAGCAGACCTGCCATTTCCCCACCATCTTTACCTGTTAGTGCCACTATTGTCATATCACGACTCAGAGCAGCTTCCATAGCATTGATCACATTTCTTGAATTGCCACTGGTGGAGATAGCAAAGAGGATATCACCTGCTTGTCCTAATGCGCGGACCTGTTTTGAAAACACTTCGTCATAACTATAATCATTGGCAATTGAAGTGATAGTTGAGCTATCTGTGGTGAGCGCCATAGCAGGAAGACTAGGACGGTCGCGTTCGTACCGATTTAGCATCTCTGAAGAAAAATGCTGTGCGTCTCCTGCACTCCCCCCGTTTCCACATGAGAGAATCTTATTTCCTCGAATCAAAGCGTCAACCATCATTTGAGATGCTTTCCATATAGCTTCTGGGAGGACTTCATTAGCGGCAATCTTCGTTTGGATACTTTCGGTAAAGTTGGCTTTAATTTTCTCTATCATGCATTTCTCAATTAAATTTTGGCAATTCGCCATTTAAACACTCTTAAACCACTGAATGTTTTCGTCTTGGATTGCGCCATCAATCGCCACCAGATCAATCCGATGATCTACCATGGCAGGGTTTAGACTATGATTGTGCATAAAATACTGCACTGCTTTTAAAAATTTTTTTCTTTTTGCGGCATGAAAAAATTCTACCGCCTTTCCATGAGTATCATCTTGTCGGTATTTGACTTCAACGAATACCCAAGTACTGGCTTCTCGCATCACGATATCTATCTCACCAGCGCGACTGTGAAAATTACTTTCTACAAAACACAAACCTTGTTGGAGCAAGTAATTTTTTGCCAAGTTCTCTGCCTGTCGACCCAGCAGAGTTGATTTTTTCGCTTTTTCTTGGCGCTCAATCGAGGGCAAAAAGTGTCACCTTGTTTTCGGTAATGTGTCCGACTGGCAAAACACGCATCACGTTTCCTTGCCCATCAATGGAAATATTTCCTGTCATTCCCGACATTGAAATTTGTGGCAAGGTTTGTAAGTTCTTCATCACTGCCGTTAAGTTGAAGGCGTCAAAGCCCAATGCAAATAAGCGACGCAAAGTATCATTTTTCTCTGGCCATAAGTTATCAACCTCGTTGGCGATTTGTTGCCACTGATGATCAGGCAACATCCAGGGCATTTCGGTAAAAATGAGATTGCGTAAATCACGCAAACTGTTGTTAGTGAAGTTGAGACTAAAACTTCTAGAGGAACCATAAACAGGGACTACTTTTTGGTTAAATGGGCTCAGGCTTGCCTCTATCATTGGGTTGAGCAACTCGGTTTGTTCAGGACTTGCGAATACCACTATCGCATCAATATCTCGCCGATTTCTGGGTACAGAATAGATTTGTTTACTAGTCATGAACTCAATTTCTTTAATACGCGCGTTGCTTTGCAATACATCTAATTGCTCAGACACGCTGTTACGCATCGCCGCATTGTCTTCGAACGTGGCTAAGCTAGGCTGAATAGCATTCTTATCCGTTAACAATTGCCAGGTGTTTAGGAATTCTTCGGCCATCCTTCTTGAGGCCCCAGATTGTTGAGCAACGACTATGGGTTGAATAACACCAGTAGAATAGACTTTCTCAGCCAATTGAGCGGCCTCATCTTCCGGAGATAAGGCGAAAAATACTTTTACTCCGGGCTGCAGTGGCTCTTCCAAGTCAGTTTGTACTGCGAGATCAGTTGATGATGTGGCAATTTCAATATCAATGGGCGCTATATCGACTCGATTTAAACCCAAAATGTTGTCGCTAGTCGAAGACAATTTAACGAATTCACTAAGTTCATCTTTCATCAAAGGACCAATAACTATGTCGTAGTCAGCCGTCAACTCAACAAGTTGTTGTGCATCTTTTGTTTGAGTATCAATAAACCGTATTCGTGTCTCATTGTTTTCAGCAGCAAAATAGGCTGAAAGAATACCGTTTTTTATCGCCATGCCTTGTTGCGCAAGTCTGCCGCTTAACGGCAATAAAATAGCGACCTTTTCTCTAGGCAAACTTTCTAATGTTATTGCGCGACTTACTTCTGCAGGTAATTCAAGTGCAAGAGGATGATTGTTATTTCGCTGCTGCCAATTGGTAACGGCGGTATTCAAGGCTGCCGAATCAAGACCATAACGTTGCACAATTAAACTGAGTTCGAGCCATGGCTGCAATTCAGATTCACTGAGTTTTGCTTTTTGTTGCTGAGATTCTGATAAATTTTGTAATAGGTACCAGATATCTAGGGAGGTTTCAGGCGTATTTTGATCAAAGCTCGCACGCACTTTCGCTGCATCAAGCCAACGATTTTGATGAACAAGGTATTGGACTTTTAATGGTGCATATCGGTTGTTAAATTTTCCTACATGTTGAATTTCATTTAACAAGGTATCCAGAACGGCATAGTCGATTTTATCTTGTTTCACCAAACACTCAGCAACGACTAATTTAGCCTGATCGCGAAGTATAGGATCTGTCATCTCTGGCAGTGCGACCCTCAAGATGGTTTTGCTTTTATTGCAGTTGCCTTGCTGTTTGTATGCCTCTACAGCGCGCATTATCCATTGATCTCGGATATTGCCATCAGATGAAGTGACAAATTCGCGCTGGGCTTGCTGCAGATAGTATTCGGGATCCTCTTCGAGAATGCTCTCTTTTGGCGTCTCCACATTGGTAACTTTCTTAGGTTTGGTAGACTTGTCTGGTGTCGAACCACATGCGACTAACCCAAGCATGAGTAGAACAATTAGTAGTCGCTTTGTGTTCAGCATGTGATCTCTCAAAAAATTACAACCTATTTAATGCAAGGTAGTTTAAAATGCCTGACTCTTTAAAACAATCCAAGGCTGACCAGAAGTGGCAAAAACTGGCATATTATTTATCGTTCCTACTCCAATTGGAAATCTTGAAGATATTACGCTTAGGGCGCTAAAAGTATTGGCTGAAGTAGATTTAATTGCTGCGGAAGACACTCGACATAGTCAAAAATTGTTACAGCACTACGATATAAAAACTCGACTAATCTCTTTGCACGACCACAATGAGAGCCAGAGAGCAGTACAGCTAATTGCTAAACTCAATATGGGCGAAAGTATTGCGCTTATTTCGGATGCAGGGACACCCTTGATCAGTGATCCAGGATACGGATTAGTAAGTCAATGCAGAGAGAGTAATCTCGAAGTAGTACCACTGCCAGGAGCCTGTGCTGCAATCACAGCACTGAGTGGGTCAGGGCTAGCGACAGACAAGTTTTATTTCAAAGGCTTTTTACCAGTCAAAAAGCTTGCTAAAACACAGGCTCTCAGTGCGTTGTTAAGGGAAACCGCGACAACCGTTTTTTATGAGTCGCCTAGGCGCATCATTGAAACAGTGCAAATGATTATTGAGTGTCTTGGCAAAGACAAGCGTATCGTCATTGCCCGAGAAATAAGCAAAACATTTGAAACTTTTCATTCAGATACGGCTGATAAAACCTTGCAATGGCTAAATGCAGATAGCAATCAACTAAAGGGCGAAATAGTGTTAATGATTGACGGTTATAAATCCGATGGTCAGGAGCTGCCTGAGCAGGCGATTTCTCTGCTAAAAAGGTTGATGGAGGAGTTACCTCTGAAGAAAGCTGCGGCCATAACCGCTGAGCAGTTTGAATTGAAAAAGAATGCCTTGTACCAATTGGGTTTGAGTTTTGATGACTAAGATCATTTTTCTTGTCTTTGCTTTCATGTCCGCTGTTTACCCGTGTTTATCAATGTCAAATCAACAAAACGGGCGCTGGTATTCAGATAATCAAGGCATCATGGGTACCAATATCCATACCGAAGTTTGGGCGGAAACTGAGCAGTTAGGCAATAAAGCGGTTCGCATTGTGATGGATGAGATGGAGCGCATCAATCAATTGATGAGCCCATACATCGACTCTAGTGAACTCTCGAAGATAAACGCATTTGCCGCGACTCGCCCAGTAGCAGTGTCTCAGGAATTATTTGATTTAATCCAGATGTCATTGAGTCTGTCTGAGGAGACATTTGGGGCTTTTGACATTACGTTCGCCAGCGTGGGGTATTTGTATGAGTACCGAAACAAGCAAAAACCAGACGAAAAAACCATTCAATCTTTACTCAGTGCCGTCAACTATCGCCACGTTAGACTAGATAAAGCTAATCTGACCGTATTTTTCGCACATCCCAAAGTTAAAATAGATTTAGGCGGTATCGCCAAAGGTCATGCAGTTGACAACGCGCTCATGTTGTTGCGCAATTTAGGTATCACCAACGCACTTGTCACTGCTGGCGGCGATACTGGGTTACTTGGAGATAGAAGAGGCCGACCTTGGATGGTGGGAGTGCGGGATCCGCGAAATCGGGATCGACAGGCAGTCGTCTTGCCACTTGAAAATACAGCAATGTCTACCTCGGGAGATTATGAGCGGTATTTTGAAGAGGACGGCAAGCGATATCACCATATTTTGTCCCCAAAAAGTGGCAAGTCTGTTTATGAGGTGCAAAGTGTGACTATTGTCGGACCCAGAAGCACCTTGAATGACGCACTTTCCACCGCAGTCTTTGTTCTAGGGGTGCAACAGGGGATAGATCTTATCAATCGTGTTAAAGGCTATGATGCGTTGATTGTAGATAACCATCGCAAATTACATTACTCAAATTCTTTTCAACGAGACTAGTGCTGCAAATTCTGCGCATAAAAGCAACTGTTCAACAAGGGTAAGATGTTTAGTTTAAACCGAGGTATCGTTTTTGTCGTGCTTGGCACTGTGTTGTTTTCAAGCAAAGCGATTATGGTGAAGTTTCTCTATCAAATGGGAATTGGCTCACTTGAGCTACAAACCCTTAGAATGCTCATTGTACTGCCGTTTTACACCGGTATTTTAATTTGGATATTGTATCGAACCGGATGGGGAAACGTTTCAGCTAGAGATTTAATGGGTTGTATGCTCGCTGGTATTGCTTGCTATCATCTTGCTAGCTATTTGGATTTGCTTGGTTTGCAGTTTATCAGTGCTGGATTGGAGCGAATCATTCTGTTTTGTTATCCAGCAATTGCCTTCCTTTTCAGTTGGGCTTTCCTCAAAGAGAAGCCAAATTCTCGCCTTTGGATAGCCTTACTTCTATCCTACTCGGGCATTCTTGTGTTCTTCTATGCCGATTTATCGTTTGGTGGTGAAAACTTATTGTGGGGAAGCTTACTGGTTTTTCTTGCTAGTATTTTAACCGCTTGGTACATGGTTGCAGCGCAACGTTATACGCGTCAAATTGGTAGCCAGCGTTTTGTCTGCTTAGCTATGCTATCTGCTTGTTTTACGCTACTAGCCCATTCTTGGGTGGATGGTGTAGAGGAGTTATCCAGCTATTCCACAGACGTCTACATAGGTGCAGGTGTATTGGCGATTTTTATGACGCTGATACCGTCTTTCCTAGTGAGTTCTGGAGTTAAACATATTGGAGCAAGTCGTGCCGCGGTGGTCGGCACTGTCGGTCCTTTGTTTACCATCATTTTGTCCAACCAGATTTTAGGTGAGCCTATTGGTTGGATGCATATTGTTGGTTTAGCCTTTGTTTTGCTGGGGATGCGCCAATTGAAAAGCTAAATGCCAATAATTGATGAATACGCGCTTATACACACCACTGATACTCCTTACTAATACACCACACGGGTTGGTATACCTTGCCATACATCGCGCTTATACACCGCACTAACATGCTTCATATTTACTGCAGTCCTTATTCGAATTGCAGTCCTGATTCAAACTCCAGTGTAGAGGTTAACTAGCAAAGATAAGCATATTCAACGCTTTAATCAGTACATTGAATTACTTTATTCGTTTAAGACATGCGATTAAGGCAAGGGTTTAAGACAAGCGATTTCGAAAGTCTTCATAGCCAAACTGCTTTACCAGCTCAAAGTCGCCGTTTTTCTTCAATATTCCTATGGAAGGGTGCTCTACACCGTTAAAAAATGTCGTTTTAACCATGGTGTAGTGGATCATGTCTTCAAAGATAACTCGATCACCCACGTTTAACTCTGAATCGAAGCTATAAATATCGATTACATCACCAGCTAAGCATGAATTACCGCCAATCTTGTAGTCGAATTTTCTTACACCGGCTGCTCCCGCATTTCTAATTTCAGGGCGGTACGGCATTTCCAAAACATCTGGCATGTGCGCTGTTGCGCTGATATCTAAAATGGCGATGTGATCGACATTTTCAACGATATCAACGACTTCAGAGACCAATGTTCCTGTCTGCCATGCCACAGCCGATCCTGGTTCCATAATGACATGCAAGTTCGGATAGCGCTGTTTAAACTCTTTTAGAGACCTAATCAAATGCTCAACATCATAGCCCTCTTGCGTCATCAAATGTCCGCCGCCAAGATTTATCCATTTAAGGTTGGGGAGCCATTTCGCAAACTTTTGCTCAACGGCATCTAACGTTCGCTTAGTCGCAAAGGAATCGCATTCACATAAATTGTGAACATGAAATCCATCAATACCGGATAACAAGCCTTCAAGCTTGCCGGTTGGATCAGCTTTGTCTAAATCCTTAGCCATTATGCCTAGTCGGGAGCCCGGTGCACTTGGGTCATACAACTCGGTTTCAGCTTCTCTGTGCTCTGGGTTGATTCTAACCCCAGCCGCGACACCCGAGGCCAACACCTGTTTTTGATACCGTTGCCATTGAGTTAGGCTATTAAATGAAATGTGATTCACTAATTCTAGCAACTCATCCATGTCCTGCTGTTTATAAGCCGGAGAATAGGCATGCACTTCTCTGCCTTTCTCAAACTTCTTAGACATTTCTTGGTGTGCTAGTTTCGCCTCCCATACTGAACTCGCCGTGCAACCCTTCAGATACTGGCCGACTAGAGGGAAAGTAGACCACATGGAAAACCCTTTAAGCGCTAGTATGATATCTACACCGGCTTCAGCTTGTACCCTTGCCATCAGCTTTAGATTATCTTCTAACTTTTGTTCCTCGCACACATAGCACGGGGAGGGAATTGCCGACGTTAGCAACGTATCACTCATTTTTCGGCTCCGTTAGCGTGTAAATGGGCTTTTTTCACATTCTATTATATGCCACGCCAGTCCATGCTCATTGAGCATTTCCATGAAAGGATCGGGATCGAATTGCTCCATGTTCCACACGCCGGGCTTTTTCCATTGTTTACTTAACATCAAATGCGCCCCAATCATGGCTGGTACCCCGGTTGTGTAGGAAACAGCCTGAGCGCCAACTTCGTCATAGCACGCAGCGTGATCACAGTTATTGTAAATAAAGATGGTTTTTTCTTTGCCGTCTTTGATCCCAGTAATATAGGTACCAATACAAGTTTTACCTGTATACCCCTCTGCCAATGAGCCCGGATTTGGGAGTACGGCTTTTAAAAACTCCAGAGGTACAATTTTTTGACCTTGAAAATCGATGGGTTCAATACTTGTCATGCCGATGCCTTCTAGCACATTTAAGTGGTTTAAATATGCATCACCAAAGGTCATCCAGAAACGTGCACGCTTGAGTGTTGGGAAATGTTTGACCAAAGATTCCAACTCTTCATGGAACATCAAATAACTGGCTCGGACACCAATGTTCTGATAATCCAGATCTTCACGAACACTTAAGGGCTCGGTTTCTTTCCATTCGCCATTTTCCCAAAAACGTCCTCGTTGTGTGATTTCGCGAATGTTAATTTCGGGGTTAAAGTTAGTCGCAAATGCTTGTCCGTGATCACCGCCATTGCAATCCACAATATCGAGGTAATGAATTTCATCAAAATAGTGTTTAGCAGCGTAGGCTGTATAAACATTGGTTACGCCTGGGTCGAAACCACTGCCTAGCAAGGCCATGATGCCCTTTTCTTTGAACCGCTCTTGATATGCCCATTGCCAAGAATATTCGAACTTAGCTTCGTCCTTGGGTTCATAATTGGCAGTGTCAAGATAGTCCGTGTTGGTGGCTAAACAAGCATCCATGATGGGCAAATCTTGATAGGGCAGGGCAAGGTTGACCAATAAATCTGGTTTAACTTGATTAATCAATGCTTCAACAGCTATGGCATCGTCTGCGTCTACAGCGAACACGCCTTTAACACGATCTGCTCCCACTTCTTTTTGTAAAGCTTCACACTTGGAAACTGTGCGGCTAGCAAGATAAATTTCATCAAAAAGTTCGGGCAAACGCGCACATTTTTTAACAGTAACAGCGGCCACACCGCCTGCACCAATAATCAAAACACGAGACATATTGTATTCCTGTAGATAGATTTTTATTCTAGTTAATCTGAGCTATGGATAAGAAATTAGCTATCAGATTGAATTACATAGTTTAACTTTATGTTAGGTTATAGCTAGCGATTTTTTCCTATCCAAATGAGTGAATTTGTGGGCAGTATGGCTGAAAAATGGCCACTGCCCGAAGGGTTGGGTCTAAAATGAACAAAGATAAACAGTCCTTAGAGTTTAGGTTAGTCAAAGCAGAGGAGGCCCACCTCAATCGATAATCGGTTATTTTAACGCTTCTAGCGCCTTAAGTACCAGCTCAACTCTTTGTTTTACTGATCCCTTTGCCAGTAGATATGATTTGTTGTGTTTCTTTAGATAGTTAAGCAAGAAAGTTTGAAATTCTTTCCTATTTGCATCTCCAGAACGCTCCCAAGTATCGTCATAGGGGATATCGTCATCACACAGTACGACCAAATCATAGCGCTGCCAACTTTCTTGAGCTAACTTCTCAAGTTCGGGTAAGGCGTGGTTGTGATAGTGCAGGGCAAAATGCCAAGTTGTGAAAGCATTGGTATCACATAATAAATAACCATTGGCCATTCTTGTTTGCTGGTCTTCCCACAAGTTTTGAGTTTGCGCGATATGCAAAAGCTGTTCTGGTGTGAGTCTGCGGTCAACTTGGTGTTCTTGCCAATAGTCACGACCATACTCAATTACCCATTCAGTGTGTAATTTATCTGCAAGAGCTTGGCAAAGAGTCGACTTACCCGTTGAGGGGGCGCCCAGAAACACAATTTTTTTGATCAACTTGAAACCTGCTGTTGCTGATAACTTTTATACCATTGCCATTGACCAATGCATGCCATCACTAGGAAGCACAGATACAGTACAGAAGTTGGATACAATCCTTTGTACCAGTAAACCCAAATTGCAACACAATCAACCACTATCCAAAATGTCCAATTGAGAAGGCGTTTATGAGATAGCAAGAGTTGTGCGGTTAAACTCGTGATTGTGGTGAATGCATCAACATAAGGTAAAGATGCATCTGTATTGCTCATAATACTTCCCAAAACTAAGGTTCCCAGTATGGCTGCGAATATGGCGCCAGCTGTTTCCTTTGTCGAGCCTTTTATCACTTGTATGGGGCCTCTTTTTTCGGACTGACGCGACCAAATCAAATAACCGTATACTTGAAAGCCAATGTAGATAACATGAAGTATCATGTCAGAATAGAGTTTGACACCAAAGAAAATCCAAGTGTAGAGACTGACTTGGATTAAACCAAAAAAGAAGCACCAAATGTTGCGCTTTATTACCAGATAAACACAAATAAAGCCTGCTACCGTGGCTATCCATTCAATAGGGGATGCGCCGGCGAAACCTTGTAACCATTCAGACAAATTTATCTCTCTTTCGGTTAATTGTGTTGATCGCTTCTGGCTCCTTGCAATCCACCTGTATGGATCACGAGAATACGACTCTTCTTTGGAAAGTAATTGTGTATTAACAAGTGCTTAAGTGCAAAGAATAATTTCCCACTGTATACAGGCTCGATTTGAATTGCAGTTTCCTTAGTAAAGGTGTCGCAAAAGTTGACTAAGTTTTGGTCCTTCTTAGCATATCCGCCGAAATGAAAGCCATGCTCAATGACCCAAGGAATAGCATTTTTTGTTACGCCTTGAGTCTGCTGACCATGTAGAGATTTTGGTAAAAACTGCTCGACCAAGCCCTCCAAGTAATTTTCGCCTTTCAACGCTGCGATGCCGATAATTTTGGTTTTTAGCTTTTTATCGTCAACGGCTAAAACTAACCCTGCCATTGTGGCGCCACTGGCAACCGGACAAAGTATAAAGTCGTACGGATTTTCCAGCTCACCAAGGAGCTCCTTGAACCCTGGGAGTGCAGAATCTTGTGAGCCGCCTTCGGGAATGATGTTAACCTTTGGGTACGTTTTTGTTTGAATCTCACGCCTAAGTTCATCTAGGAATTTTGGTTCTGTGCGACGTCTATAAGTTACTCGATCAACATAACGTATTTCCGCTCCCCAGCCAGCTATGTCTTGCAACATAGGAGTCATATTATTGGAATAGTCACCACGAATAATGGCGGTGAACTTAATCGCTCTGGGGTGTTGATTTAATAGGTAACAGCAATACGCTAAAGCATGTATATGATTTGAGAATCCGCCACCAAAACTGACAATGTGAATCGGCTTAGCAGAGTCTGATTGGTTAATAATATCGACCAATGCGTACTTAACTTTGCGCCACTTGTTGCCAGAAATAATCGAATGTAATAAATCGTCTCGTTTTACTCTTACCGTGTAATTTGAGTTATTAGCCCAAGCTACATTCAATATTTGCTCAGCAGAATTGCCAATACCAAGCCGTGTCTCTAAGTCGTCATACATGATGAGGTCTAGGAGTTATAATAAGCGACAATATTATTGAAATGTGAGGCTGGTTAAACATAACGAGGGGAGGAATGAAGCCTATTTGATAGCAATAGATGAAAGTTGGAGAATGTTGTTTTGCACAAATTTACAGTAAAACGTGCAAAACAACATAAGTAAACTAACAAAAGAATGATCAGTTACTGATCAAGCCTTTCAACTTTTCACTCGCTTTTTCTTTCAATTTATCTTTTTCTTCATCCAATTTTTCTTTGGCTTTTTTCTTGATTTCATCGGCGACTCTATTTTTAGCTTCTTCTTTCGCTTGTGCAATAATATTGTCTAGCATTTTATTGACGATTGCGGCACCCACTTGATCAGCTGGCAGCCCATTTGGTTTGCCAATAGAACCAGCACTAAATGTTGGAAGTGTTATTTCATAAGCTTTCTTTTCAAGTTCGACGTCGCCAGTAGGAAGGTTTTCAAAGTTCAATTTGAGCTTGACTGCCTTGACTGACACATCTTCAACGATAACCAGTGGATTAGGGCCAGCTTCAGTTGATTCTGGTTGAGCTTCACCTTTTGGCAAATTGGCTTGTAAATTGTTCTTCAACACGATGAGGTTGCCTTGACCAGATGCATCTACTTCGTACAACACTTCTGGCGCTACCAAGCTGACAGTCTGTACCGTATATGGTTCGCTTGTCACTTCACCCAAGTCTAGGGTAATACTTTCTAGGCTGAATGCGTCTTCTTTGCTAAATCCTTGCGGGTTCTCTACGTCTAGGTCACTGATGGTTAGACGGCCATCGGTTAGTGCTAGATCTACACTGGCAACTGAAACAGTCGTGCCAAGAAATTTGCTACCTTGCTCCTCTATTTGAACTTTGATGAAGTCTCCTGCACCGCTAAGAACATACCAGACCCCACCTGCAAGAAGCGCAAGTATCACAACAAATACGATTAAACCTTTTTTCATCTTGTTCCCTTTAAATTAATAAGTACTGGAACATTGTAACAAATCTGATGTGACTTCAAAGAACATTAATAAATCAGTTAGTAGCAGCTCTATTGCGGTTCGGGCTGGCAGTTGGATTAAAGCTTGATACTATAGGAATAACAACTCATCGACATAGAGTGATTTGTATGGGAATCCTTAGAAGAATACTGTGCCTGTTATTTTTAAGCTCGACTATTTGTTGCACTCAAGCTTTTGCCAAAGATGAGCTAACACAGACAACTCTAACCAATCGTTATCAAATACTTCTAGAGAACAATCGATTTTCGGGGAGCGGTGTAGATTGGTTGCAAAATAAAGCTTCGCAGGCTCAGTTTTTTTTACTCGGTGAAGAGCATGGAATCGCTGAAAATCCATTGTTGGCGGCACAACTATTTGAATCGCTGGTCCCTCATGGTTATCTGCACTTTGGAATTGAAGTGTCTCCTGCAGTGGCCAGTTATATGGAACAAGCTTTACTTAGTGGAGGAATGCGGCAGCTTGAATTAAGTTTTGATTGGGGGGTTGAGCCTGCCTTTTTTGGGATGTATGAAGAAGCACTAATGTTAAGCCGAATTCGAAATTCGATAAAGTCACCTGATGTATTCTGGGGACTGGACTATGAAGTAGCCAGCGATCCGCTTTTGATACGTCTATTAAACGACACTCCCAAGCCCAAAAGTGCAGAAGTTGCGATGCAGGAACTGACGTTGGAGTCTCAACGTGCGTGGCAGAAATATTTTGCAACAAAGGGTCCGCAGCACATTTTTACTTTTTCAGGAAGCCCCGAACGGGTGAAGGAAGTTCAACAAGCATGGCCCAGCCCTAATGATGATGCTTCCACAATGCTTAACACGCTCTATGAAACCTTATCGATAAACCAATTGTGGGTCTCGGGGAAAGCATGGGAATCAAATGAACGCCGAGCCAACTTGTTTAAAACAAATTTTACGAATTATTGGCAAAACCGCACAGACACTTCTGCGAAAGTAATGTTTAAACTAGGAGCCTCACATCTTATGCGAGGGTTGAATAGCAATGACGTATATGATTTGGGTAACTTACTGCCTGAAATTGCTGCAGCCAATAATCAGACTAGTTTCAGCGTGTTGGTTTTGCCCGGAAAAGACAGTCAAGTCGCTGTATTAGATCCAACCAATTGGGTGTATAAAGCGGCACCCGCAAAAGATGGCTACAGCAAAAATCTAGAGTTCTTCTATGATCATTCTCTGAATAAGGGATTCACAGTATTTGATTTGGCTCCACTGCGAAACGTGATATTCAAATCTGCTTATAAAAAAGAGGTAGCTCTAAGGCAACTAGTCATGCGATTCGATGCACTTTTAATAATGACAGACTCAACTCCAGCAAGGCAACTTATTGAGCGATGATAAGATGCCTTTATTTTGTGCCAGTTAGCCACTAAAAGTCGGAGATTGGTAACTTTCGCGGTTTCATCAAAGTGATGGCTAGAGTTTTAATGCTTTTTGTGCATTTTTCCAATACCAAGACTTTGCTAAAGGCTGGGTTATCACGGCCATCACGTTTTCGAGTTTAAACAAAATAACCTAAGCTTCAAGTAGATGGACCAGTAGCCTAAAACAACAAAAATTCCACATTCACTGTTGACATATAGACGTCTATACGGCAAATTGCGCACATGAAAACAATAATTACTATTACCGGCATGATGATTACCACCCTAAACAGGATGGTCGCTGGCTAGTACTTAAAGAAATTTAAAAAAAAGCCCGCGAATAAAGCGGGCTTTTTTGCTATCTGGGCCAGCGTTTTTATTGTTGATAATGATTTTATTGGAAAAGTGATTTAACGGTCGAGTTGTAAATTTAGGAGTAACAAATGAAGGTGTTGAAATTCGGTGGTTCGTCTCTGGCAGATGCAGAACGTTACCTCAGAGTTAAAGAGATAAGTGTTGGCAGTCATGAAGAAAGTGGCGCAGCTGTGGTTTTGTCCGCACCTAAAGGGGTCACCAATGCGTTATCACTTCTGACCGAAAGAGCCGCTGAAGGGAGAGACTTTGGCGAACTTTACGCTAAGTTAGAAATGGTATTGGATGGCATAGTGGATGACTTAGCCAGCACCTTGCCTGCATTAAGAAAAGAAAAGCTTTCGACCTTTATCCATTCAATCCTGACCGAATTGAATCAACACCTTGAAGGTATCAAGCTTCTAAAATGCGCTCCAGATCAAATTACAGCTAAAATATTGAGTATGGGCGAATACGTCAGTGTGAATATCTTTAGCGAAATTTTGACGTCCCTCGGCCAAAAAAATCACATCATTGATCCTGTCGAATATATTGTCGCCGAAGGTGAGTACTTAGACAGTATCGCCGATGTCGCAGTGAGCAAAGCTAAATTTGCTGATTTTGACTATGATAAAGCTGAGTTGCTTATCATGCCGGGATTTGTGGCGGTTAATGAACAGGGTGAAAAAGTCACTTTGGGTCGCAACGGTTCAGACTACTCGGCAGCCATACTAGCTGCGTGTTTAGATGCAGAATGTTGTGAAATCTGGACCGATGTTGACGGGGTCTACAATGCCGACCCGAATCAAGTAGACGGTGCGGTGCTATTGGATAAATTGAGCTACCAAGAAGCCATGGAATTGTCTTATTTTGGCGCCAAAGTTCTGCATCCGAAAACAATTGGACCTATCGCCCAACACCATATTCCTTGTTTAATCCGAAACACCTTAAACCCTGCCGCACCGGGTACCCTGATAGGCAAAGAAAGCAGTGAAATATGGACTAGCGTCAAGGGTATTTCGCATCTTGATGATATGACCATGTTTAACGTTGCTGGTCCGGGTATGAAAGGCATGGTGGGTATGGCTAGTCGTGTGTTTGAAGTCATGTCGAATGCCAATATATCCATTAGCCTGATCACTCAATCTTCTTCAGAGTACAGCATCAGTTTTTGTATCCACAGTAAAGATGCTGAAAAAGCACAATCATTGCTTGAAGATGCGTTTGCACTTGAACTGAGCAATCACGTTCTTGACCCGATTGAGGTACGTCACGAGTTAGCTATCGTTACCTTGGTAGGTGATGGAATGCGTCATTCCAAAGGATTGGCTGCTAAATTCTTTAGCTCACTTGCTCAAGCGCGAGTGAATAACGTCGCTATTGCGCAAGGGTCATCAGAACGTTCAATTTCCACTGTGATAGAAAGGAATCGAGCAAAAGAAGCAGTAAAAGTGGTTCATCAAAACTTCTTTTCAGATATGCATGCCATTGATGTTTTCTTAGTGGGTTGCGGTAACGTGGGTAAAGAGCTGCTTTCTCAGATTTATCGTCAGCAGCCTAAATTGCTGGAACGCGGCATCAGTGTGAAAGTGTTCGGCATCGCCAATAGCAAGAGTTTGCTGTTGAATCCACATAGCATTGATCTTGATTTAGAAAAGGCTTCAAATTGGCAAACGGAATTGGCTGCTTCCAATACTAAATGGTCTGTTGAAAATCTCAGTGATTTTGTTCAGCAAAATAGTTTAGTCAATCCGGTGGTTGTGGATTGCACCAGTAACGAAGACGTAGCAGGCCAGTATGCTGACTATATGTCCGCAGGGTTTCATGTCGTCACGCCCAACAAAAAGGCTAACACCAGAGATCTTGATTACTACTGGAAGTTACGTGCTACTGCTCAACAAACCAATCGCCAATTTCTTTATGAAACAACTGTCGGTGCAGGCTTGCCAGTCATCGACAATTTGCAAAAATTGATTGATGCAGGGGATGAACTGAAAAGTTTTGAAGGCATCTTGTCTGGTTCATTGTCGTTTGTATTCGGCAAACTCGAGGAAGGCTTGAGTTTATCTGAAGCGACCGCCAACGCTACGGCTAATGGATTCACTGAACCTGATCCAAGAGACGACCTTTCTGGCATGGATGTGGCGCGAAAGCTACTAATTATGGCCAGAGAAGCGAATCTTGAATTGAGTCTCGAAGACATTGACATCGAGTCTGTGATACCAAAAGATTTCGATGCATCAGGCACTGTCGCTGAATTTACCGAGAACTTACCTAAAGCAGACGCCCATTTTCAACAACTTGTGGCCGACGCCAATGGTAAAGGTGAAGTGTTACGTTATGTTGGCTCTATTGAAAATGGAAAGTGTAAAGTGGCAATCAAATCGGTGCCGCAATCTCACCCTTTATATGCAATTAAAGATGGCGAAAATGCACTAGCAGTACACAGTCATTACTACCAACCTATTCCGTTTGTTATCCGCGGTTACGGAGCCGGTGCCACAGTCACTGCAGCGGGCGTTTTTGCTGATATACTGCGTACTTTGCCTTGGAAGCAAGACGTATGAACAAAACGCTAACTGCCTACGCCCCAGCCTCAATTGGTAACGTAAGTTTAGGATTCGATTTATTGGGTGCTGCGTTAAAACCTGTGGACGGAAGTTTGTTGGGGGACCAGGTTGAGGTCACTCAAGTCACAGAAGCAGGGGCTAGTGAATTTTCGCTGGAAGTCACAGGCGCATTTGCAAATAAATTGCCACCAGAGCCGCAAAGCAACATAGTCTATCATTGCTATACCTTATTCATGCAAAAGTTAGCTGAATTAGATATAGCCCCCTCAGGCGCTATTAAAATGGTTTTACACAAAAACCTTCCCATAGGCAGTGGCTTGGGTTCAAGCGCTAGCTCAATCGTAGCGGCACTTTATGGCCTGAATGCTTTTTACAATGATCCATTTGATAAAAATACCCTGTTATTAATGATGGGCGAATTGGAAGGTCAAATTAGTGGTAGCGTGCATTATGACAATGTTGCACCTTGTTATTTAGGTGGACTTACCTTAATGAACAATCAAGCTGACCGCATTGCATTGTCGTTGCCTACCTTCGAAAACTGGTATTGGGTTGTTTGCTACTCTGGCATCAGTGTTTCGACATCTGCGGCACGGAATATTTTGCCCAAAACTGTCAGTATGGCCGATACTATCGACTTTGGTCGACAACTGGCAGTGTTTGTTGACGCATCATACCGAAAAGATCAGGCACTGGCTGCGAGTGTTATGAAAGACGTGTTGGCCGAACCCCATCGTAAGTCATTATTACCCAAATTTGATGAATCAAGAGCCTTCTCCATGGAGCAAGGAGCCTTGGCTTTTGGTATTTCAGGCTCAGGACCAACGGTCTTTGCGGTTTGCGATGATCTCAACAAGGCTGAGTCCATACATGGCTGGTTGAATGATAACTACATACAAAACGAACTAGGTTTTAGTCATATATGTCAGTTAGATTTAGACGGAACCGTTTGTTTATAACGGCTCACGGCTGTATGATCCAGCACCAACTTTGCACAAGGCGAATTTTTAACAAGTCGCCAGCCAAATAAAGTAACAACATAAAGAGAAGGTAAGAAATCAGTGGAATTGTTTAATCTCAAAGACGATACAGATAAAGTCAATTTTGCACAGGCAGTGAAAAAAGGTCTGGGTAAACATCAAGGGCTTTATTTCCCCAAGCAGTTTCCTGCATTTGAGAATATCAACGAAATTTTGGATATGCCTTTCGTGCCGCGCAGCGTTGAGATTCTCTCTCGCTTAATTGGCGATGAGATGCCTAAAGATGAAATAAAAGGAATTGTTGAGCGCGCTTTTGTTTTCGGTGCGCCGTTGGCCAAGGTAACTGACAATGTTTACAGCCTCGAATTATTCCACGGTCCTACTTTAGCGTTTAAAGATTTTGGTGGCCGTTTTATGGCCCAAGTGTTATCCGTGATTGCTAAAGGTGAGCCGATTACTATATTGACAGCAACCTCTGGTGATACAGGTGCTGCTGTTGCACATGCTTTCCATGGTATTGACAATATCAATGTCGTGATCCTTTATCCCAAAGGTAAAATCAGTCTGTTGCAAGAGAAGTTGTTTACCACCTTGGGTGGCAACATCCACACGGTTTCCATTGAAGATGACTTTGATGCCTGTCAGCAAATGGTTAAAAGCGCATTTGACGACGTTGAAGTGCGTGAAGGACTTCATCTTAATTCTGCCAATTCAATCAATATCAGCCGCCTATTAGCGCAAGTTTGCTATTACTTTGAAGCTATCTCTCAACTATCGGAAGAAGAGCGCAAAGAAGTCGTGATTTCAGTTCCTAGTGGTAACTTTGGTAATCTAACAGCAGGTATGATTGGCAAAGTGTTAGGTCTTCCGATCAAACGTTTCATTGCCGCAACCAATTCAAATGACACGGTTCCACGTTATTTAAAAACTGGTGAGTGGGCTCCCAAAGCCACGGTAGCTACATTGTCCAATGCCATGGATGTTAGCCAGCCGAATAACTGGCCTAGAATTGAAGCCATGATTGAGCAAGGATTAATCGACAAGTCAATTCTATCTGGCGAAGCGGTTGACGAAGAATATACCCAACTAGCCATGAAACAATTGGCTCAATTGGGTTACATCAGCGAACCCCATGCTGCAGTGGCATATCGTTCATTGGCTAATGAATTAACTGAAGGCCAAACGGGGATTTTCCTTGGAACGGCCCATCCTGCTAAATTCAGAGAAAGTGTAGAAAATGTATTGGGCCAGCCCATCAGTCTCCCCGAACCACTTGCAAAATGTGCTGGGAAGGACATTCTATCTGCTGAATTGCCAAGCGATTACGAAGCCTTGAAGAAGCATTTGTTCAAAACGATTAAAGGCTAGTCTCCTTAATGATCAGTTGGAGTGACGTATTAGGCGCTGAGAAACAAGCGCCTTACTTCCAACAAATCATGGCGTTTGTTAAGCAACAGCGTGATGCTGGAAAAGTTATCTACCCCCCACAAGCAGACGTATTCAACGCGTTTAAGTCAACTCCCTTTGAGGATGTTCGTGTAGTAATTTTAGGGCAAGACCCTTATCACGGACCAAATCAAGCCCATGGGCTGTGCTTTTCGGTTCAGCATGGCATCAAAACTCCGCCATCATTAGTTAATATTTATAAAGAATTAGCTCAGGATATTAGTGGCTTTTCCATTCCTCAGCATGGGCATCTGCAATCTTGGGCTGAGCAGGGTGTTTTGCTATTAAATACAGTGCTTACGGTAGAGCAAGGGCAAGCCCATTCGCATTCAAAGATTGGCTGGGAAACATTTACAGAAGTAGTAATTCGACGGATAAGTGAACACTTGGAAGGAGTGGTTTTCCTGCTTTGGGGGAGTCATGCGCAGAAAAAAGGTACTGTGATTGATCTCGATAAACATCACGTGCTCAAAGCTCCGCATCCGTCACCTTTGTCGGCTCATCGGGGATTTTTAGGGTGCAAGCACTTCTCTCAAGCTAACGATTTGCTAGCTCAGCAAGGTAAAACGATAGTTGATTGGCGTCTTTAACCAATCAACTATTTAGGTATATTATTTGGTGTGGTTTAGGTTGTTAGATAGGTAAATTAGCTAATTCTTCCTCTAATGACATGTCCATGTCTACGAGTTCTTTCCTTAATCGATATTTATCGTGTATTTCTTCTATTTCTCTCCACTTACGCTTTTTGCTTTTGGTTTTTGAAGGGCGGGATTCAGTATCTATCAATGATAAAAGTTCGTTCTTATCCACTTGGCGTCTCCATTTTTATTTTGGCGCAAATAATAAAGAATTGACCCGATGATTTTCCTATTCGGTATCAAGACTGACCTAGATTTAACATAGGCCAGACGAAAATAAAACTATTAGTTTTACTTTTTATTAACAAATAATGAAAATTTTGTTACAAACCCAAATATCGTCTAAATTATAGACAAATAAAGGTTTTTTATTGTTCAGGTAAGAAAATTTGGCGAAATTGAAGAGAATTATTGATGGTTGGGAAGGACGCCCTCTAGGTTCGAGGGCGTCAATAAAAAAGTTTAATTGTTCGCTTGTCTGAATGCAGAAATTAATTGATTTGTTGATGCATCAAAATCTAAATCAGCATCGGTGTTAACAATTTTATCCAATACTTGATTGCCTAGTTCTTTGCCGAGTTCAACACCCCATTGATCAAATGAGTTCACTCCCCAAATTGCACCTTGTACAAATACTTTATGTTCATAAAGTGCAACTAGCGCGCCCAAGGTTTTAGGATCTAGCTGGTCAAACAAAAAAGTATTGCTGGGCTTGTTACCCGGCATAGTCTTATGTGTTGCTAAAGATGCTCTTGTCGCTTCATCAAGACCTTTGCCGTCTAAGTCAGCATAGCATTCCTCATACGTTTTTCCTTGCATCAGAGCTTGCGTCTGCCCAAAGCAATTCGAAGCTAACATGGCATGATGAGTATCGTCTTGATTCGGTACATTAAGCGGTAACATAAAATCAGCCGGTATCATCACTTTGCCTTGGTGAATTAGCTGGTGGAAAGAATGCTGGCCATTAGTGCCTTCACTTCCCCAAATTACTGGACCGGTTGCATAGTCGATGGGATCTTTTTGACCAGCTATGTTTTTACCGTTACTTTCCATATCCAATTGCTGAACATAGGCTGGAAAACCTCGCAAATAGTGATAGTAGGGCAGCAGTACATGGCTTTGTGCACCATGAAAATTGACATACCAGATGCCTAAAACGGCAAGTAACACAGGTAAGTTGGTTTCCAACGGCTCGTTTTGAAAATGCTGGTCCATATCATAAGCACCTTCCAGTATTGCACGGTAATTGTCATAGCCCATGGTCAAGGCGACGGGTAAACCAATAGCTGACCATAACGAATAGCGCCCACCAACCCAATCCCACATAGGGAAAATATTGTTTTCATCCATACCAAAATCTGTCGCAGCTTTAACATTAGACGACACAGCGACAAAATGCTTGGCTATATCTTGCTGTGAACCACCGCTATTTAAGAACCACTGTTTTGCAGTTAAGGTATTTTGCAAGGTTTCCTGAGTCGTAAAAGACTTAGAAGACATGACAACTAGGGTATCTTCATGATCGAGGCCAGATAATACATCTGTGATATGGCAGCCGTCGACGTTTGCCACGTAGTGCACGGTCACACCGTCATACCAGTAAGGTTTTAATGCCTCTGACATAATCTTGGGGCCTAAGAAAGAGCCCCCTATGCCTATGCTGACAATATGTTTAATCGACTTTCCTGTATAACCTTTATGAGCGCCGCTGTGGATAGCCTCAACGAAATTACGGATTTTATCTTGTGTGGCCATCACTTCCGGCATGACGTCTTGACCATCTACCATCACAGGTTTGCCAGAAAAGTTCCGTAGCGCTGTATGTAACACAGCACGCTGTTCAGTATGGTTGATAATCTCACCATTAAACATCGCATCGCGTTTGGCAGAGACTTGCTGGCTTTCCACTAGGTCGAACAATCCAGCTAAAACATCTTGGTTAATCAGGTTCTTAGAATAATCTAGCTTTATCCCACATGCACTGGTGGTATATCGCTGCGCTCTTCCTGAATCGGCACCAAACCAATCACGCATGTGTTGGCCGCTAATACTGTCAGCTAGCTGTTCTAGTGCTTTCCATTGTTTTGTTTGGTTGGGTAAAGTCATTTGCTCGTTCTCCATAGAAAAAGGGGATTAAAATAAACTTTGCGACCTTAAAGAAGGCTTTTTAGCATCACTTCTAATTTATCTTGGTCTTTGGCAAAGTTTCTAATACCTTCACCCAGTTTTTCCGTTGCCATTGGGTCTTGATTGTGCTCCCAGCGAAATTCACTTTCGGTCATTTTGGCGCCAGGTGTCTTGCTTGCTCCTTGGTCTTTTAACTTAACTTCTAAAGCCCCAGCAGTACCCGATAGTTCTTCCAACAGGTTAGGACTGATAGTTAGCCTGTCACAGCCAGCCAATTCAATAATCTCACCTGTGTTTCTAAAACTCGCTCCCATAACTACTGTTTTGTAGCCGTGTTCTTTGTAGTATTGAAAGATATTGGTTACGGATATAACCCCAGGATCTTCTGCTGATGGGTAGCTATCTTTTCCTGTGCTGGCTTTGTACCAATCCAAGATACGGCCCACAAAAGGAGAAATAAGGAATACTCCGGCTTCGGCACAGGCCCTAGCCTGAGCAAAACTGAATAACAAGGTAAGATTACAGTTGATACCTTCTTGTTCTAGTTGTTCAGCCGCTTTAATGCCTTCCCAAGTGGAGGCAAGTTTGATTAAGACACGGTCCTTGCTTACTCCCGCATCTTTGTACATGGCGATTAATTTTTTAGCTTTAGCAATACTGCCTTGAGTATCAAAAGACAAACGCGCATCTACTTCGGTCGAAATTCTACCTGGAATAATACCGACAATATCCTTGCCTATACTCACGGCGAGCTTATCGCTTGCATCTTCCAGTTGTTGATCAGTATTATCTGATTGTGCTTTCGCCCAAGCTACGGCATCGTCAATCAATTGTTTGTATTGAGGCATTTCAGATGCTTTAAGTAGCAAAGACGGGTTGGTAGTCGCATCGACGGGTTGGTACTTGCGAATGGCTTCAATATCCCCCGTGTCTGCAACAACTGTCGTAATTTCTCTGAGTGATGTTAATTGATTTGTCATAGATAACCTCAAGTTAGACTATTTTGTGAACTGATAATGAAAAACGGACAATAGAATATAACTCTTGCCATATTGATACTAGGGAAATAGCGGTTAAATACGAAATATCATAATCTAGAGGAGCAATTTTTTCTTATCTCAGCTGATATTCTGGCTAACTAACGCATTGTTGAGGTGATCTTTTGCCTAGAGCAAGACATAATAGAACAGATATTTAATACTTATTTGTATAAAGGATGTTTCATGCTGGTAGTTGTTTCACCTGCTAAAAATCTCGATTTTGATACCCCCCCCATTACGCCAATTAACACTCAGCCTGATTTTTTAGAGCAGTCGGAAGAGCTAGTTAACGTTTGTCGTAAATTGTCGCCCGCCAAACTATCGAGTTTAATGAAGATCAGCGACAAGTTAGCTGGCCTGAATGCAGACCGTTTTGATAGTTGGAGCCGTCCTTTTTCAACCGACAATGCAAAGCAAGCAGTGCTTGCATTTAATGGTGATGTCTACGCTGGTCTAGACGCTAACTCATTATCCGAAGACGATTTACAATACGCGCAGCGGCATTTGCGTATTTTGTCTGGACTTTACGGCCTATTAAAACCACTCGATTTAATGCAACCATATCGTTTGGAGATGGGTACTAAACTGGCAACCAAACGAGGGAAAAACCTCTACGAATTTTGGGATAACCAGATTACCGACAAATTAAATAAAGAAATAGCAAAGCAAGACCAGCAAATATTAGTTAACTTAGCATCCAATGAATATTTTAAGTCGGTAAAGAGTAAAAATATCAATGGTCAGATAGTCACGCCTATTTTCAAGGACAAGAAAAATGGCGAGTATAAAGTCATCAGTTTCTTCGCAAAAAAAGCGAGGGGACAAATGGCTCGATTTGTCATTAAAAATAGACTTACCCACGTTGACGCAATTAAAGATTTCACTGATTTAGGCTATCAATACGAACCAAATGAAAGTACGGACGTCAAACTTGTATTCACTCGGGATGAACAAATTTAGTAATGAAAAATCAGTATGGGTTTAGTTGGAAAAGTGCAGTTCTTGTTGCCTTTTTAAGTGGTCAAGTTGTTGCTGTAGAACAGGCAACTGATCTGTTAAGTGAAAGTCAGTTTAGTCAATGTATTGAGCGGATCTCGGATAAAGCCAAATCTGAAGGCATTGATGAAAAGGTAGTCGAAAATGCACTGGGGCAAGCTAATTATCTTGAAAAAGTCATCGGGTATGACAGAAATCAACCCGAGTCTGTGCAGAGTTTCCCCAATTATTTTAAAAAGAGAGTGACATCTTGGCGCATCGATAAAGGTCGCCAAATGTACAGTAAACACCGTAAATTTCTTGCCGAATTGACCACTAACTACGGTGTTCCCGCCCACTATCTCATTGCATTTTGGGGACTAGAAACCAACTATGGTTCATACAAAGGTAAAATGTCTACTATCGACTCCCTTGCTACTTTAGCGTGCGACCAAAGACGCAGTCGTTTCTTCACTGAAGAGCTCATTACTGCCATGAAATTGATGGACAGAGAGAATTTGCAAAAGGATGCGCTGGTAGGCTCTTGGGCTGGTGCAATGGGGCATACTCAGTTTATGCCTTCTGCCTATATGAATTATGCCATTGATGGCGATGGCGATGGTAAGGTTAACCTCTGGGACAGTGAACAAGACGCTTTGGCTTCGGCGGCTAATTTTTTACAAAACTTGGGTTGGGAAAGAGGGTTCCGCTGGGGCCGTGAGGTTAAATTGCCGGCGGATTTTGACTATGGGTTAACCGGTAGAAACCAAAAACACACACTGTCGTATTGGAAGGAACTTGGTGTAACTAAAGTAAATGGAAAGGCATTTTCTGACAGTGATATTAAAGCGTCTGTGTTGATACCCGCTGGCCACTCAGGGCCCAGCTTTATCGTTTATGATAACTTTAAAGCGATTATGCGTTGGAACAACTCTGAGTCTTATGCAATCGCAGTAGGGCACCTTGCTGATCGAATCCTTGGCTATGGCTCACTTGTTCAGCCTTTACCTAATTTAGATAACTACAAGCGAGCGGATATGGTGGCGTTGCAAGAAGCACTTAACGCCTTAGGAATAGATGTAGGTAAAGCGGATGGTATTTTTGGATCGGCGACACGCAAAGGGGTGCAGGCGTTTCAATCGGCGAATAACATGGTTGCAGATGGGTTTCCTAGTGTTGAAGTCTTTGAAGCCGTCAGCAAAGCAAATAAATAAGCGAAACTCGGAAAATACGTTTTCTCTAACTCGCTTAATCCATATTGAGGCTAAGCACTGGTTTGAGAATTGCTTAAGTATTTAGCGAGTATTTCACCCAGTTGCTCTTGCTTGATTGGTTTAGTGAGATACTCGTTCATTCCTGCATCAAATGCACTGTTGAAGTCTTGTTCCATGGCATTGGCCGACAGCCCGACAATGACTAAATCGGTATATCCCTTATCTCTCAACATTTTAGTTGCCTCATAACCATCCATATGTGGCATCTGAATATCCATTAATACTATGTCATAGTGCGCCGAATTGACTATTTTCGTAACGGCTTGAAGACCATCCTCGGCGGTGTCATAGCTTAATCCTAAACGTTTGAGCATTTCACCAGCTACAACCTGATTGATTTGGTTGTCTTCAACCAGCAATACATGGCCTTCCATTTCGAGATTTCGTGTTTGACTTTGGATTGGCGTCTCTTCCGTTTCTATAGTCGAAATACCTTTAACACGTTTGATAAATTCAGAAAAATGTCTGGGTGTAAATGGGTGGGCCAACACTGGAACATCGAGCTTTTGCGTCAATATTGAAGGCAGCGTGCTAGGTTGAGTATTTGTCACCAAGCCCATTCGACAGTTCTTGTCATTTGCCATTTTAATGTGTTCATGGATCTTTTTATAGGATTCCATATTATCAACATCAAAAATGAGTATGGCTTCCTCGTCCGCATTTTCAATATGAAGATCGACTGTATCAATGGTGACGGTGACATAGTCTGGGGCAATGGTTTTGAGATAAGCATTTGGCGTCAATTGACTGTGGTTTACAGAATAATAAAGCACAGCACCAGACATTTCTTTAGGTCTCGAGAAGATTTTAGCCTCGCTTGCAACCTCCATGTCTATCTCAATTCGAAATTCACTGCCCACATTCTGCTGCGATTCCGCTCGTATGCTTCCTCCCATCATTTCTAATAGTTGTTTAACAATAGAAAGCCCTAAACCTGTACCGCCGAACTTTCTGCTTGTAGAGCCATCAGCCTGAGTAAAAGGTTTAAACACATTGGCTAATTGATCTGAAGACATACCTATCCCGGTATCAGCAAATGTGACTTTCAGAACAATTTTTCCCTCTTTAGTGGGCTCAAAATCTACGCTGATCTTAATTGAACCATTGCGTGTGAATTTGACCGCGTTCGATGCCAAATTAAGTAAAATTTGGCTGGTTCTCATAGGATCACCAATCAATTCTGCCGGCAGGTCAGGATCGGCATAGAACTGTAAGTTTAGATTTTTTTCCGACGCTTTTGGTGAAATAGTGGCGAGCAAATTTTCAAACATGGAAAGGGGAGAGAAAGTCACATTTTCAATTTGCAATTTGCCAGCTTCTATTTTGGAAAAATCTAAAATATCGTTAATCAAACTCATCAATATTTGGCTTGAGTAGGCAATTTTCGACAGCAAATCGCGTTGTTCTTTATTTAAATCAGACTGCAAAACGATATCTACTAAGCCCACGATGCCATTCATTGGTGTTCGAATTTCGTGACTCATGTTAGCTAGAAAAATACTTTTGGACGCGGTAGCTTGCTCAGCCTTCAAGGTAGATTTAGCTAGTTCTTGATTCAATAACTCCTGCTTGGCATTTAGCTCTCTGGAGCGCTCCAATAATTCATTTGTTTGCTGATTTTTTTCGTTAAATACTTGTGCAGCTTTGGCTAATTCACCAATTTCATCTTTGTTGTTTGCTTGAGGAAAGCTATCAACACTGTCACCACGCGCAAGCTTATTAAATATTTCAGTTACACCATTGATTGGCAGAATTACCCGATATATAAAGAATATGGCGACTAACAACGCCAGTAAGATACTCGCAGCAGAGAAAATATGGTTATTGTTTTGCCCCGAAAGCGTATCTCTGAACACTTGTCTATTAACGTCCGACTGCTTCAACGTCACTAAGGTGTTAAGTTCTCTTGCTTGATACAAAAATTCGTTAGCAGAACCGGCCATGACAACATTGACTAAGAATATATAGCCGCGAGTAATTTGTCTTAATTGCACAAATTGTTGCGCAAATTTGTCTATTTCCGCGATCGCCGATCTTGTTCTCTCAGCTAAATTAGTTGTTTCTGATAACAAGGTTTTCGCTTCTGCGATATCGTCATTGAATAGATCAACCAAATTGACATCAGGGTGAATAAGATAATTGAGCGTATTGTTGTATGACGAAGCAATACGATATCGTACTTCGGCTAAGTTTTTAGCTTCGGACAATGAGAGTTCGGAAGAATTTTCCAATTGCTTTAAAAATTCTATTAGGCCTTTAACATTAGGGCCAATAGCTTCGTCTATCAACGCTTGTCTGCGACTTCTACCGTCCACTACCGTGTTAAAGTTATCTTGATAATCTGATAGGTGGGTTTTCATTCTACCGATAAGAACGCGAAATTCCTCGGCGTCGGTTTCTTGGTTTATTACCGATTCAAATTCGTCGAGATTAACGCTGACCTCATTCAGGGTTTTTTGAAATCTTTCCTTTACAGAATCACTTGCGGTCTCTTTGTATATCAGCACCACCCGCTGCAAATTGAGAATGTCTTTTTCCAATTCACGAACTAGGTTGACTTTGACTATGGTGCTCTGGGATAACTCTAATCCTGAAACAAAGGTATTTTGATTTTTGTGGGAGAACATTGCCTGCAATCCCAAGAGCGCTATCAGAGCAATGAGAACGAGTGCAATTTGCACCTTTAACGTTTTCAAAAGAATAGCCCTTTTAAATTAAGATTTATTATTGGAATATTACGCACTAATGAATTCATACCACTTTTGTAGACTATATTCGTATGTTGGCATCACTGTATTCCAAACCGCCACGTTACTGAAGCGTTTTTCATAACTACCACCCGTTCTTATATCGCCTTTTAACACAGAAACATTACCATCGGTTCCTTTTAAATCTTCTGTAGCCGGTTTACCCTGGTACCAATAATCCCACTCAGGTTTTGATAAATACTTTTGAGATCGCTGCGGATTAGAAATGTAATAACCTTGCCGGGCAATAAACGCACCTGGCCAGCCGGATAACCACCAGTTCATGTAGTCATATGCCGCATCTTTACTTCTGTCGCTGATTGCGGAAGACATACACATTACGCCATGCCAGCCTCGATATCCTTCTTTTGGAGCGGCAAACGTAACTGGAATGCCTTGTCCGTTTAAGGCCGATACACCTGGAGAAAACATGCTTTGAATGACCACCCGATCACTTTTCATAAACTCCACTGATTCAGGTACAGATGCCCAGAATCCACTAAAATGATCTTGCTGCTTTAAATCAATTAGATAATCAAATAGCGTATCTAACTCCACTTTTGTCATGGCACCTATGTCGTTAAATTGAACAACGCCTTGCGCTTGGGCAGCCAAAGCTAGGTCAAACAATCCAATTGTAGGGGCATTAACAATACCAACTTTGTTATTGTATTTTTTATCCAACAACCAGCCCCAACTTTCGGTTTTGTAGGGTATACCAGCTTCAACCTTATCCGTGTTGTAGCCAAATGAATCAACATTGTGTACATAGGGTAGAAAACTTATTTGGTTAGTGTGTTGGGAGCCTAGTGTGCCATCTGCTTGCACGTTTAGAATCTTGTACGGAGCATCGCCTGCACCAAGTCGTGCTTCTGGGGTGACTTTCCCTGTCTTAGTTAGCGGATTAATTTCATCCCAATAGTTGAGCCGTCTTTTATCAATGGCTTGAATAGATCCAGCACGCCACAACACATTGATACTGTTCGACCATTGCTCAAATAAATCAAAGGAAGCGGGAGACATAGATGCTCTTTGCAAAACAGCGGCGCTTCCTCTAGGTTCGAAGATAAGTTCAATATCCAAATCATCCATGGCTTTTTGGCGTAACTCTTCTTGTAGCGTTACGTGTGTACCTAGCACTCTTAGTTTTGTTTTTTGTCTAGCAAAGACGAAAGGGGATTTGCATGCTGCTGTGGAAACCAGACTTGCAGTAGCGATTTTCTTAATAATTTGACGTCTGCTGACGTTAAACGGTTTTTGATTATCCATATCAATGCACCTCAATTATGTATTACAAAAACGCACAGAAACACTTATTTTGTCTTGCGACATTTAACCCATATTTAGGTCAAATAAAGTTACCTGATTAGAAAATAGCATTGACGTAGAGGTTACGACACTGTTTTTAGCCAATATTAGACTAATTAACGATATAGCTTTTGCTCAAATTTAAGGGTTTGTTCCACCTTTCCTTGAATGATTTCAATATTGAAGCGGTAGTGCTCTTCATCGGAAAACGGCAGTTGTGCTAAATAATAGATAGCGTCTCCCTCTTCGACTTTTTTAAAGTTAAGCATTTTGGTATTGCCTAATAAATTTCTTGCGGTACCCGTAATATCGACGCTTTGGGCCAGCTTAGTAGTGCGGTCTAACACAGAAATATTAATCAATATATTGTTGGGACTTCGAGAAATTCCATTCGCTGAAGCAATTTCAGGGGTGAGAAACGTTGTATTGAACGCGATGTAATGGACTTCCCAATTGCCCAAAATCCGCTTTTGCTCTGCACAAGCGAATCCACTAAAAGCCATAAGTACTAAGGCAAGAAAAATACTTCTTTGCCATTGGCCTGATTCCAATCGTCTCATTATCAATTTATGCAAACCCGAGCAACTTCATGATGAATAGCAGTAATATAATGACCACCATTGGAGACAAGTCTAGGCCTCCCATGGGTGGAATTATTTTACGTACGGGAGAGATAAGTGGTTCAGTCAGTTGTTGCATTAAATATTCGATGGGATTTTGCCCTTGGCTAACCCAACTCAATATCGCTCTGATGATCAATACATATAAAATTAACCTGAAAGATTCTCCAACAATGACGTAGACAGAGGATACTAAAATGGCGACTGGGTTTGCCAAACCGCCGTAACTAATCAGACTCAACACCATAATTTTTGCAATGGCGACGATAAATGCGAACAATAAGGTAGCCGTATCTAGTCTACCAATTGACGGAATGATTCTTCTTAAAGGGCCAACAACTGGATGTGTGGCTTTAACAATAAATTGACTAAAAGGGTTATAAAAATCAGCTTGGGCAAGCTGCAACCATAGCCTTAGGAGCACCACCATTAAGTAGAGCCCAAAAAGTGTATCGACTAGGAAGATAACAGCATTCATGTATATGTTTGTCCTTTAAAATAATGTAGACATTTCTTTAGCACGGCTAATTGCCGCTTGCATTGCTCGCGCAATAATCTGTTCAAGGTTATCATTTTGAAAACTTTCAACCGCCTTCGCAGTGGTTCCGCCTTTAGATGTAACTTGGGCTCTAAGTTCACTTAATTCAAGGTTTGGATTGTGACAAACCATTTCCGCTGAACCTAGCATGGCCTGTTGTACCAATAATCTTGACGCATCTTTACCCAATCCAAGGTTCATTGCTTCTTTTTGCATCAATTCCAGAAATAGAAAAAAGTATGCTGGGCTACTTCCTGCTGCCGCAATGACAATGTCGATATCACTTTCTTTTTCAACCCAAAGTGTCTCACCAACCATCGACATGACGTAATCAGCAAACTCTTTGTCGCTTTTTGACACTGCATCGGATGCAAATAAGCCTGACATTCCCTTTCCTAAGGCACTTGGCGTATTGGGCATAACTCTCACGATATTGCTCGCACCACTTAACATCTCAGATAATCGCTTCGCACTTATTCCCGCAGCGATCGATATAATGAGCTTATTCTGCATATTCACCGAAGCGCTCAACTTTTTGCAAACAGATTCCATTAATTGAGGTTTTACCGCTAACACAATGACATCGGCCTGCTGACAGGCTTCTTCATTACTTTGAGTCACATTAATCTGTAATTTTTCTGCCAAAGCCGTTAGTTTTGGCATCGTCGGATTACTCGCTGTGATGCATAGGTGATCATATTGGTTTGTAACTAAACCAGAGACGATTGCATTCGTCATATTCCCCGCACCAATAAAAGCGATAGTTCTATTTTGCATTCTATTCCTTACTTATTGCTGTTTTTCAGCGCTATTTTTAACCGGAACCCGTTCACCGAAAATCCCTGTACCAATCCTTACCATGGTGCTTCCACCGATAATAGCAGCTTCAACATCATTGCTCATACCCATAGAGAGCGTATCTATTTGGGAATGGCGGTCTTTTAATTGATTAAATAAATCGTTCATTGTAGCAAAGCTAGCGCTTAATTCTCGTTCTGATTGATGCGCTGATGGAATTGTCATTAGTCCTCTCAACGTCAAATTAGGCATTTTGTTTATTTCTTCTGCAAGAGAAACTAGCTCGAGTGGGGCGATTCCAGATTTGTTCTGTTCTTGATTGATATTTACTTGAATCAAAACATTCAACTTTTTATGCGGCGAACGTTGAGCATTGAGTCGCTTTGCTATTTTAAGCCTGTCGATGGTTTGTACCCAATCAAAGTTTTCTGCCACCAGTTTGCTCTTATTTGACTGCAGGGGACCAATATAATGCCATTCAATATCACTAAATTCTTGAAGTGATTGAATTTTTTCAACCCCTTCTTGAACATAGTTCTCCCCGAACATACGTTGTCCAGCTTCATACGCAAGAACAATATCAGATACGGGTTTAGTTTTACTTACGGCTAGTAATTTGACCGAATCTGTCGCACGATGGGCTAAATTAGTAGCGTTATTTATGCGTTCGAGTGCGCTTTTGATACGTTCTGCTATTGTTTCCATAGGCAAATGATATTACGGAGAATTAGTGAGTGGATATTACCGAACTTTTAGCGTTTAGTGTGAAGAATAATGCGTCGGATTTACACCTTTCAGCCGGGCTGCCACCAATTATTCGAGTTGACGGTGAAATGAGAAAGCTCAATGTGCCCGAGCTAGATCATAAGCAGGTGCATAGTTTGGTCTATGAAATAATGAATGACCGACAGCGCAAAGAGTATGAAGAAAACCTAGAGGTGGATTTTTCTTTCGAGGTAAAAGATCTTTCACGATTTAGGGTCAATGCCTTTGTTCAAAATCGTGGTGCTGCCGCGGTTTTAAGAACGATTCCAAGCAAAGTATTGACACTTGATGACTTAGGAGCTCCTTCGATATTCAAAGACATCATTAATCAGCCCACAGGTATTGTTTTGGTTACTGGTGCTACGGGTTCAGGTAAAAGTACAACCTTGGCGGCAATGATTGACCACATAAACGCCCACAAGCGTGAACATATATTAACCATTGAAGACCCAATTGAATTTGTTCACCACAATAAACTCAGTTTGCTTAATCAACGGGAAGTGCACCGAGATACTCACAGTTTTAACAATGCTTTGCGTTCGGCTTTGCGTGAAGACCCAGATGTCATCTTGGTGGGTGAACTGCGTGATCTTGAAACCATCCGACTCGCCATATCAGCTGCGGAAACGGGGCATTTGGTATTTGGTACGCTGCATACTAACTCGGCACCTAAAACTATTGACCGAATTATCGATGTCTTCCCTGCAGAAGAAAAATCCATGGTACGTTCTATGTTGTCCGAATCCTTGCGAGCGGTTATTTCACAAACCTTGTTGAAGAAAGTCGGTGGTGGCAGGGTCGCCGCACATGAAATTATGATTGGTATTCCGGCGATTAGAAATTTGATTCGCGAAGACAAGGTTCCGCAAATGTATTCTGTCATACAAACGGGGCAAGCCCATGGTATGCAAACCATGGATCAATGTTTGCAAAAGTTAGTGGCTCAAGGTGTGATATCTGCGCAAGATGCAGCATCT
This sequence comes from uncultured Alteromonadaceae bacterium, assembly GCA_947503265.1. Taxonomy (GTDB): domain Bacteria; phylum Pseudomonadota; class Gammaproteobacteria; order Enterobacterales; family Alteromonadaceae; genus Aliiglaciecola. The sequence goes on from CANNDC010000002.1 coordinate 289,490, forward strand.
AAATCCATTGATAAACAACCTAAACCTGGTTTTTAACTAGCCTTAGGTTCCTAGAGGAGATAGCGATGGACTTAAATCCTTTTTTACGCACGATGGCAGAACAAGGCGCGTCCGATCTATTTGTCACTGTTGGGTTTCCTGTCAGCGCAAAGATTAATGGCCAAATGACCCCCATCACAGATGAGCGATTGACTGGAGAGATGGCATTAGCTTTGGTACACGATGCCATGAGTGAAAAGCAACGCATAGAATTTGATGAAACCAAAGAATGTAATTTCGCCATCGCCAGAGATGAAATTGGTCGTTTTCGTTGCTCAGCTTTCTGGCAGCGGGATATGGCCGGAATGGTGGTACGTCGAATCGTCACCCAGATCCCTAAAGCAGATGATTTAGGTCTGCCGGAGATCCTCAAAGACATTATAATGTCAAAGCGTGGTCTATTGTTATTCGTGGGTGCAACCGGTACGGGTAAATCGACCTCGTTAGCAGCGCTAATGGGGCATCGTAATCAGAATTCTCGTGGTCACATACTGACCATTGAAGATCCCATTGAATTTGTCCATGAGCATGCTGGATGCGTGGTCACTCAACGCGAAGTTGGAATAGATACACAGTCATTTGATGATGCGTTGAAAAGTTCGTTGCGACAAGCACCCGATGTAATATTAATTGGTGAAATCCGGTCTATGGAAACAATGGAATATGCCATGTCGTTTGCGGATACGGGGCACTTGTGCGTGGCAACTTTGCACGCAAACAATGCAAACCAAGCCATTGAACGTATTATGCATTTGGCGCCACCTGAACAGCATGAAAAACTGCGTTTTGACCTGAGTCTGAATTTACGTGCTATTGTGGCTCAACAACTGGTACCCACAGTGGACGGCAAGGGGCGAGTTGCAGCAATTGAAATATTGTTGAATTCACCATTGGTGACCGATTTAATTCAACGCAACGAAATTGGCAGCTTGAAAGAGGCGATGAAGAAAGGCAAAGAAATGGGAATGCAAAGTTTTGATATGGCGTTATACGAGTTATATAAACAAAATCGGATTACCCTTGAACAGGCTACCCATCATGCGGACTCTCCAAATGATTTACGTTTGATGATAAAACTGGATACCGACGAAGGAACCAGCTTGGGATCGCTATCAAATGTATCAATTGACTTGGATTAGCCTTAGGGATGCGCAGACTGAATCAGTTTGAATAATGAATAATTAAACAAGGCCAGCAATTTGCTAAAGATTTATTCGCACTATGAAAGGTTTATGGTCTACCAAGTTAAACAGCTATTGGATGACAACGAGATCCCGAATTTTGTTAAAAACGAATTCGCTCAGGGCGCCATAGGAGAGTTATCTCCATTAGATAGCCAGCCTGAAGTGTGGCTAACTGATGTAGAATGGCAGAGCAAGGCACAAGCTTTAATTGACGATTTTTCTGTTGAACCAAGCGATATCGAAAACTGGAAATGCGCAAACTGTAATGAAGAAAATGAAGGAAACTTTGCTATTTGTTGGCAGTGTGAGGAGCCCCAAAAAGCTTAAAATTTTTTTGATTGCGGATTAGCTACCAATAAATCATTAGGTTTCACTTTTCTTAGCAATGTCGATTGTATATCATGACAACAAAGGACGAGTAGTAGTTCAAGGATTTCATGAAACACTTCAAATTTGCCGCTTCATTAGTATCTCTATTAGTTTTATTTTCAAGTTTTAGTCATAGCAATCCTTCAATAGAGACCTTTGGCCGTATTGCTCTTGTTAAGGAAATCAAAATTTCGCCAAAAGGCACACACATTGCGTATTTGCGTGATGTGAAGTCAGACTATTTTTTAGTTATTCAAAACTTATACAAACCCGGCGAGCCACCCGTGGTTTTTTCTTTAGAGAAATCGAAAATCCGAGGTTTTTCATGGGTTAGTAACAATCGTATTGTATTTACAGCAACGCGAGCACTGTTTTCTAAAGGTGATAGAGAAACCTTTACCATGCATAGAACCGGCATATTGGATACGGTAAATAATGTCGCTATGTGGCCATTTTCGGGACGCAAATTTGACTACAATATCGGGAGGCCTGTTTTACAACACAAACTTCCCAATGATCCTGAACATGTTCTAATCTCATATTTTTACCGATCGACTGGCACGGGCAAAACTATCAACGCCCTCTATAAAATCAGGATAGAAGACGCTGAGCGTAGTGACTATTTTAAAGAAGCTTACTCTAATGATTGGGTATTCGATATTGATGGCAATGTGCTGGTCTTTCGCCAATACAATGCGAGAGAAAATCAATATTTAACCAATATTCGTGATAAAGCATCTGAAGAATTTGAATTTTTGAGGGTGAAGAAAGATGGCGAAAGTGTTTTCTTTGAACCGAGAGTGGTGTCCTATTTGCCTGAACAGAAAAAGATCTATTATTTTGAACGTTCTGAGCAAGGGTATTGGCAAATGTTGTCTGGCCGCATTGAGAATGACCATGTTGTAGAACCGAAAATCGTTTCAGATAATTCTATTTACGATATTGATACTTATGTGTCTGATGGAATTACGGGTAAACTAAATGGCTACACGGTTATTAAAGACTTCAGAGAATATTCTTATTTTGATTCCGAACTCGCTCAAGTTCAGGCTGATTTAGAGGCGACCTTCCCGAATGCCGGTGTCGTAATCACGTCTTACTCGGAAGATCGTTCAAAATTTATCGCCAAGATCTCAAGTTTCGAATATTTAGAACACTACTATTTGTACGATACAAAAGCCGGCTCTATAGCAGCTATGGGGGAGGGCTACCCTGTGGCTCAGGGAGTTACATTGGGCAAAGTAACCAAGTTTGAGTATCAAACTTCAGACGAGCTAAATATTGAATCTTATTTCACCTTACCTGCGAACCTAGATACTGAAAACCAGTCTAGAAACCCCAGCTTAATCGTATTACCTCATGGTGGGCCAGCATCTCGAGACAGTTTGGAATTTGATTGGATGCGCCAGTTTTTCGCTTCTCAAGGATTTGCAGTTTTTCAACCTAACTTTCGTGGTTCGGAAGGATACGGCAAAGAATTTGAAGAAAAAGGCCATGGTGAATGGGGTAAACGCATGCAACAAGATGTTGACGAGGGGGTTCAAGCTCTAATAGATCAAGGGCTCGTTAACAAAGATAAGATCTGTGTCGTGGGTGCCAGCTACGGTGGTTACGTTGCCATGGTTGCAGCAGTAACTAAACCCAAAAAATACAAGTGTGCAGTGTCATTTGCTGGTGTTAGCGAGCTTGGTAATGTATTTTACCATGCAGAACAACAATTAGAAGGTCTCAGTTATTGGAAAGAAAGCATAGGTACGCGATACGATGCAAAGCAGTTAAAAGCCTATTCACCGTTGAATTTAGCTGATGCGAATACATCACCATTATTACTGCTACACGGCGCGAAGGACACGGTAGTACCTGCTTTTCAGTCAGAGAAAATGTTCAAACGACTCAAAGAACTTAAAGTAGAATCTGACTATATTGTTTTTCCAGAAGGAGATCACTGGTTTACCAGTGGTGAAACCAGAAAAGATTTCTTGACTCATTCAATCAAATTCTTAAAAAGACATCTTGAATAAAGAGGGGCTGCAAACTCTTTGTAGTTGGTTTTTGTTTTAACCCTAGACAAGGGGGGATGCGTGAGATCTTCCAATAAAAGCCCTTGTGGTTGCAGGCTTTGAACTAGAACTTGTGAAAAATCAGGCGCCAATGAAAATGATGCTTGATTTTACCCCAGGGTGAACCCAAGATGCGTTATTAAGTTTGCTAATCATTACGGTGGAGCAACAAGATATTTAACCACTTGTTCCAATCTAGGATCTTCAGGGTCAGAACTTTGAGTTTGTGCGATTATGTTACCTTTTTTATCGATAAAAATGGTTGTTGGGGTGCCTTGTACATTAAAATCAGCCGCGACTTTCTCCCCATTTACCACAGTTTTTAGACTCAAACCTCTGGCATCAAGAACCGACTGCGGGGTTGCACCTTCATCTTCTCTGATGCTTATCGAAATGAGTTCAAGTCCATCTTTTTTGTACTGAGTGTAAAGCCTATCAAGGCCTGGTTGTAACTTTTTACAATATGGGCACCAAGTGGCCCAGAAATGAATAATCAGTGGTTTTCCAGCATAGTCCGCAGACTTAATTGTTTGGCCCGCTTCGTCTTTAAGCTGCCACGCGGGCGCAATATCTGCCTCAAGAGAACTTGTCTGTTGAGAATCAATCTCTTGGGAATTAACCTGTTGAGTATAGGTAGATAGGCTAATAATAGTAAAAATGAACAATACGATGTGCTTCATATTTTGCTCTGTGTTTATGGCTAGTATGAAGAGTAAAGACAGTGTGATTTACATAAAACTTTCAATTTTATTCATTGAGTAAAGTACAGCGAGGAGATGGTCTGTTCCCTCAATCGGCATCGCAATGCGCCAAGCTTGAAATTGAATATTCAAGCTAACAACGTAAGAAGACCCTAAACTCGCTTAGTTGTATAAATTTGGCAAGGCTAATTGGCTCTGGACATCCAACTTTCTAAAATAAGACAGGCAGAAACACTATCCACTTTGCCTTTTTCGAGCTTTTTATAACCGCCCATTTCGAATAGTTCAGATTTGGCCTCAACCGTTGTCAGCCTCTCGTCTAATGTTTCAACTTTAACTTTATATTTTGCGTTCAGTCGATTAGCAAATTTCTTGGCAGCAAAGGTGATTTGTTGATTGGTTCCATCCATATTCAAAGGCAAGCCAACTACCGCTAGCTGAGGTTGCCACTCGGTAAAAATACGTTCTAGTATGTCCCAATCGGGAATACCATCTACTGCTTTGAGTGCATTGAGAGGTGCGGCTGTGCCGGTGATTTCCTGACCCACAGCAACTCCGATACTTTTAGTACCAAAATCAAAACCAAGTACTGTTCTTTGTCCAACTTTCATCGGTCAGCTTTCATTCTTCTGCTTTCATTCTGCAATCATGCTTATGAATGTCCTGCATCTGGTGCTAATTGCCACACATCTATACCTAATTTTTGCACTGCCGCTTCCCATTTTTTATGGATGGGCACGTCAAATAATAAATCCAGGTCGGCTTCTACAAGCAACCATGAGTTGTTTTGAACTTCCTCTTCTAACTGTCCCGCAGTCCATCCTGCATAACCTAGGGTAACAATCGATTTTTTGGGTGCCTTTTCGTTTCCAAGGGCAGACAAGATATCTTTGGAGGTGGTCACCATAATTTCGGGAGTAAGTTCTAAGCTTGAGCTCCAACCTATTTGCGTGGTGTGTAAGATAAACCCTCTATCTTGGCTTACCGGACCGCCCGCCAAAACAATCTCTTCTGCTCGTTCTTTTAATACAATAGCGTCTTCATCAGCTTGATTGATCAATTCCTGTAAACTCATGCCAATGGGTTGATTAATTACCAAACCCATAGCCCCTTTATCATTGTGTTCACAAATATAGGTCAAGGAACGAGAAAAGTAGGGGTCATCTAGCGTTGGCATGGCCACTAATAAATGATTTTCGAAACTATCCATGTTAATTGTTTTGTCCTAGTGATCTTTCGTCCAATCGCTTTTCGATGGCATCGAACAACATACCCGTGATATCGACATCGAAAGCCGCTTCAATTTCCTGCACACAAGTGGGGCTAGTCACATTAATTTCAGTAATTCTATCTCCGATAACATCAAGTCCAACGAAAATTAGTCCTTTTTCAACTAAGAGTGGTGCAATGGCTTCGGCAATTCTCTTATCAGATTCTGAAAGAGGTTGAGGCCGGCCTGTGCCGCCAGCGGCTAAGTTTCCGCGTGTTTCGCCCTTGCTGGGCAGTCGAGCCAATGCATAGGGAACCACTTGACCATCTACAATCAAAATACGTTTGTCACCATCCTTTATTTCAGGCATATAGCGCTGGAACATAGCGTAGGTAGACCCCAAGTTGGTCAGGGTTTCAATAATGACACCCAAATTGTTCCCATCAGGCTTCACTCTGAAGATTGAGGTTCCCCCCATACCATCAAGCGGCTTACAGATTATATCGCCATGCTTTCGATGAAACTCTTTGATGAGGCTTGAATCACGAGTTACTAAGGTGTCTGGGATGAGATCAGGGAACCAAGAAGTGAATAGTTTTTCATTAAAATCCCTGAGGCTCTGAGACCGATTTACAACCAAGGTTCCTGCTTGTTCAGCTAAGCTAAACATATGAGTTGCATATAAAAACTCTGCATCAAATGGCGGATCTTTACGCATCAATATAACGTCTAGTTCAGCTAGGTTTTGATGCACCTCGGGCCCAAGTTTAAACCAGTTTTGCGGGTCTTTAATCACTTCCAGACTACGCATTTTTGCCATAGGTTTGCCATTGTCCAAATACAAATCTGACATTTCCATGTACACAATCTCGTATCCACGACTTTGCGCTTGCAGCAACATCGCGAAACTGGTGTCTTTTTTAATATTTATGGACTGAATTGGGTCCATTACAATGCCGAGTTTGTGTGTCAACCTAGTTCCTTAACCATGAGGTTTTATTTCATTAGATATTACATGAGATCTTGTGACAGTAGATATTATTTCAAGGTTTTTAATTTGAATGGAATGTTTTTTTAATCAAGAACAGAAAAAGAAAGACAGAATTCTCGATTGAATTCTGTCTTTCCAGTATTGCTAGCTGACCAGTAGGTGTTGCTCAATACAAAAATCTATTGTTCGAACAACTCTGTACTGAAATAGCGTTCAGCAGTATCTGCAAAAATAGTCACTATGCGTTTGCCTGAAAATTCAGGTTTTCGAGCTATTTCGATAGAAGCGAATGCAGCTGCACCTGAGGATATGCCAACGGGAAGCCCTTCTACACGTGCCAACATTCTCGCATAATTAATAGCGTCTTCATCACTTACTGCAATGACATCATCAAGTACGGTTTGATCAAGAATGGCAGGAATATGACCAGAGCTTAGCCCTTGAATTTTATGAGTTCCAGAGCGCCCCTCCGTCAATACCGGACAGGATGCTGGCTCGACACCAATAATTTGAATGTTAGGTTTTTTCTTTTTTAACGCTTGGCCAATACCGCTAATAGTTCCACCCGTACCTATCCCCGCAACAATAATGTCAACATTTCCACCTGTATCTCGCCAGATTTCCTCTGCAGTACTGCTATAGTGCATTTGTGGATTTGCATAGTTTCCAAATTGATTCAATGCAACGGCATGCTCTCGTTCAGCAACCATCCTTTCCGCTTGATCTATTGCTCCTTTGGTACCCAAATGTTTAGGAGTTGTAACTACGGTAGCACCATAGTGCATAATCAACTTTCTCCGTTCAATCGACATATGTTCTGGGATGATTATGGTCAATGGAATGTTACGAATTGCGCAAATCCACGCACATGCCACGCCATTATTACCAGAAGTTGCTTCAATGATTTCCGTTTGGTCAGTAAAATTTTCAGAGGCCATAAGCGCATCAATCATCGCCATTGCAGGACGATCTTTGATGGACCCTGCGGGATTGAAATACTCAACTTTTGCCAACAACTCACAATTTAAAGCATATTTTTTAGCTAAGTTTGACAACCTGATCAGCGGTGTATTACCTATTGTTTTTGTGATGTTCTCAATAATATTCTCAGTAGCTGGTGCTATTGCATCAATGGAATTGGAAGAAATGGCTTCAATCTGATCTCTGGCTAACATACTCGGTACTCCTATGCTTAATGTTAATCCAGTATGCACACTACAAAGGAGAATATGTTTCTAAATTATTCTTTAATATTAAATTTTGTTAGAATAAAATTCTAATATATAGATTATGGTTAGAAAAAATGGATTCAATTGACAAAGCTATACTAAGATTTTTGCAAAGTGACTTATCTATTTCTTTAAACGATATTGCCGATAAAGTTGGCTTGAGCACTACACCTTGCTGGCGGAGAATTCAGAATCTTGAAAAGAAAGGTGTCATCAGTAAACGTGTAGCATTGTTGGATGCGGAAAAAGTTAATTTAGGTACGACTGTTTTTGTTCAGGTCAAAGCAGGTAGACACGATGATAAATGGCTAAAGATGTTTGCACGACACGCCAGTAGCCTTGAGGAGGTGGTTGAATTTTATCGGATGAGCGGTGAATTTGATTATATGCTCAAAGTCGTTGTTGCAGACTTAAAAGCCTTTGATGTGTTCTATAAGAAATTAGTCAGTGAGGCTGACTTGTCTGACGTCACTTCTAGTTTTGCCATGGAACAAATCAAATACACCACTGTTTTGCCGATTAAATAGCAGGTTACTATTTGTTGAACTACAGGATTTGGTTACTTTTCCCACTATTTTACCCTTCGATATCTATATTTAGAATAAAAAACATACAAAAAACATATTTCGTAACTAAATAAAGTAACTATTTTCGTGACTGCTATTACAATATTTGTTATAAATATTTTCAATTAGTTAAAAACGTAACTAGCGAAACGGTAATATGTCTAGCTAAGAGAAAATCTATGTTTAATGCTCAACATCGTATTACTTTGTTATTTAATGCAAATAAAGTCTATGATCGACAAGTAATTGAAGGAGTGGGACACTACTTACAATCTTCTAAAGTTTCTTGGGACGTCTACTTGGAAGAAGATTTTTTAACCCGCCTTGAACAAATTGAAAGTTGGGGAGTAGACGGCATTATTGCAGACTTTGATGATCCCTCGATTCAAGCAGCTGTTTCTGGACTAGATCTTCCGGTTATTGGAGTCGGTGGCTCTTATCAAAATGACGCTGATTATCCGGAAATTCCTTATGTAGCGACAGATAATGACAAGGTCATCGAGGCGGCGTATGAACATCTCAAGCAAAAAGGCTTGGAGCAATTTGCCTTTTATGGATTTCCACCAGATCAAAATCACCGCTGGGCAATAGAGCGCGAGAAAGCCATCGTTCAGATGTGTAAAAATGACGACTATCTATGTTCAATCTATCGTGGACACCCAACACGCCCTGAAACATGGCAATACACCATGAATCGACTTTCTGAATGGTTGCAAAGTCTCCCCAATCCTATTGGTATAATTTCGGTAACAGATGCACGGGCAAGGCACTTACTTCAAGCTTGCGACAACATAGGTAAGCTAGTCCCTGAGCATATTTCGATAGTAGGAATTGATGATGATGATATCGCAAGAAACTTGAGTCGAATTAGCCTGAGTTCTGTAACTCAAGGTTGCTTTGAAATGGGCGTGCAAGCAGCTAAGTTGCTGCACCATAGGTTAGACAACCCGCATTTAAAACCTAAGGTTGTTAAGGTCCCTCCTGTGGGCGTGGTACAGAGGCAATCAAGCGATTTTAAAGCGCTTCAAGACCCTTACGTTATTCAAGCTATGCACTTCATCAGACAAAATGCCACGCGTGGTATTAAAGTTGAACAAGTTTTAGATTACGTTGGCGTGTCGCGCTCGAACTTAGAAAACCGTTTTATTGAAGAGTGTGGACACAGTATTCACAACGAAATCCATAACGAAAAACTGAATCGAGCATGCCACATGCTTAAGAACAAAGAGCTGGATACACGTGAAGTTGCCAAACGGTGTGGTTATCCGTCTTTACAATATATGTATGCAATATTTCGTAAGCATTTTGACAAGACACCTAAAGAGTATCGCGACCAATACCTCAATAAAGACAATACGCCATAGAATCTACTCTTGAGAATATGACTTTTGGCCTATAGGTCGTCTGCAAAAATTCCTGCATACTAGGGTCAACAGACCCCAGAGTAATTGGGTTAAAAGTATCTTGTTCATGGGTGTAAATTTGATTCAGTTCTTTAGGCAATTTTTTAATATCGAATCCTTTTCGGCTATTTTCGCATGGCTAGTTATTGCTATTTCTACAGTTTATTTGATGGCTGCCAATGGCAATTATTCAATTTTATCAATGGTTACCAGTGCAGTCTTATTTTTGGTATTTATTGTGTTTTTTATGCTAGCGATATCTGATACCCCTTTTGTAATGAAAGAATCCAACAGGGTGTTGTTCATTGCAATTGAATACGTCGCTGTTTTGGGAATCGTATTTATTGCTCCTTATACTCATATCGCAATTTTGATCACCATTTGGAGTTCACATATACCCTATTTGCTGAGTATGCGAACGGCCTTTCTTTTGTTACCAATCTGGTCAATGCCCATTTGGCTCATCTACGGGCTATATTGGGATCAAGAATTTATCCTTCTCTCTGCCGTCTTGTATTGTTCTTTCAATCTATTTGCATTAGTCATGGTAAATGGGCGACTCAAAGAAGAACGTGCAAAGCAGCAGGCCAATGAACTAAATCGGGAATTAATGGCGACACAAGCGTTATTGGGGGAAGCAACTAAACAGGCAGAACGCGTAAGGATTGCAAGAAATATTCATGATTTGTTAGGGCACCATCTTACGGCACTAACAATCAACTTACAGGTTGCCTCGCGTATCAGTGATGGAGAGGCAAAACAGAAAATACAAGAATGTCATAATTTGGCAAAGTTGTTACTAAGTGACGTCCGAGAAGCCGTTTCTGAGATACGCGAAAAATCGAATCTACAACTCGAAACCGCGATAGCCGCCTTAGTAGAGAACGTACCAAAATTAGACGTACAAATTGAATATAGCGACGAATTGAATATCAGTGATGTAACGGTCGCCGAAACGCTATTGAGGTGCATTCAAGAGGGGCTAACGAATTCGCTAAAGCACAGTGATGCCTCAGATTTCTACATTAAAATTACTGAAAACGAGCATAATATTTGTTTGGAAATGATAGACAATGGCAAATCTAAACGTGCTACTGCTATCGAAGTAAGAAGCGGCAATGGCATTACTGGCATGCAAGAGCGTATCTACGAATTGGGAGGGCAGTTGAAAGTGGAACAAACCCAGTTAGGATTCAGGACTTCAATTGAAATACCGGCATTCGTATGAAGATAAAAGTATTCATTGTTGACGATCAAACGCTGGTAAGAGGCGGAATTAGAAGTTTACTTTCCCTGTCAGACCAAATAGAAGTTGTAGGAGAAGCCGCCGACGGAAAACAGGCTATTTCAGAGATCAGAAGAATCGAGCCGGATACCGTGCTGATGGATATTCGAATGCCTGTGATGAATGGAATTGAAACAGTCGGTGAATTGATGAAATCTAGCGACTCTTCCTCTATACCCATAATCATGTTAACCACGTTTGATGATCATGAACTTGTCATTCAAGCTTTGAGAGCCGGCGCGAAAGGCTATCTGCTCAAAGATGTTTCTTTGGAAACCCTAGTTGATGCCATTGTTAAGGTTCACAATGGCGATACACTCATACAACCCGGCATTACTGAGCGGGTATTGAAGGGGTTGGAAGGCAAGAAGACTCAATTTGACAGTTTTCGGCAACCCGAAGACATGAGCGAAAAGGAAATCGAAATACTGAGATTGATGGCGGCGGGGTGCAGTAATAAAGAAATTTCGCTGGCCATGTTTAAGTCAGAAGGGACGGTTAAAAATCAAGTCTCCAATGTTTTGGCAAAATTAGGTGTGAGAGATCGTACAAGAGCCGTATTAAAAGCAATAGAGTTGGGAATTATTTAACGCAATTCGCAAAAAAAGATTTTGTCTCACGGTAGTGTTACCGGAAAAGTCACGGTAAAGCTGGTGCCCAAACCGATTTCAGACTTACACGCAATATGACCAGATAATTGATTCAGTACTAGATTTTGACATATGTGCATACCTAAACCATTTCCGCCTGAACCTCTGGCAGTGGTAAAAAAAGGTTCGTACATGCGTGTCATGGTGTTTTCATCCATTCCTTTTCCATTATCTGCGAATACAAGCTGCAAAATGGGTTCGCCAAATTGTTCATCAATCAGTCTGACTCTAATGGTCATTTTTCCCTCGTCGCCATTGTCAAAGCCATGTTGAACAGAATTTAAAATAAGATTGGTCAGAATTTGGCTAATTGCACCTGCATTACTGACAAAAGCAAGCTCTTGTGGAATATCGATGCAGAATTTATGGCGTGTTTTTTTCAAGTGAGGTCGTAGACTAACCAAAATATTATCAACGTATTCATACATATCAATAAGTCGAGTAAGTTGGCTGTGTTGATCTATTGCAATTCGTTTAAACGACTCGATTAGTTGTGCAGAATTATTCAGATTGCGTTCGATAATGTCGGAAATTTCGTTCAAGTTTTCAAACATTTCTTGTAAGCGAGTATCAGTTAAATTGTGTTCATTGAGCTTTTGTTTTGTTTTTTCGAGTAACGTAGGAATGTGAGTTGCCGCTGTTAAGGCAACGCCATTTGGTGTACTAATTTCATGAGTCAGGCTCGAAACCATAGTGCCCAAAGAAGCTAAACTTTCCTTCTCAAGTAATTGCTTACTAATGTCGTTTTTTTGCATAAGCGCTTTACTCAAAAGCACATTGGTTTCGGTTAATTCTTTGGTTCTTTCGGTCACCCTCTTTTCAAGCATCAAATTAGCGTCTTGCAATTGATCGATATTTCTCGTTCGTTCAAGAATCAAAGCGATAATTTTGGCCTCATACTCTAACGATTCTATGTCGTCTTGGACTGGAGATTTAGGCTCTGCAAAATACATGGCAAAAGTACCAAAAACATGACCTTCTAACGAGATAATTGGTTGTGACCAGCATGCGCTGAGCTCCCCCAATGCCGATCTTTCTGGAATATATTTCCAGTTTTCGTGACGAGTTATGTCTTCAATAAAAACCGGTCGGCGCAAACTTGCGGCTGCTCCACAACAACCTACTTTTTCACTAACAGGTAACTTATCTAGTAATTTTAAAAATTCGAAATCCAAGCTGGGGGCGATGAAAGGGCTTAATGTATTACTGTTTTCATCAAGCAGCATCACACTGCATTTTAGTCCTTCAGTTGATGATTCTAAACTGTATATTAACTGGCTAAGAATGTCATACAGCGGCTTGCCCTTGACAAGCAAATCTAACGCATTAGCGCGCCCAAACTCGATAGCAGAGTGTCGTTTTAGGTGGCGATAATGAAGACCATCATTGTCTTCTACCACCTGTCTCATGTTCATAATCATTTTGTTTCGGCGAATTCGTTAATCAAAAAAGCAATGACCCAACTAATCAAATTAGCACAAGAAATGTATTAGCGAAACGGCAATAATTTTACCTAAAGATCACCGTGGATAGACTGCAGAGAGGCGATGGCAGCTATTGCAGCCGTTTCCGTTCGAAGAATACGAGGACCCATATGAAAAGTCTGAAAACCGGCTTGCTCTGTAGCGTAGATTTCTGAATCAGAGAATCCACCTTCAGGCCCGATAAGAAGCCTAACACCGGCATTGGGTAAAGAAAGTCCTTTTACCCCGCGAATCGCTCTAGGATGCAGGGTGATGCGCAACTTCTTAGTTGATTGGCTTATCCAATCCGCAAGGGGAATAGCAGGGTGGATTTTAGGTAGTTGATTTCGACCACACTGTTCGCATGATGAAGCGATGAGTTTTTGCCATTGAAGAACTTTTTTCTGCCACCTTTCAGCGTTTAGCTTAACGCCACAACGCTCAGTCACTACTGGCGTGATTTCGTCTACACCCAATTCAACCGCTTTTTGGATTACCAAGTCCATGCGATCACCACGAGAAACCCCTTGGCCTAAGTGAATTTTTAATGGAGATTCAACGGTTAGGGACAATTTCGCATCGATAATGACTTCGCATTTACGCTTGTTGGCAACCACCAACTCTGCAGGGTATTCGTTGTTATCGCCATTAAACAATACAAGTGCTTGCCCTGCTTGCACCCTCAACACGTTAATCAAATGATTACTTGCTTCACTAGTCAGGGAAATTTGTTGGTCAACAGAAATCAGATCTGGATGATATATTCTTGGAATGCGCATTTTGGGAGGGATTTAATCAAACTGTCGGGCTACCAATTCAGTTGCCCGACACTAATTTGAATATTATTGTTGTTACCTGGATGTTCAATTTATCTCAGCGGTCTCATCTGAATCTATCGAAGTTTGTTTTTTGTTTGAACGATATACAGACACTGATGTGTTAGAAAACTCATTATCTTTGCGCGCGTGTATTGTATTTTCGCCTTTATCTTTGGTCAGGCAAAAAATCAATAGAACTATAAGAGCTACAAAGAGTAGTGATAGTACTAGCATTTTCAATTCCTTTAAAAATATCACGCCAACCCGTTTAAAACGGGACAAATATATTAACACCATTAAATCAAAATGGTGAAAAAAAACTGAATTGTTTGCAAGAATTAAGCATAAATTTAATAAATACAATCACTTAAACTTAATGCTTATTCAGTCTCGATGAGAAAAGTATAGCTAATGTCTTACAATTTGATGACATTAAGGTGAAATAATTTTTCGAAATTTAATTTGAAACTCTTAGGCAGAGAGGTTTTCTTACCCATGGTAATGCTAAGCAAAACTAAAATCGGTTGATTACCGAGTATAAAGAAAAGAAAAAAGGTGCATAACGCACAGTTTCATTTATTATTTCGCTGTTGGAATCAAGCCCTGAGCTGAAGGGATGATGAATTCCATGCAAAATAATTCTAAAAGATTCGGGAGAGAATAAATGTTAGAAGATTTGAATATCAATGAGTTGGTTGAAACTTATGTGATCCCTTGGGGTATCAATATCATTTTCGCCATTCTTATTTATGTCATCGGTAAGATTGTTGTTGGCATTTTAGTCAACTTGTTTGGAAAAGTGCTAGCTCGTTCAAAATATGATGACATGCTGGTCGACTTTTTGAAGGCGATTATCAGAGCAGTCTTAATGCTGTTTGTTATCGTGGCTTCATTGGATCAGTTAGGTGTAGATACCACCTCGTTGGTTGCTATTTTAGGTGCCGCAGGCTTGGCAATTGGTTTATCTTTGCAAGGCTCACTGCAGAACTTTGCATCTGGTGTCATGCTGCTTGTATTCAGACCATTTACTCGAGGCGACTTTGTTGAAGCGGGTGGAACTTCTGGTGTGGTAAAAGACATTACTATTTTCACCACTGTTATGAATACGCCTGATAACAAAGAAGTTATCGTGCCTAACGGCGCAATTTATAGTGGTAACATCACGAATTATTCTGCTAAAGAAACTCGTCGCGTAGATATGGTTGTAGGCATTGACTATGGATCTGATCTGAAGAAAGCGAAAGAGATCTTGAATGAAATGGTTAAAGCTGATGAGCGTATCTTGGCTGATCCTGCACCAACAGTAGCGGTATCAGAATTAGCAGATAGCAGCGTAAACTTTGTTGTTCGCCCTTGGGTGAAAAGTGCAGACTTCTGGGGAGTTAAATTCGACTTTACTGAAGCGGTTAAAGTACGCTTTGATAAAGAAGGTATTGGCATTCCATTCCCACAAATGGATGTTCATGTTCACAAGTCAGACAGCAAATAAGTCTGAATTGTTATCATAAAAAATGCCGCTATAAAGCGGCATTTTTTTGCTTTTGAATTCTTACTTTTTACAATTAGGCTTGTCTGTCGCTTGTTGAGCTAAATAGTTTGCTGACGCCATATTTTGCTGTAATACTTCAATTCTGCTGGTTGGCAAAGGGTGAGTGGATAAAAATTCTGCTTGTCGTTTTCCACCGCTTGCTTTGTCCATATTCTGCCAAAGATTTACAGATTCACTTGGTGTAAATCCTGCTCTAGCCATCAATTCTAATCCTATTAAATCCGCTTCTGTTTCATGTGTGCGACTAAAAGGAAGCTGCACGCCAACTTGAACGCCCATTCCGATAGCAGCCATGATCATATTGCTATTGGCGATCTGGTTAGATTGAAGCAGAACATTGGTAGCCTCCATGCCAATGCCTATCAAAGCCGAATTAGACATACGCTCGTTTCCGTGTTCAGCAATAACATGTCCAACTTCATGACCTATAATGGCAGCAAGTTGATGCTGGTTTTCTGTGACCTCAAGTATTCCAGTGTAAACCCCGATTTTACCACCTGGTAATGCAAACGCATTGATTTGTGGTTCATCAAAAACAACTAATTCCCATTGTCCATCAAACACAGAATTGGGTACTTGCTTAGTAATAAAGGAAGCGACGCAAGAGACAAATTCATTTTGTACCGCTTTTTGAGATACATTTTGTTTAGTCTTCATACCATCAAATGCTTGTGCACCCATGTTAGCCAATTGGCTTTTTGAATACAGTTTGAGTTGACTTCTACCAGTAGGAGAAGTGGCACAGGATCCGATAAAAAATAATGAGACTAGTGCGATAACTAGTGTGCGGGCTCTATACATTTTGACCTCTTGGTATTACTGATTAGTTTACGTAGGGTGTCACGTGCTTATTAAATAATACGTTAGCAAGAATGCTACCACAAAGTTTGTTTTGTTAAGGTTAAATTCAGATTGACTCGAATAAAATCAACATGAACAAATGATGAAGGTAACAAAATTGAAAACGTCATTGTACCAATTGAAAATTCTCTCGTCTCTGATCTTGCTGGCATTAGGTCTAACTTCTTGCACGAATACTCACGAATTGAGCAATTCAGATCGTAGCCAGTTTGTGACTGAATTTTACGCTTATGTGTACAATGTGCATGAAGTTGAATTTGAGTCACAAGCAGAGGAAGCCGCCTTGACCTGGGGACTGTGGGGAGCGCTTGAGAACTCTCATGGTAACCGCAGTGATATCTTTGCCGGTGCCATTGTCAGTGCTGTGCTAGGAGGCATGATTACCTCATTTATGGAAGGTCCAAACGATGGGTTTGAGTACCAGTTAGATGCAATAGACGGCGATAGAGTTACTGTGGTAGTCGATTACTATCCAGCTGATCCGGGCGATTGTGTCATGGTGAGAGTTGCTGGGAAAGTGGACATCTATGCCCAGCCTAAGGAGTTTTGTGAAGACGAACAATTCAACTAACTGCTGAATTGCCCGCTTACTAAATAGTAAGTATAAAGATAAATACTTCCGTCCATGGAGGGTAAATTCGGCGCTAAAAGTGAAATTTTTACACAAAGTTAAATCGATTGCTTGAGCAAATCTGCCTTGTCTGTTGCTTCCCACGGAAATTCATCGCGACCAAAATGACCATATGCTGCCGTTGCTTTGTATATTGGTTTTTCTAGTTCTAGCATTTTGATAAGACCAAACGGTCGCAAGTCGAAATGTTCTCTTACTAACTTGGTCAACTGCGAATCAGAAACTACCCCAGTGCCAAAAGTCTCGATATTTATTGAAGTCGGTTCTGCAACGCCAATGGCATATGACACTTGGATTTCACAACGTTTAGCTAAACCAGAAGCAACAATATTTTTTGCCACATATCGACCAGCATAGGCTGCAGAACGATCTACTTTTGACGGATCTTTCCCAGAAAAAGCACCGCCGCCATGACGAGCCATGCCGCCATAGGTATCTACGATTATTTTTCTGCCTGTTAAACCACAGTCACCCATAGGGCCACCGATGACAAACCGTCCCGTTGGGTTAATAAAATAATCAGTATCTTTTGTAAGCCATTTAGCAGGTAAAATTGGCTTGATGATTTCTTCCATGACAGCTTCACGAAGATCGCTAGTACTAATGGTATCAGCATGCTGAGTCGAGAGGACGACAGCATCAATTCCTACGGGTTGATCATTTTCGTAGACAAAAGTGACTTGACTCTTGGCGTCAGGGCGCAACCAACTTAAGGTTCCATTTTTGCGAACTTCAGCTTGTCTTTTAACAAGGCGATGCGCATAGGTGACTGGTGCAGGCATCAGTACATCAGTTTCATCACTCGCGTAACCGAACATCAATCCCTGGTCACCCGCACCTTGGTCTTCTGGTCGGCTTCTATCAACCCCTTGATTGATATCAGGAGATTGCTTGCCGATTGCATTTAATACTGCACATGAATCTGCATCAAAACCCATATCTGAATGGGTATAACCGATTTCACGTACGGTATTGCGAGTTAGTTCCTCAATATCTACCCAAGCAGATGTAGTGACTTCGCCACCGACAAGCACCATACCAGTCTTTACAAATGTCTCACAGGCAACTCTTGCCGTTGGATCCTGAGAAATAATCGCATCCAACACGGCATCAGAAATTTGATCCGCTATTTTATCTGGGTGTCCTTCAGACACTGATTCGGAAGTAAAAAGAGTCCTGCTCATGAAATTTCCTATGTTTAGTTCGATAAGGCTTAGTTTGATACAGCTTTATTCTGTAAATTGCAGAGCATTCTATCGCTATCAGAAAAAAATACCAGTCTTTCCGTCTAGACGTCCAAATGTCTATATGTTCATTTTGCTTTCCACCTATTCTTACGACGGATAGCAAAACTAAGCGGTATTTCCTATCTGAAGTTTTGCATTTTGAATGAAGCAGTTCTTATACGTAGAACTGCAATAAGAATGATCATAAGTAATAAAAACATAATCCATAATGAATAAGCATTGAAGTTCAGACCTTGCTGGTAGAAAATACCCGGCTTATTGCTATTCGCCGAATTACTACATAGCCAAAATTCTATCAGGAGACCTTATGCCATCACGTCGAGAACTCGCCAATGCTATTCGCGCACTAAGTATGGATGCTGTTCAGCAAGCCAAGTCAGGACACCCGGGAGCCCCAATGGGGATGGCAGATATTGCCCAGGTCTTGTGGTCTGACTATATGCAACACAGTCCAACTAATCCCGAATGGGCAAACCGCGATCGCTTTGTGTTGTCTAATGGTCATGGCTCGATGTTGATTTATTCGTTGTTGCACCTGACTGGCTATGAGTTACCTATTGACGAATTGAAAAACTTCCGTCAACTTCATTCCAAAACACCTGGCCACCCAGAATACGGTTATGCTCCGGGCATAGAAACTACCACTGGACCTTTAGGGCAAGGCATTAGTAACGCAGTTGGAATGGCAATCGCTGAAAAAGCGTTGGCAGCGCAATTCAATCGCGATGGCCATGACATTATTGACCACTTCACCTATGCATTTTTAGGAGATGGTTGTTTGATGGAAGGGATTTCCCATGAAAGCTGCTCACTTGCAGGTACCCTTGGCTTGGGTAAATTGGTGGCATTTTGGGATGACAATGGCATCTCAATTGATGGCGAGGTTGAAGGTTGGTTTACCGATGATACTCCGGCTCGATTTAAAGCTTATGGCTGGCAAGTTATCTCTGATGTTGATGGACATGACCCTGAGCAAATTAAAGCTGCAATAGAACAAGCTCGTTCTGAATCATCGAAACCTACTTTAATCTGCTGTAAAACCATTATTGGTTTTGGTTCGCCTAACAAACAAGGTAAAGAAGATTGTCATGGTGCACCATTAGGCGAAGATGAAATTATCCTGGCCCGTGAAGCACTAAATTGGTCACATGATAAGTTTGTTATCCCTGATGACATATATGCGGGATGGGATGCTAAAGAGGCAGGACAGCAAAAAGAGCAAAATTGGCAGTCAAAATTTGATGCTTATCAAGCGGCATATCCTGAGTTGGCCTCTGAATTGGAACGCCGACTAAAAGGTCAATTACCCTCAAACTGGGCAAGCGAATCACAAGCTTACATTGAATCATTACAGGCTAACCCAGCAAACGTGGCAACTCGCAAGGCGTCACAGAATGCGCTCAATGCATTTGGACCATTGCTGCCCGAATTCATGGGCGGTTCGGCTGATCTAGCAGGTTCTAACTTGACAATTTGGTCGGGAAGTAAAGGTGTTTCGGCGGATGATGCCAGTGGAAATTATTTGTATTATGGTGTTCGCGAATTTGGTATGTCTGCGATTATGAACGGCATCACATTGCATGGTGGTTTCAAAGCATACGGCGCTACTTTCCTTATGTTTATGGAATACGCACGCAATGCGGTCCGTATGGCGGCCATTATGAAGCAACCTAGCATATTCGTTTATACCCACGATTCTATAGGATTAGGTGAAGATGGACCTACACATCAACCAGTAGAACAACTTGCCGCATTGCGTGTTACACCTAATTTGGATAACTGGCGCCCATGCGATCAAGTCGAATCCGCGATTGCTTGGAAATGTGCCATTGAGCGTACTGATGGCCCTGTGTCTTTAATATTCACACGTCAAGGTTTACCGCAACAAGAAAGAGATTCGCAGCAATTAGCTAACGTGGCTAAAGGTGGTTATGTACTGAAAGATTGTTCAGGCACACCTGAACTTATCCTGATTGCTACAGGATCAGAAGTACAGCTTGCAGTCGAAGCTTATGAAACACTCACTGGACAAGGCAAACTTGTGCGTGTTGTTTCTATTCCATCAACAGATGTATTCGAACAACAAGACGAAGCCTACAAAGAGTCAGTATTGCCTGCTAGCGTTACAAAACGTGTTGCCGTTGAAGCTATGATTCGTGATTACTGGTATAAGTACGTGGGGTTATCTGGAAGAATCATTGGTATGGATACGTTCGGCGAATCTGCACCTGCGGGTGATTTATTCAAGCACTTCAACATCACCACAGATGCAGTGCTAGAGGCTGCTAACGAATTATTAGCTAACTAAGATAGAAGGCGCCTTTTGGGCGCTTTTTTTGCAACAGTAGAAATCAAAAAATATGCTTCGTGTGGCTATCAATGGGTTCGGGCGAATAGGTCGTAACCTTCTTAGGGCAATCTACGAAACCGGACGCAATCAACATATTCAAGTGGTGGCTATCAATGAGATAGCTTCTCCGGAAGGCATTGCTCATTTACTTAAGTATGATACTTCCCATGGTCGATTTTCTTTTGCCGTTGAATTACAAGACAGAATATTGAATGTCGCTGGTGACCCTATAGTCTTGTTACAAAGTCAGGATATCGATCAATTACCTTGGCAAAATTTAGGTATTGATTTGGTCTTAGAATGCTCTGGGGTCAATGGGGATAGACAATCTGGCGAGGAACATATTGCTCAGGGTGCAAAAAAAGTGCTCTTTTCTCAACCTTGTTCGCCGGACATGGACGCGACAGTCATTTATGGCATTAACGATGATCAACTGAAAACAACTGATCGCATCGTTTCCAATGGTTCATGTACAACAAATTGTATCGTACCCATCATTCAAGTGTTAGATGCTGCATTTGAGGTGCTTAGCGGCACAATTACAACTATTCATGCTTCTATGCATGACCAACAAGTGATAGATGCATATCATCCTGATTTGAGACGCACACGTGCAGCCAGTCAATCGATCATTCCGGTGGATACCAGATTGGCAGTTGGGATTGAACGAATTTTGCCTAAGTTTGCAGGTAAGTTCGAAGCGATTGCTGTACGGGTGCCAACCATCAATGTTACCGCTATGGATTTGAGCGTTACCTTGGATTCAAAGGTGTCCGTTGAAGACGTTAATCATGCATTTATGAAAGCGAGGCAGGGTAGACTTGCCGGTATTTTAGGCTATACCGAAGAGCCATTGGTTTCAGTTGACTTTAATCATGATCCTCATTCTTGCATCGTTGATGGAACCCAAACGCGCGTGAGCCACAAACAGTTAGTAAAAACGCTGGTTTGGTGCGACAACGAATGGGGATTTGCGAATAGAATGTTGGATACTGCAATGGCTATGTTTCCTGCAGCCGGTCTAAATCCAGTAAAAATAGATGCATAGTTCAAAGATATCATTAAGATCAAGCTTATAAACAAAAAGATTTATTAATTTAAGATAGAGGAAAGTGTGATGACAATTATTAGTATGGCTGACATACCTTTATCGGGTAAAACAGTACTGATACGTGAAGACCTGAATGTACCAATCAAAGACGGTCAAGTAACGTCCGATGCGAGATTAAGAGCCGCTTTGCCAACTATCAAAATGGCCTTGGAATCGGGTGCCAAAGTGATGGTTATGTCGCATCTTGGTAGACCGACTGAAGGTCAATTTGAAGCTCAGTATTCCATGCAACCCGTTGTCGATTATCTACAAAAAGCCTTGAACGGTCCTGTTAGATTGTTAAGCGATTATCTATCCGGCGAGGTTGCTACACCGTCTGAGGGTGAGCTAGTCGTGTTAGAAAACGTTAGATTCAATCCTGGTGAGAAAAAGGATGAAGAATCCCTCGCTAAACGTTATGCATCACTTTGCGATGTGTTTGTCATGGATGCGTTTGGTACGGCTCACCGAGCACAAGCTTCTACCCATGGTGTCGCTAAGTTTGCGCCAATTGCTTGCGCTGGTCCCTTGCTCTCAAATGAGTTAGCTGCCTTGGGGAAAGCATTGCATAACCCTGCACGCCCCATGCTGGCAATCGTAGGCGGCTCTAAGGTTTCAACAAAACTTACCGTGCTTGATTCCTTATCAACCAAAGTCGATCAACTCATCGTAGGCGGTGGTATTGCCAATACGTTTATCGCAGCGACAGGCAATAACGTTGGAAAATCATTGTTTGAAGCCGATCTTGTACCCGAAGCCTCTAGACTGCTGAAGGCGGCTCAAGACAATGGTGGCGATATTCCAGTCCCTTCAGATGTCGTGGTAGGAAAGGCTTTTTCTGAGACTGCCGAAGCAACGCTCAAAGGTGTCGATGACGTAGCTGAAGACGATATGATCTTTGATATTGGACCCCAGACAGCCCAGCAGTTAGCTCAGTTAATTAAACAAGCCGGTACCATTGTATGGAATGGCCCAGTTGGAGTGTTCGAGTTTGATCAATTTGGTGAAGGAACCAAAGCTCTGGCATTGGCAATTGCAGAAAGTGACGCATTCTCCATCGCTGGTGGCGGAGATACCTTGGCGGCGGTAGATAAATATAATATTGCTGATAAAGTATCTTATATTTCTACCGGTGGTGGCGCATTCCTAGAATTTCTTGAAGGAAAGACATTACCCGCTGTTGCTATGTTAGAAAGTCGTGGTAACGACTGAGAAACGTGTAAAACTGACGATAAATGTGGATAAGGTGTGCTGCATATGGCATCACAACCCTCACTAGATACGCTGAAGAAATTTGTAACAGACAAAGGGCAGATAGCAAGTTTCTTTAGCGCCCTGTCAGAAGGGCTATTTGATCATTTATCCGATGCTGTCTTTACTTCCACAATTGATGATTCAATCAGAAGTATTTACCAAGCGTCAATAATCTACTGAACTTAATCGGGCAAATCTAACCCAGCACCTCGATTAACCATCACTGAAAAGAGAGACTGAAGTCTAGTGTCATTAAATACTCAGCTTCTCTCTCTAAATCAGCAGTAATAATCGGTTTCTGTGTTAACCAGTCATCTGCGAATTTCAAACTAATTTGAGTATCGGATACCTGAATTTCGATATCGGGTAAGATGTCATCCTGTCGCTTAATATTCAGCAGTACTCCCAAGCGTAATATCAGAAGCAATTTATAAACTGTATGTGGCTCAAACTGCCAAAATTCAGGAAATTCTTCAACACGGATTTTCTTGCGATGAAAACGAGCGAGCAAAGATAGAAGTTGTTGCTGTTCTTGGTTGAAACCATGTAAATCAACGTTTTGTAGAATGTACTCTGAATGGCGCTGTACACCCCGTGTATTTATTTGCAGACCGACCTCATGCAGCAATGCCGCCCAAGCGAGCATATTTCGATTGTCCAATCCGCCAATTTTCCAGTCTTTTCGACATTTGTCGTAGATCATCATACTGGTATCATGAACACGCTTTGCTTGCTCAGTATCAACATCATATCGTGTCGCTAGACTTAGCGCCGTGCGTTCGCGAATATCTTGGTGAGCGAGTTGTTTCTCCATTTCATAGATGACACCCTCTCTAAGGGCGGCAGCGGAATATTCCATTACCAGCACTTTTAGGTTTTGAAATATCGCAATTAAAATGGAAATTCCAGCCGCTAAAACAGGAATCCGTTGTTCAGAAATACCTTCCAAGGTTAGGTTGTCGATATGTTTGGCGTCACAACATTGCTTTCTCAGTTCGACTAAATCGTCTAAGGTGACAAATCCCTCTGGGTTCGATTCACGCAATGATTGTGCGAGTAGCACAATGGCTTTGATCGTGCCTGATGTGCCAATACAATGTTGCCAACCGAATTTAAGATATTTGCTATCAATTAATTCTAATTCTTGCTGAGCCGCAGTCGTCGCTCGTTTAAAGGCGGCCTGGGTCAGATGTCCATCTTTAAAAAAGCGTTTTGTATAGCTTACACAACCCATCTGTAAGCTACGTAGAATTTTTGCTTCAAATCCCTCACCGATAATAAATTCTGTGGAGCCACCCCCTATATCGGCAACTAATCTTTGCCCCGTATCCTGAACAGTATGAGCCACGCCAGAGTATATGAGCCGTGCTTCCTCAATACCGGAAATTATCTCTACAGGGTAAGGTAGAATTTTGCGCGCTGCGCGAATAAATTCTTTGGCGTTTTTGGCTTTGCGAAGTGTGTAAGTTGCAACGATGCGCACTGAGTCAGGTTCGAATCCTTTGAGGCTTTCCGCTACCATTTCCAGCGTATCTAATCCTCGCTGCATTGCTTCTGGAGACAAGATATTGTTTTTATCAAGACCGTCGGCTAATCGCACCTTTTGCTTGACTCTATGCAGAATTTGCACTGAGCCAGCGACAATGCGTCCGACGACTAGGTGAAAGCTATTCGAGCCTATATCCAATGCGGCGACTTTAGTCGCTTCACGTGTTTCTGCGTTTTCAAATGCTTCACTTATCTCAGGCATGCTTTTCCTAACTACTGGCGTTTAACCTACAATGTTAGAAAAATGGTCATTATTCAAGCTCTTTTAAATAATCGTATATCTCTACTTGAGATCGACGCTTCTTGCGGTTTCCTCGGCGCACGTATTTATTTGTTTGTTCCGGGTCTATCACTCGTGCTTTCATTGTGTCCTGCAGTTGAATTTCCAATATATCAATGATGCGTTGCTTAAGATCTTCATCGTAGATGGGACAACCTACTTCAATTCTATTGTCCATGTTTCTGGCCATCCAATCGGCAGATGAAATAATGACTTTAGGTTTCCCTGCATTCCTAAACACCATAACGCGCGGGTGCTCAAGAAAGCGGTCAACAATACTAATAATCGAGATGTTTTCACTAAGCCCTTTTACACCTGCATTTAACGCACACATGCCTCGCACAATGGCACTGACTTTCACTCCGGCCTGGCTGGCACGGTACAGATCATCGATCAATTCTTGGTCTACTAGATTGTTGACCTTGAGAATTATGCCGGAATCTTGCCCTTCAATGGCATTTTGTATTTCCTGACGCACCAATATTTGAATTTTTGTGCGCGCATTAATTGGTGAAACCTGTAAATGCTGAAACTTAGTTCGACGATAGGGTAATTGAATCAACTCAAACACGTAAATAGCCTCTTGGGCAATGTCTTGGTTACGAGTGAATAAACTAAAATCAGTGTATATTTTGGCGGTTTTTTCGTTGAAATTTCCCGTTCCTAAATGTGCGTAATGAATAAGCTCTCCGCTTTCCTCTCGGCTAACCACACAAAGCTTACTGTGAATTTTAAACGATGGTGAACCCAAAACCACCCGAATACCTGCATCCGTCATGGTTTTTGACCATTCAATATTGGCTTCTTCGTCAAATCGCGCTCTCAGCTCGACGACAACCGTTACGGTTTTGCCATTGTCGACTGCGTCTATCAATGAACTGATAATACGTGATTTATTTGCGACGCGATAAATGTTTAAGCGGATGTGTTTCACGCTTGGATCAAAGGCTGCTTGCCGAACAAATTCAGTAAAATGCAGGAATCGATGATAGGGGTAGTAAAGCAGAATATCCTTGTGGGTAATAGCTTCAAAAACGGTATCAAATTGAGTGAATACCTTCGAATTAATTGCCGGTAGTGGCGGGTTTTCTAAGTATTCGCGGCCGACGTTTGGAAAACCAATGAAGTCTTTGAAGTTTCGATAACGCCCTCCCGCGATAAGACTGTCATAAGAAGAAATTTTTAGTCGTTTCTTTAAATTGTCGAGCATTTCTTGTGGCATGTCACCGTCATAACCGACTCGTACGGGTTCAGCGATGAGTCGTTGCTTCATGCTTTCTGACATTTTTTCTACAAAACTTTCGTCAATTTCGTTATTTATTGAGTATTCCGAGTCGCGCGTCATTTTGAATGAATATGCCTCTAACTCGTCGAAATCCACGAAGCCTTTGAATATAATTTCTAAGCAAAGTTGAATGATGTCATCGAGTAGAATGATGTGTTTTTTCTTTCGTGACTTCTCGGGGGGAATAACGATAAAACGTGACATTTCCTCGGATGGAAGTTCGATGGTTGCATACTTGGTGCGTTTATCTTTCTTTTTAATAGCGACATAAAGATAGGTACCAAAGTCATTTAATCGGCTCACCAAATCGACTTTTTTGTGCAGCAGAATCGGTGCAATATGACGTAATATTTTGTTTTTGAAATAACTTATCAGCCATTCTTTCTGAAACTCGGTTAAGTTATCTTTGTCAGTTAAGATAATATTGTAACGGCTTAACTTAGTGACTATTTCTTCATAAATGCTGTCGACCGCATCGGTCATGTTTTTGACTTTTTGCTGGATTTTTTCCATCAACAACTTAGTTTGTTGAGCGGCAACCTCATTACCTTCATTTTCATGAATATAAATCTGACGTTTGACCTCAGCCACGCGAACTCGATAAAACTCGTCCATGTTACTCGAAAAAATACCGAGAAAACGGATCCGTTCAACTATGGGGTTTTTCTTATCTGCGGCTTCCTGTAAAACGCGTTCGTTAAACGCTAGCCAACTGAGTTCTTTGGGGTAATACAAATCTGAATTTAGCATCTATAACCTAAGATAAAGTAGAGTTTTTACTTGTTAACCTTGCAGTCTACAAGATTTATATGACGGTTCGATTATGCTCGAAAATACTAGTTCAACTCAATATCTACAATTAAATCATTGGCAATATCTTCCAATGCACTTCGCAAGGAGCCGGTATCAAAATCTTGTGGTATTTCAACTTTCGCATGGGCCTTGAACAACAAACTGCCCCAATTAGGCGCGCTTTCACAGCTAGTTTCAAATTTAACAATATTGATATTGAATTGATTCAATACTGTCGTGAGTTCGCTCACAATACCGACTTTATCATTCCCCATGATGTCAATTTCTGCCAGTTCTATCTTGTCTTTTTGTGCAGCTTCTGCACTGACTAAGTGGATGGTTAAGTCGGGGTGATTTGCAAAGGCATCAATTAAGGTTTGATGGCTTTCGTGAGGTAAATCAATTTGAACAAAACCGGCGAAATGTCCTGCCATATGCGAAAAGTTACTTCCTAACCAGTTACCGTTCAACTTTCTTACTTGCTTTGCCAGTGAATCGATTAACCCTGGCTTGTCGCGTCCCACTAACGTAAAAATCAAAGGTTTCATTATGTCTGCCTTTCAACGGGGTGAATTCATATAACAATAGGATAGCGTATTGTGTGGTTGATCGGCAGATTAATTCCTTTACACTAGCGCCAACATTAAAAATCGGTTTGTTAATTACGGTTAAGTCAGTGGTCTATTCTTTAAGCAGCACGACTAAAAAAAGACAGCTAAAAAACCAAGTATTTGCAAAAATAATTGCGATAGCTGGCTGGCTGGTGATGATCACGCTGGCTTTGCTTGTGTGGCATTTGTCTGCTCAAGTGTTACCGATGTTGCAATCACCTCAAATACGCATCGATAAAACCTTTTCTTTACCTTCCAATACTCAAGTCATTCAACTCAACGACATTGCTCAAGGTCGTGCTTTGCTGACATTGAACCAAGCATGTCGATTAGAATTCCACACAGCTCTGGATTCATCAGATAATCTTGAAAAAGTCAAAACCATTCCAGGCCTATGTTCTGATTCCATTCAAACTCACTCCTTTAAAGGAGATGTGTATGTCGCAAGAATAAATAAATCTGGACTATTACGGCTGGAAAAAAACACGCAATTACAAAAACAAATTGTAAGTTCTCTAGAATTGTCCTTTGCCATAACAGGCGTCAGCAGCCAATCCAATATTCTCGATTGGGACTTTGCCATTTCCGAAACCGCCATCATGGTTTACGTTAGACTAGAGAATCAGCATACCGATTCTATTTGGAAAGTGTTCTGGGTAAATCGTCAAAATACCAGCGAAATATACACTGATATCGTCACACAAAATGATCTTGGGGAGCCAGCGGAACTGGAAGTTGCACCCGTTTTGTTACCGTCAATTAATCAATATTTATTTGCCACAGAAACGAGCTTGATTAGCAAAAAAATAATGGGCAATGAAAGCAATATTCTGCCAATTCAATCAAAGGTGCTCGGCTTCAATGCAGTTCCTAGCCATCGGTCAATATTCATTCATTTCGAGAACAATCAACTACAGAAATGGAGCTTGGTAAACTCAAAAGGTAATCTAAAATTTGTTCCTATTTTCAGCATAGATGACATTTCACCTACCGGGTATATGCATTTTCATCGTGACGAAAATGTGGCGATTTTAGTATCTTCAAAATCAGATACTCTTACCTTAGTCAATTACGTTACAGGAGAATTACTCTCTAGTTTTGGATTGGAAGCACTTGAAAATCAGCCAATAATTGAGTCGACTTGGCAAAACAATAATTTGTACCTAGCAACTAACGAAAAAATCTACGGTATTGAGACAAGTGGGATTTCTTCGGTAAGCACTCTAAAATCTTTATGGGAGAAAGTGCAGTATGAGGGGTACGATAAACCCGAGTATGTTTGGCAAACTACCTTTGCATCTGATTACCAAGAAGCCAAGTTTAGTGTAGTTCCGTTGATCATTGGTAGTTTAAAAGCCTCGTTCTTGGCGCTGTTTATTGCTGTTCCTTTGGCCATTCTGACAGCAATTTACACTGGCTTTATTGCTCCAGAAAAACTGCGCAACTGGATGAAACCGACCATAGAGATGCTTGAGGCAGTTCCCTCGGTAATCATAGGATTTATTGCTGCCATTTGGTTGGCACCGTTGGCGGAACATTTTTTAATATCTTTTATTTTATTTGTACTTTCCATTCCCTTCTCGCTACTTTTGTTTGCCATGGCGCATGGTCGGATAGCCAATGCTCTACCGCAGCAAATCAAGCAAGGATGGGAGTTACCCGCTGTGGCCATTGTCTTGATTGTTAACGCATTCCTAACCATAAAACTAGGTAGCTGGTTGAGTATTGAAAGTGCTGATTCTGACTTAAGTATTGTTGAATTTTTAGGACTCCACAGTTTTGACAAAAGCACCTTAGTCGTTGCAATAGCGCTGGGTATTGCAATTACTCCGTCTATTTATTCGATTGCTGAAGATGCTATTTACGATGTTCCTTCTTCATTAAAAAAAGCCTCCTATGCCCTAGGAGCAACACAGTTGCAAACGCTAAGGAAAGTGGTTTTGACACTCGCTTATCCTGGTATTTTATCCGCAGTTACTTTAGGGTTAGGGCGAGCTATTGGAGAGACAATGATCGTTTTAATGGTGACGGGAAATACACCGGTAGCAGACTGGGATTTGTTGACCGGGATCAGAACCATGACCGCCAATTTGGCTATCGAATTGCCTGAATCAGAGGTGGGTAGTAGCCACTATCAAGTACTGTTTTACACCGCTCTAATATTGTTCTTATTTACCTTTTTTATCAATACAATTGCCGAGTTCTTGCGTCAATGGTTACGGAAGAATTATCAAAGTGCGTGAATTAAAACTAAATCCACATCAAAAGCAATCAGTCATAACTAGTCTATCAGCGGCTATAGCTGCATTTTTGGTGCTGATATTATTTACATTATTAATATTTATTCTAGTAAAAGGCAGTAGCTATTTTTGGCCACAAGCAATTCAGAAAATTACCTACTATTCTGTAGATTCGGCGCAAAAGATAACTGTATTCGCCCAGCAAACAGCGACAAGTGTGAGAGCCGAGCAATTGATCTTTCACTATCGTGGCACTCTAGATAATACGTCTGCAATGAAACAAATTTCATTGACTCAAGACAAAGTTTTATCGCAACAAAGTGCTCCTGACGCGAATTTAATAATGCTTGAAGATGGTAGCAAATTGTTAGCTAGACCACTTTATTTGCAAGATGCCTCTTCTGCTGAAATATCCTTGCTCGAATTTGACAAGCTACAGGAAAAATTAGCAAAAATTCAACAACAGGTTGAGTTGATTAGAAGTGGTGAGTTGGCATCTATTCACATAAGTTTGGCAGAAATGGATCGGAAAAATGTTGCTCTCAATGCCCCTGCTCGGGTAAAAATGGCGGCGCGATTTTATGATCTTCAAGCTATATTACAAGTGAAGTTAGATGAGATGGCGTTGTTTCGCTTGCAATTAGAATTCGCCAACGGTAGCAGAGCCAATCTATCTTTAGCAAATGTTGAAAATCTATCTGCAGTGAACACACTTTCCTTAACGGGCAAGATTCTGTCAGCAATTTCTTCGTTTTGGACATTCTTGAGTGATTCACCAAAACTCGACAATACGACAGGAGGAATCTTTCCCGCACTATTTGGCACCATTATTATGGTGCTAATGATGACGATCATAGTCACCCCTTTTGGAGTTCTTGCTGCTTTATATCTGCATGAATATGCGCCACGTAACAAAACGACCGCACTGATTCGTATTTCGGTTAATAACTTAGCTGGCGTCCCCTCTATAGTTTATGGTGTTTTTGGTTTAGGTTTTTTCGTCTATTTTGTCGGCGCAGGTATCGATAGTCTATTTTTCGCTGATAATCTGCCCGCTCCAACGTTTGGCTCACCGGGATTGTTTTGGGCATCTTTAACCATGGCTATTTTTACCTTGCCAGTTGTCATCGTTGCCACCGAAGAGGGGTTACGTAGAGTGCCTGAATCACTCCGAAAAGGTAGTTATGCGTTAGGCGCAACACAAATAGAAACGCTTTTTAACACTGTCATTCCCATTGCTAGTCCTGGTATTATGACAGGGGTTATTTTGGCTATTGCCAGAGGTGCTGGCGCGGTGGCACCGCTGATGCTATTGGGAGCAGTCAAATTTGCTCCTTCTTTGCCCGTGGATGCTGAATTTCCCTTTGTGCATTTACATCGTCAATTTATGCATCTCGGTGTGCTGATTTATGATGGCGCTTTTCATAGCCAAAATGTGGGGCATAGCTCTTCTTTTATCTTCGCCTGTTGTATGCTTTTACTCGTTATTGTATTTACGTTAAATTTAGTCGCTGTATTTATTCGTAACCGTTTGAGAAATCAATATTCACAAGGCTAGAACTTGTTAACTAATAAAGTAGAACTGACTTTTTATGCTTAAGCTTTTTGAACACAGTCGCAAACCTATAGAAAGTATTCCGCTGGAAGACGTTGCGATTGACGTGAAAAACCTCAATTTGCGTTTTAATGGCAAACTGGTGCTCGATGATATCAATATGATCATCCCTAAAAATAAGGTTACGGCATTTATTGGTCAAAGTGGTTGCGGTAAATCTACCTTGATTAGCTGTTTTAATCGGATGAATGATTTGATACATGGTTGCGAGGTAACGGGTACAGTGCGCATGGGTGGACGAGATATCTATCATAAAAAGGAAAATGTAGCTGAATTACGCACTAGAGTAGGTATGGTATTTCAGCGACCAAATCCCTTTCCAATGTCGATTTTTGACAATGTTTGTTACGGTTTAAGATTGCAAGGAGTTAATGAACGAAGAGTGCTGGATGAGGCGGTTGAATCGGCTCTAAAAGAAGCTGCATTGTGGTCTGAAGTAAAAAATCGTTTGTTTGAATCCGCACTTAACTTGTCTGGAGGACAACAACAACGACTGGTAATCGCAAGAGCGTTGGCATTGAAACCAGAAATACTGTTGCTCGATGAACCTACTTCGGCACTGGATCCCTTAGCAACTCTTTATATAGAAGAATTGATCAATGCGTTGAAAACAAGTCATACGGTAGTTGTCGTAACACACAATATGCAACAGGCGGCACGAGTATCTGATTACACGGCTTTTTTGCATGAAGGTAAAGTCGTTGAATACTCAGATAGTGATACACTGTTCACCATGCCGAAAATAAAGCAAACAGAAGCTTACATCACGGGGCGATATGGCTAATGTTTACCTACCGTGAGTACTCCAGATTTTCTAGTCTGCCAATTTGTGAAGAGGGATTCTATTAATGTCTCAGCTTGAGATCAATACGCATATTTCAGTGCGATTCAATCAAGAATTGGAAAGCTTGAAAAACTCTGTATTGGCAATGGGAGGTGTTGTAGAGCAACAACTGTCCGATACACTTAATGCATTGAAAACCAATAACGCAGGATTAGCTGAAAAAGTTGCGCTAAATGACATGCAAGTTAATTCAATGGAAATACAAATTGATGAAGAATGCATGCGTATTATTGCCAGAAGACACCCCACTGCTAGCGATTTACGATTAGTGATGACGATCGCCAAAGCAACAACAGATATTGAACGCATTGGCGATGAAATAGAGCGAATAGCGCGTCTTATTGCTAAGTCAAATGTACCTGAATCCGACAGTTTCAAAACCAGTATGCAAGTGATTGGTGAGCAAGTGCTGGAAATGCTGCGTGGAACCCTCGATTCCTTTGCGAGAGTCGATTTAGATTCTGCCATGTTAATGTACAAGAGCGATCAAGATATTGATGCACTGTATAAAGAACTCTTAAGCATGACCATAACTGAAATGCAGCAAAACAGTGATGACTTGGAAACCTGGCTAGAAGTGCTATGGGCGTTGCGTTCTTTTGAGCGAATCGGTGATCGATGCAAAAATATTTGCGAATATGTCATGTATTTGACCAAAGGAACCGATATGCGTCATATCGCAATTGAATCAATACAGAGTAAGTTGGTTAATTAATTAACCCGGATGAATTTACAAATCAATACCACTTTATTTTCGATTCATGCTCGTAATAAAAATGTCATATTATTTTTTGATTTTTCGAGTATGATGCTTCGCTATATTTTGTGGCGGAGTCAACCACCTAATGAGAAAATCCAATGTCTATTAATACTTTTCTCGGCGTTTTTGCAAAGTCGCCCCTTAAACCGTTGGAAGATCATATTAACTTGGTCGAACAGTGTAGCCAAATGCTAGGTCCTTTTTTTCGAAGTGTATTTGAGAAAAATTGGGAAAAAGCGACCAAAATTCAAAAAGAGTTATCACAGCTAGAGAAAAAAGCGGATGATGTTAAAAGAGAACTGAGAACAAGCTTACCAAACGGCATTTTTATGCCTATTCAACGTCAAGATATTCTCAGTTTGTTGACCCAACAAGATAAAATCGCCAACAAAGCAAAAGATATTTCAGGCCGAGTAGTAGGCCGTAAATTAGAAATTCCCTCAGCAATTCAAAAAACCTTTTCCGTTTATTTAGCTCGATGTTTAGATGCAACTGAACAAGCAAAATCAGTAATCAACGAGCTTGATGACTTATTAGAAACCGGATTTAAGGGACGTGAGGTGGATCTTGTTGAAGGTATGATTTGTGAACTTGATCGCATTGAAGATGATACCGACAGTTTACAAATTGGTTTAAGAGCCGAACTATTAGCAATTGAAAAAGAATTAAATCCGATCGATGTGATGTTTTTATACAACATTATTGAGTGGATTGGAGATTTGGCCGACAACGCAGAAAAAGTCGGTGCAAAGCTTGAATTGATGTTAGCAGGGTAAGAGTAACCACTATGGATATTATTAACACTTACGGTTTGCTGCTGATTATCACCGCAGCAGTTGTCGGATTTTTAATGGCTTGGGGCGTTGGTGCAAACGATGTAGCCAATGCCATGGGCACATCAGTTGGCTCAAAAGCGCTCACTATCAAGCAAGCAATTCTGATTGCAATGGTCTTTGAGTTTGCTGGTGCGTATCTAGCTGGAGGGGAAGTTACCTCTACAATTCGTAAGGGAATTATTGATACAGCCTACTTTATTGACCAACCCGAATTACTTGTATTTGGTATGATTTCCGCATTACTTTCGGCAGGAATATGGTTGGCTGTAGCGTCTTACCTAGGGTGGCCCGTTTCGACAACACACTCGATCATTGGTGCCATAGTTGGATTTTCTGCGGTTGGTGTTAGTGTCGACTCCGTTGAATGGGCGCAAGTTGGCGGTATTGTCGCGAGTTGGGTCATTACACCAGCTATATCCGGATTCATCGCTTACCTAATTTTTATGAGCGCTCAAAAGCTCATTTTTGATACTGAAAATCCATTTGATAATGCTAAAAAGTATGTGCCTATCTACATGGCATTTGCTGGCTTCGTGATGTCTTTGGTTACCATCAAAAAGGGTCTAAAACACGTTGGTTTAAATCTTTCTGCTGTAGAGGGATATTCCCTTGCTATCGGTATTGCAATCGGCGTAGGGATACTAGGTAAACTCGCAATTGATAGAATAAAATTCAAAGAGAATCTGGATAAAAATACACAGTTTGCAAACGTTGAAAAAGTATTTGCCATACTGATGGTCGTGACTGCTTGTTGTATGGCATTTGCTCACGGTTCAAATGACGTTGCTAATGCCATTGGGCCTCTAGCAGCTGTGGTTTCGGTAGTAAATAGTGGCGGCGAAATAAATGCATCTGCTCGACTAGACTGGTGGATATTACCATTGGGAGCTATCGGTATCGTCGCCGGTTTAGCATTATTTGGTCATCGAGTGATTAAAACCATAGGTAATGGTATTACTCATCTAACACCTAGCCGTGGCTTTGCAGCAGAACTTGCCGCAGCAACGACAGTCGTGCTTGCCTCGGGCACAGGGTTACCCATCTCAACCACGCAAACATTAGTTGGTGCCGTGTTGGGTGTCGGTATGGCACGAGGAATCGCTGCTTTGAACTTAGGCGTAATTAGAAATATTGTGGTTTCTTGGGTAGTGACTTTGCCAGCAGGTGCTGGTTTATCAATCGTATTCTTCTTTATGCTCAAAGCTATCTTCTCTGTTTAAAAGTCTTCTCAGTTTGAGACTAAATTGGTTAGCTTCGGCAATGTGTATGCGTTTCCGAAGCTAATAGCATTTATCCTCCAAATTAATGTCTATACATTTCAAAAAACTGATTTAAACTACATTTATTAATCGATTAAATGATTGTTTTAGACTATGAAATGGCCCAACCTC
The DNA here is from genome assembly GCA_947503265.1 of uncultured Alteromonadaceae bacterium. Classification (GTDB taxonomy): domain Bacteria; phylum Pseudomonadota; class Gammaproteobacteria; order Enterobacterales; family Alteromonadaceae; genus Aliiglaciecola. The sequence goes on from CANNDC010000002.1 coordinate 324,642, forward strand.
AAACACCTTCATTATCTTGTTGTCTTGCATCAGGAACAACATTTTAACCGAGCAGCGCAGCAATGCCATGTGAGTCAATCTACACTCAGTACGGCGATACAAAATCTAGAAGAACAATTTGGCTGTCAATTATTAGAACGTGAACATAAAACCTTTGTATTCACGCCTTTTGGTTTGGAATTGGTGGAACGAAGTAAATCTTTGCTCAATGATGCCAATGAACTGGTTGATTTTGCGCAGACTGCGGGTAATTGGCAGGCAGGTAAATTAAAGTTGGGTGTGATACCCACTATAGCACCTTTCATTTTCGAAAAAGTGATTGATGCTGTTAGCAAGAATCTTCCAGAGATCAATCTACAACTGCAAGAGGATACAACTGAAAACCTGCTTAAGCAGTTAAATGAAGGCGCGCTTGATTTGCTTATGCTCGCTTTACCGATTGACACGCCAGGATGTAAAAAGTTAGTAATAGGCCATGATCCGTTTCACCTTATTGCCCATGGTGATCTTGCCGAAACCTTACCACAACCTATGGATGTATCTGCGCTTCCGAAAGAAAGCGTTTTTTTGCTACAGAAGGAACATTGCATGACAGGACACGCGGTCAGTGCATGTGGCCTGCAACATAAAGAACAAGTCAGTTCGTTGGCAGCTTCAAGCCTGTACACGCTTGTGCAACTAGCAAATAGCAAGTTGGGCTTCACATTTATGCCTGAGCTGGCAATACAAAATCATATCCTTAGTTCATCTCCATTGGTTTCTATGCCGGCCGAAGACAATGCTTATCGAGAAATTGGCTTAGTCTGGCGCTCGGGGACAACACGCGTGCGATTGTTCAGATTATTGGCTGAACTATTCTCTCCCTTGATGCCAATTCCAACATTAAAAAAATAATTCCAACTTCTTCAAACTTTATTTTGCAGTCTCTCGACTTTATTAATAATACAAGTGATTACGGACTAAAAACACGTGTTTGAAAAGAGCGATGAACAGCTTATTGAAAAGGCCCTAAGCGGCAATAAGCGCGCATGGATGAACTTGCTGAAACGCTATGAGGTCCAGATCTACAATTACGGTATTCGAATGACGGGTAATAAAGACGACGCATTAGATCTAATGCAAGAAGTGTTTATTTCAGTCTTTAGAAATCTCAGTAATTATCGTGGAGACGGGAGCTTTCGTGGTTGGCTGTTCAAGATCGCACACTATCGCTGTATCGAGTTTTATCGACGAAAAAAGCCAAATCAAAGTATCGACGATACGCCTGAAACAGAAAGTAACGAAAGGGCGCTAGAAGACTCTTTTTCAGCGATTCAACAATCTAACCAAGTGGTATCTGCGATGCAGCATTTGCCTCTTGCTCAAAAATCAGTGGTCGAACTGAAATTTTTTGGCCAGTTTACATTTGACGAAATTGCTGAACAACTGGGAATTTCTAACAATACTGCCAAGTCGCGACTTTATAGTGCCTTGGCAAAACTAAAGACCTTATTGGAGGTGGAGTATGTCTGACAACAATCATTCTGAGCTACTCAGTGCTTGGCTCGAAGGTGCGTTGACTGACAATCAGCGTAACGAATTTGAAAAGCTATGTAGTGAAGATGCTGAGTTTGCTGCCCGAGTAGAAACTGCTAATAATGTTTCTATGCTAGCGCAAGACTACCATAGTGATCCTGTTCCTGAATGGCATCGTGAAAGCACATTTAAGGGAGCTAGCCAATCAAAATGGTGGCAGTGGAGCGGTTTGCCTGCATTATCCATGGCCTGTTCTTTTGTCGCTATTTTCATGGTCGTCAGTGGTTTTCAAATTCAAAAAGGGGAAGGCGTAGTCACTATTGGCTTTAATCAAGGCCTTGATCAATTACAAGTCGAAAAGCTGCTCGAACAACGCATGGCGGATTATCAGCAGGAACAGGCACTGGTGCTCGACGATTATGCTCAGTCGTTGAGACAACAGCAGATAGATGCCAGTACTCAGTTAACAAACTATTTATTGGCGTCCAGCAGACAAGAGAGACGAGAAGACTTCGGTGAGTTTATCAAGTTCATCAATGATCAACGTAGTGAAGATCAAATATTTTACGCACGGCAGTTAAATCAACTGCAACAACAACTTTATGCGAACCCGGCAGAACCAAATTGGTCTGTAGATGCCGAGCCTAGCAACATAAATGATTAGAGAGGAATCAATCATGAAGCAACGATTAACTTACAAACAAATCGCTAAGACGACCCTAGCAATTCTACTTACAGCGGTTATGGCTCCCGTTCAAGGTAAAACAGATTTGAATGAGTTGGCCAACGAATTAGAAATCATGACTAGCATTTTAAATACGGCATTACGCCAAGATAGCAAAACATCGATAATCAAAACCCGTTCAATCGATGTAAAATATCTGGCCAATCAAGGCGTGGTTTTTGACGTCTCAACCAGTGGCATCAACAATTCGTTTAATTTTGAATTCTTATCTTTACCAAGCGCGCCACATCCACCTACGCCGCCCATTTCAGGCAATAGTTTTCAGGAGAAATGGATTATCGAAATTGATGATCATGATTGGGATGAAATGGCCCACGAAGCGATGGAGAAAGCGCGGGAAGCATTGGAAGAAGCCAGAGAAAAAATGAGAGAAATCCAAGAACAAAATCGCGAATATAGCTGGGAGCTCAGAGATTATTCTCGAAAACAACGTGATTTGGAATTTGAAATGCGCAATGCGGATAAAGAACGCAAGTCTGAAATTCAAAAAGAAATTAATGAGTTGAAAAAGGACAAGGAGCGGATCGAATTAAGGCAAAAAGAAGCGCAGGAATTCGCAGCACAGCTAGAACAAGAAGAAAAACAAAAAGCAGCCGAAAAGAGCAAGGCACTGAAGAAACAAGTAGACCAATTTACCTCTGGTTTTGAGGCCAACGTAACCTCTGCGTTATGTAAGTATGGCGCGGGTATTAAAGCTTTGCCTGTAAATGAGAATGTTACGTTCATATTGAATGATTTTGTTAGTGAATCCCGCAAGTCGCGTCAAGATAAGTTTTACGTTTTTAGTCAGAAGGACATTCAGGATTGTGTGAAAGACAAACTGGATAGTAAAAAGCTATTGGCAAAGGCGGAAATCTATACATTTTAAGTTAAAAGTCTGTTTAGTGTACTGATAAAGTCGTCCTGAATTGGGCACAGAGGTAGGATGACTTTTATCAACTAACCCGCTAGTATTACTCGGCCAATAATAATAAATGATGCAGCGGACACCTATCCCATTATGACAAGTCAAGTCGTTATCAGCGGTTCTGGATTATGGACCCCCGAAAATACAATAACAAACCAAGAACTCATTGATAGCTACAATGCTTTCGCTGAAAAATACAACCAAGAAAACGCCACGGCAATTAACGCGGGCGAACTGGAAGCAAAACCATTCTCAAGTGCTGAATTTGTTGAAAAAGCATCAGGTATCAAAAGTCGTCATATTTACATAAAAGACGGTGTGTTAGACATCAATAGAATGCGTCCAAAAATACCCGTTCGCAAAGATGATGAAATATCGCATCAGGCTGAAATTGCAATCAAAGCAGCAAAACAAGCCATGTTAAACGCCAACAAACAAGCAAAGGATATCGATGCGGTTATCGTTTCATGTGCTTATACACAGCGGTCTTATCCCGCTCTTGCCATCGAAGTGCAAAGTGCTTTAGGCATTAAAGGGTTCGGTTTTGATATGCTAGTGGCCTGTTCGGCTGCTACATTTGGTTTGCACAGAGCCTATGAAATGGTGATGGCAAAGACGGCCAAGTGTGTATTAGTGATCAATCCCGAATTGGTTTCACCACAAATCAACTATACTGAAAGAGATAGCCATTTTATCTTTGGAGATGTGGCAACTTCTATAGTTATCGAAGATAAAAGCACCGCCAGTTCTGAGCACCAGTTTGACGTATTAAGTACCAAAGCAGTCACCTCTTACTCGAATAACATTCGTTCTAATTTCGGCTATATCAGTCATGCAGACGATTCAGATCCTTATGCTGCTGACAAGCTATTTCATCAAGAAGGGCGCAAGGTATTTAAAGAAGTATGCCCCATGGCTGCTGAACATATCGAAGAGCATTTGACTCGGCATAACCTTACCTCCAAAGATGTGAAAAGATGGTGGTTACATCAAGCAAATGTCAACATGAATACTTTGATAATTAAAAAGTTATTGGGAAGAGAAGCCGACAAAACTGAAGCTCCAATCGTATTGGATACCTATGCAAATACTGCTTCGGCAGGCTCAATAATCGCATTTAATTTACATCAACAAGACATGCAATCTGGAGATTTTGGTATCATTTGCTCTTTTGGTGCTGGTTACTCCATTGGTAGCTTAGTTGTTCGAAAGTGCTAAATGGCGATAGGTTCAAATAAGTGAATAGTGTTATCCCAGATATAGGTTTTATTCTCAGTACATTTGGCTATAGCTCTCTGCTGTTATTGCTTTTTACCGTGCGAAAACCTGGCTTAGCCAAGTACTTATTGATTTTGGCAACCGCAGCGACGGCGGTATGGTCACTATCTCATGTCACTATGCTATTCGGCAGCATAGAGATTTCCAATTTATTTCTCCATGACACCCTCAAACAAACTGTTTGGCTAGTTTTTCTTTTGGCGTGTATTCGCGACGATTTTAGTAGTATCAGACAAGTATTGGTAAAACCCATTGCATTGGTGATGTTGATAGTACCCGTGTTATCTGTTGTTTTACCTCTTACCATATCACTAGATATTAAGTGGCTATTCCTCGGTCAGACAGTGATTGCACTGCAAGTTCTGGTAATGCTGGAACTCATTTATCGTCAAGCAGGTGATTCCAAGTGGGCTTACAAGCCTCTTATTCTCTTTCTCGGCGCTACCAACCTTTTCGAGTTTGTTACCTTTGCCAATGCCACTATGGTGGGCAGTTTGGAAGTAAATTACATCGCAGCGAGAGGCTACATCTATGCCGCTTTGTTGCCTTTCTTAGTGTTGGCAATACGCCGGATTAAACACTGGGGAGTAGAAATATTTATTTCCCGCGATGTGGTACTGCATAGCTCATTGTTGATGGTCGCGGGTGCTTATCTATTCTTAATGGGATTGGTCGGCTACTTCGTTAAATTTATCGGCGGAGAGTGGGGAACAACCATTCAAATCGTACTGATAGCCTTGTCAGTTGCACTTTTAATGACGTTATTCTTAACCAATAGTTTTAGAGTCAAGATTCGTATTTTTATCACTAAGCATTTTTTCGCAAATCAGTTTGACTACCGAATCGAATGGCTAAAATTAACAGAAGCGTTGCAAGCGAATGAATCAGATTTAAATGATGTTTATCACAGCGCTCTGAATGGATTGATTCAAGCAATCGAATATGAAAAAGGGATACTTTTAAAGCTTCAAGGAAATAATCTAATTGATAAAGGGAAGATAGGCTACGAGGATATTTCCGATAAAGAACGACTGCTGCTTGACGATATTTGCCAGTATTGTTCGACTAAAAATTGGATTGTAGACATAGAAGAGTTGCGTTATAAGCCTTTTGTTTATGAAGGGTTAAAAGTTAATCATAGCGTACTCAATGAATGTCAATTTCAAATGGTACTGCCAATTTACAAATCAAACCAATTGTGGGGTTTAGCTGCCGTTAGCACATCCAAAGAAGCCAAACGCCTGAATTGGGAATTAAGAGATTATTTGTCTGCTGTCACTGCTCAAGTTTCCAGTTTTGTTTTTCATCATGAAGCGGGTAGGGAAGTCGCTGAGAACGCCCAGTTTGCTGCATTCAATCGAATGTCGGCTTTTGTACTCCACGATCTAAAGAATGTTCTCGCTCAGATTGATTTAATACTTTGTAATGCTGAGCAGCACAAGTCCAACCCAGAATTTATCGACGACACATTCGAAACCTTACAACACACTAAGTCGCGTATGGAGAAAATGCTGCGGCAGTTGACTGACAAAAATGAAGCTCAGGTCAGTTTGGAAAAAGTTTGTTTGATTTCTGACATCATCCAAGATGTAGTGGACAAAAAGTGTGCTGGAAACTTGCCAATACCTAAGTTGTCAGTCAAACAAGAAAAACAACTGGTGATAGATGAGGAAAAGTTCGGTAATGTAATATATCACTTGATTAGTAACGCTCAGCAAGCAACTCCGGATGACGGTGAAGTTCTTGTAGAGGTAGACGTATCAGAAGATCAAAGGTATGTTTGTATTTCCGTTAAAGATGACGGAGAAGGCATGAGTGAAGAATTTATTGATACTCGTCTATTCAAACCTTTTGACACAACAAAAGGGAATGCCGGAATGGGAATAGGCGCGTACGATGCGAAAAACTTTGTTGAGAAAATTGGTGGCATATTGAAGGTCGATAGTAAATTGCATCAAGGCTCAACCTTTACCTTAACTTTACCTGCAGAATGACAGTATTAATGGGATTTGGTGTACGTGGATAAAATTTTAGTAGTTGACGACGATTTAGGCATCCAAAAACAGTTGAAATGGAGCTTCAATGACCACGAAGTCGTATTTGCAGAAGATCGACAATCTGCAATAGCACAATTGAGAAGGCATGAGCCTAGTGTAGTTACTCTCGATCTCGGTCTTCCACCAGACCCAGCCAATGCGTCCGAAGGACTAAAAGCACTGGATGAAATTCTGGCTTTAGCACCTCAAACAAAAGTGATTGTTGTTACTGGCAATAACGACAAAGAAAATGCGTTAAAAGCCATTGCATCAGGTGCCTACGATTTTTACCAAAAGCCAATCGATTCAGACACAATTCAAATTTTGGTGAATCGAGCATCCAACCTCTACGAGTTAGAAAAAGAGAATCGCCAATTAGCTAAATCATCATCGTCGATGAGTAAAATAATTGGTAATAGTGAAAGTATTCAACAGGTTAGCCGTAAAGCAGAAAAAATCGCTCAAACCGATATTAGCACTTTGTTGTTAGGTGAGAGTGGTACGGGTAAAGAGGTGTTTGCTCGCAGCATCCATGACCATAGCTTGCGCAGCGACAAGGCATTTGTTGCCATAAACTGTGCCTCTATCCCTGAAAATTTGCTGGAAAGTGAACTCTTTGGCTATGAAAAAGGAGCTTTTACTGGCGCCAACAAGACGACCTTGGGGAAGATAGAAACGGCTCAAGGTGGAACACTTTTTCTAGATGAAATTGGAGATATGCCACTTGGTCTGCAAGCAAAAATGTTACGTTTTCTTCAGGAACGCGTTATCGAGCGTGTTGGCGGTCGAAACGAAATTCCAGTAGACATTCGCGTCATATGTGCAACCCATAGAGATCTCCAAGCTATGGTTGTTGAACAAACGTTTAGGGAAGATTTGTTTTATCGGGTGGGCGAAATTTGTATTAATATCCCGCCTCTAAGGGACCGAGACAATGATGTAGTCTTGCTAGCCAGAACATTTTTAAATCAATACAACGAAGAGTTCAATACCAAGGTAAAAGGCTTTAGCGATGGTGCGATTCAAGCCATGTTACAACACCCTTGGAAAGGGAATATACGAGAGCTGCAAAACAAGCTTAAATCAGCTGTGATCTTAGCTGAAGGTAGTTCAATCCAAGCGGATGATTTAGGGTTGATATGTAAAGATGAAGGCACTGTGTCTGAAAGCTTGAACCTTCGCGAAGTGCGAGAACTAGCCGAGAGTCGCGCAATCAGACGAGCTTACCATCAGTCAGAGAAAAATATGTCTCGAACAGCTGAGTTACTCGGTGTGACTCGCCCAACACTCTACTCATTGATCGACAAGTATCATCTAGATGATGTAAAAACAGGTGCCTAAGCAGTAATAGCCTGAGTTATATTAGCCCAAGCTTCTTTGCCTAAGTTTATTAGCTTAAGCCGCATTGGCCCGAGCTGATTTGGAGCCAAAGTTGTTCTAGCCCATAATGGTTTGGTGGCTATGCCGTTTAGCGAAACTAGCTTGCTCAAAGCTGTCAATTACGTAACTGCCACTCATGTTTTTCGAAGATTGAGGGTTAAGCCAAATCATCTGCAAACTGAGCTACCAATCTTTGACAAGGATGAATTTGCTAGCAACGCACACTCATCAACTCATTGACCTTTCGTGTCGACAACTATTTCGAGTATAGAATTAATTTTTGTTCTCATAAACACTAATTAATTTGTACAAAATTGCTGAAAATACAATCCCCAGAAAAATTCCAACAATATCTTTGATATCAAACGTTCCTGTGTGTAGTAACGGTTGAAGAAATTCGTACGCCACGCATCCTATACAGGCCAACGATAAAGTATAAAAGCAAGAACGATTCTGTTCTAATATAAAAGTCAGAAACACGGCTGAGATTGCCCCAAAAAAGCTTACTCCAGAAGTTGCTATACCAAAGTCACTCAATCCAACAGAGTAAGCCCAAGGTCTGTAAACCTCACTCAAAATGACACATGTCAAGGTTGAAATGATAAGTACAACGTAATACATACCTTTACGAGTCTTAATACTCAAACTTTCCTCTCAATTCACAAACCAATTTCAAAACTAAAAGATATTTGACATTCTTCAATTTTAAAGGGAAAGATTAACTTCATTGAATACAGCCCTTTGGAGTAGTTACCAAGTGTTACTCAGACTTCTCAAGTTCCCTGTGACGATTTGTCACTCTTCGTTGACGATTCATTTGCCCACCTGAACTTACTCTTCCAGAACCTTCAAGTGCGGCTCTGACAGTTACTTTCATGAGATCATACGCGACTCCTCCGGCTATAAATCTTCCGAGAGTGGCTATCACAGGTGCTACTCCACCCCTTACATCTTGGATTTCTTCAACTCTTAATTCTTTCATAATTCCTATCCTTGGGATGTGTTTAACTTTCTATGTTTAAATAAGGCCAAAAAGGCTCTACAAAAATTCGAACAACTAGTCAAGAAGACTGCGTTTTTCGAACATCTGGTTGGGAGCTAAATCGTGGCGTTTACGATTTATCTCCTATTAGCAGTATGGTAAAAGCAAGTTTGCCTGACAAGTGCAGTTTTTAAAGTGGTCGTGTTTTGGTTTCCTGCTGCAATACTGTAAATACCTCTGTAACCAATCCAACTTGGCTAGGCCAAAGTTTTCAATACCTTCCCAGCTCTCAGCTCCTGACATTACAGCACAGACAAACGAAAAGAGAATATCGATTAGCTAATGCTTTTTACAGCAGTTAATACGCTGATCTTCGATGACTGATAAGTGAGTAATAAGGTTATCTATCATAACGAGAAACCATAATTTAATTTCTCGATCTGATCAAACTGCCACCATTTAGTTCAAATTTAAATGATCTTGTCCTGAGCTTGCTCAGAGTGTAGCTTTTGTCAGACATATTGGTAGTATATTGATGATTGTTTAATGTTTCTTAAAGTGGTGCGTGAATGAAAAAAACTTCCATTGTTGCGCGGGATCCTTATGGAAGTTTTCCTTTAGATGGGCTGTTGCAAATAACCTCGCCAAGAGAGCCAAAAGACTTTGATAGTTTTTGGCAACAGGCTTACCAACAAGCTCTTGGCATTCCATTAAATTACCATTTGAAAGATACTGGCTATCAGCAAAACGGCTGGTCGTTGTTTGATTTATCTTTTCAATCGACTGACTCCATCTGGATTGGCGGATGGTTGCTCGTTCCTACCTCTGGTGTGGTAAAAAATGTGCTTGTTATCGGTCACGGATATAGCGGACGAGAGGGGCCCGATTTTGACTTGCCTTTCAACGATGCGGTGCTTTATTTTCCCTGTTGCCGGGGCATATCTAAAAGTGCAATGCAGCCCTTTTCAAGTGATCCATACTGGCACGTAGTTCACAATATTGACAAAAAGCATAAGTATATTATTCGTGGATGTGTGGAAGATATTTGGTTATCGGTCTCAGTATTAGCCCATTTATATCCAGAGTTTTCTACCCATATTGGACTATTGGGTATCAGTTTTAGCGGCGGGGTAGGGACCTTAGCGGTCGCCTTCGACAAGCGCATAGCCAAAGCGCATTTTAATGTTCCAACTTTTGGTCATTATGCATTAAGGCTTAAATTTTGTACTCAAGGTAGTGGTCGGTCGGTGCAAGATTTCTATCGTAAAGCGCCTTATACCTTGCTACGTACCCTACCTTACTTCGATGCATCGTTAGCGGCGAAAAGAGTAAGGGTTCCGGTGCATTTTGCTTTGGCTTTGAGAGACCCAGTGGTTACACCGCCAGGACAATTTTCTATTTACAATCAAATAACCAGTGATAAAAAACTATTTGTGTTAGAGGCTGGACATGATGTTTATCCCAATATGCAAGTGCAGCAACAAGCATTGCTCAATGAATTGCAAACTTTTTTTAGTTAGTCACTCTAGAGAAACCCATGAAGCGTGAGTATCACAAGTGGTGGAGCCCTCGTTTAGAGCGAGATATGGAGCTATTGGTGTTCGGTCACGGTGGCGCCAAGATGCTGGTGTTTCCTACTCGTTATGCGCGGTTTTATGAATACGAAAATATGCGGGTGATAGAACAACTTCGAGGTAAAATCGAAGCAGGGCATCTTCAAGTCTATTGTGTGGATAGTATCGACGGCGAGAGTTTGTATTGTAAGGGGGCCGATCCCTATTGGCGGATCTTACGCCATATCCAATACGAAGAATACATCTTAAATGAAGTCATGCCATTGATGTCTATGCTCAATAATCATCCTTGTACTATAAGTCATGGTTGCAGTTTAGGCGCTTATCATGCAGCTAATATAGCCTTTCGTCATCCTCACCTCTTTAAAAAACTGTGCGCCTTTAGCGGCCGGTTTGATTTAACCTTACAAGTTGAACATTTTTCTAATTTGTTTTCGGGTTTTTACAATCAAGATATTTATTACCATACCCCTAGTCATTTTTTATCTGGGCTTACCTGCAAAGATAAATTAAATGCTTTGCGGGAGATGGATATTGTTATGGTGATCGGTAAAAAAGATCCCTTTCTAGATAACAACTTGCATATGAGTCAGCTGTTGCGAGAAAAGGGCATCGAGCATCAATTACATTTATGGGAAGAGCGAGCTCATCGTGGCTACTATTGGCGAAGAATGGCGAGAATTTATATTTAACACAATGACTTCATTGAGCTTGCTTTCACTGAAGCTGAAGGCGGTTTTCAAACTGTAAACGGTTATTACGTTATTAGAGCTAGAGCGATTTTAGGACGTTCTGCTTCATTGGAACTTAGATATCAATTCTAATTGTTTTTCTTGATTGGGGGACTCCTGTTCCCCTTGATACTTATTCCCCTCATCGCCTCAGCTATAAATGGTATATCTTCGGCACTTTTTAGATATTGCGGCTCTAATCTGCGCATTGAATGCTGCTCGTAGCCATAGGCATAAGATAAGACCTCTGCGTCTGAGTTTTTAGTTCCGATAAAAGACAGTCCAACCGAAACACCATGAATTCCACCCATAGGCACCGTAGCGTGCGGGTAACCCGCCCGAGCCGCATAACCTCCATAGCCCGGCCAATTATTTGGCCAAACGTCGCCATTTATTGGGTCCACTCTGGGAACGGCTAATCCAGAGGGCGCCACCAGCACGGCAACATTGTGTTCAGCTAATAGTTTGTCGATACCATCTTGTCGCGTTGCCTTTTGTACGGTTTCAATGGCTGTTTGGTACTCCTCACTGTCTAAGCTACCTAAGGCTTGTGAAGCGACAAATATACTTTGGTCATAAAGCGCTAACTCCACCTCTTTGTGGTTAAGATTAAATGCGATTAATTGTTCTAGAGAACGAGTAGTCACCAGCTCAGGTGACGTTGATGCCAAATAATCGTTTAGACCCTGTTTGAATTCGTACTTGAGAATATCATAGGCCATTTTTCCTAGCTTATTTGGCGAGTCTGGTTTTTCATCTATATGAACGAGTACCGCCCCCGCCGCCTCAAGATCAGCCAAAGCCACATCGAAATGGGCCAATATTGCCGCTTTCTTTCCTTTGGCAAAATTAAGCACTCCTACACGCACACCTTTTAAGGCGTCTTTGGAAAGTCCCGAAGTATAATCTGTGTCAGGTGTAGTGGTTGCCATGGCATTCATCATCAATGCTGCCCCCATTACCGTTTTCGTCATAGGCCCGGCGGTATCTTGTGAAGCAGAAATAGGGATAATATGTTGTTGCGGTACGATACCTACTGTCGGTTTGAACCCAACTATGCCATTTGCGTTTGCAGGGCAAATAATCGAACCATTTGTCTCTGTTCCAACGGATGCGGCCGCTAACGAAGCTGCTGTTGCAGCACCAGAGCCGGAACTCGAACCACACGGGTTGCGATCAAGCATATGCGGATTTCTAACTTGCCCACCCAATGCACTCCAACCACTCAATGATCCTTCAGAACGAAAATTAGCCCACTGGCTTAGATTGGTTTTGCCTAAAATAATCGCACCTTGGGCTCGTAAACCCGCCACAAGAGGGCTATCGCGGCCGGTAATGTTGTCTTTAAGCGCTAAGGCACCTGCCGTAGTCGCAAGCTTGTCTTTGGACTCGATATTGTCTTTCAGTAAAACAGGAACGCCATGCAGAGCACCCAGTACTTCACCGGCAGCTCGTTGCATGTCTCGTTCAATAGCCAATTCCATTGCATCGGGGTTGATAGCGATTAAGGATTGCAACTTAGGCCCATTTTTGTCGATGTTTTCTATCCGCTGAAGATAAAGCTTCATCAAAGCTTCTGAGCTGATCTCTCCGTTCTCCAGCGCTTCTACAATTTCAGGTAAAGAACCAGCAATTATTCCGTTAGCTCGGTAATCAGCCACTTCCTGCACCTGTGGTTTAGGTTCAGATTTTTCGGCTACCGGTGAACAAGCAGAAATGACAAAGCCACTAGTTATAACAAGAACGAGTATATGCTTCATAGAAGTACTTCTAGAATAATTTTTGATGATATGAAGCTAAAGAAATTGTGTGATTTTTGCAAGGGATTATGGCTCCTTCAAAAATCAGGTATTTGTAGAATATGTTTAGCAATTTGCTCGTCTGATTGACCTGAGTAGCGTTTTTTAAATTCCTCATGCAAAAACGCATCTTGATTAATTTGCTCAATCAAAACTTTCACCTGCAATTCATTCACAGAGGATGTTTGATATCGATTGATAATATGCTGTTTCAAACTTGGATAATCATCGCTGGCCAATACTTTGGCAAATTGAACTGTATAAGTTTTAACTAGTGAAATTCTCCGTTCAGTTATTTTATTCACTGCTGCCAGAGTGAATTGATTATTGGAGGCATTATCGATTTCTATAAAATAGTCTTCACTATTTTTAACCAAAATTGCAATTGCTTTTTGTTTCTGAGCTAGGCTAGCTTTTGGATCTTCAATGAAAATGGAGGCAATTAGCTGCTCAGGCAGGGCTTTTACTTCATTAGGTAAATCAATAATGTCAGGAGTCGAGTAATCAAACTCTAGCACTGCATAGGTCAATAGGCATCCTAGTAACAAGCCGACAAAGGATTTCATGATAATTTCCGGTTAGGAAGTGTCATATTGAATTTTAGTCTACGCAATTAGCTTCGGCTCTGAAAAATAAAAATATCTGAAGAGGATGCCTTTAAAAACTACCCATATACTTATCAAAGCCTTTGTGATGTCTTAAGAAAGCGTTTTAAAGATTTCAAACAAAATAAGCAATTTAATGAACTCATAAGAGAGCTTAAAGTGAAGGGTGATAAATTTTGTAAAGACGGAAGATTGGAGCCAGATAATCCTAAAAGCCTGTATAAGATGTTTACCACAGTAGAATTGTAGAAGAATTTGATAAGTACTATAAACGTGCATAGTCATGTAACAAGTTTACCCCTAAGGATAAAAAACGCATGGCGTCCGTTCCTTATCTTTGGGAGACCGCCGCCTGCGTGGCAGTGACGGGCTATCCCTTGGTAATCACACCACTTCAACTAGTGCCAGTGAAAACGCTACCAAACTAATTCTTTGAAATGGCTTCTACACATGGATTCGTAGGTGTCATTTCCGCCAACCTGAACTTGAGCGCCTTCTTTCACTGGTTTGCCATTTTCGTCTCTTCGCACCACAAAATTGGCTTTCCTACCACAGTGACAAACCGTTTTAAGTTCAAACATTTTGTCTGCCCACGCCAATAAGTAATGGCTCCCTTCGAATGTTTCACCCAAAAAGTCTGTTCTGAGGCCGTATGCTAGTACCGGAATATCAAGATCATCTACTACGGTTGTTAATTGCTTTACCTGTTGTTTCGACAAAAACTGCGCTTCATCAATTAAAATGCAATCAATTTTTCCTGACTTTAATAGCGATTGACAATATTCAACCATATCTGTGTCTTTAGTGAATAAATTGGCAACTGCATCAAGGCCAATACGAGAGGCAACTTTACCTTTTTCAAAGCGATCATCCAACGCGGCGGTAAAGATTTCGGCTCGCATACCTCGTTCTTTATAGTTATAGGCGGATTGTAACAGTGAGGTAGATTTACCCGCATTCATTGCGGAATAATAAAAATAAAGTTGTGCCATTAGTCATTCCAGATCATTTTTCTAAAGAGTCTAGCCATCCACTGATATCATCATTAACCATTGGTTTTGCAAATAGAAAGCCTTGTAGATAGTCAACGCCCATTTCACTTAACACTTTTGCTTCATAGTCGTTTTCAATACCCTCGGCAACCGTTTTACAGCCAAATTCCTTAGCAATAAAGAGTGTTGCTCGAATAATAGCTTCTCCCCCTTTTGAGATATTGCTGACAAAAGAACGATCGATTTTAATGGTATCAAAGTTGAGGGTTTGCAATTGGCTTAATGAAGAGTACCCCGTTCCAAAATCATCGATAGAAACTTGCACATTTCTTGCCTTAATCGCATTGAGTTGCGCGCGAACTTTGGCTTTGTTGTCCGCAAACATTGATTCTGTTATTTCAACATGCAGCCTCTCTGCAGCCAATCCACTGGTTTTAATCGCCTTATCCAATGTGCCAATAAAGTTGTCAGCCAATAGCTGGATGATGGATACGTTGACGGATACACAGGCATCTTGACTGTGTCGCCATTGACTCGCATCAATACATGCACGGTTTAATACCCAAGCACCTATCTCATGAATAAAACCGGACTGTTCTGCCAAGGGAATAAATACGTCAGGGCCAATTGGCTTGCCATTGAAGTTCCATCTTAATAGTGCTTCATAAGACCAGGGTTTATTCGTTTCAAAACACATTATCGGCTGGTAGCAAAGATGGAGTTGTTTTTTTGCGATTGCTTGTTGCAATCCGCTTCTTAAATCTTCCAGATCTTTCAAATTTTGATATAGATCTTGCGAAAACATTTTAGGATCCGTTTCGTGGAGGCGCTTTTGCTCGAACATCGCAAAATCCGCCAACTGGATCAGTTCAAATTCGTCTTTCGTGTGCTCTGGGTACATTGCTATGCCGATAGATGCGCTCAAGTGAAGTTGATTCGACATTATGTCTAGGGGTTGCGCGATTCTTGATTGTACGGCCTGAGCTACTGAAATGGCACTTTCTTGTTGCGCATAAGGCAATAACATTAAGAATTCATCACCGCCCCAACGGCCAGCACTGTAGTCATTGGCAAAATCGCCAAGTCGATTAGCTATTTCAATTAAAACAGCATCACCAACTTTGTGACCAAGAGTATCATTGATATTTTTGAATCCATTTAAATCGATGAACAATAACGCAAGGGAATGATCACGCTTGGTACTGTTAAAAGCGGTTAGTTTGAGTTGCTGAACAAACGCGGCGCGGTTATACAAACCTGTAAGAGGGTCAAGGTTCGATAACTGACGAATTCTCTCAGTTCGTCGCTCAACTTCACGTTCTAGGGAAGAGTTAGATTCATTCAGTTTACTGTAAGCTTCACTTAATTCGTCGTGCACTTCGTCTATTTGAGACATCTCATCACGCATTTTGGCAATAAGATCGATATTTTCTACTTTTAGGCGCATGGTTTCTCTGGTGACTCTAGCTGCTCTTAGCCCAGCGAGAGACATTACGCCAGCAAATATAAGCCCCATCATGCCGAGATAAAAACGATTCTCAATACCAGATGAAAGAGCCATCACGCATACAGGTAACAGGGTTGTCACAATGAATATCAGCGATGCATATCTAAAACTGGACAATAAGGTTGTTGTGCCTCCAGCCAGCGCCAGTAACACCGCCATTAAGCTTGCAAACTCAATTTCACTTAACGATTCAAAAAACAGGATCGGATACAGACTCCAAATGATTGCTGTCATTATGTAGCCAGCAAAAATACGCTGTAACGCTAGTTTGGCATTGTATTCTTTACCACGTAAATTTTGGTACCAGTAGAAGGTGTCACAAGAGCGCACGAAGATGACAATAAAACTGAGCCCCAACCATACCAGTTTCGATTCATACTGTTGTTCTGAGGAAAAGCCAAAGACAAGTATTGAAGCGGCAAGCAAAGTACCCAGCATGCTACCAAAAATATTTTTGTAAATGAGCTGTGCTGAGTCTCTGTCAATGGTTGTCACATTGTCTTGCGCTGTATTAATAACCAAACCTTGTACACATCAATAAACTGGAATTGCGGCGAATAGAAAGTATAAGACAATTACTCATAACTTCCGCATGTTTAACGCTTTTTAGCTTTCTTAGGACGCTTAACCTTTTTCTTCTCTGACTTGGGCTTCTTCTTTTTAACGGGTGGTCTAGCTTCCTTATGCTTAGGTCTTAATTCTTCAATTACCCGGCGTTTTAATCTTTGCTTAGTGTAACGTTCAATTTTGGCAAGAATACCCATGTCATGGGCTTCTGCGATAGATATCGCAATTCCTTTTTTACCCGCCCGCGCTGTTCTACCTATTCTATGTACATAAATATCGGCGGTTCTTGGCAGATCATAATTGATAACATGGCTAATATTTTCAACATCAATTCCTCTAGATGCAACGTCTGTGGCCAACAATATTTTGATCTCGCCACTTTTAAATCGAGCTAGTGCATCTATGCGCTTGTCTTGGGGCATTTCCCCTTGCAACCAAATAACCTTGAAACCGTCCCGTTCGAGCATTTGTTTCAATTGATTTAATCGATCCCGTGTTTTAACGAAGACGACAGCAGTTTCAATTTGATTGGCAAGTATATTCTTTAGAAGAGCATATTTGTGGGCAGGATCGTCTGCCAAATGGACCCATTGCAAGATTTTGGCATTTTCTTTGCGCGAAGGAGAGGCTTCTATAAATACTGGATTTGTTAAAAGCTCTTGAGAGAATCGGTTAATTCCTGCGCCTTCTAATGTTGCAGAAAACAACATACTTTGTTTTCGCCATCTTGCTTCGGCGGATATCTGATTGACGATGGCGGAAAAGCCCATGTCTAGCATTCGGTCAGCTTCGTCGAGAATCAAACATTCAATTTCTCTACAATCAAAACTTTCTGTTTCTATGTGTTCAAACAATCGACCGGGTGTGGCAACCAAAATGTCGAGATTCTTATCCAAAGTATCTCTATCAGTACCATAATTGATACCGCCGGTTATCACGCCGCATTCCAGTTCCGTAAATTGAGCAATCAATTTTGCTTGCTCATACACTTGCAATGCGAGTTCACGGGTTGGAGTCAGAATCAAAATACGACATGAGCCAGGTTGTTGACGAGGGAAATCTAGTAAAAATTGACATGCAGGAAGTAAAAATGCGGCGGTTTTTCCCGTACCAGTTGGCGCGTTTGCTAATATGTCTTGCCCCTCCATTGCAGGAGGAATGACTAAACTTTGAATACTGGTAGGAGACTTGAATCCCATTTCCGTGACGGCTTGGCATAGTCTGTCGTCTAGATCTAACTGATCAAACATAAATTCTCGTTGTTATACTTTAGATGGTTTTAATTGGTGAGCTCTGCGCGGTAGATTATATATTATCCTGTATTCAGGGTCTTTTCATTTTTCACTGCTGCAATGGCTTTGATTCGTAATTCATCAATGCGCTTTTTAATCTCTGGCCCTGTCAACTTAGGTCTGCCTTCTGCGGTTTGCAAAGCATCTTTGGCCTTGACAGACTGGGCTGCATGATAGGTTTCTAACATATAGTCGGCTTGTTGATACTCAATATCTTCAAAACCCGTTCTTCCCCGTGCATCTGCTTTGCAAGTTATCAATAACTGCTTAAATCTATCCGGTTTTCGCCAAGCATCACACTTATTCAATACTTTAAGCACAGTAGCGGGCTTTAATTCATACGCTCGATGGACATGACTATGGAATTCACTCATTAGTAGCGCCAATTGTCGACAGTCATTTGGTACTTTTAATCTATCACTGACCTGGTCGATTGCGGCTAGACCTAGTTGTTCATGACCCCGATGAGAAGGCCATAGTTCAGGATCGGTAAGACCTTTGCCGAGATCATGAACCAATGCCGCGAATCGAATTGTTAGGGCGTCAGACAATTTACTCGCTTGTTGCAGCACCATCATGGTGTGAACTCCTGTGTCGATTTCAGGATGCCATTGGGCTGGATTTGGAATTCCCCAAAGCTTGTCTAACTCAGGAAGCCAAACGGCTAACGCACCACATTCACGCAATATTTCGAAATAAACTTCTGGATTTTGTTCGAGTAAAGCACGGCTGGTTTCTTTCCAAACACGCTCTGCAGTAAGTTGTTCTAATTCACCATCACTGACAATATTCTTCATGAGTGCCATGGTTTCTTCAGCTACCGTGAATCCGTATTGATGGTATCTGGCCGCAAATCTTGCGACTCGCAAAACGCGCAGTGGATCTTCGACAAAAGCAGCAGACACATGGCGAAGTTTACGGGCTGCTAAATCATCTTGTCCGCCATAGGGGTCAATAATTTGCTGGTTTTCATCAGATGCCATCGCGTTAATCGTCAGATCGCGCCTGAGTAAATCTTGTTCTAAGGTTACCTCAGGACTAGCCGTGCATTCAAAGCCTGTATAACCTTTACCACTTTTTCGTTCAGTGCGGGCTAGCGCATATTCTTCCTTGGTGTTTGGGTGCAAAAACACTGGGAAATCACTTCCCACTTGTTGAAAACCTGCTTCAATCATATTTTCAGTACTCGCACCTACGACAACCCAATCTCGATCAGTCACTTTTCGACCGAGCAAAAAGTCTCGTACTGCACCACCAACAAGATATGTTTTCATTTACGCCAAACTACTCCCTTTATTCTTCACTATTATGCCCGATTAATGTTTAGTTTACTGCCTTTGACTTCAATTCAAATAGCCGTTACCTTATTTAACGCTCTGGTTTATTGGCAACATTACGAAACATGTACTTAAACTTTTTTGGATTATCGGATAATCCATTTTCCATCGCTCCAAACCCTGAATATCTTTATATGAGTCCGCGTCATAAAGAGGCTCTTGCACATCTTACTTTTGGTCTCAGAGAAAGTGGTGGATTTGTGATGTTAACCGGAGAAGTGGGAACGGGTAAAACCACGGTTTCACGAAAATTGCTTCAACAGTTACCAAGCAATACTCAGGTGGCAATGATTTTGAATCCTGCTTTGTCTGCAATCGAGCTTTTGGCGACCATTTGCGATGAACTAAAAATTCGATATTTGAAAAGACAAGCCAGCCTAAAATACTTCACGGATAAAATTCTGAATAAATTGGCCACCAATCATCAACATGATATCAACACAATTTTAATCATAGATGAAGCGCAACACTTGATGCCCGAAGTGCTTGAACAACTGCGCTTGTTGACTAATTTGGAAACCAATAGAGAAAAACTGTTGAAAGTTGTTTTAATTGGTCAGCCAGAGCTACAGGTATTGTTAAAACGCAACGAATTAAGGCAACTAGCACAAAGAATAACCGCTAGATACCACTTGCTGCCATTATCTGGTGCAGAAGTTAAAAATTACATTAGCCATCGACTGTCGGTCGCCGATGGCAATCAAGATTTATTTAGCTCCTCAACGATTCAAGCCGCTTATCAAATTACCGGAGGCATTCCGCGCGTTATAAATCTGTTATGCGACCGTGCTTTAACCCTCAGTTTTACCAAACAACATGCAAGAGTTAGAAGACACATTTTTATCGCTGCTGCGAGACAAATTCTGGGTGATGATGTAGTCAAGCAAAGGCAAGGCAAGCAATGGTCAATAATCGTCTTAACTACTTTTATTTTATCCGCCGCAATCGGATATTTAATTGGTGGTTGGTATGGCTAAAAATATAAAAATTGATCAGTTGAAGCCTGGCATGGTGATTATTAAGGTCACTGAACAAAATGGCCCCGTCAAGATTAAAAAATCTGGTGTCGTGAGTAGTAAAGACATGGTCAAAGCACTCAGCGAAATGGGAGTGTTGGAAGTTGAAATTGATCCGGATATCACGGTTGATTTA
This sequence comes from uncultured Alteromonadaceae bacterium, assembly GCA_947503265.1. Lineage (GTDB taxonomy): Bacteria > Pseudomonadota > Gammaproteobacteria > Enterobacterales > Alteromonadaceae > Aliiglaciecola. The sequence goes on from CANNDC010000002.1 coordinate 345,041, forward strand.
AAACAACCCAAAATCACTAAATCGAAAACTCAGCAGTTGCTTGAAGACACCAAAACACTCACTCATGACGTTGAAAACAGTGTATCAGAACAGTTTAATCGGAACTTATTTTTGCCATCGGTTCAGGAGTTACCCGAAGCATGGCAGTACTATGGTAAGAAAGCAGTTATAATCTGTTTGGTTATTCTAGGCGGTTTGGGGGCGGGTTTTTCAGCATCACAAGTCCCGCTCTGGATGCAGGCTTTGAATACCAACGATCAGTTAGTTGACGGTTCCCAGCAGCCACAGCAATCCAGTCCTCAACAAAATATCCAGACTCAGCAAGATGCCCAAGCCCAGCAAGACGTCCAAGCTCAGCAAGATACGTTAGATTCAACGGAATCAGGCTCGTCATCGGAGAGTTTAAATAACAGCCAGACAGCCGCTGTTGAAATACCTATTAATCAGCCCGCAACAGTCGTGCTAACAGACGAGCAGTCAGACCAGCAATCAGCAGAGCCACCGCAAGTTGCGCAAGTTGATACGCAAAATGTGGAACTTGTTGAAAACAATCAAACTAGCCCGGAGCCAGAGTCCAATATATCCCCTGAGTTGTTAAAACGTTTTCAAGATGCCGTTGAATCTTTGGAGTCTGATTCTAGAAACGATACTTCAGCTAATGATGTATCAAATGATTCCAGTTACGATCAAGCGCTGATTAGAGATGTTAAACCAGTACACGAGCTTCCTGCTTGGGCACTAACCCGTCTTCCGAGTATGTCTTTCTCCACACACATGTACGCCTCTGCGCCAAAAGATAGATGGGTCAGAGTCAATGGGCGAAGAGTGACCGAAGGCCAAGAAATAGATGCTGGATTGGTTGTTATTGGTATTGAACCTCAGCACGTTATTTTAAATTTTGAAGGTCAGGAATTTCGTATGGATGCACTTTCTGATTGGTAACCCGTATATCAATCGGTTAGCTCAATCCAGCGTTTAAATCAGCCGTTCAGGAACCCACAGACGGCTAACTTCTGCGTCGCGAATTGAGCTTAAATAGAGTTAATCAATACGTCTTTAAAGAATTTTGGCAGGTTGATACCGAATTCTTCTGCTCGCACACTGGCGATAATGCGATGCTCAGATTTGGCTAGATCTATCTTTCTGGTTTCAGTGTAGTGATTTGCAATTGAGTTATAAAAAGCCACCACTGTGGGTTCTAACGGTGATGCGTGGTTAGATTTAATGACCAAAGCCAATTGACTATTGTCGAGTTTGACCAAAGAACCAGGCGGGTGTACACCTAAACATTTCACGAACTCCTGCACCAAGCCTTGATCATAACTCTTGTCTGTGAACAAACTTCTCAGCGCCACAGTCGGTGTTTTGGCTGCTTGATGGGGCCTAGCTGTGGTCATTGCATCGTAACTGTCTACTATGGCTGCCATTTTAGCCACAAGACTTATATCTTCACCACGTTGAGCATCTGGGTAGCCACTCCCATCGATTCTTTCATGGTGATTGAAAATAGCGTCTTTCACCGTTTCACTAATGTTGCCATTGCGCTCGACCATATCTAAACCAATATCAACATGGGTAATAACGAATTGCTCATGCAATTCTGATAAGGGCTCAGAAGATTGAGTAATCTCTTTTGGCATGTTTGCCATGCCAATATCCATCAACAAACCAGCAAGTGCAAACTCGTCGATATCTGCTCGTTCTAATCCTTTAAATTTTGCAAACATGGCTAAAAAGATAGAACAATTTAAAGAGTGCTCTAACAAGTATTTCCCAGACTTATTTAACAAACACAAGCACGAAAGGGCATCTGGCATCTCGAAAACAGATTCAACCACCGAACTTCCCAAATCTTCAATGGTTTTGATATCAGCAGAATCGTTCGCTTGGAGTTTTTTAATAAACCGACTTTGAATCACCTTGGCGTTATCGTATAGCTCAGTGGCTGCCGCCATTTGTTCGCCACTTGATAGAACTCTGGTTTTTACAGTTGGTTGCTTTATGGTTTTTTCTTTGCGAGGTTTTGGCGGAGGAGGGGGAGTTTGCTTAACCTGCGGTTCCGAAGGCATTTTGATAGTGCTTTTCCTAACATCTATCTTAAGCTTTAAAACTCCCTTCGATTTGAGCGCTTTAATTGTATCATTACTACCGACGAGCCCTTTACTCTTGATTTTTAGATGTCCAGACTGCTCAAGTACGCTATCCACATACATGCCAGGTAAGAGCTCATCAATAGTTTTGTTTTGAAACATGTTTCTCGTTTATGTTAAACCTTGGTATTACCTTAGAAAATCCTTGGCAATACCTTGGGATTTATCGCATCCACGCAAATGTTTGATTCTCGTATGCGGCTATTTTTTCTTCCAGCTCCAATGTTTGGCCAATAGCGTCTAATCCCTTAATCAAATTTGTCTTGTGATGCTCTGCAATATCAAATTTGAAAACCTGATCACCTGCCGTCACAGTTTGATTAGGTAAATCAACAACCATCTCTGTATCAGGTTTAAGCTTAACTATCTCGAACAAGGAGTCAATAGCGCTCGAAGCCAATGCAACTGGTAAGAGTTGGTTATTGATGCAGTTTCCATAAAAAATGTCGGCAAAACTGGTTGCAATAACAACCTTAAATCCGAAGTCATCTAGTGCCCAAGGAGCATGCTCTCTGCTTGAACCACAACCAAAGTTCTCACGTGTCAGCAATATGCTTGCACCTGCATACTCCGCCTTATTTAACGGGAAATCTGGATTGGGCTCTTGTTCGTGGAGATCCAAATAGCGCCAATCGTGAAATAAATGTTTGCCATATCCCGAGCGTGTTACACCTTTTAAAAACTGCTTGGGTATGATTTGGTCCGTATCAATATTGGCCTGATCTAAAGGAACAGCCGTTCCAGTATGTTGAGTAATTCCTGTCATAACTTTCCCCTAAATATCTCTAACGTCGGCGAAATGGCCAGTTAATGCTGCTGCAACTGCCATGGCAGGTGAGACAAGGTGTGTTCTTGCACCACGACCCTGACGACCTTCGAAGTTACGATTGCTAGTTGAAGCACACCTGTCTCCAGCTTTGAGCAAATCGTCATTCATTCCCAAGCACATAGAACAACCCGGAAGTCGCCATTCAAATCCGGCGGCTAAAAATATTTCGTGGAGATTTTCTTCTTCTGCTTGCTGTTTTACCGAAACAGAACCCGGAACCACAATGGCAGTCACGCCATCTGCAACCCTGCCTTTTTTAGCAATTTCTGCCGCAGCGCGCAGGTCTTCGATTCGACTGTTAGTGCAAGAACCAATAAATACATTATTAATGGCAACATCAGATAATTTCTGACCCGGTTGCAAATCCATATACTTGAGAGCATTAATTGCAGACTCTTTGTCGATAGGATCGGCAAAATCGTCAGGGGACGGGACTCGTTGATCAACCCCAATGACTTGTCCGGGGTTGGTTCCCCAAGTGATTTGTGGCGATATTTCCTGAGCTTCTAACTCAACAACTGTATCAAATTCAGCCCCTTCATCAGAAAACAGAGTTTTCCAATAAGAAACCGCCTGTTCCCAACTTTCACCTTTAGGTGCGTATTCTCGGCCAGCTAAATAATCAAAGGTAGTCTGGTCTGGTGCAACGAAACCAGCCTTTGCGCCAGCTTCAATACTCATGTTACAAATGGTCATGCGCTCTTCCATGCTTAAGGCTTCGATGGCAGTTCCGCAATATTCGATAACGTGCCCAGTGGCGCCTGCGTGACCAATTTTACCTATGATAGCCAAAATAATATCTTTTGACGTTATGCCCGTAGGTAGCGTGCCATTGACTTTGACTTGCATACTCTTTGCTTTGCTTTGTTTCAAAGTTTGGGTTGCAAACACATGCTCGACTTGTGACGTACCAATCCCAAATGCCAATGCTCCAAAGGCACCATGAGTAGCAGTATGTGAGTCACCACACACCACAGTCATTCCTGGTAGTATTAACCCCAATTCAGGTCCAATAACATGCACAATTCCCTGCTTTTGATGGCCAACAGGGAATAGTTCGATATTGTTTTCTTTACAGTTATTCGCCAACGTCTGTAGTTGAAGTTGATTCTCCGGCCCGCAAGCATCTAACGCCAACGAACGGGTTGAAATGCTGTGATCCATGGTGGCAAAGGTTTTTTGCGGACAGCGTACTTTACGGTTTTTATCTTTCAAGCCGGCAAAAGCTTGAGGAGACGTTACCTCGTGAATTAAGTGTCTGTCTATATAAATGAGGGCGTCTTCACCCAACTGGTCCACCACATGGGCTTGCCAGATTTTGTCAAAAAGAGAACGTGGCATGTTCATTTCCTAAATCAATTACTCACTATCTACTCGCTAGATACTAGGAGTTAACAATTAAATTGGTTATATGGTCACCTACTTGGCTAGTAGATTTCGCAAGGTGACGCTTCTCCGGTGATAATAATTCACCGGTCAAAATACCGTCTGCTAGGGTTTGCAGCACAGCTTTATCGATGAGATCTGCTGCGTCGTTCAGGCCTAAGCTGTAACGTAATAGCATGGATGCAGATAATATTTGTGCGATAGGGTTAGCGATGCCTTTACCCGCGATATCAGGTGCAGAGCCACCTGCAGGTTCAAACAAACCGAAACCATCGCCATTCATACTGGCAGAAGGTAAAAGCCCCATCGAACCTGTGATCATAGCGCATTCATCAGAGATAATGTCACCAAATAAATTTGAACAAAGCATGACATCAAAATCACCCGGATAACGAAGAAGCTGCATAGTCGCGTTGTCTATATAAATGTGTTCGAGGGTCACCTCAGGATAGTCTTTTGCGACTTCTTCTGTTACTTCTCGCCATAGCCTTGAACATACCAAGACATTGGCTTTATCAACCGAGGTTACCTTCTTACCGCGTTTCATGGCTGCTTCAAAAGCACTAACTGCTATTCTACGAATTTCTTTTTTGCTATAGCGCATGGTGTCGAACGCAAATTGCTCTTCACCTTCACCTTCAAGTCCTTTGGGCTGGCCAAAATAAATTCCACTCGTTAGTTCACGTACTACCAAAACATCAAAACCACTGGCGGCAATATCAGCTCGCAAGGGTGACAAGGCTTCCAAACCGGGATAAATTTTTGCAGGTCGCAAATTACTAAACAAATCGAAATGACTTCTCAGGGTTAGCAAAGCTGCCCGTTCTGGACGTTGATCAAGTGGTAGTGAATCCCATTTAGGGCCACCAATTGAGCCAAATAAGATAGCGCTGGCTTGTTCACAGCCTTTCAATGTTGCTTCCGGCAGTGCATGGCCATGATTATCGATCGCGCATCCACCTACATCATAATCGTTCAAGGTGAAACTCAAGTCTGTTTTACTTTCAATAGCGCTAAGCACTTTCTTAGCTTCGGCCATGACTTCTGGCCCGATACCGTCTCCAGCGAGAACGGCTAGTGTATAATGCGACATTTAAACTCCTGCGATCTTAACATTCTGTCGTTTTTGATGGTCTATCTGATCGGCCAAATGGGTATTATTCAGCACGTAAATTAATGCTTTTACTCCCGATTCAACGATATCTGTTGCCAAGCCAATGCCGTTAAAGCGTCTACCGTTATATTCAGCAACGACACTAACCTGAGCCAATGCATCTGCACCTTCGCCTTTGGAATCTAACTTGAAATCAACTATATCGATCTCGTTCATACCAATGGCTTTGGTTATGGCGTTGTAAGCAGCGTCGACTGGACCATTACCGGTAGCGGATTCGGTCACATGAATATCCCCAATACGCATTTTCACTGTCGCACTCGGAATGATCTCTCGCCCTGAATTCGCTTGAAGGTAAAGCAATTCATACTGTGCCTGATCTTGTTTTTGTTGATCGAAAAACAATAAGGCTTCTAAATCATAGTCAAAGACCTGGCCTTTCTTATCCGCTAATTTAAGAAACGCTGAATAGACAGTATCCAACTCATAGTCCGTTTCCTTGTATCCAAGTTCTGTCAATCTATGTTTGATGACATGGCGTCCTGAACGAGAAGTCAAATTAAGCACGTTTTTATTAATGCCCACGCTTTCAGGGGTCATGATTTCGTAGGTATTCAGACCTTTCAATACACCGTCTTGATGGATGCCTGATGAATGGCTGAATGCATTTGCACCAACAATGGCTTTGTTAGACTGAACAGGCATGTTACACAACTGACTCACCAACTTAGATGTGCGCGAAATTTCTTGGCTTTTGATATTGGTTTCTAAGCCAATTTTGTTTTTACGCGTTTCCAATATCATGGCGATTTCTTCTAGTGAGCAGTTACCCGCTCTTTCGCCAATACCATTAATCGTCGCTTCAACTTGTCTTGCACCGTTTTCAACTGCAGCCAAAGAATTGGCTACTGCTAGTCCAAGGTCATTGTGGCAATGAACTGAGATAATGGCTTTATCAATGTTTGGAACGCGGTTGAATAGATTGTGAATAATGCCACCAAACTCAGTTGGAGTAGTGTAACCGACGGTATCGGGAATATTTACTGTGGTCGCGCCTGCATTGATGGCGGCTTCAACCATGCGGCAAAGGTAATCGATATGTGTGCGGCCAGCGTCTTCGCACGAAAACTCTACATCGTCTGTGTATTTGCGTGCGTGTTTTACGGCATGAACGGCCATCTCAACCACTTCATCTTGAGATTTTCTCAACTTGGTACCGACATGAATATCCGAGGTCGCGATAAATGTGTGGATTCTAAATTGATCAGCCACTTTCAAAGATTCACCACAAGCATCAATATCTTTTTCTAACGCACGAGATAAGCCGCAAACTGTGGCATTTTTGATTTCACGCGCGATTGCTTGAACTGAGGTGAAATCACCCGGTGATGAAACAGGAAAGCCAGCTTCAATTATATCTACGCCTAATCTTTCCAGAGCCAGAGCGATTTGAAGTTTCTCCTTTACAGTCAGGCTGGCAGGAAGCGCTTGTTCGCCGTCCCGCAAGGTGGTGTCGAATATTTTCACTTGATTTGACATCTTCTTCTCCTGTTGTAATGAACTATCGTTAGCTCTTTTTTATTGGGAATCTGAACGTTCGTTTTTCTAAACTGTTCGATTTCCTTATGTTTCAAATAACAAAAAACCCGTGCAATGCACGGGTTCTAATTTGGTTGTGATAACTTACAACCTACCCGTGCAATCTCGCTGCCAGAAGGAGTAGGATGTTGAGTAAAATTGTGGCGCTGTGTGTCACTTGCTTGCCTTTTACCGTAAGTCGTCATTCAGTAGCGTATTTGTAACTCTAATCGGCCTAGGCGTCAACCAAAGTTATGTATTCTTTATATATCTGTTTGGAATAATTCGGAATTTATCGAAAATCCTTCCAATTTATAGTGGTTGAAAGCAAAAGCTCCCTCAAGGTCAAGGTTCGTGGCCTTATTTTGCCTTTGTGATTCCAACTATGGCCACAGCATGCAGCGACAATAGAATTTTTACTGGGTTTTAATAATCGCTTGTCCTGATGCTTGATCTCTATCTCTTGCAAACATTCGCCAGTTAAGGAAAACCATCCATGTTTGTTTAAATGTAATTTGTTCTCTTCTAATTCCAAGCGGTCAATCGAATCTAGTTCAACATGTTCATCGCCTAAATTGCTAACATAAACAGGTACTGCTAACCCCATTTTAGAATGGGATTTGAACCAAGCTTCTGTTTTTTCATCATCATGTCTTTTCGCGATGCAACTAGCAGATTGTTTTGCTTGCCAACTGGCATTGTGAACGTCGACTTCGATTGGCGCATTGTGATTTAGCAAATTCTCAGCAGCGTTTTTAATATGGTAAGCAAGCCCGCCGAGTCGCCGTTGTAATAAGCTTAAATTTTTTGGTCCAAATACAGCAAGAAAATGCAGTTCTCGCTCATATAACGCGTTACACAATTCGGCAAATTGTTTTTGCTGGTGGTTGGAATTAAAAATATCAACTTGATGTTGATTAGATTGGTTCGACATAACCTAAATTTATATCAAAGAACTGGCTCAAGTGACACTAAAAATAACCAATGAGTAAGAGTCAACTTGAGCACTATAGGGAGCGGAAGAACTGAAATTAGTAATACCGCTCCGTTCTTTAAGCTTATGGTTTACTGACCTTTAATTTCAGCACGTCCGCCGTAGGTTGCAGCTTCACCAAGCTCTTCTTCAATTCTGAGAAGTTGGTTGTACTTAGCAACACGATCAGAACGACAAAGTGAACCCGTTTTGATTTGGCCAGCAGCAGTTCCCACCGCCAAATCAGCGATAGTTGCATCTTCAGTTTCACCACTACGGTGAGAAATTACTGCGGTGAAGCCTGCATCTTTCGCCATCTTAATGGCTTCTAAGGTTTCTGTTAGAGAACCGATTTGGTTAAATTTGATTAGGATAGAGTTACCCACACCATTATCAATACCGCGTTTCAAAATCTTTGTGTTCGTTACGAATAAGTCGTCACCAACAAGTTGCACTTTGTCGCCAATGATTTTGGTTAAGTAAGCCCAACCGTCCCAATCACTCTCGTCTAAGCCATCTTCGATAGAAATGATGGGGTATTTTGCAGACAAATCGCCAAGGTAGTCGCTAAACTCTTCAGAGTTGAAAACTTTGCCTTCGCCTTTCATGTCGTATTTGCCATCAGCATAGAATTCAGACGATGCGCAATCTAATGCCAAAGTCACATCTTTGTCCATTTGATAGCCAGCATTTTCAACAGCTTGAGTGATAACCTTCAATGCTTCTTCATTAGATGCTAAGTTTGGAGCGAAGCCACCTTCATCACCAACAGCTGTGTTCAAACCTTTCGCAGACAATACTTTTTTCAGACTGTGAAAGATTTCAGCACCCATTCTTAATGCTTCACGGAAACTAGGTGCGCCAACTGGCTGAACCATAAATTCTTGAATATCAACGTTGTTGTCAGCATGTTCACCACCATTGATGATATTCATCATAGGTACAGGCATAGAGTACTGACCTGCAGTACCGTTAAGTTCTGATATGTGTTGGTATAAAGGAACTTTCTTTTCCATAGCCGCCGCTTTCGCGTTAGCCAAAGAAACTGCCAAAATTGCATTTGCACCGAACTTTTCTTTGTTTTCTGTCCCGTCTAGGTCAATCATGACTTGGTCAACCGCTTTTTGATCAAGGGAATCTTGACCAATCAGTGCGGCTTGAATGTCACCGTTGACGGCAGCAACTGCTTTTAGAACACCTTTGCCAAGATAACGGCCTTTATCACCGTCGCGCAATTCTAAAGCTTCACGAGATCCCGTAGATGCGCCAGACGGAGCACAGGCTCTGCCCCAAGCACCAGAATCCAAGTACACATCCGCTTCAACCGTTGGGTTGCCACGGGAATCCATGACTTCTCGACCTATAATCTTACTAATTTTTGCCATTCTTGTTGCCTTATTAAAATTTGATAATGAAAGATCGTCAGATCCTTACGTTATTGAATTTCTAATTATTATTCTTGCGATACTCGCCAGCTGCACCCACAAAACCTGTAAATAGCGGGTGTCCGTCGCGAGGTGTAGAGGTAAACTCAGGGTGAAATTGCCCTGCAATGAACCAGGGATGATCTGGCAGTTCAATGACTTCAACCAGACGTTTGTCCGTTGATAATCCGGATACTATCAAACCAGCCGCTTCAATTTTTTCTCTTAAGTTATTGTTTACTTCGTAACGATGACGATGACGCTCATATATTTCTGACTGGCCATACACTTCATGTACTTTTGTTTCTGGTATTAAGTGACATAACTGACTGCCTACGCGCATTGTACCACCAAGGTCTGAGCTTTCATCTCTGACCTCTTTGCTACCAGCGGAATCCAGCCATTCTGTAATCAAACCCACAACAGGGAAAGGGGTGTCTGGATCGAACTCGCTACTGTTTGCGTTTTCCATACCAACGACATTTCGGGCATATTCGATCAATGCCACTTGCATACCTAAGCAAATTCCGAGGTAAGGTACTGAATTTTCACGTGCATATTTAGCCGCAGCAATTTTACCTTCAATACCTCGTTCGCCAAATCCACCTGGTACCAATATGGCGTCTAACCCAGCTAGGACTTCCACACCTTTGCTCTCAATCACTTGAGAATCAACATAACGAATGTTCACAGACAGTCTGTTTTTCAGACCAGCATGATGCAGCGCTTCGTTTACGGATTTATAAGCATCAGGCAGCTCAACGTACTTGCCTACCATTCCGATCGTCACTTCGTCTGTTGGATTAGACTCAGCATATAGTACTTGTTCCCATTCGGTTAGATCGGCTTCAGGGCAATCTAATCCAAAGCGCTTAACAACGAGTTCATCCATTCCTTGTGCTTTAAGGCCGGCTGGAATTCGGTAAATACTCGGTGCATCTTTTAATCCAATAACCGCTTTTTCCGGCACGTTAGTGAACAACGCTATCTTAGAACGTTCATTTGACGGCAATGCGCTTTCTGAGCGACAAACTAAAATGTCCGGTTGAATACCGATAGAACGTAACTCTTTTACTGAGTGTTGGGTCGGTTTGGTTTTCACTTCGCCTGATGCTGCAAGATACGGCACTAACGTTAAGTGCATAAACATGGAATGATCACGACCAATCTCATGACTTAATTGACGAATGGCTTCTAAGAAGGGTTGTGACTCAATGTCACCCACAGTTCCGCCGATTTCGACAATAGCAATCTCGTATCCTTTTGCTCCATCAATGACGCGGCGTTTTATTTCATTGGTTATATGGGGAATGACTTGAATTGTCGCGCCCAAATAATCACCACGGCGTTCACGTTTCAATACTTCTTCGTATACTCTGCCTGTAGTGAAGTTGTTGCGTTTAGTCATACGGGTGCGAATGAATCGCTCATAATGACCTAAATCCAGATCCGTTTCAGCACCGTCATCTGTAACGAATACTTCACCGTGCTGAATAGGGCTCATAGTACCTGGATCAACATTGATGTAGGGATCCAGCTTGAGCATAGTGACTTTGAGTCCGCGTGCCTCAAGAATTGCAGCCAAAGATGCTGCGGCAATACCTTTTCCGAGTGATGATACAACACCACCCGTGACGAAAATATAATTTGTCATGTGTAACCTAAGACGTTCGGAGTTTATACAGAAATCGTGACCAAAAAAGCAATTAGATTTTCGCTATCGGACGGCGCAATAGTATACGGCGATCCACGGTTTCAAACAAGCTAAGAGGCTACAAAGATTTCAATAAATAGATGAGTTCCAACGCTTGCTTGGGCGTCAAGGTATCAGGATCGACATTTTTCAGCTCTTCTTTGACGGGATCAAGTACATCTAGCAAATTTAATTGAGAATTGTTTTGTGCCTGTTCAACGGGCATTTGGGCTAGCGGCACTTCTAGCTGACTTAACTTTAATTTGGCAATTTGGATAACGGGTTTGGGCACGCCAGCTAACTGAGCAACTTGCAAACCATAGCTCTGGTTTGCAGGCCCTTCTTGAACGGCATGCATAAAACGAATGGTTTCATTGTGTTCCACTGCATCAAGGTGAATATTAGCTAGACTATCGAGTTCATTTGCCAGTTCAGTTAGTTCGAAATAATGAGTTGCGAAGAGGGTAAATGCGTGTATTTTCTTCGCAAGGTATTCTGCGCAGGCCCAAGCCAAGGATAGCCCGTCGTAAGTGCTGGTACCTCGGCCAATTTCATCCATCAACACCAAACTCTTGTTGGTTGCATTGTTGAGAATATTGGCCGTTTCTGTCATTTCTACCATAAAGGTTGAACGCCCTGATGCGAGATCATCAGAAGCACCTATTCGCGTAAATATGCGATCAATAGGTCCAATTTTGGCGTGGTTAGCAGGCACATAGCTACCTATGTAAGCCATCAACACGATAAGCGCAGTTTGCCGCATGTATGTTGATTTTCCACCCATATTAGGGCCTGTTATCACCAACATGCGTCTAGATTCGGTCATCGCTAACGGATTGGCGATAAAAGGAGATTGCATCACTTGTTCTACGACCAAATGGCGTCCTTGATCGTATGAAATACCACTTTCTTCAACAAGTTGCGGGCATTGCAGAGCTAAGGAATCTGCTCTTTCGGCTAAATTTGTCAACACATCCAGTTCGGCCAACCCCAAGGCGCTGAGCAAGAGTTTGTCTAAGGAAGGAAGAATTAAATCAAATAGTTCTTCGTACAAACGTTTTTCAAGTGCAAGGGCACGGCTTTGACTGGTGAGAACCTTATCCTCATGCTCTTTCAGTTCAGGAATAATGTAGCGTTCGTTGTTCTTTAGGGTTTGCCGTCTTACGTATTCGGCTGGAACTTGATCAGCATAACTACGGCTCACTTCAATGTAGTAGCCATGCACTCTGTTGTAGCTCACTTTTAAGGTTGATATACCGGTTCTTTCTTTTTCACGTAGCTCGAGTTCTTCTAAATAATCTGTAGCACCTTTGGCCAAATTTCTTAATTCATCGAGTTCGCTATTATAACCTGGGGCGATGACACCGCCATCTCTAATGAGTACAGGGGGATTATCAATTACTGCGCTTGTGAGTAAATCCAAAATTTCGGGAAAAGTTCCTATATTTTCGGTCAAATATGTCAAGTTGGCAGTTAAATTCAGTAAAAAATCCTGAATTTGCGGTAACTGCTGAAGTGCTGTGGCTAGCCGAGAAAAATCTCTAGGACGTGCAGAACGTAACGCTAGTCTGGCCAAGACCCGCTCTAAATCACCAACTTGTTTCAAATGATTTTGCAATTCATCAAAATTTGAATCAATCAGGGTGCCGATTAACTGTTGCCTTATTTTTAATGCCTGATGGTCCACTAAGGGACGGTGAATCCAACGTTTAAGCATGCGGCTGCCCATTGCCGTACTGGTTTTGTCCAATACCTCACTCAAGGTATTTTCACTTCCACCTGATAAGTTTTGCGTGAGCTCCAGATTTCTGCGTGTTGCTGCGTCCATTAAGACAGAATCTGCATTAGATTCCAGTTGGATTCGTTTAATATGGGGTAAATTGGCGCGTTGTGTATCTTTCACATATTGAATAACGCAACCCGCAGCGCATAGCCCTAAAGTAGCATCTTGCACGCCAAAGCCATTTAATTCTCTGGTGGCAAATTGATTGTTGAGTTGTTGAACCGAGGTTTGATAGTCGAATTCCCACTCTGGTCGGCGGCGCAGTCCTTTTAGGTTTTCAATTAAATGTAAATGAGCGAAATTTTCTGGATACAGCAATTCAGCTGGATTAGTACGTTGCAACTCAGCCAGAAGTGATTCCTCATTTGCAGGTTCACTTATTGCAAAACGGCCACTTGATATGTCTAAGCTTGCATAACCAAACCCGTGTTTTGTTGAATATATTGCACACAACAGGTTGTCTTGTTTGTCCTCCAGTAGCGCCTCATCAGATACCGTTCCGGGAGTAACAATACGTTTAACTTGCCTTTCTACTGGGCCTTTGCTGGTGGCTGGGTCACCGACTTGTTCACAAATAGCCACAGACTGACCCATTTTCACTAGCTTTGCTAAATATCCCTCAACTGCATGGTAGGGCACACCCGCCATTGGAATCGCATTACCACCTGATTTACCTCTAGCGGTGAGAGAAATATCGAGAAGCTCTGACGCTTTTTTAGCATCATCAAAAAACAATTCGTAAAAATCACCCATGCGATAAAACAACAAAATGTCAGGATGTTGTGCCTTAATCTTTAGATATTGACGCATCATCGGCGTGTGCTTGTCTTGTTCTGTTGAAGTAACAGCTTGAGTCATGGATATTTGCAGCTCTTTGATAATGAATGTGGCTCGTGGGAGACTTTTGGCATTATAAGAGCTCAATCTTGTTTTGCTAGCAGTAAATAACCTAAACCCTGGATAACAACTTGCGTTCTAGCTGCTATTTTTCCCTATTACTGTGTTAAATTTGTTTGCAATAGGCCAGCTATTGACGCACAAATTTGCCTTGTACTAGGAAAAAATCGCTAGCTACAACCTAATGTAAAATTAAACTACTTGGTTCAATGCGTAAGCTAATTTCTTACCCAGAGTTTAGGTTAAATAACCTAAACTCTGGATAACAACTTGCGTTCTAGCTGCTATTTTTCCCTATTACTGTGTTAAATTTGTTTGCAATAGGCCAGCTATTGTCGCACAAATTTGCCTTGGACTAGGAAAAAATCGCTAGCTACAACCTAATGTAAAATTAAGCTACTTGGTTCAATGTGTAAGCTAATTTCTTACCCAGAGTTTAGGTTAAATAAAAATCCCTTGGCAAGATTAGTACTTTGCTGGGATTGAAGAAGCGTTTATCCTGTTTGTACTGACACACACGTAACAAGATTTAAATTGAAAACCAAAGAAACAATGCAAATAGCTGCCTCACTAGGAGCGGTATTAGCCGCAAAAGGCTGGACTATTAGCTGTGCAGAATCTTGCACTGGCGGAGGGGTGGCCTATGCCATAACCAGCACTGCCGGAAGCTCTGAATGGTTTGAAAGATCCTTTGTTACGTATAGCAATACTGCCAAAGTTTCTTTGCTCGGAGTTGATGAAAATACTCTCGCTACAGCAGGTGCAGTTTCGGCTCAAACAGTAGAAGAAATGGTCGCAGGGTGCGCTCGCCGGAGCAATGCTGAAGTTGCTGTCGCAGTGAGCGGCATTGCTGGTCCTGGCGGTGGAAGCATCGATAAACCCGTCGGTTTAGTCTGGTTTGGATTTTTTATCGATGGTAAGGTAATTTCTAAGCAAGTTATCTTCAATGGTGACCGTCAACAAGTAAGGGACCAAGCGATAGAATTTGCTTTATCCAACACTCTTAAGCTAGTTGACCCTTGTTCGGAATGACAGAACACCCCTTAGTCAACTCACTAATTTCATCAGCAATTAAAAAAATCCTGAAACTGGACTTGAACTGTATAACCATACAGTATAATCTTGTCAGCAATTCGAAAAACAAATTTGACAGCTACTCTCTTATTTTAAGGACATGTCGATGAATGATAATAAATCACGCGCGCTCTCAGCGGCCCTCGGACAAATAGAAAAACAATTTGGTAAAGGCGCCATTATGCGCTTGGGTGATAATCAAGCACTTGATATTGAAGCAGTGTCGACAGGTTCTTTGACCATTGATATCGCCTTGGGTATAGGTGGATTGCCTTGTGGTCGCGTGGTAGAAATTTATGGGCCTGAATCTTCAGGTAAAACTACCTTGACCTTGCAAGCTATTGCTGAAGCTCAGAAAATGGGCAAGACTTGTGCATTTGTTGATGCTGAGCATGCTTTGGATCCAGTTTATGCCGCCAAGTTAGGTGTCAATATTGATGACTTATTGGTTTCTCAACCAGATACAGGTGAACAAGCGCTCGAAATATGCGATATGTTGGTTCGCTCAGGTGCGGTAGACGTTGTTGTAGTCGATTCTGTGGCGGCCTTGACGCCAAAAGCAGAGATTGAAGGTGATATGGGAGATTCTCATGTCGGTTTGCAAGCAAGGTTGATGTCTCAGGCACTTAGAAAGTTAACCGGTAATATTAAACGCTCTAATACGTTAGTGATCTTTATTAACCAAATTCGTATGAAAATTGGTGTTATGTTCGGTTCTCCTGAAACTACCACTGGTGGTAATGCATTGAAGTTTTATGCCTCAGTAAGATTGGATATACGTCGAATTGGTGCTATCAAAGATGGTGACGAAGTAGTGGGTAACGAAACCCGCGTGAAGGTAGTGAAGAATAAAGTCGCTCCTCCTTTCAAACAAGCTGAATTCCAAATTATGTATGGCGAAGGTATCTGTAAACAAGCTGAGTTAATTGACTTAGGTGTTAAGCAGAAGTTCGTTGAGAAAGCGGGTGCTTGGTATAGCTACAATGGTGAGCGAATCGGCCAAGGTAAAGCGAATGTGGTCAAGTATTTAAAAGAACATCCAGAAATGGCTGATGATATTGAGAAACGCTTGCGTGCTGAACTTTTACTATCTAAAACGGTAAAGCCTGAAGATCCAGTTGAATCGGAAGATGTTTTGTAAAATCTCTCTGCGTGAGTTTACCCGCCTTTAAAGGCGGGTTTTTTTATGATTAAACTTCGTCTTTATGATTAGGTAAACTTTGCTATTTATTAACTCAATATAACATTCAATTTAGTCAGTGAGCAGATGCTATGCCCCATTTAATCTTACCAACGACTCGATATAAGACTAGCTACAATCGCTACATCGAAGAGCTTAAAGATGAGGAGCGATATCCATATCCAATGGACTTAGATCACGTTGATTTTGATGCATTTGTTAGACGATTGAGCAATTATTCTCTTGGTAAAGCGTTACCTGAATGGATGGTGCCAAATACCACCTACTGGTTGATGGAAAACGATGAAGTTATCGGTTGTTCCCATTTGCGCCATGAATTGAACGAAAGTTTGGAATTCGCAGGTGGGCATATTGGAATAGGGATTCGCCCATCTTTCAGAGGAAAAGGGCTCGGCAAGCTTTTACTTGAATTAACATTGAACAAAGCCCGTGAAAAACATATTGAGCAAGTGCATATTCATTGTTATCAAAGCAATATAGCATCGAAGAAATTGCTTGAGTCAGTAGGTGCAATATTTGACTCTAAAGAACAAGCGGAAGACAGCAATGA
Source organism: uncultured Alteromonadaceae bacterium (assembly GCA_947503265.1). Classification (GTDB taxonomy): domain Bacteria; phylum Pseudomonadota; class Gammaproteobacteria; order Enterobacterales; family Alteromonadaceae; genus Aliiglaciecola. The sequence goes on from CANNDC010000002.1 coordinate 361,693, forward strand.
GATCGTCTTACGATATCTCTATCACAATAATTAAACTTTATTCGCTTCACCTTGCTCAACAATCCTAGGCTTAACTGATGGCTTTCCACTTGAGTCAAAAAATACGCTAGGCGTGCCCATACCTTTGAGTTTCCAGCCGAGCATTTTTACGATGATCCTGAATGTGATACCTAAAGGAAATTTCTCATGGTGATGAGGATAGTCTAAATAGGGTGGCTCAGACCGCTTAATCGCATCTTGAGTTTGTACATAGGCTAAAACAGGTCCAAGATATTTCTCATTATCCCCCTCCATATGCATAAAATTATGTACTATGCCAAAAAATGGCATCTTGGCGTTCAGCGCATTGCCAACAGGAGTATTGCAACAATCTGTATACCATCTAAGAAGACCTTTAGGCGTTAATCTTAGGCATTTTAAGTGTTCTTGGCCTTGCGTAATTGTGATTTGTGATTGCGAAGTTTGGTAAATATCAGTTCCGCCAAAATCGTCCAATATGTCTTTATCACGTCCTAGTTCTGTCGCAAACGCCTGACAGTCACTGCAACAGCATACGACCCGGTTTCCATTATGTGCATTCACGTTAGTCGCTTTTCCCTGCACTTTTCCGCATGTACAAGCAAGTTTGATATTCGGCAAGATATTCCCCTTTAGAGATAACCTTTTACTAATGTAATTCGGAACCTTGATAATTAGAAGCTAAATCATCTAACTCCGCGCCTGTGGTATCAAACCCGTTACCGTGAAACTGATAGGTAATTTGTACTTTATCTGACCCTTTATATAGCTTGGCTTTGATATGTGGCAGCTGAGATGAATTGACATCGTTCAAAAAACGGTTGGCAACCTGAGAGGATGGAAACTGATAGACGATTTGGGTTTGCATAAAGTTACTGTCGAGAACTTAAGAGTTATGAAATGTTGGGATTGTGACACGCTTAACGTTCTATTCAATCGATTTTGTTAAAAAAGTTATCTATATCAGCGGCAACATCGACTTTCCCAGCAAACCATGGGTGCAATTTCAATAAAATGGATACATGGGTAATATCATCATCATAATCAATCGTTTCTACTATTCCACCCTTTGCATTAATTGTTTCAGCCAAAGTAGTTTGATTGAATTTACCCACAACTGTGTCACCGTCTGCATGTAAAAGTAGCATCGGAGGTTCGCTGCCATCAATATGACTGCTGACCTTCATTATCTCGAAATTCTCTTTTCCAAAGGTGTCTATGTAGGCAGGTTTCTTGGGAGTGAAGTTGTAAGGCCCAGCTATTCCAGCAATGCCTTTAATATTGCTATATTTAACTCCAACATTGTTTAAATAGTGCTTATCCGCACCTAACAATGCGACAGTGTGAGCCCCGGCCGAATGACCAACTAAGTATAGGTTCTGAGGGTCTCCATCAAACGAAGTGATATTTTCTTGCACCCATGCGATTGACATAGCTACATCTTCGATAAATTGCGGAAACTTGCCATCTGGATACTTTATATAATCGGGGATAACGACAGTGTAGCCTCGGCTAGTAAACGCATCAGCCGCAAAATGGTTCAGGGATTTGTCTCCCCAACTCCAGCCTCCTCCATAGACGAAAACGATAACTGGGCTCGTGCTCGACCTAGATTTGATCGATGGTTTGTATACATCAAGGGTTTGCCATCTTTCGTTGCCAAAAGCAATGTTTGTAGTGACATCGTAGGGACGGAACACCTTAAGGGCAGTATTTACGAGATTAAGACCAGTCTTACTAGAATCCATAACTAGATTGATTGCCAACATCAATGCGCCAACTGCGATTATTATTTTTAGTGTTTTGGTCACAGACATTATTCACTCATGTTTAGCCTTGTTGATTAATCCTAAGCTAATTACGAGTGTAAATGAGAGTAGATCACCCGTAACGTTTTCATTATCGATTGTCTTGCGTTGGGCCAGAAGATTGAAATACTGTCCACTTGACCTTGCTGACAATCCGTCTCTAGTCGCGTAGCCAAATCTATAAGGGGGGCAGAATTGACCATTCGAGATAGCTTAGCTAATTTTCGCGTCTCAAGTAAGATATCTCTGGCACTATTTTCTTCCACGGCCTTGTCGATTGAAATTGTTGCTTGGTAAAAGTCGTTCATCATTGCTTTGAGCGCAATTGGAAGTGGACCAGCAGGCGGATTTGACTGCAAATAAGGCAGTAAATCAAACCAAATTTCAGGATTGACCGGCAAGTCAATATTGGCAAATTCGGGCGTTGGCTCCTGACTATCTGTTTTTTCTTCGACTTTCGCTTGAGCCAATTCTTCTTTGTGGGCCGCAACGAGTTCGTCTTCTTGTTCCTCGATCAAAGCTTGGCTATTTTCTAATTCTTGTTGCGCACTTTGCAGTGCTTGTTCTTTATCATCCAGTTGTTGCTTACTGGATTGTAGTTCCTGTTCAAGTGCTTGCAACTTTTGTTGCAATTCAGATTGATTGCTATCTTGGTCGTTCAACGTTTGTTGCGAAGCACTGTACTCTTGTTGCACCGAGTTGAGTTTCTCTGTGAGTTGTTGCTGTTCATTTTCCAGCGCATGAATATTTTCTTCACTATTTCTCAAGAATTGCTGTTGATCATCAAGTTGTTTTTGTAGTTTTTGCTCTTGCGCCTCTTGTTGCTGAAGTTTTTCTTCCAACGATAATGCTTGATTTCGAGCTTCATCAAGTTCTTTTTGCAGACGTTGCTCAGCTGAAAGGGTCTCTGAAACTTGCGACTCAGCTTTTTTCAATTCTTGCAAACTACCTTGGAGCTTGTCTTTCATGTCGTTGTTTTGTAGTTGTGCTTTTTCTAACGCTTGTTGCAATTGGATCTTCTGTTGTTCAATTTCTGCATGATGCTGGCGCCATTGTTCGTCACTGCCATCCATCATTTCTCGTTGTTTGCTTGCTCGATTTTCAACATCCGATAATTCCACTTTAAGTTGTTCAAGCTTTTCTTGTTGTTCTTTCCTAGCGCGCTTTTCTGCGTCGGTCTGACGTTGATTTTCATCCAGCTCTTGTTGAGTCTGTTGTAGCAGTTTTTGTTTCTCTTCAACCTCTTGTTTCAATTTTCGTTGACGAGCTTGCCATTGTTGATCATTTTCAGCCAGTTGCTGTTTTTGTTGACTGCTCTTCTGCTCCATTTCTGACAATTCAGCTTTTAGCTGCTCAAAAATCTGTTCTTGCCTAGCTTTCTCTGCTTTTTCTGCTTCTGATTGTTGTTTAGCATCACTTAATATCGCTTCTGTTTGTTGCAATTGACGCTGCTTATCTTCAAATTCTTGTTTCAATTTGAGTTGGCGGGCTTGCCATTGCTCATCATTTTCGGCTAGCTGTTGTTTTTGCTTGGCACTGTTTTGCTCCATTTCAGATAGCTCAGCTTTTAGCTGCGCGAGAATTTGTTCTTGTCGAGCTTTTTCCGCTTTTTCTGCTTCGGATTGTTGTTTGGCTTCACTAAGAATGGCCTCTGTTTCTTGCAGTTGTTGCTGTTTGGTCAAAAGCTGCTGCTGTAGCTCTTTTTGTTGCTCCTGCATTTTCTGATGAGACCGGGCAATTTCCTCTTGTTGTTTTGCTGAAATTAACTCTGCTTCTTTTAGTTCTTTTTCCAGTTTTTCTAAATGAGATTGCTGTTGTGCTTTTTCCTGTTTTTCTTGAGCACTCAGTTTTTGCGTTTCGCTAAGTGCTTGCTCCGTTTCTTGCAATTGTTTTTGTTTGGATTCCAATTCCTGCTGCAGCTTCGAATATTGTTGTTCCATGTCTCCTTTTTGTTGTTGAGACATTTCTTCAAACTTATTCATTTCGTGTTGTAGGTGTTCAACTTGTCTTGCTTTGTTGGTTAATTCTGATTGCGCCGTTAAGAACGTTTGCTCAAGTTTTCTTCTTTGAATTTCAGCGGCTTCACTGGCTTTACGTTGATTAATTAACTGTTGACGAAGTTTTTCGCTGGTTTGCCCTGAACTGCTAAGTTGTGACTGTAAGCTGGTAATTTGATTACTTACATCGCTTATCTGTTTGTCTTTTTCTTCTATGGATCCCTTTAACTGTGCTATTTGTTCAGTGAATCCATGTATCTTCTGTTGTTGTTTATGATGTTCCTGTTTTAACCGGTCTGCATTTTCTTCACTTGCCGCCAGTTCCTGTTGTGCTTGTTTGTATTTCTTCTCACTATATTGAAGTTCATCAGCAATATTATTACGCTGCTTTTCCAAACCTTCGACTCGTTTGCTTGAGTGTTCCAACTGAGTTTCCAACTCAGCATTGACGCGCTCACTTTCTAGTAAAGATTCTCTATTTGCGGAGTAGTCTTGTTGCAGTTGAGCTAAGTTGTCAGTTATGTTTTTGTGCGCAACTTGTAGATCTGAGTATTCGTTTTGTGTTTCGCTTAAGTCATCTCTGGTAGCTTGCAATTCTGTCTGAGTATCCGCCAGCGATTTTGCTTTTGAAGCGAGTTGATCCTGACTGTTTCTGAGTAATTTTTGTTTTTCTTCTATTTGTCGCTCTGCAGCTTGGCGCATGTTAATGGCTTCTAATCTAGCCTCGTCGGCCTTGTTTATAGCTCTAAGATCCATCCAGATACATAATATAGAGTCAAATTCAGTACCCTTAAACATGGGCACATAGGTCGCTTGACACGGTAAGGTCTCATCGCCAATTTGATGTGTCCAAACCAAAGAAAGCGCTTGGCCATCTAGTTTGATTTGTTCGATCTTGCCTTGCAGTTCAACCGTTGCAAGTTGGTCTTGATTAAGTTCTTCGGAATAAGGGAACATGCCAAACAGTTCGTCTTCATCTTCCGCATCTTTACCGAAAAACTCGCATGCTGAAGGGTTAAGTTTAGTAAAACCATTTTCGCTTAGGACTGCCATAGGCATACTGCTATGCCTTAGTAAGCTATCAAATTTGTCTTGTTGATATTGCTGATCACTGGTGTCGGATATCCAGCACAAGAATTCTTGTTTAGCTTTGTCGAAAAGCTCTATATTCAGTAGGCTAGGGTGCAAATCACCCTGTTTATCTTTGAGCTTGGCTGGGAAGTTTTTTAAGCTACCGGACTGATGTAATTGCTTAGCCGCTTTGCCAGAATTAATAGGATCGTTAAATAGTTGATAAAAAGAGCCTTTTTTTAGTTCTTTTTCAGTTAATCCTAAACTCTCGATCATCGTTTGATTGGCACTAACCACATGATCTTCAGCGTCAATTCTTGCAATAGCGATAGGAGCTTGATCAAGCATTTTGGTGAATTGCTTGCGCTCTTCAGTAAGAGCAAGCTCAATCTCTTTTACCTTAGTGATATCTTCAATAATACCTATTAGGCCGGCTCGTTCGCCTAAATCTTGTTTGATTTCATTAAGTTTGATTTTAAGTGTATGTGTGCTTTCACTTTTTAGAGTTACAGCTAACTCTTTTCCAGCGCTAATACTCATTAAATTTAATGAACTACCAGAAGCAGGATGTAGTTCCTTAATTTGTGTTGGAATCGTTTCGATATCGCTAAAACGGCGACCCATAACTTGGCTCTTTGACAAACCAAATAGGGTTTCAAATGGATAATTACAATCGACGAAACATCCCTTCTCATCGAGAACATAAGCGGCATGAGGAAAAGTAGATAATAAGTTTTTGGTCTGTTGCAGTGCAGTATGTGCACTAATTTTTAAGTTCTCATGATCTCTTCGATCTTGAATCACCAAATGCACTTTGCTGGGTTCAAGGTTGTCTGATTTACTTTTTTCGTTTCTTGCGTATTCAGTAACCAAGCCAAATATTCTGCAAGCAATGATGTTATCTGCATTGGTAAAACTGCAGTTAAAATCGACGACTTCGTTCTTCCGCAGCTGTTCGATCGCCTGATTCCAAGCGTATAAGCCTTTGCTCTCAATTTTTCGCTCTAATTCCGCTAATTTGCCCTGTAACGCGTCGACATTTGAATCGACAAGTGAGGCGAAAGTTTGGTCGACTGCATAGGTGCTTTCGAGCAAATCAAGAGTGATTTGTCCCATTTGACTGGTTTGCAGCAATTGATTGTTGAGCTCCATTGCCGATTTCATCTCTGATAATTGCTTTTGAAAATCGGAAATATCTTCCAAGGACACCACGTGTGTTACTTGTTGAGTGATGTCTAAGGAAGCTGAAGAAGAAGTAGGAACTTTACTCACCCCTAGTTGCAAGTATCGTTTGTTTTTCCCGTCTAGTAGCGAGTATTTGCTGAAACTCTTGGCATGCAATGCCGCTTCGATATTGGCTGAGTGCTCAGCTTCAAACAAACTAGCGCAGTTGTTTCCAACAATATTTTCTGGTCTGTTCCCCAAAAAGTACGCTGCTACCTTGTTAGCATAAACGACCTGACCGGATTGATTTAGATGAAGCATTCCCACACTAAATCCATCCAATAACGAATCTCGTGTGTCGTTGAGGTTAGTTTGTACTTTAAGGGTTCTATTTCTTTTACTTAATTTGAAAGCCAATATCATGGCTAAAAGAATGCAAGCCCCGATAACAACTAACAGGCTGATGAATCCCATTTCAATAATCTGTTCACTTTGTTCCAATATTTTATCGCCAAAAGCAAAGCTCAAGGGGCTAGAAAATATCATCAGAAAACACATTAAGCGTTTGCAATATTTTGGAATTAACAGGCCTGCCGTACTGGCATTAACCGAGGATATCATTGTGTCACGTTCCCTTTTCTGCAGTCTTAGCAGAATACACCTATCAAGGCTTTTCTAAAAAGCTATTTGAAAACAATGACGTGTGTCATTTTATACTTGGTTATCGGGATTTAAACTTGCTTGGATACTTTTCCATGGGATTTTCCCCAGCTGTCAGGGAACTTCCCTTGCAATACATAGGAAAAAGCGATCAGTTCTGCGATGACGTGATACAGCTCATCTGGAATTTCCTGTCCTAAATCTAAGGTGGATAAAAACTGACTTAGCTCAGCATCTTCATGGATGAGAATGCCATGCTCTTTTGCCAGAGAAATAATGTCTTCAGCGAGATCTCCGAATCCTTTGGCAACCACAGTCGGTGCAGAGCCTTGCTCCTGCGTATAGGTCAATCCAACAGCACTTTTCGGTTCGTTTTTAGGGTGATTGTTTTGCATGATTCTTTAAGCTTGGGTTTCAAATAATTGATAGGGTCTAATACACAAAGACTCTGGAATTTTACCCATCTGACATTGAGCGCGTTTAATCTGTAATCCTAGGGCTTCTAGCCTTTTAATAAGCAGAGGTTGAAGACTAACAATTCGACTTTTGAGTTGTTCAGTCGACGTATAAAAATCTATTTCAAGTTCGTTTTGGTTCAATTTCACTTTCGCTAATCCGTCTCCTAAGTCACCGAGAGGCAGTTTCATAGAGAGCTGCCATACTTTATTGTTTGCTGTCTTATCCTTGGTTTTCGCTTGATCTTGTTGCTCCTTTTTGATCAATACCTCAATGTTGTGTTTTACATTGCCATTGGCGCTTGGAAAAACATAGTAGAGGGTATCTTGACCTTGGAAGGTTTGTTCTGCGCTTTGCAATTTTGCCAATTGATGTTGCGCCAGAAAACTAGCAAGTTGTCTTAATAACTGATGTTTATCATCCAGTTGCCTCAATTCATTCATACTGTTTGATGCTTGAGATTTTGTTATCGGCTGTACTTTTGTCAGAATAGAGCCGACTAATTGGCTGAAAAATTCTGCTTTATTTGCTTGCGTGTTTGCTGTTTTGGCAGTCAAGGTAAGTTGAATAAGTCTCACCAATCCGGCAATCAATCCAGCGTTTGGTTGAGCTGAAAATAACTGAGTTGCAGAAAGATTAATTGACGTTGGAGAGAGTAATTGTTTAATACTTTCGACGTCGAACCTATTGGTTGTCGTAAGAGTTATGCCACTTTGCTTGGCGATTTGTGTAAGCAACGCCTTTGTCAAACTGGATGAAGTCATAGAAACATCCCTAACTGCGTCTTCGATCGCGGCGAGATTCTGACTTGGGTTTTCTGCCTTGGCGTTAAGGAAACGAAGCATATTTTGAATATCAGCTTGGTGGCCCGTTGCCGCCGGTGCAAGGTTACTTCCCGAGCGCGTACTAGCTGGCTTTGCATTTTGCGGATCGAAAGATAGTAACGATTGCAATTCTTTAACTTGAGCTTGGTTGACGTGAAATTTCGCGATAGGGGTGTTTCGCGTTTCTCCCGCAGCAGGTTTGCTATCATAAAGGTTCAGTGTAGCTTGTTGAGTTTTGGCTTTTGTATTGTTTTTAGCTGAAGCTGGTTCTAATACCGCCAAATATGGCTTTCCAGACGATAAACTGCTGATGGGAAATGCCCCTGATGCGTCTGCTTTTGGTAGCACTAGGCTTCGGGTACTCTTGCTATTTTGGATACTTAATTGGTTGTTGCCAAGAATATGTACTAATACGTCAGCTGAGATTTTTGGCTTAGCTTGAGAGTGAGTCGCGTTATTCAATTGCGCCAGCGTTTGAGCAAGAATTTGTTGTGAAGTTAAAGACACGTTAGCCATAGTTCACTTATCGGCAAAGACTCATAAATATCAATGTTCTGCTCAAGAATACGCTCATAAGTAACGATTTTCCATGACATCAATATCAAACCAATAATTCCCTGCTATCAGCTTCGTTACTAGCTTCGACACTAGCTTCGACATTAGCTTCGGTAATAGCTGGAATTGGTTAATTGCTATGGTATGATTTGCGCCCTTTATTTAGACCTGATTGAGAGTAGTAAGCCAGCTTGGATGTGTTACGTGCGAACAATTTAACTTGTATCAAACAAGACAGAACGCTTTTCGAGAACATTAGCTTGTCCGTAAGTGAATCTGAATTGCTCTACATTCGTGGACAAAATGGGTCTGGGAAAACGAGTTTACTGCGAATTCTGGTTGGGTTAGCTGATCCGATTCAGGGGCAAATTGAGTATCAAGGTCAGAACATTCGCCAGTATCCTGAGGCGTTTCATAGTGGCTTATTTTATTTTGGTCATAAGTTGGGATTAAATTTAAAATTAAATGCCCTTGAGAATCTTTCGTTTTGGTGTCAGCTCAATGAAATAAGCGTTTCTCAGTCTCAGCTGTTTGAATTGCTTGGCGATCTAGGCTTAGTCGGCTTAGAAGATTTGCCTGTGAGTGCATTGTCAGCTGGACAACAAAGAAGAGTGGCGTTGGCGAGACTTTGGCTGAAAACAAACGCGAAAATATGGGTGTTGGATGAACCCTTTACCGCGCTGGATGTGCAAGGTATCGAACTATTGCGTGAAAAACTTATATCGCACCTTGATGCGGGTGGTTCCATCATCATAACCTCACATCAAGAGCTAGATCTCGAATATTCCACTAAAGAATTGATTTTGGCGTATCAAATATGATCAATCAATTGAAGGCGGTTTTTAATCGTGACATCAAACTCGCATTTCGCCAAAGAGCCGAATTACTGCAACCCATGATGTTTTTTATGTTGGTGATCAGTCTTTTTCCCTTGGGTGTCGGTCCGGGACCAGAAACCTTGCAAAAGATTGGCCCGGGAGTCATTTGGGTGGCAGCGATACTGTCTTCTTTATTAGGAATGGAGAGGCTGTTTCGAGATGACTTTCAAGATGGTTCGCTAGAACAGCTGATGCTGTGTGGAGCGCCAATGCCAATGGTAGCTTTGGTAAAAGTGACGGTGCATTGGATTGCGAGTATTTTTCCGCTAATTGTACTCTCGCCTTTGTTAGCACTTTTTTTAAATTTAACAGTCGAAATGTATTGGGCATTATTGCAAACGCTATTGATTGGCACACCCTTGTTAAGCCTTGTTGGCGCAATTGCGGTTGGCTTAACCGTTAGTCTACAAAAAGGTGGTGTGTTGCTAGCGCTGTTATTGCTACCTGTGTTTGTTCCTTTACTAATTTTTGCGACTGCTGCAGTTGATGCTGCCGCACTTCAATTACCCTATTCAGCCCATTTAGGTTTAATAGGTGCAATGTTATTATTAGCCTGTGCGTTGGCGCCCGCAGCTATCGCCTATGCCTTAAGAGTGAGTCAAAATTAATGTGGAAGTGGTTACATCCTTACGCTAAATCCGAGTCAACGTACCAGCTCTGCCAAACCTTATTCCCTTGGTTTGCCATCCCAGCATTGCTTGCGTTAATGATTGGAACGATATGGGGCTTGGTGTTTGCCCCTGCAGATTATCAGCAAGGTGACTCGTTTCGAATTATCTATATTCATGTGCCTAGTGCACTATTGTCCATGAGTACCTATGCAGCGATGGCGATTGCAGCCTTTATTGGTTTAGTCTGGCAAATACGTACGGCCTACATGGCTATGATGGCAATTGCACCTATTGGCGCAGCAATTACCTTCATTGCTTTGTTCACCGGCGCTGCTTGGGGTAAACCCATGTGGGGAACTTGGTGGGTATGGGATGCCAGATTGACTTCTGAACTCGTCCTGTTGTTCTTGTACTTAGGTGTTATTTCGTTATACAAATCTTTCGACGATAAACTTCAGGCGGGCAAGGCCGCAGGCGTGATGGCGTTAATCGGCGTGATCAATTTGCCTATCATTCACTACTCGGTTGAGTGGTGGAATACTCTGCATCAAGGTGCCACTATCAGTAAATTTGACAAGCCTTCGATTGCAACTGAAATGTTATGGCCGCTACTGATTAATATTCTCGGAATGGGGCTATTTATTGGTGCTTTGGCGTTGAAACGGCTGCAAAATGAACTTCTTCGTAGGGAGCTTCATCGCCCTTGGGTTTTAAAATTACTTCTCAAAGAAAGTAAAAAGTCACGTTAGTGGAGTAAGAATATGCAGTTTGACAGTTTAAGTGCGTTCTTTGAGATGGGCGGCTATGGCTTTTATGTTTGGCTCGCCTTCTTGGTGACTTTCATCACTATGATCGGTTTGGTGGTTGAGAGTTATTGGGCAAAAAAACAATTAATTATTGCCTTCGGTGCTCAAATGGCACGTAAAAAGCGTATCAAAGACAGGCAGAAAAAAGAGGTTGCTGACAAGTGAATCCGAGACGACAAAAAAGGTTGCTAGCAGTAGTTGCTATTGTAGTGTTAATGGGTGCTGCGGTTTGGTCCATGCTGATGGCATTGAGTGAAAATATTGATCATTTTTATACGCCTTCAGAAATCATCGATGGTAAAGCGGGGGCTAAGCCAAAAGTGGGTCAACGTCTTAGAATCGGTGGCATGGTAGTGCCAGGTACGGTTAAACGAGATCAAGACTCTTTGGCGGTAAGTTTTGATTTGGTAGATACCGGCCCTGCGGTAACAGTGAGTTACTCTGGCATTTTGCCGGATTTATTTCGCGAGGGGCAGGGCATAGTCGCGACAGGCAGATTGTCAGAATCTACACACATTATCGCTGATGAAGTACTCGCCAAACATGATGAAGAATACATGCCGCCCGAGTTGGCTGAAAAAATGAAAGGGATAAAGCATGTCAAACCCTCAGATGCGTATTAGGAAGTAACCTCACTATGTTTGCAGAATTAGGTCATTACTCCCTCGTTATTGCGTTGATCATGTCGCTATTGTTGTCAATTTATCCAATGTGGGGTGCCTACAGAGGACATCAGCAAATGATGTCATTAGCCAAACCGCTGGCAGTGGGTATGTTTCTATTTACGCTGTTTTCCTACATAGCCTTGACCCATTCTTTCTACACTGATGATTTCAGCGTGGCTTACGTTGCTCACCATTCAAATAGTTTATTGCCTTGGTACTATAAAATCACAGCGGTTTGGGGAGGTCATGAAGGCTCTTTCTTGCTTTGGGTACTGATTTTTTCTATCTGGACCGTTGCCGTCGCTATACTCAGTAGAGGAATTCCTGCTCCTATGGTAGCGCGAGTGTTGTCGATACTCGGTATGGTCGCCATCGGCTTTTATTTGTTTATGTTGTTAGCGTCAAATCCGTTTGAACGGTTATTGCCGTTTTATCCTGTTGATGGACGTGACCTCAATCCGTTATTGCAAGACTTTGGCATGATTATCCATCCTCCGATGCTATACATGGGCTATGTCGGGTTTTCTGTCGCCTTTGCGTTTGCTATATCTGCTCTGATTTCGGGAAAGCTTGATTCTACTTGGGCTCGTTGGTCTCGCCCATGGACAATAGCCGCTTGGGGCTTTTTAACTGTTGGCATAGCGTTGGGCTCGTGGTGGGCCTATTACGAACTTGGCTGGGGAGGCTGGTGGTTTTGGGATCCAGTTGAAAACGCATCCTTTATGCCATGGCTTGTTGGTACTGCTTTGATGCACAGTTTAGCTGTAACCGAAAAGCGTAAAATATTTAAGTCATGGACAGTATTATTAGCTATTTCGGCGTTTTCTCTGAGCTTGTTAGGTACCTTCTTGGTTCGATCTGGTATCTTGGTGTCGGTGCATTCTTTCGCAAGTGACCCGACTCGTGGATTGTTTATTCTTGGCATTCTAGGCGTGGTGATTGGCGGCTCTCTCACTTTGTATGCAATTCGGGCTCCTCAGTTGAAAAGCGTGGGAAGATACGAATTATTTTCCCGAGAAGTCTTGTTAATTGGCAATAATTTGCTGCTAACGGCGGCGACTATCGTGGTATTGCTGGGTACATTGCTTCCATTGGTGCACAAAGAATTGGGGATGGGGTCAATATCAATTGGTGCGCCATTCTTCAATCAAATGTTCGTCTATTTGATTGTGCCATTTGTCTTCTTGCTGACTATAGGTCCGCTTTCGCGTTGGAAAAAACAGTCTCCTAAGGCCTTGCAAAAACACATTCTGATTGCGTTTGGTATCTCAATATCTGCCGCTTTATTAGTGCAGTTTGGAAAAGATCAAATCAGTTATATGGCCACTTTGGGGCTAGTGCTTAGTTTTTGGGTATTAGTGTCTACTGTACAAGAAATACTACAACGCATCGATAGTACAGGCTTTGATCGTTCTAATAGCACTTCATCATTGAGTAAATTGTCAAAACTCACTCCGAGTCACTGGGGTATGGTGCTTGGCCATGTAGGGTTTGCGGTAACGTTAATTGGCATTACCTTGGTGAGTAATTTTGAGCAAGAAAAAGACTTACGTATGAGCCCAAATGATCAGGTTTCACTGGGGGGCTACGAATTCACCTTCTTGGGTGTAGAGGCGCTTCAAGGACCAAATTATGGTGGCCATGTTGGTATTGTTGATATCCATCAAGATGGTGAACTAGTCACCCAACTGCGAGCCGAAAAACGCTTCTACCCCGTTCAGCGCACGAGCATGACAGAGGCAGGTATTGATTCAGGATTGACGAGGGATTTATTTGTTGCTTTAGGAGAACAGTTAAATAGTGGTGCTTGGGCATTACGAATTTACGTCAAACCCTTCGTCAACTGGATTTGGGCTGGCGCTTTGTTTATGGCAATAGGCGGTATCTTCTCGATCAGTGATAAACGTTATCGAATGGCCAAGGTTGCGAAAGTTAAATCTCGAATATCCAGACCGAGTATAGAGGTAAATGGATGAAAAAAGTTGCAGTTTTCCTAATACCTCTCGTTTTGTTTATGTTGCTAGCGGTGTTCTTATTTTCTGGATTGTTTTCTGATCCCAGGCAACGAGACTCCAGCGTTGTAGGCAAACCGGCCCCTGCGTTTGAGTTACCAGATCTTATGCAACCCGAAATTACCTACACTCAAGATATATTCAAAGGTGAAGTCACTCTGCTTAACGTTTGGGGAGTTTGGTGTGTCACATGTGCTGTAGAGCTACCTTATTTAACTGATTTAAGTCAGCAGGGAGTGAAAATTGTCGGTCTCTATTACGACCAAGATACCGATCCTGACTTCGGCATCAAAAGTATTCCTGCTATTCAACAAGAAGTGGTGGCTAAGTTGTCTAAACTTGGTAATCCTTATTCTTTCAATGTGTTTGATGTGAAACGCGATTACTCGTTAGATTTAGGCGTGACGGGCGCGCCTGAAACTTTCGTTATTGATAAAAATGGTGTGATCAGAATGCACCATATCGGTGATATCAATCCTCGCGTTTGGGAAGGCAAAGTTGGCCCACTTTACTCGGAGCTAATCGCACAATGAAGTCTTTGCAAGTTTTTGTGTTCACCCTGATTTTGGCGTTTGCAGCTAGCTCATTTGCGGCAGAGGAATCTTATCAATTTGATGATCCCGCGCAGCAAGCTTTGTTTCTGGAATTGACCCAAGAGTTACGGTGCCCGATGTGCCAGAATCAAAATATAGCTGACTCTGATGCCATGATTGCCCACGATCTTCGGCGCAAAGTCTATGAATTGTTAAACCAAGGCTACAGCCGCAGCGAAGTTGTCGAATATATGAAAACGCGATATGGCGATTTTGTATCGTATCAACCTCCAGTAACGCCACTAACGGTTTGGTTGTGGGTGTTGCCAGTTCTATTCGTTTTAATGGCTGCTTTTTGGGTTTTTATTCAACGTAAAAAGCAATCACAAGAGTTTGATGAAGAAGCGCTAGCAAAGGCAGAATCAATTTTGGAGAAAGATAAATGAGTGTATTTTGGTTAGGCGCTATTGGCCTAACGTTGTTGGCTGTTTTACTCATCATATTGCCTTGGTATTTGTCTAGAAGCTCTTCACAGCGCGATGCGCTCACGAATACACAGATCATCAAACAACGCATGGTGGAGTTAGAAAGAGAAGTTTCAGAGGGTTTGATATCCAAGAAAGACAAAGACCTTGCTATTAAAGAGTTAAAGTTGGCATTGGTGGATGAAGTAGATGATCAAGCCGCTGATGAGAATAACTCTATAAACGATCTCCAAACCCATTCGGCAAAGCCTATCATTTTTATCGGTTTACTCATCGCTATTGGTCTAGGGGCTGGCTTGTACTACTCAGCCAGTGAAGTAAATAATATTCAACATTGGCAACGTGTCACAGCTAAATCATCTGAGTTAGCAAAACGCATCGTGATTGAAGCAGATCCTACTGTCACCGCCAAAGATCTCGAGGACTTCGCATTGGCGATGCGCACCAAACTAATCCACACACCAGACGACCCTATTGGTTGGTTGTTGCTTGGAAGGCTGCACATGTCGACGAATAGATTAGAAAGCGCATTGCAGTCGTTTGAGAAAGCCTTGGCACTTAACCCTAACCATTTGGGGGTTTTGTCTAGCTACAGTCAAGCTATGGTAATGACAGGGCAAGAAGAATATCTACAAAAAGCCATGCCATTAATTCGCCGCTCAATTGCGCTCAACCCAGAGGATATCAACGCTTACGGAATGTTGGCTGTAACCGCCACTCAGTTAGGTGAAAAACAAACAGCATTGACGAGTTGGCAAACGTTAAAATCTAAATTACCTGAATCTGATCCCATGATTGCTCAGGTAAATGAAAGAATCGCAGCACTGAGCGTAGAGTCGGTAAATGTAAGTGATCGCAACACAGAAATTAACAATTTGGCACAGGAAGAAGCACAAACTTCGGTTATAATTGAAATTAAGTTGGATGAAAAACTGTCTGATAAATTGCCAGACAACGCATTTTTATTTGTTTTTGCTCAAGATGCGAGTGGTCAAGTTAGAATGCCTGCAGCTGTGGTGAAAAATAAGTATACCCAGTTACCAATTCAAGTGCAGTTGTCAGATGCGAATGCCATGATGCCAACCTATAAATTGTCACAATTAACCGAAGCGAAGCTGGTGGCGCGCATTTCAGTAGATGAAAATGTTGCGCAAGCAAAAGGTGAATTGCAAGGAGAAGTGATCATATCCTTGACCCCAGGGCAACAGACTCGACAAACAATTATTATTGATAAGGAACTCATGTAGTGAAGAAATCCTATTGGATTGTCATTATTACTTTAATGCTATTGGGCGGTTGCGCTTCAAATAACCATGTAGAAGAACAAGTCAGTAACCAAAGCGATAATGCTGATAGCTACAGCGAGCAAAAAGACGACAGTGAATATGCAGATACACGAGACCCAATTGAAGGCTTCAACCGGGTAATGTGGGATTTCAACTATGACATCCTCGATGAATATCTGTTAAGACCCGCAACGGTAGCATATGTCGATTACATGCCTATGCCTGCGCGAAAAGGATTGCATAACGCGGCATTAAACCTTGAAGAGCCTTCCAACACGGTCAACAATCTCTTGCAGGGTAAAGTCGGTGGAAGTTTGGCTAGTTTAGGCCGTTTTGTACTCAATTCGACTGTGGGTATTTTAGGCATATTTGATGTTGCGACTGAAATTGGCCTCGACAGGCAAGAAGAAGAATTTGGAGAAGTGTTAGGTGTTTACGGTGTTGGAACTGGCGCGTACTTAATGCTTCCAGCCCTTGGCCCCAGTGATATTAGAAGTACTGTCGGTGATATTGTTGATACATCTTACTTTCCGTTGCAAGATTTGAATGTGTACGTGACTGTTTTGCGTGCGGGCGTGAAAGCCCTTGAAAGTCGCGCTCAACTTATTGAACAAGAAGCGAACCTAAATCAATCACTAGACCCTTATGCTTTTGTGAAAAATGCTTACTTCCAAAACTTAGAATTTAAGGTGAACGACGGTGAAACCACCACCAAGCCAGAAATTCTTCAGCAGGAAGAGGAAGGATTTGAAGACTTCCTTGATGGTCTGTAACGACCCCATTGGTATTTTTGATTCCGGGTTAGGCGGAATCTCAATTGCGAACGCCATAACACACCGCTTACCTAACGAAAAACTCGTTTATATTGCTGATTCTGCACATGCTCCTTATGGCGACAAGTCGGACCACTTCATCTATACTAGATGCAGGCATATGGTCGACTTCCTGATAAAGCATAATGCTAAAATGATAATAGTTGCCTGTAATACGGCTACGTTAAGTTGTATCGACAAATTGAGGCAAGAATACACGCTACCCTTTGTTGGAGTTGAACCGGGTATTAAGCCAGCAATATTATCTACCAAAAGTGGAAAAGTCGGTGTTCTAGCCACTAAAAGCTCGTTAAATAGCGAAAAATATCAGAAGTTAGCGACAAGTTTAGCAGCAGATAAGGATGTATTTAATCAAGCCTGCATTGGGTTGGTTGAACAGATTGAAAAACTGGATTTCGATTCTGCTGATACCAAGTTGCTTTTGAAAAAATACATAGCTCCATTGTTGTTGAAGGGGGCAGATCAATTGGTATTGGGGTGCACTCACTATCCTTTTGTTTATAAACAAATAGCAGAGATTGTCGGCGACAGAGCCAATATTATTGATACATCAGAATCCGTTGCTACACAAGCAATCAAAATTGCCACTAAGGTAGGTTTGAGCAACACGATTAAACCCACAACTGAAATCTATTCAAGCTTGTTAAATGATAAGATGCATGATCAAATAAAGACCCTATGGAATACTAATTCCATTTCCATTTATCCGTTAAATTAAACCAATTAATTACTTAAATGCATCTATTCAAGATAGTTTTTTTCACGGTACTGTTAATGTCCATTGTTGTGGGCTGTTCTAGTATTGATTCCAAGCATTTTGAGGGCGAAAACTTAGCACTTCCATTTGTTGAGGAGCTAAAGAATTGGCAACTTTTTCAAAAAGAAGAAATTGGCTTTCGTTCAAATATGTGGCAAAAACCGGGTGAAAGGTGGGCTGACACTTATGCTGTTAGCATCTACACGGGTCAGCAAGTGAATCTAGCGGACAAACGCAAGGAGATGGACGCTCCTGGTTTGGAAAGTTGTCAACATTTCGTCTCTGAGCAAGTAAAACATCCTAAAATACAAGATTACGAATACCTGTTTTGGGAAACGGATTGCATTATCAATGGACAGAGAGTCGCCAAGGTTTTACATCTAATGATTCAAGGTGAAGATAGTTTTTATCAGATTCAGAAAGCGTGGCGTAGTGGCTTTACAGAGCAAGAGGTGGAACTGTGGCGTAATCGATTTATTGATACATTTGTCTGCGATAATCGCAAATCCAATACGCGATGTCCCGCGCCAGACTAAGGAGTGCTAACCTGTTTTGGCTCGTTTTGTTTTGACCCGCTTTGTTTTGACCCGCTTTGTTTAGATTCACTGGGTGGTTTGTAAAAGTGTTTAAAATAGACTTTGACAGACTCTTCGATGAGGTAAGACGGATTTATATTCTCGTTATTGCATAAGGCGACAGCAGAAAATTTTTCTTTTTCAAAACGCACATAATAACTTGCAAATCCAACCCAACCACCAGAATGAAAATACGCTTTTCTGCCTGCAACTTCTCCGATAAATTGTCCATTGGCATAGAAATAGGTGTCTTCATATCCCAATTTACTATTTGGGGTATTCATTTTTTGAATAAATTTTTGCGGATTTTTACCCAGTTGCGGCTGATAAAAATTGCGATCCCAGTGAATGAAATCGTTAATGCTAGTGTGAACACCACCATCCCCAACCCAAAAAAGATTCGTCATGTGGTTGACATATTTTGCGCCTTTTCTGGGGGCATAGCCACTGGCACGTTTCATAATCAGTTCGGTGCTATCATCGCTATAAAAGGTTTTCCGCATACCGAGCGGCTCAAAAATTTGGCTGTCAGCGTATTTTCTTAAAGATTTTCCGCTTTGCTTTTCAACCAATTGTGAAAGTAAAAAGTAGGCTAGATTGTTGTATTCGAATTGGGTTTCTGGCTGATGATCCAGTGATAGTAATTTTGCTGCTGAGTAAAATTCTTTGGTAGTGAGAAAGTCTTCATTACCTAACTTGAGTGGACGCCCAAAGTGGTTTGTTAGATTGACATCACTAGCTAGTTTGTCTCCTTCAAAGCTTGCGGCGATATGTTCATAATCCTTTAGGCCGCTCACATGCCCTAACATTGCCCTCACAGTCACCTTATAAGGATACTCAGGGAGATCAGTCAAGTAGGTCCTGATGTCTGCGTCTAGGTCGATTTTCCCTTCTTCCGCCAAAAGGTGAACCGCTGCGGCTGTAAATTGCTTAGAAAGAGAAGCGATTCTAAATACAGTATCGGGAGTATTGAGAATGTTATGTTCAAGATTGGCTAAACCGTAGCCAGCACGATAGATAAATTCACCATTTTGTATAAACCCTGCTGCACATCCGGGTGTTTCGCGATTGGCAACAACTGCAAATATGTCGTCCACATCGTCACCGAAAGGGGTTTCGGGTAATTCTTCTTCTGGCTGTTTTTCCTGTTCTACATTTGGCTCTTCTGCTTTTCCTATAACTTTTATTCGCTCAATCTTTTTTTTCTTATTGCTGTCTTGCGCGTTAACAGGTGAAATTTGTGAACCAAAAAGCAGCGCAAAGAAGATAGCAAATAAAATAAGGTTAATGGGCTTCATTTTCACTCCAGAAAATTAAAACTCGCCAATTAAAACTAGCAATTGAGTCTATTCGATGTTCAGTTGAAATGAAGACCCGTTGCCACTGCTAAAAAGTGTAGCAGAAACATCAAGGCTGCTAAATGGGCAAAGTAAACTAATTGCATACTTGGAGCCGTAACAAGAATATCTGCGATTTCAGTCGACTATTCGTAGCAAATACAATAATGTCATTCCGAATGTATGTCTTTGTCGAAATTACGTCGTGTTTTAAAAGGCTGCATACAGCGAGGTTCCATTTATTATTTATGATCCCCTTAGTATTTCATCCAATCTATAGTCAACTTGATTTGCCTGTAAGACATCGATTTCCGATCGAAAAATATCTAGGTATACGAACCGCATTGGCAGAAAAACAAGTTCCGGCTAGTTGGTTTTATGAACCTGTTGCTCTTGATGTCGAGCAGCTGCAAAGTGTCTATGATCCTACCTATATTAAACAGTTGATTTCTGGCGAACTGGATCCTAAGGCCATGCGTCGAATTGGTTTTCCTTGGTCTGAACAGCTTGTTCAACGCACTCTGACAGCAACAGGTGGCACTGTACTTACTGCGGAGTTGGCGTTGCAACACGGCAAAGCGTTGAATCTCACCGGTGGCTATCATCATGCATTTGCTAATTTCGGTTCTGGGTTTTGTATGGTTAATGATTTGTATTTGGCTGCTCTGACTATGTTGCAGAACGACGCAATTGATAAAGTACTTATCTTTGATACCGATGTACATCAAGGAGATGGAACAGCCAAGCTTGCCAGTAACAATGCAAATATTTTTACGGTTTCAATTCATGGCGAAAAAAATTTTCCGCATCGAAAACAAATATCAGATATGGATTTTGCTCTTCCCAAGGGCACGCAAGATGAAATTTATTTGGAAACTGTGGAGTGTGCATTGCAATTAGCGCTAAACACATGCCAACCTGATGCAGTGATTTACGACGCTGGTGTTGATATTCACCAGAATGATGATTTAGGCCATTTGAATATCACCACTCAAGGTGTGTTGAAACGTGACCAGCTTGTATTTGAATTTTGTGATACGCACAACTTGCCAGTTGCTGCCGTCATTGGAGGAGGCTATCAAAGGGACATTAGCGCCTTAGTTGAGGTCCACTTGCAGTTGTTTCATGCCGCTGGCGTTCTTGTCACCAAGTGATTCTATTTGGCTTAGCCATTTCTTCAAAAACCGTCACACGGACATCTCCAGCACCTTTTCGCAGTGGTTTTAGTTTTTCATAAACATCGGAATACCAAAACTGTTTTGCTCGCGCCAAACACGGAAATCGAGCCATCACTTTAAACTCTTTCTCCTGCCATTCGCCTTCAAATACATCAACTGGGTCGCCAAATGCTGAATAGTAACCCTGTAAGTTGTCATAAAGCTTGGACTCACGCAGTGCTTTGGCATAGTTTGCAAATTTTTTAGGGTTTTCATTGGCACCTTCGACGATCATGTACACAGGTTTTGCGTTATTTTCACAACTTACCGGAACGATTTTATCCTTGGCATTGATGTGAGTGGAAAAGCACATTAGAACCAAGACTTTCATTGCAACTAGCAGAGCATGGATAGAAGTTTTATACACTAGGGGAATATCCAAAGTAATTTTTTTTGAAAGAATACACCTTGGCGCTACTTTCTCATTGTTAAAGATCAAATCAGGGGTGCTCACGACTTTGTTTGTATCAAATATCGCAATATGATTAAAAAAGTGATAAATGCATCGTTCGATGTTATACTCCAGTTGTTCGTTAACGGGAGCAAATGATATGAGCTTAGCGGTACAAAGTTTAACTATTCACGACAAAGCTAGTGTTTTGATGAAAGCGTTTAATAATGCATGCGCCGAGCTGGGCGTGAGTAAAACGGATGCGGGCAAGATAATTGGTGTGAATCGTTCTACGCTTTCGCGAAAAGGAAGTGCTGGTTTTGATCCTGAATCTAAACAGGGCGAGCTTTCTTTGCATTTCATCCGTGTTTATCGTTCGTTATTTGCCATTTCCGGTGGCGATAAAAATTTCATGAATCATTGGTTCACCACGCCAAACAAAGCCATGGGTGGTGTTCCAGAGAAATTAGTGCAATCCGTACTGGGGCTAATGCAAGTAAACGAATATCTTGATGCCATGCGCGGTAAAAGTTAGCCCGATTTGACTTCACATCTGACTACACCACTTTCCAACTTCGACGCCGAAAGAGACATTGGTTTCTATCAATCTAAAGGGTATCGTTTAGTTGAAACTCAGGAGTTTGCAGCAACCAGTACATTGGTCGACGACTTAGATGAACAGTTTTTGCTTGAACAAATGTTGGACGAGGTCAAACCCGTGTATCGTCAAGATACAGAAGAAATGCATTATTTACTCAGAACACCATTTCGCTATCCACCGTTAAAACATGGTTCTCGATTTGGTACTAGACTGATGCAGAGCTTCTTTTATGCATCAGAACAAATTGTTACTGCGCTATCAGAAGTTGCCTACTACCGATTTTTGTTTCTTGAAGATATGGAAGTTAAGTTCGATGGCACTATTCGCACTGAGCATCTGCTTTTTAGCGTTTCTATCGAATCAAACAACAGCATCGACCTTTCCTCCAGCGTATTTGAACAAGACGCTGATCAACTTATAGACCCCATAAATTATCAATTCTGCCAGCAAGTTGGCAGATGGGCCGTAGAAGAAAAACAAGTCGATACGATCAAATACTGGTCTGCTCGTTGCGAAAATGGCACTAATTTGGCTGTATTTACCCCTTCTTCCATAATTTCAAAGCAACCTGAAAATCAACAAAATTGGTTGTGTCTGAGTCAACACAATCGAATCAGTTTTACGCGCCATGCCGGACACCTACCAAACAACTTCAATCGCGAGCAGTTTTTAGTCGATGGCAAGCTACCGAGACCCGCATGAGTCGAACCAAACTTAAGGGCTATCCAAAGCAACAATTATCTTTACTAGGCACCATCAAAGAGCATGCATATAATCATTTATACGACACACTATTTATTATTTCTTCATGACCACTGAATCAACCTTAAGCTTTTTGTCCGGCCTATTTGATGAACCGCAAATAGTTAAAACTGAAACGGTACAATCCTTGTGGAGTGGTTATGGTGAATTGGCTCGATACTATTTGCCTGAAAAAGATAAAACCATAGTGGTAAAGCACATTCAGCCTGCTCACTCTGAGAGTCATCCAAGAGGGTGGAATACGGATATCTCCCATCAACGGAAGCTAAAATCCTATGAAGTAGAGGTACAGTTTTATCGCACTTATTCGGAGAGCTGTGATCAATTTTGTCGTGTTCCAACGCTATTAGCATCTCATTCAAAAGACGGTTCAACCTGGCTAGTGTTAGAGGATCTCAATGAGTCTAGTTTTACCGTGAGGTTTAACGATACGACTATTGATTGGATACGTTTGGGGTTGCGCTGGCTCGCCTATTTCCACGCTTGCCATCTGGGAACTGGTGCGGCTAATTTGTGGCAAATTGGTACGTATTGGCATCTAGCTACACGCCCCGACGAACTAATAACAATGCCAGACAATCAACTTAAACGCATGGCGACATTGCTAGATGAAAAACTTAACGCAGCGCATTTTCAAACATTGGTGCATGGCGATGCTAAGTTAGCTAACTTTTGTTTCCATGAAAATCGAACAGATTTGGCGGCAGTCGATTTTCAATATGTAGGAAAAGGGGTTGGAATCAAAGACATCGCATATTACTTGGGTAGCTGCTTCCTCGACGAGGATTTACACCAATATGCAGACGCGTTGTTGGATGAGTATTTTGTTCATTTGAATAGTGCGTTCAAGCACTATCAATTGACCATACCTTTCAAAAAGGTTGAACAGGAGTGGCGCTCTCTCTATTCATTTGCCTGGGCTGATTTCAATCGATTCTTAAGTGGTTGGAGTCCGGGGCACTACAAAATGAATAGTTACATGCAATCACAAACGGATATTGCTTTGAGCATGTTAGAAAGTTAAATTTTGCTTGTTTGGATTTTAATAGCTTTGACTTTGTTAGCTTTGAAAATAAGGAAACTTTTGCAATAAAAGCAATTTAACAAGAATACCACTTTGGCAATAAACTCACTCTTACAAGAATTCCGCTTTCACAACAAGATCCTTTTGTAGCAAATCAGGGAGCCTGTCGATTTTTAGTACTGTTTTGAGCGATATTAGGGTCAACAGACCCTAGTTTTAAGTTTGGAGTTAAAACACCATATAAACGGCAGCAACTGCAGTCATAGCAATGATAAACCAGCGATAGTGATTGTCCGAAATTTTGGCAACCAATTTAAACCCACAATATGCACCTAATGCGATGAAGGGTAACCCCAGCAGATTGAGTAAAAACGAGTTTAAGTCAATGGTTTCCCAACTAAACACGTGAAAGGGGACTTTAAATACATTGATGACCAAAAAGAACCATGCGGCAGTGCCAATGAATTCGTTTTTGGGTAAGCGCATACTCAGTAAATATAAGGCCATAATAGAACCAGCAAGGTTGCCTATCATAGTGGTGATTCCACCTAAGGTTCCCATTAAAACAGCGAACCACAGATAGTCTGGGATGGCTTCTTTATTGGCTGTTTCCATCCAAATCATGATAGCTAAACTTACAAAAATAATGATGCTCATAAGCAACTTGAACATCTCATCATCAATGTTGTTACCGATAAACGTGGCGATAATGACGCCGAACGCTGCTGATGGAAACAACTTCATCAAGTAATTCCAATTGGCGTGTCTATGATAATATTTAACTGCGAACAAGTCGGCCATTATCAGCATGGGTAACATAAGCCCAGATGATATTTTTCCACCGAAAATTAGCGCCATGATTGGCACTGCTAGCATAGTCGTACCAGAAACGCCGGTTTTCGCCATACCAATGAGGAAGGCAGCTAGAAACAACAAGGCCAAGGTTTGGTAAGTTAGTGTATAAGAAAATAATTCAATCAAAAGAAGTCTGCATATAAGGCACTTAGCAATGATCCTAGCTTGTTTAGTCTAGGCAAACAATCATTCTATTAGGAAGCCAATTTTTTGAGGAGAACGTATTGGCAGGCGATACCGTTTGGTTATTGCCTCTCACCTATTCGACTATTGTATTTCACCTATTTGACTTAAGCATAGTTGATATTGATTCATTTTTTACTGTATCGACTTCACATAACCTTAGCTGATTTCAATTGGATATTTGAAACACACCAATGCTTTTGTTAGTTAGCTGATACTTACTTTCAACATTCTCATTGTTTAGCTTGAGTGAGAACAATTTGATCGAGAACGCCGAGCATGAGTTTTGTCGCAGTTCCAGAGGCGATACCGTCGAATACGCTCTCATGGTTTTTACCTGCCTGCCCACCGGCCAAGTCGCTGATTGAACGGATTACAACCCAATCGACTTCGTTGATAAAACATACTTGACCCACTGCCGCAGATTCCATTTCAGTCACTTGCGCTTTGTAGACGGTTCGAAGCCAGTCTCGGTATTTGGCATTATCCAAAAACACCGAACCTGTAACGCCATTTCCACCGATTTTTATTTGAATTGGTTTTCCGGAAGGCATGGTAATGGTCTGTATGCTTTCGACCGCTTTTCTGGTCAATTGGATTAAATCAGACGTTGCAGTGAAGTAGGGCATTTGTCGCGGTGAATCCCAACCTTGTTTGATCACAGACATTTCTTCTGGATGGATAAAACCAAAATTTTGATATGTGGGAGCATGTTCATCAGTTAACTCGCGTTTTTTATACGAAGCCAAAGCCATTTCGTAGTAAACGGGTAAGTTGTAGGTGTTTTCTTTGGCTGAGATAGGGTTAGCGTAGACAGATTCATCATGAAAATACCATCTCTCTGGAACCGCAATATCGCCGGGGCGAAATGATTCGTCGATTGCACCTGCTATACCCATCATTACCACACGGTCAATTGGGAAGTAGTCTAGGGCCATCTGCATCGTCATGGCTGCGTTTGGTACGCTGATGCCAGTGGTAAAAACCACTATTGGTTCACCCTTATACTCACCAATTTGATACTTCACACCTCTAAACACCTTAGTATCAGTGATTTTTGCATAATCCAAATTATCAATTTCCGTATTTATCGCTTTGATTTCTGGTTCAAAGGCAGCAACGATAGCTGTCCACTTATTGGTGGTAGAAAAGCTTCTAGGGCCGTATTCTTGTGCTTTCAATTGTTTGGCACCGGCAGGGGAAATCAAAAGAGCTAAACTAGCTATCAATAGGTATTTAACGAACCATTTCATTGTTTACATTCCTACATCATAGAATTCGATAGTTTCCTGACATAAACTCGCTGCTGAATGTTGATCCTATTATGGGGCATAGTAAGTAATTGCTTTTAAGGATTTAACGGCAAAACGCATTTCGGTCGATGAATTGTCAGTCTACCTTTATTTTCAATCGTGTCTATTGAAGTTAAATTGAAATCTAACGTCGAGATTATCGGTCCATGCTTGGCAATAATTGCGTTAATTGTTGCGCTCAACGATAAATACCACTCAAATGGCAGTCACTGTTGTTAAGGAAAAAACTATGTCAGACAATACTTACGTACCACCCAAAATTTGGACATGGGATCAGGAGAGCGGAAGTAAATTCGCCAATATCAATCGGCCTATCGCAGGCGCGACTCATGATAAAGACCTACCTAGAGGCAAGCACCCTTTGCAGCTCTACTCGTTAGCTACACCCAATGGCGTTAAAGTCACAATAATGCTCGAAGAGTTGTTAGCGAGGGGCATCAGTGAGGCCGAATACGATGCGTTTATTATTAACATCATGGAAGGAGATCAATTTAGTAGTGGATTTGTAGGAGCCAATCCCAATTCGAAAATTCCTGCACTAGTTGATTACAGCACAGAAACACCGACTCGGGTGTTTGAATCTGGCGCCATCTTGCTTTATTTAGCAGAAAAATTTGATGCGTTTCTACCTAAAGATCACGCTAAGCGCACCGAATGTCTATCTTGGTTATTCTGGCAAATGGGCAGCGCACCCTTGTTGGGCGGTGGCTTTGGTCACTTCTACGCGTATGCACCAGAAAAATATGAGTATCCAATCAATCGCTACGCTATGGAAATAAAGCGGCAATTGGATGTACTAGACAGACAGTTAGCGGAAAATCAGTATATTTCCGGTGACGAATATACTATTGCAGACATGGCTATCTGGCCTTGGTACGGAGCACTCGCGGCAAACAAAGTCTATGAAGCAGGTGAATTTTTACAAGTTCAGGACTATAAAAATGTGCAGCGCTGGACTTCCGAAATTAACGATAGAAAAGCGGTCAAACGCGGAAAAATGGTTAATCGGAGTTGGGGGGACCCATCCGGTCAATTGTTGGAGCGTCACGATGCGAGCGATTTTGAAACTCGCACACAAGACAAACTGTCGCCTGAGTCATAGATAATTCCAATAGACTATCGGTTGGATGTGCTCGTCATATCTAACTGATATTCAGGCCAAAAATCAGAATCAATAGGCTGCTTGGTGTCATTAAGTGCCAATATAACTAAGCCAGGATAGTTGACTATCGTTTTTTTCAGAACTGCGACCTCATCAAAATGGTTTGCAAGTAATGATTGCGCATCATTGAGGTAAATAATCATGTTCGTGCGCTCAGCTTCGGCAAAAAGAGCAGACATTGAGTGGGTTTCCTCGTCAATGAAATCATCAACGGACACAAATAATACGGTTCGGTTGGTCTGTTTGTTTAGTCGAGCAAGAAGCAATGTTAAATGATTTTCTGAGTTCCACTGTATTAGCATACTTGTAGATATATTTTTAATTGCTCTTCGCTCAACTTCTTGTATTTCAAGTAACTGAAATTCAGACAAGGGTGGATCATTTAGCGGATATATCGGCATATCGGCAGTGAAACATCCTCTCCAGATAGACGGAACAATTTTCGAAAATACCGCGCGAAACTCCAATAACATCATGTTTTTCCGTTTACTATTTAAAATCGTCTGTTTCATAGTAAAGGGGTTTCATGGAGCCACAAAAGCTTAGTTTAGAGAGCAAGCGGTTTTTATCTGGAACAGGCGATGTGGTGTAAAATTCGGTTAGGCAACCTATGTTTTGATAAAGCAAAACGATGTGATCATAGGTGGGCACCCCCTGAATCTGATGAACCAGTAATCTAGCACCATTGTTGATAGGCACAGTGTCGTATACTTGCTTAGCAACAGGTTTGTCCGCTTTTTCAATCATTCGAAGATATTCTAATTCGCTAAATGTGATATCCATTTGTTCATAGGTTAGCGAACCTCCGCGTTCGAAATGACCAATATAGACATCTGCTTTTACAGAAAATGACTCTCCACGCATTAATCGTTGAAGATTAAATTTTGCGGGCTTAATCGTGACCATATCCGCGTCTCTGACCAAATAGATCAACGCATTATTACTGACATCTAACTTGTATATGATCTGAGCATCGTGGGGTTTATGAAAAAGCGGTAAATGAGATGCGTACAAACTTGAACCATTGTTGATCAGTACCATTCCATGTATCCCTTCGTAAGCAGGATCTAGCGGCTTAGGTTCTTCTTCTTCTGCTTGCACAGTGAATGGAAAAATAAATACAAAGAGTATCAATAGAAATAGATTGCGCATAGAAGCCTTATTACAGAAATCAAAATTGATTTTAGTAGTATATCGGAACATTTTGTTCCTACATGACAGAATTTTCGTCATTTAATCAGAGTATGATGAACTCTTCTGTATGTTTTTTTAAACCCGCTGTGTGATATTTATACTAAAGAATTCAACATTACCCATGTTGAAAGAGTAATTTTTTTGGCGTATAAGTTGTAGGAATAATGTTATCGCTAGTGAAAATGCGTATCTAGTTAAAATGCGTAACTAGTTAAAAGAGTATGGAGTTTCCCAATTTGAAAATATTCAAACCTTTTATTGGCGCATGTTTGCTCGCGGCTTCGTTTTTTGCTCAAGGGACTTTAATTCATTTTGACGATCTGCCAACTAACTCGCTGGTAGATGATGCATATATCAGTGATGGCGTTGATTTTCTGACAGGAGACTGGGTTGCGGCCACTGGTTTTGGTGAAACATCAGGACCTAACTTTGCGTTCTCTCAAAGTGGTAACGGCTCGGTAAATATTTCAAACGGATTTATCAACCAACTAAATTTTACCTATGGCGCATTTTCCTCTGCCAATGTCAGCCTATTCAGTGATGTAAATGGGATGGGTTCTCTACTAGTCAGCTCAATACTGTCTGCCAACAATGCTGCCAATTCTTTTGACTCAATATCTATCGACTTTACCGGTGTTGCACGGTCTATTGTGATTCAAGGAAATGCCGGAGACTTTGCATGGGATGACCTGATGTTTACGGCTGTTCCAGCGATATCAGAACCTTCAATACTAGTGCTGTTTGGGTTAGGCTTGATTGGCTTTAGACTAGCCAAGCCTAGGCCTATTTACGCATGCTAACAATCGACTAAATTCAAGCAGACAAGCCAGTGCACTCAAGCTAACAATCGACTAAATTCAAGCAGACAAGCCAGTGCACTCAAGCTAACAAGCGGCTAAATTCATGTTGACATGAAAATATATTAAGCTGAACTTTGCCTTCTCTAATCTTGAATGCGTTTCTATTGTAGACTTAAGCATGCATACTGTAGATGAGTTTATTGTTCTTTTTCTTCAAGCGACTTTATCTCTTCCCAAAGGAGTTCTGCTTCCGCCGTTAACATCGAGTAGCTTTTAATATCACCTTTGCGCTGAGCGTGCATGGCATCGGTAGATAACTTATCGTATTTTTTTCTCAGTTTTTTGCTTGGATCAGACTTAAATAAACCGAACATGGTGATTTCCTTTACTTGTTTGCCTTTTGTACCCGAAATGGCGGCAAAACGATCAAAATATCGCGAATGAAAAACTCTGGTCCTGTTCAACAGTTATTTGGGTTTCCAATTGCAGCAAACCTCGCTAGAATCAATTGATCGGCTAGGTCCGAATGCCACGCTTTTTTTACGAAATCTGCGCTAGTTGTATATAAAAATAATAGGAAGTCTATGCCTGGGTTAAACCGCATTATTCTCATCGATACCCATTTACCCGGAGTGGTTGAATTAAAACTGGATGGTCACACCAATATTTGTGGCACAAACGCGTCAGGAAAAACCACGTTACAACGACTGATCCCCGTATTTTATGGCGAATATCCCAGCAGGGTGGTGCCAGCTACCCGCGACAGTTTTGAGAAATGGTATTTACCCCGAGAATCGAGTTTTATTGTATACGAGTATGAGCGTGGAGCCGAGGATATGTGTCAGGCTGTGTTGGCGTCATCAGGTAACGGTGTTAATTATCGCTTTATCGGTAAGCCGTTCGATCTTGAAGACTATGTTTATCAAAGTAAGAAAGGTGATCATGCAAGTGTCACCATGAATGAGTTAGCGCGAAGCCTCAAACGCTCCGGGGTACTAGTGACTAACTTGCTCAATACCAAAGAATTTCGCGCCATTTTGCAAAATGACAAAGGGGTGTTGAACGACAGTAGCAACAATCGCGAACTATTAGGTTATACCAGAATATTTAGTCTAAGTGAGCAGGCTAATCACTTGCGTCATATCGAAAAGCTCGCTAAAGCGGTGCATTCAAAAGAAGGCAAGATGGAAACCATCAAAGCCATGATAGCCGCAATACTTGAAGAAGATGGTGTACAGCCTCCTAACTCAAGTTTAAGTCGCAATCGTGTGGAAGATTGGATCAGCGAATGCCATTTGATTAAAGAATTTGATGCTATTCGCCCAGAGTTTGCCAAATTAGAACAAGCCGATCACCAACTTTCGCAGTCTGAACAAAGACTTGCGAAACTACAGTCGCAATTTGGCCGTGATATCAATGTGTTGGCGGCAAAAACCATAAGTTTACAAGGCGAGTTAGACGAAAAACAGTTAAGTGCTAAAACAGTAGAGTCTGATTGGACCAATGAAAGAGATGAACTCGCACGCACACTTTCGGAAGCGAAAGCGGATTGCCAGAAGTTAGAAGCTGATCTTGAACAAATTGAAAACGAATTCGATGATTGGCAATCGCAAGACATTGAACGATTGCAAAAGTCAGTGAAAAAGCTGACCCAATGGCAAAGTGAACATGAAACGGCAACTACTCGTTATGCCTTGCTAACGGAAAAACATCAGGATATTGAATCGTCTTTCAATAAACGCATTGCAAAACTCAGCGAAAAACTAACCAAGGAATTGGATGCTTACGGGGAAGAAAAGTCAGATCTCCAAGATACGCTTTCCCAGCAAAAAGCAGAAGAACGGCAAAAGTTTCAAGAAATAAAACAAGATCATCAAAATCAGATTGCCAATGTTGATAAGGAATATCAGCAACGTCTTAGTGACTTAAAAATCCAACACGCCGAAATCAGTACTTCACTAAAAAGTGCAGGATTCAATGAATTTGAGCAAAGCCAGTTGGATATTCTTGAGGCAAGTATTAAAGAAACTAGCGTAGAAGAAGATGCGAAACGTGAGTCATTGCGCAGAATGCAACGCAACTATCAGTCAGCGGCTAATAACAGGGCCCTTTGCAACTCCCAGTTAGAACAAGCTCGCAAAGAGCATCAAGGCTGCTTGCAAAAAGTAAATGCCGCAGAAGCCTTGTTGTATCCGGGTGAAAATAGTCTCCTCGAGTTTTTACGCAAGCAAAAGAACGATTGGGAAGACGAGTTGGGTAAGGTGATCCATCCGAGTTTATTGAGTCGAACCGACTTAAATCCAAAAGAAGTCAAACAAAGCAAAGGCTTATTCGGTTTGTCGATAGATTTAGCAGCAATAGATACGCCTGAATATGCCCAATCGGAGCAGGCGCTCAAAGAGCAACTTGCACAAGCGCAAAATTTACTCGAAGCCGCGCTGGAAAAAGAAAATCAGGCTGAAATCATGCTGGCTAAAGCGAACGAGGACATTCGCAACACTGAGTTAGCGCAAACGAAAGCTGAAAGTGACTGTAAAACCGCTGAGGCCAGCCGCCGCCGTGCGCAACAAGACAAAGAACAGATCCAGCAAGAATATGCCCACGCCTTATCAGAGCGTAAACAACAGAATAAAAAGCGTCTTGCAGCGAATGAAGCTGAGCAAGGGAAGTGCAAATCTATGCATGAGCAAGCGCTAGAAGAAGTCCGAGATCAGCAACGCGAGGCTGAAACCGAACACCAATTTCATTGGCAACAGCTAATTGGTGATACGCAAGAAAAAATAGATCAAGTTGAAGAACATATTCAACGTGCCCGCGAGGTTGCCAAACAAGACAAGAAAAAGACCCAAAAGTGGAAGGCAGATGAACTCGATAATCGTGGCGTCGATGTGGATGAAATTGGCGGCATTCAAAAGCAGATTAATCAATTAGAAGAAGATATTTCTTTCACGGAGAAAAATCGTCATAAGGTGAAGGATTACGAGCGCTGGTACAAAACGCATTTTACCGGACACAAGGTAACTTGGCAGAAGAGCCTGACCAAGACCAAAAAAGTCGCGAGCAAGACTGAAAGAGAATTGAATCAAAAAGAAGCGGCTTACAAAGAACAACGTCAATCTCTCAAAGATCAGCAACTTCAACTTGAACAAGACTTACGTTTGGCGAAAGAACAAGAGATTGAAGTACAAAGTATAAATCGCAGCTTAACCAAATTGAGCTTACCCGCAGACGACAATAACACGAGCACGTCTAGCCAATCTCAAACCGATAAATTGAGCGTTGGGCAGCGAATTTCAGAAGGCCAGGAATTACTGCAAACCCGCGAGCGACTTTTAGTCGATATTAAAGTCTATGTTGAACATTTCGATCAGCTGATTGCCGCCCAAGCTGGCACTGGATTAGCCGATATTTGGGAGCGCGCACGCGAAGAGTGTGCATTGGTCAACGATCAGGGCATTCGTAGCATTGATCATAGGCGGATGGTGACCCATCTAGCTCAGTTGCTTAATGAAGTCGTACCGCAAAAACTCCACGGTTTACGTGAACAGGGGCGAATATTTGGTGCTGATCTCACTCAGTACTACAACGTGCTAGAGGACATAGATAAACGTATCGTCAGCCAGAGTAAACGTATTAGTAAAGAAGTAGATGAAGAGTTATTTTTGGATGGCGTATCTGAATCGGCAGTGAAAATTCGTTCCCGTATCAGCGAATTGGAATTCTGGCCAGAGCTAGCCCAGTTCAATAAGTATTATCTTGCCTGGATGGAAACGGGGGCAGTTGAACTGCCTGATGATGAATATGCTAGCAGTATGCGCAGAGTGCTGGATATTTTGGGTAGAGCGGCACTTAGCGGAGGCATAAGCAAGTTGCTCGATATTGAGTTACATATCAAAGAGGGTAATTCAAATTTGGTTATCCGCACCGATAGACAGTTAAACGAATCTTCGAGTCACGGTATGGCTTACTTAATTCTATGTAAGTTTTTATTGGCGTTTACGCGTTTGTTAAGAGGCAATGCAAATGCCACAATTCATTGGCCAATTGACGAACTAGGTACACTACACCAATCGAATGTGAAGAAAATATTTGATGCCTGTCAGAACAACAATATCAGCGTGGTTGGCGCCTTTCCAAATCCGGAATCTGAGGTTTTGACGCTATTTAACAACCGTTATCTGATTGACAAGGAAACCCGCAAATTGCAGGTGGTTCAGCCCAAAACCAGTGCAATTGCAGATCGAATAAAAAAGCGCAAGGAGTCAGCTAAGGAGGTCAGCGCATGATCACCGAGCAAGGTAGAATTCTGGAAAGTTTGTTAGCTGGTAATTTCATTTGTCAAATTAGCGACGACGATGGCTGGCGCTTTCTTAAAACCACTGGCAACAGTGAAAAAATCGAAACCCAACTTAATTTGCTCAATCGCACGTTGGCAACTGGAGCCGATGGAGACGTGTTTTACGCCGCTTATCAAACGCTGGGTGATAACGAACGCAAAATTTTAAGTGCACAATTTCAAGAGGTCTCCAGTCATCTTTTGCCATTAGTAGAATGGCTACTGTTGGTGCAACAAGCTAGCGGTAGCGACGTACCAGTTAGTCAAGGAAGTGCCATTCGATTGACCGAACTGCAAGCCAGCATCGAAGATACCCCTGCGTTCGCCGAACAACTGGCTAAAATATCCCATTACCGATTATTTGGTTCCACAAGCAGCAGCGCAGATGGACAACTCAAGCAAGTATTCAAACGGTTAACAGATTTGGGGTATGTGCTTAAGCCCAATCAAGAGAAACAGATTTTCATTGCAACAGGTAAGATCGAATACTTGTTCGAAGTGATAAAATTCATAGATGAAACTGAAGCCTTATCGCTTGCCGAGCAAGCTGAGTCAGCAGTTCAGCAGGC
The DNA here is from genome assembly GCA_947503265.1 of uncultured Alteromonadaceae bacterium. Taxonomy (GTDB): domain Bacteria; phylum Pseudomonadota; class Gammaproteobacteria; order Enterobacterales; family Alteromonadaceae; genus Aliiglaciecola. Next base: position 395,431 of record CANNDC010000002.1, read on the forward strand.
AAGCCTGTTATGAACCAGAATCTTCATCAGTCAGGAGTCACCTTACTCAATGCACTGAGTAAGCATGCTGATTTGATTATGCAGGTTTATTTGTCGGGCAGAGTGGACGAGTCAAAAGTCAGCCAAAATGTGATCGAAAAACTGATTAAGCTAGGCGTGTTTTGGCGGCCTGATGCAGATTCGGAAATTCGCCTCAAAAATGCCGTTCGACAACTTCTCGAAACCAGTATGCATGATGAGCGCACCCGACAAGTCGATGCCAATATCGGTTCTGCACTGGCGAGTTTAAAAACTCTGGCTCAGCATTACAAAGAAGCGCTGCATCAAGGGCGATTCACAGAATCACAAGCACATCTATCGGATTTAACCGAGCATGTGTATGCCTTGACTGAATCTCTTGCTAACAATGTGCGAGTGCTGTTCAGCAGAATCAGTAACGAATTTGGTTATGTATCGTCAATTGATGCAAAAATTCGTGAAAATGAATTAGCTCAACAACAAGTTTCTGAGCTTTTAAAGCAACTTGAGTTGTTCCGCTTTGATGAATTGAGTGAATTGGCTGCGAGTAACCGAGAGTTGCGCCATTTACTGGTGGTCACCTTGCAACTCAGCTTTTCTCAAGTCATTCAAGAATTGTCTATTGTGCAAGCGAATTTGCTTGAACTATTGGGCCGCTTCCGCGAATTTAAAGGACGCACAAGATTGCTCAAAGGGTTTGTTTTGCACATGGAGCAAAAACCCGACTTTGAGCCGGTCAATTATTGCAATTTGTCGCAGATCCCCATGTTATTTAATCAGGCCAATTCAGCCATTAAGCCAGCTGCCGCAGATGTGTTTAGGGCTGAACATGAACTGGTTTTACAACAACTCGTTAGTGCCATTAAATCGGTACGCAGGAATGACTATTCTGCCCATCCAGAGCGAGCGGCGCAGACCATCAATGTTGAACAACAAAGCTCTGTGGAATTTGCAGAAGATAAGTTGAAAAGTGCGGTTGAAGATTACTTTTGCCACGTTATCGACACTGGCGAACGCATCACAGCATTGGAATATCACAGTGAACACAATTTAGAGTTTGATACTGAGGCTTGGATTTACCAAGTGATAGGTGGCTATCAAGGCCTGACAATGGAAGAGCAAGGGTTCTTTGCCATCGACCAAACTGGCGAACCTCACCCTGTTTACAACGGTAATTACATCATCCGCGACGTGGAACTGGGGTTAAGATAGATTTGTTGTTCGATTAGATCTAGCATGGTCCTTCTTCCAATCACGGAGAGCTAACTGTGGCAGCCTCTTACAACACTCGTTTATTCAAAACACATCCTGCAGATTTTATATATCCTGGTGCAGAGTCATTCGTTTGTGACTCTGACCACTCGCTTTCCAGACGTCGTTTTTTACAAACGTTAGGCTTTGGTGCCGTTGCAGTTGCAACCGTTGGTTATTCGGTTCCTGCCATTGCAAAGTCAGATTTAGTCTTACCTTTTCGTATAGGTGCTGACACTTTACCTCTGCATTACAATGAAAATTCAATGGGAATGTCACCTAAGGCCTTTGCTGCTGCAAAGGAGGGATTAAAAAAATATGCTAATCGCTATGCGGTCGAACAGGTTCTTACACTGCAGTCAGATCTCGCCTCACATCATGATGTGGAAAAAGAGCAAGTTATTCTAGGCAATGGTTCAACTGAAGTACTCAGTGCGGTGGCTACCTTTGCAGCTAACATAGATGCAGTGGTTGTCGAACCGTCTCCGACTTTTGGAGCCCTGCGACGTTATGCGAAATCAAGGGGAATGAATGTCATCACTGTTCCCGTTTCAGACAGTTTTACTATCGATATCCAAGCCATAAAAAAAGTGACAATGCAGCAAAAATCTGCAGTGCTAATTAACTTGTGTAACCCCAATAACCCCACAGGTAACATTGTTAAACGCAACGTGTTGTCTGATTGGATAGCCAATGCCCCTGAAAACCATTACTTTTTGATGGATGAGGCTTACTTTGATTTTGCTGCTAGCGATCCTGACTACCAATCTATGTTGTCTATGGTGCAAAAAGGCTATGACAATGTGATCGTTGCCCGCACCTTTTCTAAAATCTATGGCATGGCAGGGCTTCGCATAGGCTATGGTGTCGCTACGGCCAAAACTGCCGCCAAAATTAAACCGTTTGCGGCTGGGTTTAATTTAAATGTGGCTGGTTTGCAGGCCGCTTCAGCTTCATTAGCTGACACCCAATACTACGCAAAAAGTGTAGCTTCAACAGCCGAGTCTAAGACGATATTGATCGACGCATTGAATGAATTGTCTCTAGATTATGTGCCAAGCCATACCAATTTCGTTTTACATCAACTCAAACAGCCTTTGTCTGGATATGCTGAAAAAATGTTGGCAAATAATATCAAAGTAGGTAGAAAAATGACTCAAAGTGAATATTGGAATCGACTTTCACTGGGTACACCGGAACAAATGAGGCACTTTGTGAAAGCTCTCAAAGTATTTAGACAAAAAGGCTGGGCGTAAACTATGAGTATTCTTGGTTCTTCAATGATATTCCTCGGTGCAGCTGTAGTAGCCGTGCCTATTTTTAAAAAGCTGAAACTCGGTGCGATATTAGGGTATTTGGCTGCAGGCATGATTATTGGCCCTTCTATCATGGATTGGGTATCCGAGCCCGAAACCATATTGCATTTCGCTGAACTTGGAGTGGTTTTGCTGCTCTTCATCATTGGTCTAGAACTAGAACCACAAAAACTTTGGAAAATGCGAGACCAAATTGTTCTTACCGGAGGAGGGCAACTCGCAATAAGTGCATTGGTCATCGCTTTGCTAGTGAAATATATATTGGCGACCGATTGGATCAGCGCCATTGTGATTGGTCTAGCGGTTGCTCTATCTTCTACCGCTTTTGCTATACAACTTATGACCGAACAAAAAATCTTAAAAACTCCTCCAGGCCAGAAAGGATTTTCTGTTCTATTGATGCAGGATCTGGCGGTAATCCCAATTTTGCTGCTGGTTCAAGGATTGTCAGACGTGCAGCAAGGTAATTCGCCAGCTTGGTGGATCAGTGTATTAGCGATAGTCATTGTTCTGGTGGTAGGCAGATATTTGCTAAACCCATTCTTAAGATTGATTTCTCATTATGGCAGTTCAGAAATCATGACCGCAGCAGCTTTGCTTATCGTTATGGCAACTGCTTTGGGTATGCAAGAAGCCGGTTTATCCATGGGAATGGGAGCCTTTGTTGCGGGTATTTTATTGGCCAATTCGAGCTTTAAACATCAATTGGAAACCGAAATTGAACCGTTCAAAGGACTTTTGCTCGGGTTGTTTTTCATTGCGATTGGTATGAATCTAGATCTGCAGCTACTAATTTCTCAGCCTATCTTTATTATTAGTGCCGCGATTGTGTTAGTCATCATTAAAACAGCGATTATTTACGCTATTTTAAAAGCCAGCAAACAGTCGAACACGGATTCAATGCGAATAGGCTTGATGTTATCTCAAGGTGGGGAGTTCGCGTTTGTAGTCATGTCTCAGGCGATGGCTAGCCAACTCATTGAAACGACGATGGCCAATCAAATTACCTTAATTGTGGGAGTTTCCATGGCGTTGACATCCCCCTTGGTCATCCTTCACAGTATTTGGTTTAATAGTCGCAACTGCCCAGCAGTGTATGACACGCAAAGTGACACCGATGAGCCTCAGGTCATAATTGCTGGATTCGGGCGATTTGGACAAATCTCCGCGCGGATCTTATCTGCTAACCATATTCCCTTCACTGCGTTAGACAAAGATGCCGAGCAAATTGAATTTGTAAAACAATTTGGTAGTAAAATCTTTTATGGTGATGCCACTCGATTGGATTTACTAAAAACGGCTGGCATCGGCGACGCAAAAATATTGTTGGTCGCGGTGGACAATGATGAAGATACGTTAAAAATCGTCTCGCAAGTTAGTCATGCGTATCCAGATATTAATATTATCGCGAGAGCTCACAATCGAACTTCGGTGATACAACTCTCAAAATACCAAGGCGTGACCAGTATCAGAGAAGTTTTCTCGGGTGCGTTGGATGCGGCAGAAGCCTTGTTAGTCAGTTTTGGGTTTAACCAAGGCAAAGCAAAAGAAATGTGCAAGGTTTTTGAAAATCATGATAAGAGTTTACTGGTCCGCGCTATCGAAAATGACATGGATATGCCACAACTGATCAAGTACAGCAAACAAGGTAGAGAAGAGCTGGAAAGTCTGTTCGCCGAAGATGAAAAGAGCATAAGTTGATTTAGTGTCATTACCAAGCGATTTTGTTGTATCTTACACGTGTTTGTACCAAGCGATTTTGTTGTATCTTACACGTGTTTATACCAAGCGATTATGTCGTATCTTGCTCGTCTCTACCGTATCTTGCTCGTCTTAACCGCGAAGGCGGTAACCTCGTATATTGCACATCTTTACCGTATCTTGCTCGTCTTTACCGCGAAGGCGGAAACCTCGTATATTGCACGTCTTTACCGTATATTGCTCGTCTTTACCGCGAAGGCGGTAACCTCCTCTCTTACATCCACCACTACAGCGCAATACAACGAATATCAGATCGCTAAAAATGGTTCCGATAATGTAACAAGGATATGGGACCGATTTTATGGTTGGTGACACGTCCCTGTGTTTATATTTAATCAGCTTCGTTGACGATAAATTCCATGGAATTTATCTCTTGCATTGCAGGTAGTGCTGTCATTGCGCCTAATTTCGAACACACTAGACCGCTTACTTTTTCTGCGAATGCCACAAATTCTTTCATTTGACTTGCATAAAAATCATCGTTGGGAGAATGTTTTGACATTTTAAACAACAAAGCACCAATAAAAGAATCCCCAGCACCAGTAGTATCGATTGCAGTAACCTTGTATGCCGGCACGATATATTGCTTTTTCCCTTGAGAGACTAAGCAACCTTTACTACCCAATGTCACCAACAGTATTTTTACGCCTTTTGAATGGAAGTAATCACAACCCGATTCAATATCATTAGCTTGGCTGAGCAGGAACAGTTCATCGTCACTTACTTTTACCACGTCAGCCATAGCGAAATACGCTTCGCACTTCTCTCTGAAATTATCTTCATTGCCGTTCCACAGATCAATTCGAAAATTTGGATCAAAGCAAATAATATTGCCTTTTTTATATGCTTCTTTTGCGATATCCATATAGCTTTCTGATAGGTTCCCTCCTAAAAGTGCAGTTGCAGAACCTAAATGTAAGATAGAATCATCAAGCAATTTTTCTATTTGTACTTTCGATAATCGTAGTTTCTCATCAGCCCCCCGATTAAATGCAAACTCTCTTTCTCCATCATCAGACAATGAAACAAAAGCAAGTGAAGTTGAGCTTTTCAACACTGAAATATTCTGCGTCTTGACATGGTAATGGCTTACCTCGTCAATAAGATAGCGTCCAAAAGGATCGTTGCCGACTGCAGCTACAAGCAGTGGCTCTCCACCTAATTTTCCAATGCAAGCAGCTACATTAGCCGGAGCACCACCAGGCTTTTTGACAAAATTATATCCTTTCACCAAACCAGCGTTTGTGTCTGTACACACAAAATCTATTAACATTTCACCGATACACGTTACTTTCATGGAAACCCTCCGCATTGATTTTAGTGTTATTAAGCTTAAACGATTAAGATTGTATATGTATATTTTTAAAAAATACAAATAAATTAACATTTTTCTACCAAAAAATAACTTTTTTAGATAAACTTGGCTTTTCTTAAACGTATCAGAAGCGGTTACTGTCATGAATGTAGAGTTAGAAGCAGAGCGTTCCTTAGAACGTATTTGGATGGCACTAGATAAGCCAAAAGGATGGAAAAAGTTACAACCTGAGCAATTCGAGGATCGGTTGCGAGCACATTTTAGTGAACTTTTTTCTCTGTTATATGAATTGTATGGTCACCAATATGACTTCTATTTTCACTTGCAAGGATTAGTTCAATCTTTGCTAAACGGATATTCACAGCGCACTCCTAGTCTTAAACAACGGGATAAAGAACGTTCAGAGAATTCAGAATGGTATCGAGATGAGTCCGTGGTTGGTATGGCTTGTTATGTTGATCTATTTGCCGGTGATTTAAAATCCATAATTGACAAAATTCCCTATCTAAAAGAGCTTGGAATTAGCTATTTACATTTAATGCCGTTATACGATGCGCCGGATGGTGATAGTGACGGCGGTTATGCAGTCTCTGATTATCGAAAGGTAAACCCAAAGCTGGGTACATTGGATGATTTAAAAGTATTAGCTGATACACTTTCTAAATCAGGAATTAGCTTAGTTTTAGATTTTGTGTTTAATCACACTTCAGATGAGCATCGTTGGGCCATTGCAGCACAACAGGGTGATTTAGAACATCAAAATTTTTACTATATGTTTGATGATAAAGAAGTTCCTAATCAATATGAAAAATCGCTAAGAGAGATTTTTCCACAAGTTAGACGAGGCAACTTCACTTGGAATGATTCATCGCAAAAGTGGGTTTGGACTACCTTCAACAACTTTCAATGGGATTTGAATTACAGTAATCCTGCAGTATTTAACGCAATAACCGAAGAAATGCTATTTTTGGCAAATATTGGTTGTTCTGCGCTTCGTCTTGATGCATTGGCATTTATTTGGAAAGAAATGGGTACCAGTTGTGAAAATAGACCAAAAGCGCATAGCTTAATTAGAGCATTTAATGCTTGCTTAAAAATTGTCTCTCCATCTGTGGTATTTAAATCAGAAGCTATTGTTCATCCTGATGAAGTTAATAAATACATCGATGAAAAGGAATGTCAGCTTTCCTATAATCCACTATTGATGGCGTTGATTTGGGACAGCCTAGCGACTCGTAAGACCAATCTATTGACCAAATCCATGCACAAAAGTTTCAGTATTTCTGACAAATGTGCATGGGTTAATTATGCGCGTTGTCACGATGATATTGGTTGGACTTTTGATGATGATGTTGCTTCTAATTTGGCAATATACGGTAATGATCATCGTTCTTTCTTGAATCAATTTTATACCAATCGATTTGAAGGGACATTTGCTACTGGCGTTGCTTTTGGGGAAAACCCATCCACCGGAGACTGCAGAGTCTGCGGCTCCCTCGCGTCACTATGCGGTTTAGAAAAGGCGATGCAACTTAATGACCAGAAGCAAATAAATGATGCTATTAAACGTGTTTTATTAGTACACAGTATTATATTTAGCATCGGTGGCGTTCCGCTGCTCTATTCAGGTGACGAACTAGGCTTGCTAAATCAATACGACTACCAACAAGACGTTGCCAAGCAACACGATGCTAGGTGGGTCCATAGGCTGCCAATACTCGACGCAGACATCGAACGGGCGCACGATAAATCTACGCCAAACCATCAAATATTCTCTGGTCTGCAAAGGATGATTGGACTGCGTAAACAACATGCAGTATTTGGGCGGGCTAGCACGCAAATTATTGATACTCACAACCAACATCTGTTTGCTTATTTGAGACAAGCAGAAAATGGACAAACTCTATTAGCCATTTGTAATTTTAGTGAATATCGCCAAGTTACAAACACTCAGTTGCTTGAACACTTTGGTTATCAACATTGTAAGGATTTGGTTTCGGGCAATTTAATTAGTACCGAAAATGAAAATTTTGAAATCGAAGCATATCAATTTTTATGGCTAACTCGAGTTTAAAAAATTAGGAAAACGTTTAATGGTTAAGTCAACAGTCTCAATATCGAAGAAGTGGTGGAAAGAACAAATAATCTATCAAATTTACCCTCGTAGCTTTTTAGATAGTGACGGTGACGGTATTGGTGATCTTAAAGGCATTATCGAAAAACTTGATTACATTAAAAGTCTTGGTGTAACAGCCGTTTGGATAAATCCCATATACTCATCACCTAATGATGACAATGGTTACGATATAAGCAATTACCGCGGTATTATGGAAGAATTTGGCAGCATGGAAGATTTCGATACTATGATCGAAGGATTTCATCAGCGAGGAATTAAATTTGTGATGGATTTAGTCGTTAATCATTCTAGTGATGAACATGAATGGTTTAAACAGGCGCGCTGTTCTCGTCACAATTTATATCGGGATTATTATCATTGGTGGCCAGCGGAAAAAGGGAAACCCAATTTTCGATTTAGCTTTTTTGATGAGAGGGGTGATGCTTGGAAGTATGATGCCCCAACAGATGCCTACTACCTGCATTACTTTTCTGCAAAACAACCGGACTTAAACTGGGAAAATCCCGAATTGCGTCAGGAAATATATGACACTATGCGGTTTTGGGCCGATAAAGGCGTAGATGGTTTCCGATTGGATGCTTTTCAGTATATTTCGAAAGATCAGTCTTTTCCATGTTTCCCAGAGGGTTACCAAAACAATGTAGTTGATGTAATCAAATACCATGGTATGGGACCAACACTGCATGATCACACCCGTGAACTGTATGAAGAAGTGTTATCAAAATACGATGTGTTTGCTGTTAGTGAGGGGGCTGGCAGTACCTTCGAAGATGCCCATTCATTAGTTGATGAAGACCGTAACGAGTTGCAAATGGTTTATCATTTCGAAGCAGTACAAATTGGTGATGGCATAGAGAATCCGCATAATTTAGCTGATTTCAAACAGGTTCATTCTAAGTGGGATAAAGCATTCCGAGAAAAAGGCTGGCTGTCGATTTTCCTTGCCAATCATGATGAGCCACGAATGGTATCAAGGTTTGGTAATGATAGTGATGAATTTAGAGCGGTATCAGCCAAAATGCTTAATACGTTTTTGCTGACAATGCGTGGCACGCCATATTGTTATTTCGGTGATGAATTAGGTATGAAAAATATCTATTTTGAAGATATTAGTGAATATAAAGACATCGCCGCTATTAATGGCTATAAAAAAGCCTTGAGTGAAGGTAAAGACATGCAAAAATTCATGCAAAATCTTAAATTTTACTCCCGTGACAATAGTAGAACACCGATGCAATGGAATGATTCAGAAAATGCAGGATTCAGTACAGGTTCACCCTGGATATCCGTTAATAAAGACTACTCATGGGTAAATGTTGAAGTTCAGGAGAAATCATCTGAATCGGTATTAAACCACTTTCGAGCTATGACTAAACTTAGAACCGAAAACGACATCCTAGTTTATGGCAAATACGATCTACTGGAAGCTGACAACTCTGAAATATATGCATATACAAGGACCCTAGATGATCAAAGTTGGCTGGTGGTACTGAGTTTTGTAGACACTGACACGATGTTCAAGTTGGCAAATAGTCTTCAACACTATGAGGTCCTTGCAAACAACTACTCAGAACTAAGTCATGAAGGCGAAACAATAAAATTGAAACCGTATCAAGCAGTGGTTTTATCCGCCATAGTTTAAATGCTTGCTAGGAATACTTGCTAGGAATACTTGGATCATAAGCATCAATTAGTCGGAGAGGAACTTTGACGCACTACAAGTTTGGTTTCTAGAATGCAATTGGTGAGGTTGTTTTCTAACAGCATCTTAGCGGCTACTTTACCTTTTTGCGCATTCTGCTGACAAACCGTTGTTAAACTCGGGCTGGCATGTTTCGCCTCAGAAATATCATCAAAGCCGACGATAATCACATCCTTTGGAACGTTTAAGCCCATTGATTGAGCAGTGCTTATTGCTGCAAGCGCTATTACATCACTCATACATAATATTATGTTGGGGTGAAGAGAAGATGAAAATGCTTCTTTGGCAGCAATTTTGGCATATTTTTCGGTATTAAACGGAACGCTCCAAATTGATTCTGGGGGAATGGTTAAGTCATTCTCTGTTACTGCATCGAAATATCCAAGCAAACGCTGCCTAGAAATTTCTACCGATTTTTCGTCCAAATCGTCTTGAGTCAATCGACATACACGATCAGAGACAACAAGTTTCATTCCGAGAATCGCCACAGTTCCATGATTCACTTGAGAAATCGCATGCATTGCTATTTTTTTTGCTGCACTACGATCATCTATCCCCACACTCGGAATTTTATCCTGTACATAATCGATGGTGACGCATGGTTTGCCAAGGGCAACTATCCTTTTAAATGTCTCAAGGTTAGATGAACCATAGAAAATAAAACCATCCGGAAGTGATTCTGCGCTGCTTTGGGCGGTGTTGTCTTTTCCTTCATAGAATAGTAAAAGTTGTTTGTTATACTCCATCAAAACTTCAGAAATACCTTGCAGCATTTGATTGGCCATAGGATCTGAAAAACTATAAGTTAAGGAATCGGACAGCATTACACCAATAACATCACTTCGCCCCCTTCTTAATGAGCGGGCGGCAAGGTTGGGACCGTGATATCCCAAACGGGAGGCTTCGCTAAGGATTTTTTCTCGTAAATTTTTGGATAGTTGATCTGGACGATTGAACGCATTAGAAACGGTAGCGGTGGACACTCCTAGTTTTTCAGCAACACCCTTTAAATTAAGTCGTTTAGTTATTCTCTTATCCTCCACTTCTGCACACCACAAAAGTCTATCTGCAAAGCCATCTAATTTACTGCTTTTTATACATTGTTAAATTTATTAAATCCACACTTTTTTACGCTTTAAAAAATGCCATAAAAAAACAAAAAACTTAAATGATTCAGTAAAAATTTCGGAATGCTCAACAGTTATTTCATTTCAGCCTATTGCAAACGAGATTATTTACATAAACCCTCAGTGTAAATCTAACACTAATCGCTCTGTTAAGCCTATTTTATTTTGCTGTTCCGTAACGTTTAGTCCATTTTAAGTGTTTAATTAGCCAATTTATCTCATTTTGGCGTAACTTGTTGCTTTTATAATATTATTAAATTGTGCCCTGCAAGTATTGAATTCTTTCTCTAAAAAGCCGCTTTTAAGCGCAAGATAAGCAAACCAAAGAGCTATCTAAAGGAAAATATTTCAAAATAAATCTTAAACGATTAAGAAAAAACTTGATCTGCAATGATTTTGACGGTATTTTTAACATCGCAGTAACAATATTGACTCTTTAGAACACACTAAGTGGATATACATATGAAAAAAATGACAGGTTTTAAACCAGCGTTACTATCGGTTGCAATTTCCTCCGCACTGTTATCAGGCCAAGGTATTGCACAAGAAGCAGCAGATGATGTCGAAGTTATCGCGGTAAGTGGTATTCGAGGTTCATTAATTAGAGCGCAAGCAGTCAAAATGGATAGCAGCTCTATCGTTGAAGCTATTTCCGCAGAAGACATCGGAAAACTACCAGATTCTTCTATTGCAGAATCTTTAGCTCGATTGCCAGGTCTAGCCGGAGAGCGAGTGGGCGGCCGTACATCAGGTGTGTCTATTCGTGGTTTTAAAGAAGATTTTGTTGGCTCTTCTCTTAATGGACGTGAACTAATCGGTATAGGCGACAACCGTGGCGTTGAATTTGATCTATATCCTTCTGAAATTATGACAGGTGCAACAGTATATAAAACTACCGACGCTACTCTGATGGTTCAGGGGCTTGGTGGCTCAGTAGACTTACAAACTGTTAGACCTCTGAATGCAAAAGAAACGTTAACCGTAAATGGTGTCTATGAAATTAGTGGTAGTGACTCTGATAACCCTGAATTCGACAACAAAGGCCACCGTTTATCATTGTCGTTTGTAGAAAAATTCGCTGACGATACTATTGGTTTGGCAGTTGCTATTGCTACTACGGAATCTCCCAATAACCAGCGTAAATATGGTGTTTGGGGTTATGCTGACAACGGTGCTGGCGCAATATTACCTACTGGATTGGATTCGCAATCAATCAGTACCTTGCTAGAGCGAGACACAATCTCTGCTATCCTGCAATTTCAGCCTTCGGACGATCTTGACATAGTCGTTGACTACTTAAATATCGACTATTCAGATTCAGGTGTTCTTCGCGGATTTATCGAACCATTTGCCTCTACCAACGTAACCGGAACTGGGGTTAATTCAACCGGTACCCAAATAGAATCGAACCCAGTGCTTCGAACAGATCCATTGCAAAAAGATGGTGATTTGGAAGTTATGGGCTTAAATGTAGAATATCTGATCAATGACAACTGGTCAGTCGAAGTTGATGTAGCTAACAGTGAATCAAGCAAGCGAGACCTGCGTGGTGAGTCCTATGCTGGTTTGGCGCGCTCTGGTACATTGAATAACGATGAATTAGGTTCTCGTGAATTTGTAATGAGCCAAGACGGTATTTTCTTTACTGGTTCGTCTGGTCTGGAAGCGTTTTCAGATCCAAACAGTTTACAATTAACCGGCCCTCAGGTTTGGGGTGGTGGTCTGGCTAATCTGGCCGACCAATTTGAAACTGATGTACTTCGTCCAAATGGCGACCCATATTCTTACTTGAACGCTCAAGATGGCTTCTTAAACTTTGCTGATTTTAGTGAAGAATTGACCACCTTTAGAGTAGAAGTTGAAGGTTTACTTGATGGTGATATTTTCTCTAAAGTTACAGCTGGTATTAACTATAGTGACCGTTTCAAAGAGAAAATCAACAAAGGCTTCTTTGCAACTTCTACTGCTTACCCACTATCTACCGCAATCCCTTCTGATTATGTATACGGATTGGCTGACTTAACTTGGGCTGGATTAGGCGAAGTCGTTGCATATGATGGGTTTGCTCCATATAACGATGGAACTTATATTCAAAATGATGCCGGTCTATTAGAACCAGATCGTTTAGGTGACACCTTTGATATTGAAGAAGAAGTATTAACTGTATATGCAAAAGTTGATTTGAATTCTGAAATTGGCGACATGCTGTTAACTGGTAATCTTGGTGTTCAATATGTGCAAACCGATCAACTATCAAATGGTTTTACTGGTGTTGTCGGATCTAATTTTGCGGTATGTGACGACGATAATAATGGCCAAGTAGATGCTGATTGTAATGTTTCATTAGGTGCTGACTACAGCCATGTGCTACCAAGTGTAAATTTGAGTCTAGAAGTTGCTGATAGCAAATTTGTGCGCTTTGCTGCAAACAAAACTATCAGTCGAGCACGGGTCGACCAAATGAATGCCTCTAGTTTCGTGAAATTTGACCAAAACATTGATTTGATTACTATTCCTAATACATTGGCAGACGTTCAAAGACTTGGCTCTCCTTGGTCAAAGTCTGGTGGTAACCCTGAGTTAAGACCACTAGAATCAAATAACTTTGATTTGTCATATGAGCATTACTTCGAAGACGAGGGTTATTTCGCTGCGTCATTGTTCTATAAAGATTTGGTTAATTTGACTCGCGCAAGCTCTGGTGATTCTTCGTATATAAACTTCCGTAATGATGAAACCAATAATGGTGCGGATTACTATATTCCAGGTTTCCATGATCGCATTATTGATGTTGCAGGTGATTATGGTCCCGATGACATATTCTATAATGCCGGTGATTTGGCGACACCTCCAGATTATGGGATTTTCTCATTCTTCGAGGATGGTCTAACTGGTTCTGTTAACGGATTGGAGCTTACTGCAAACGTACCTTTTGGCATGTTTGTTGACGAGTTGGATGGATTTGGTGTGGCTGCTTCTGCTACCTTTATTGACGCTGATTTAGACGACGGGTCTAAAATTGCTGGTCAGTCAGATGAGATCTACTCTCTAACTGCTTATTACGCGAATAAAGGGTTTGAAATACGCTTTGCTGCCACGGATCGTTCAGAGTTCTTAACCTATGAGCGTGGAGGTTCAAACAAAATCTCTGAAGCAACTCGTGACGGCGTAACCTTACTTGATGCACAAATCAGCTATGATTTTGCTGAATCTGGTATCGAAGGCTTGGATGGATTGCGTATCTCATTGCAAGGCACCAACCTTACCGACGTAGATGAAGAAACTGTTGATGCAAACGGTATCGTGACAACTCGTCGTCAATTTGGTCCTTCGTATTTGTTGAACTTCAACTACGCATTTTATTAAGCGTTAAAGTTTCAATATAGTCTGACTTAAAGCCTCGAAGTTGAAAAACAATGAGGCTTTTTTTTGCGTTTATTTTGATAAGCGTTAAAGTGAATTAAAAAGCAAATTAACAAAGGATACTTTGTATGCAAAAGCCTGTCCGAAAAGTCATTATTGCTGGCGGAGGAACAGCAGGATGGATGACAGCAGCCTTGTTAAAAAAGGTGCTTCAAGATCAGGTAGAGATAGAGCTAGTTGAATCAGAAGATATAGGCATTATCGGTGTGGGCGAGGCTACTATTCCCCCCATTCAGTTGTTTAATCAATATCTTGGTGTCGATGAAAAAGAGTTTCTTCGTGAAACCAAAGGCACTATCAAACTGGCGATTAAATTTGAAAATTGGCGGGTGCCAGGTGAAAGTTACTATCACACATTTGGCGCGCCAGGGGCGAATATCGGGTTTTGCAGTTTTCAGCATTTTTGGTTACGAGCCAAGCAAGCTGGGGCAAAAGAATCTCTGTGGAATTATGATCTCAATTACTTAAGCTGTGAACGAGGCTTGTTCAATAAAATCAATACTCAAAATCCGATCTACGATATGCAGTATGCCTACCATTTTGACTCGGGGTTGTATGGTAGATTTTTGCGAAAATTGGCTGAAAAAGCTGGTGTAAAACGTACGGAAGGGATAGTCGAACACATAGTTCAGGATAACAAAAGCGGTTTTATAACTGAGTTGCATCTGAAGAATGGCAACAAAGTGTCAGGCGACTTATTTATTGATTGCACTGGAATGCGAAAGCTATTGATCGGCAAGACCTTGGGCGTAAACTACGAAAATTGGGAGCATCTGCTACCTGCTGATACGGCCATTGCAGTCCCCACCGAGCGGTTTGAAAAAACCTTACCTTACACGCGAAGTATTGCTCACAAATGCGCTTGGCAATGGCGTATTCCTCTGACACATCGAAATGGCAACGGTATTGTATATAGTTCAAAATACCTTTCAGATGATGAAGCCCACGATACATTGATCAACAACTTAGATTCCAAGCCATTGAGTGATCCGCAAAAAATTAAATTTGAAACCGGTCGAACGGAACAACAGTGGCATAAGAATGTGATAGCAATTGGCTTGTCTAGTGGATTTCTAGAACCGCTTGAGTCTACCAGTATCCACCTTATTCAATCGGCAATTGTGCGTTTGATGAAAATGTTTCCAAACGATGGTATTTCGACATCTATGGCTTCTATGTACAACGCAGAATCCAAACAAGAATTCGAGACAATACGTGACTTCATTATATTGCACTATCATGTCAATGAACGAACTGACTCTGATTTCTGGAAAGATATGCGTCAAATGTCGATCCCTGATAGGTTGCAGGATAAAATTAACGCATTTCGGTCTTCTGCTGCAATATTTAACGACAGTAACGATATTTTTAGAGACGCGTCTTGGCTACAAGTCATGTTGGGGCAGGGCATACATCCTGAAGATTATCACCCGGTGGCTAAAAAATATGGTGATGCATCTCTGTTAAGTGTTATGCAAAAAGTGTTAGCTGAAAAGCATAAGCCGTTAGCCAAACTACTCCCTCATGATGAATTCCTTGCGCAATACATCGGTCGACAATGATGAAACAATTGAAAACAATTGCGATTGTTGGAGGAGGAACAGCGGGATGGTTGGCTGCAAATTTGATGGCCAAACGCTGGCAGAATAAAGACATAATTATCAATGTGATTGAATCGCCTGATATTGGAACTATTGGGGTTGGTGAGGGATCTACACCAACCTTAAAGCGCTTTTTTGAATTGATGGAAATCCCTGAATCAGAATGGATGCCAGCGTGCCATGCAACCTATAAAGTAAATATAAATTTTAAGAATTGGAGCCCAGCTTCAAAAATTGATTCTTACAGCCATCCTTTTATTTCACAACTTGACACGTTCAGCGAACAGCCATTTTATGCCAACAATTTCGCTCGCAGAATGGGTCAACAAGTCGAAACCTTACCCGATAAATTTTTGTTTAACGGATGGTTGGCAGAGCATAATCTGGCCCCCATTACTCCGAAAAACTTTCCGTTTAGAATTGAATATGGATACCATTTTGATTCAGCCTGTTTAGGGCTTTATTTACGCGCCAAAGCCTTAGAGATGGGAGTGAATCACATTCAAGCTAGAGTGCAAGATGTAGAATTACACCCAGACAAAAGTATTGCACGACTTCATACTGAGCAGGGACTTTTGATTGAAGCCGATTTCTATGTTGACTGTAGTGGCTTTAAGTCTTTGCTAATGCAAGGGGCGTTAGGTGTAGAATTCAACGAATTTCACAGTAACTTATTCAATGATTCGGCTGTCGTAATTGGCACTGAAGCGCATCCACAAATGCCAGTAGAAACTGTCTCGACGGCATTATCTAACGGTTGGGTATGGCGTATTCCATTGACGAATCGGACTGGCAATGGTTATGTTTACAGTTCCCAATTCATCTCAAAAAATGATGCAGAATTAGAATTACGGCAACATCTTGGTCTTGTTAATACTGATGTAGAAGCACGTCACTTAGGCATGCGCGTTGGTCAGGTCGCTAAGCATTGGAGCAAAAACTGTATCGCGATTGGTCTCGCTCAGGGTTTTATCGAACCATTAGAAGCAACAGCATTACATTTGACTCAAATAGCCACTGAGATGTTTATCGATCATTTTGAAAAAGGTAACTTTTCCAATCAACACCAAGCTGATTATAATCGAGAAATGACCGAGCGTTTTGAGCGAGTAAGAGATTATATCGTTGCTCATTATAAACTAAACACACGTGAGGACACCGAGTACTGGAAAGCTAATCGCGACATTACTGCGTTGTCTGATTCCTTGTTACACATTTTAAATGCATGGTACAAAAAAAATGACTTGAGCAAAGAAATTTCTCGCCAAGGCATCGATTCACACTTTGGCGCCACATCATGGCATTGTTTGCTTGCCGGGTATGGTGTGTTTCCAGCGGTCACACAAAAAACTATTGCACCAACGGACTACTTTGAAGAACGTAAAATTCAGCAATTATTTGCTGGCTGTATTCTCAACTTTAGACCACAGAGGGATTTATTTACTACTTAGGTCCGATATCTAAAATTTGATATTCTCAAATCTGTAATACAATGGATTGATATCCTTGGAGTTTGATTTTATTTCCATGGCATTCAAACTGAGGATAGTTGTTTATTAAAACAGAGCCGTTTTGTAGATCTTGTGGTAATTCGAGAGCTAGCGTTTTTACAGAGAAATTTAGCAATACCAAAATTACAATATCATCCATTGATCGCGTATAGGCATATAGTTCTTTATGGTCTGGCCATAATAATTGGTATGCACCATAGACTAACGTTAAATGGTCCTTTCTAAGTTGCGTCAATTTTTTAAAATAATTCAACGGTGACTCGGGATCTTTATCCTGTGTCGCGACATTGAACTGGGTGTAATCAGAGTTTACTTTAATCCACGGAGTAGCGGTGGTGAATCCAGCGTTCTTAGATGCATCCCATTGGATTGGAGTGCGGGCATTGTCACGACCACACAGCTTGTGTGATTCCATAAACACATCTAAATCACCGCCTTCCTGTTTGGTTAGGTGATACCAATTAATCGTCATCAAATCTTTATAATCATTAATATCGTCAAACTTGATATTTGCCATGGCGATTTCGTCACCCATATAGTAGTAAGGTGTTCCGCGCATCGTTAATAAATATGTAGATAAAAGCTTGGAAGCAGGCACTCTATAAGCTGGCGAATCATTTCCCCAACGGGTTACCATGCGCGGGAAATCGTGGTTGCCCAAATAGGTGGTATTCCAACCTTTATGCTCAAATACGGCGTCCCACTCGCTCATGACGCGTTTGAATTTAACCAAATTTTGAAAATCGTGGTTAACGATATACCGCTCACCTACTCCGATCCCTTGGTGATCGAAATGATAGTTCATATTTAATTCTTGTCGCTCTTCATCCACCAAATCTAATACTGTATCAATATGCGTTCCAGGGCCTTCTGCAACGGTCATTACATCGTAATGTTGTAAAACTTCACGATTCATTTCATGCAGATAATCATGCAATTTTGGACCTTGGGCATACATATCAATCATTTTGCTGCCATAGCACTCTTTGGGAAACTCAGGATAATCCGGATGCTTAGAAATGAACGTTATTACATCCATTCGAAACCCATCGATACCTTTTTTAAACCAGTAGTGCATCATATTAAATATTTCTGCACGAACTTTTGGGTTTTCCCAATTTAGATCCGGTTGCTTTACTGCGAAATAGTGCAAATAGTACGAATTAGTTTGTTCATCAAACTTCCATGCATTCGCTTGCTCATCAAAAAAACTCCAGCGCGTAGGCGGAGTGCCTTTCTCAGCTGGCCACCAGTGGTAATAGTCACGGTATGGATTATCGCGCGAACTACGGGACTGTTTGAACCACTCATGTTCATCACTAGTGTGATTAACAACCAAATCCAGTACGACCTTGATGCCGCGTTGATGCATTCCTGCCAACAGTTCATCAAAGTCTTCCATACTGCCAAATTCTTCCATGATGTTGCGATAGTCACTAATGTCATAGCCCATATCATCATTTGGAGAGCTGTAGATAGGGTTTAACCAAACAACATCTATACCAAGGCTTTTAATGTAATCCAATCGGTTAATAATGCCGCGAAGATCGCCTATACCATCACCATTACTGTCTTGAAAGCTGCGAGGGTATATTTGATAGACGACGGCTTCTTTCCACCACTCACGTTTGATGTTCGCTAATTTCACTTCGGTGGTTACTCCGTTAGATTTGTTTCGCGACGTTCATGCAATTCCTTTTCAATGCGAACTAAAAGGTCCTTATCTATTTTGTAGAACAACATCAATAGGCCACCTAGGCCAAACAATGCCGCTGGTAACAATGTCGCCATAGACCTAATTCCAATTAAAGCTGTTTCGGTTAAAGCTTCGTTGGCTACAAAACCTACATAACCAAGGATAAAGCCAGGTAGCGCACCACCCATAGCTGAGCCAAATTTCAGAGCAAACATCGATGCAGATACCGTTAGACCAGATGTGCGTTTGCCTGTTTGCCATTCGCCATATTCGGCGCAGTCAGTAAACATCGCAAACAGCAAGGTTATAACTACACCAAAAGTGGCTATTCCCAAGAAGTGCAAGAATACCGCTGTCCAGAACATTTCAGGCGGAATAAAGTAACTAATAACTAGCAGAACCGTGTGTAGTAAACAACTTACTAGTACCAAACGATGCTTGTTAAAGAATTTTGTCAAATAAGGCGTGAGCATAGCACCAACAATTTGCCCTGAAAGGCCTATTGATGAGAACAGGGCGACCCGATCAAAGATTAAGAATACCGCCTCACCATCATCTCCCATATAGTATTTTACGTAAAAAATGACCGAGGAAAAACGCGCTACCAAACCAACGATAATCAAAACACAGGCTATCGCTAACATCACCCAAGAGGTGTTCTTGAGCAGCACTTTCATATCACTTTTTGCTGATGACTTATGTTTTGGTAGCTTGATTCTTTCTTTGGTAGTGGCAAAGGTGAACCAGAAAAGTGCTATTGAAATCACCGCAAAAACCGCTATCGTGAGTCGAAAACCGAGTACGTCGTCACCACCACCAAGCCAATTAACAAGCGGTGTGGCAAAAGCGGCGACGAGCAATCCACCGGCACCAGCGCACATAAATCGATAAGTAGTCGCTTTAGTACGCTCTTCTGCGACCGGAGAAATAACAGCCAATAAAGCGGAATAAGGAACATTGATAGCCGTAAATGCAATCATCACTCCGATATAGGTAACGTAGGCGTATATTAGTTTTCCAGTGTCTGAAAAGTTAGGACCAAAAAATATAGCAAAACCGAGCAGGCCATAAGGTATCGCAACCCATAATAAGTAGGGTCTGTATTTACCCCAGCGTGACTCAGTTCTATCAGCAATCAACCCCATTACCGGATCGCTCACAGCGTCAGTAATCTTGGAAACTAACAGCATTAGGCCTACCGCCGCTGGGGCAAGTCCGTATACATCAGTGTAATAATAAAGAAGGTAAAGGCCAAAAAATCCCAAGTAAAAATTGGAGGCCATATCGCCTAATCCATACCCCAGTTTTTCCTTAAATTTTAACGGAGCTTTATTCGCTTCGGTTGACATGCTTTCTCCATTGTTCATCAGAGTTAATTGCGCCAGCCATAAGTCATGGACTTATCGGCGTTCAACTGTTTGTTAACATTTCGCTAACTTAAACGATTAAGATGTGAAAATCAACAATAATTTCAACCGTGAGTATAAGGAGATTAAACGTATATCTATTCTACTCAATAGAGTTTGATTTTGTTGGGTTCAGGGTCATTCATCTGGCTGTATTTATCTGGATGGACTGCCTTGCAGTTGCAGCATACTTTCTTTGTCATTGATATGTAGATTTAGGTAGGTGTTATCTATGTCACGAACCACGAACCACGAACCACGATACCAGATTCTAGGGCCTGCGGGCCCTAGTCTTTCGGTTGAAACTCAAGCAAATCGCCAGGCTGACACTCTAGTACCGCGCATATTTTTTCTAGGGTATCGAAGCGCACCGCCCGTGCACGACCTGCTTTTAAAATAGATAGATTTTGTGGGGTGATACCAATGCGCTCGGCCAACTCATTTGAGCGCATTTTACGCTTGGCCAGCATCACATCCAGGTTAACTATAATTGGCACGACAACTCCTATACCGTTAGGTCGTTTTCGGCTTTTAGCTGGCTACCAATTTTCAATACCCAAGCAAACAAATAAGCAAATATTATCGCGACTAAGCCATCCGGCGGCATCCCGATTTGCAGGTCTCCCGCTAGAATCCCACCATATGCGCCTATAAACAGTGTTCCACAATATAGTACCAATAAATTAAATGCAGCAGAATGAGCATATCCCGCTGTTTCCTCGCTAAATATCTCACGTGTTTTAAAACGCTTTGCGACCTGAATAAGCAACCAAAAAAAACGCACCAAACATGCTAAAGTGAAAACATAAGCAGCCGCCATAATAACCCGACTGGTCAAACTCAAGCTATTCAAATCTAACTTAGCACCACTCTCCAGTTTAAAATCTCCAGAACCGACTAGCATCACACCCGTGAGGGAAAATATTGCCACACTAATCAAACCGCCAAAGAAGTACAAAAGAGGAATGGCAATACCACTCACTTTGGCAATTCGTTGGTACACCTGCTCATTTTTATCACTCACCATGAGATATTCTCCTTAAAGACATTTACATTTCCATATTAATTTATACCCAAAAGACCCGATAATCAATATTTAATTATTGAAAAACGATAAATTAGTATTGATAATCAAAAGAGATAAAATTGAATTGAGTATGGGTTAACGAAAATGTTCTGCTCTGAATGAGCCGGAAACTGAAAAGAATACACACCAACGCCATGTTTATTTTCTTGCATCTAACCCATTGATGTTCACCCAACTCGAGCCAGCCAAATATGTTTTTTTAGACCAATAAAACAAATGTTCGCTTGCTAGTTTATTTATCCGAAATGCCCACCCATTCGCGCGAATAACTATTGCCGAAAAACCCGAAAGTACCAATGCAAGGCGAATTTAATTAGTGGGCGATAATGAACCAAAAGTGAGAATGATTGGAACACGCTACTCCAATCATGTGCAAGCAAGGTTGCTCTTACTGCTAGCAACCTTGCCGAACTATAAAAGCATCAAGACGAGCTAATATGATGCTTATTAAACGCAGAATTTGTTGTTAACGATATCTTCTTACTACTGCTAACAGCGTTAACATCATCAGTAGTAGTGGTGTTGTCGAGCCACCAGAGGAACCACTGGATCCTGCACTGTTTGGTGGGGTCGGTGTTGGAGTAGGGGTAGGAGTGGGTGTCGGGGTCGGAGCTTTGGCCGCAACAACAACTTGTGCAATCGCTTCAGATTGTAAATCTTCACTGTCAGTGGCAATCGCTTTTACTTCATGTGTGCCTACTGGCAATGAGGCCAACTCTGTCATTGCCCTGGTCCATTGATAAGGTCCAGTAGAAAGCTTTGATACCTCTATATCATTAACGTACAAAGTAACATGTTTAATTGTGCGAGAGATCATTGGTGAAGAGGCATCTACAGCAATCGTTAATTGGCTGTAATCTTCTTCAATCGTTTGTGGTACCTCACTAAAATTAACTATTGGGGCGACAATAGTTTCCTTAACAATAAAGTTCGAGAGGACCTCGACTGATAAGCCCTCACTATCTGTCACAACAGCCTTCATAGTATGACTTCCCACTGGGAAATTGAGTAACTCATCGCTAAGTTCACTTGTATGTCCCCATTCATAGGGGGCAACGGATTCTGCACGAATTAAGTTGTCATTTATGTAAAGCTCAACTTGTGAAATCGTTCGACCATCGACAGGAGTAGATGCGTTAACACTAAGCGATAATCTGTCGTAGCCCGCAGTAACTTGATAACTTTCTTGTGAGAAACTGGCTGTTGGCATCGGGTCGACAATTGTCAGTGTTGCCGACGCTTCAGCTGTTTCACCTTGACTATCTAACACTGTGGCTTTTAAGGTGTATATTCCAGCGTCTAAGCCCTGTAGGCCAGCCTGCTCATTTGACCAGCTATAGGGTGCAGAATTATCTTCTGAAATTAGCACATCATCTAAATAGAGACTAAGCTTTGAAATTGTTCGTGAGCTATCTGGCGTACTAGCGTTAACTGTTATATCTATTGCGTCATAACCGACTAACAAAGTGATGTTTGGCTCAGCAAATACTACACTTGGAGTACCATCCACAATGTTGAGTGTCATTGTTGCTTCCGACGTTGCACCAGAATCATCAGTGACAACTGCTTTTAATGTATAGCTACCTAAGGCTAAATTTTGTAATTTAGTTTCGCTTTGCGTCCAATTGAAAGGTGCTGCATCAAGAGTTGAGACAAGCTCCCCTTCGATATACAAAGCGACATTTTCAACTGTTCGGTTAGCATCTTGTACTGATGGTGTTGCAGAAATAGTTAAACTTGAATAACCCTCTATTAAGGTAATTTCTGACTGTTCGAAGGTTACATTTACAGTTGGAATATCAAGGTCAATAATTTGTAGATAGAGTGGCAGCGCATTACTTGAACCTTGTTCCATCAGGTAGTAATAAACCTTACCTTTGTCAATATAAATTGTACCATGAGCAAATGTGGGACCACCGGTCTGTTCATAAACACGGTTAAAAACATTTGACCCTCCTTGGGCGACTTCTACATAGGGTTTGCCATTATTAAGACCAATAATATAAACGTTGTTACCTGATGTATAAATGGACGTCGCACCCACAAAGTCGGTATCAATAATAAACTCATCCGCTCCTGCTGGCTTGTAAGAGTGGATATAGACTTTTTCTCTAGGTACATCTGCAAACCCAAATTCTTGTGCGTCGGCAGAAGATGTGTTGGTTTGCACTAGACTGATAATATGAATATCACCGCGCGCTGTTACCGTCCAATCAAAGTCTCGAACGATATACACCGAGTTGGGTTGTTCGTGAGTAATATAATCGCCAGGTTCAAATACTTTTATCTCGTCAGAATTAACGAGTGGCCAAGTCATTGGCTCACCTTTATGGTTAAACCATTCACCAAAGCCTTGAGGATGATCAGAATAGGCGTAATACACACCATTTTGATACTTGTACTTGTCATTATTATCACTACTGCGCTGCTGAAAGCCTACTCGTAGTTTGCCATTCAGGTATTTCATGTTGCCGTAAAGGCCCCAGTTATATTCATTACCTTCATTTATTTGATTGTTCTGATTAAATTTAGTGAATGTAGACCAAGTCTGCGTTTCAGCGTTATAGCGATTAAATAAATAGGCACCATTGTTATTGCCGCCTAGTCGCATGTAAAGAAGTAATGTGCCATCCGCCGTTTTGAAAAACTGAGGGTAGGTCAAGCGTGCAAAATTACTTTTGTCAGCAATATCTCCGGTCATGGTTAAATGTTTGTAATCATCATCTCCTTGACTGAGTGTGCTTGTGTCTTTTACAAATTTGTCTAAGGTAAATTCTTCATCGGGTAATTCCGCGGCACCAGCGATACTGTATGAATAGCGGAAAAAATCATCTTTAAATACACCATCATGATTATTGTCATCATAAGCATGCATGTCATAAACCATATGAATAGTGCCGTTGATTGGGCTTACCGCCAAACCTATAGTATTGTGTGACTCTCCAATATTAGGGTCGCCTCTAAAACCGGTATGTCGATGCGGAAACTCAATGTCAACTTGAACACCGGTTAGCGTATTTAATCGTGATAACATGACATGTCGGTCGTCTTTACCACCACGATACCAAGTCATAAATACATAGTGCTCGAATGTTTTTACCGAATCCCCATGCGCTGAAATACTCCGCCCAAAGAAAAAATCGTATTTGTCGCCAGTATCAGCCTGATCGAGGTTGCCGAAATCTAAATCAACGCCGTCAAAATACAATCCGTTATCTGCAACTTTGACTTGAGATTCTAATTTCACCTGTGCGTTTGCGTTTACTGAATTTAGAGATAATGCAACACCTAACAACAATATATTTTTGCACACTGAGTATGCCCAACGATTTCCTTCTGCAATTCTCTTAGATAATTTGATTGCCGAATGAGACAAAATCTTAACTGAATGATGAGATGTCGGCCTGCTACTAAAAAGGTCAAAAATATGCGTGTGCCACCTAAACCCTTCAGCACCAAACCACTTTGTTCGCTTTTTCATTTTTTTTACCTTTTTAAAACAATGATCATTCTATGTTGCAGGGAATCGATGGGAAAACATCAAGAATCACTTTTAGTCATTTTATGTCATTCGCACTATTGATTGAGACCGAATACCTACTTGTCTAACCAAATATATACGTTTTCGTTAATGTTATTGGGAAATTATGAATTAAAATGATTGCAATTGCAATATAATGAATGTTTGGTTAACATTGCATTTACAAGAAAACAAAATTAGTAACTATTCAAAAGCGAGTCGCTCATGGGAAAGATCAAAATAAGTAAAACTAGTCGTAATAATCCGTCGAAATTACTTGGCTATTCAACGGGTATATTATTGACACTGTTTACGCCGTCGTTAATTGCTCAAGAAGTGCAGACTGCCATTGAAAGTAATGAAAATTTAGATGAATTAGAAGTTATTGAAGTATCTGGCGTTCGTGGTGCCTTAGAAAATGCGTTAAACACAAAACGTGAAGCTGAATCAATTGTTGATGCTATATCTGCTGAAGATATTGATTCGCTACCTGCATTGGACTTAGGCGAGGCGTTACAAGCTATCCCAGGGATTCAACTTAACACTGAAGACGGTTCTCGAAACTCAGAGATCAACTTGCGTGGTCTTCCTGGCGGCTATGCAAAAGTTACCGCCGAAGGTCAATCATTTTCGACACCAAGCCGAAGCTTGGGTGTCGTTGGTAACTCAAATCCATTTGGTGCATTCGAGGCTAGTGTATTTGACGGCGTAACGGTTGTAAAAGCGCCCACCGCAGATATGCAGGAAGGCGGGATAGGTGGTGTAATTGATAAAAAGTTACAACGCGCCCTTGGCAAGAAAGATGGTAGATACTCAGTTAGTCTTGGTACTCGATACGAGGAGTTGGCTGAGAACTTCGACAATACATTGCGACTTTCAGCTTCAAAACATTTGATTAAAGACAAGTTAGCTGTTGCGTTTAAGGTAGCAGCATCAGAGCAAAACTTCCGTCGTGACACAGCAAACTTCACCCAATATACGCAATTAAATAACGTCGAGAATAACTCAATAGACTATACCACCTTCATCAGTGCTGAAGACTTAAATGCCTATAAAGCGCAACACGGTATTAATGACCCTCTAGCTATAGTTAAGGTGGTAAGTAGAGCAGGACAAGTAACTGAAAACTCTCGTGGTGATAGAATATCTGCTACTGGTAATATCGAATTCCAAGTAACCGACGAATTGAAAATAGGTGCTAACTTTCTTTACACCAAGCGTGACCTTGGTGAGAGTAATATGGAAGATGTGCAGTTTTCAATTGGAAGTAACGATAGAAACGGAAATGATGCTCAACGTGTTACTCCCCTAGGCGCACCCATTCAACTAAGTAATAATGCAAACCCACAGTATAACCCAGCTATTCATCATCCAGACTTGGCTACAATTCCTGTTTATGCGGTAACTCATGCAGAGTTTACTAATGTATCCTGGGCACCAGCTAACCGATTGACGTCAAGCTCTGAAGAAGCGAAAGGTGTTTTCCTATATGCTGACTATGTTACGGAGAAGTGGCACATTGATGGCACTGTGAGCGTTTCCGAAGCAGACAGTGAAGGTATTAATACTGGTTTAGATGTACGCCACACTCAAAAAAGAAGCAATCAATTTTATACTGACTTAGACACCGGAGAAAGACTAAACTTTGCGCCAACAGGCATTAACGGTGTGATAAATACAGGTAATGGTGATTTAAGTAATGCGTCTGCAAGCTTAACAGGGTTTAATGATTACGTTTATTCCGATGTAAATGGTGTTTTAAGCCAGGTTGATCCTGAGACCGGAGAGCCTCTATACGACTTAGGTGAAAACTCTTGGAAACGTTTTAGTAACGGCTGGGGAGTTATTCCACTGACCGCATTTAGCAGTCGTTTGGATCCAAAACTCAACCCTGGTGATATAAACGATTTCCCTGAAGGCTATTTTCCCGCCGCACCTGAAATATTAACCCCAGAACAGGAAGCGGCGCTTACACCAGAACAACTTGCAGAAAGACAAGCGCAAAGCGATGCAAGAGCAAATGCTATTGCGCAAATTGGCGGCAAGTCTCTGGATTATTTTGTTAACGGTAGGGTTTTACGTCCAACTCGTGAGTTTGAATCTGGTGAACTTAATTTTAACCGTTTCGTCGATATAGGTAACGAAAGCTTTTCACTGACAAGTATTAAGTTTGGTGGTCGACATTCTCGTGAAACGCTAGTTGTCGAAGACTTGCGTGTTGGTGGAGGTGGTGCAAACTTATCGCAATTAACTAGAGATGTAATATTTAAAGATAGATTGTCTTCCGACGACCAAACCGTCTACTTCAATGGTGACTACCCAGGTCACTATGGATCGGGTGAGGGCTGGGCGGTTTTAGATTCAAGAAACCTAGCAACAATTGTACAAGATGGGTTACAACCTTTAGATCCTAATACAGGTGTACCAATCGAAGATTATGATCTAGCAGACCCTACAGGTTTTCCAGTTAAATTGGAAAATGCAACTACATCACCTGCTTTTGGTTTAAATCAATTTTTCCGTAATAACTTTTCTGCTGACCAAGCCATCAATGCGGTTTATCTAATGGGTAAATTTGAAGGTGAAATTGGCGATATCTATTACACTGGTAATGCCGGTATTCGCTATGTCGAAACTACTAACGATGTAATTGGTCAAGGTTTCGATGACCAAGGTAAAGGCATCGCAGTATTGGTAGAAACTGACTATGACAACGCCTTGCCATCATTTAACGCCTCCTTTGAATTAACCGATGACATAGTGCTCAGAACAGCATATTCGAAAGCGCTGGTACGTCCTAACTTGTTATCTCAAACCCCTAGCCCGATAAACGATAATGGTAGAGCAACGGTAAGGCTAGAAAACGCTAAAGCAGAGGTACTACCCTATACATCACAAAACTATGACTTGTCATTAGCTTGGTATAACCGAGACGGCTCCGCGATTTCTTTGGGTATGTTCGTAAAAGATATTGAAGGGCAAATTCAAACGCGAACAATATGCCCAATTGGCGATGAGGCAAAGTGGGATGTTGGTGAGCTTGAACTTATTCAAGACGGTAGCACAAACGGTTTGTGTCAAGAAGTTGGTGAGTTTGAAACTGATCAAGGTGACATTATTAGTAACCGGAGAGTGAATATCAGAGAAACATTTAATAGTGATATCCCTATTAAAGTGACAGGTTTCGAATTAGCAATACAGCAAAAATTGGACTTTTTACCCTACCCCTGGAACGGTTTTGGCGGAGTATTTAACTTCACAAAAGTTGATTTAGATGAAGGTGGTGGTCAGCCAATGACAAGAATTGCGCCTTATTCTGGTAACTTAATTGGCTACTACGAAAACGATGGGTTTAGTATTCGCCTAGCTTACAATTGGCAGGATGAAAAACTATTAAGCGCTGGCGGAACAACTAACTTCTTAGGTAGCGACGCGCGCACACAAACTGCTGGTGGCCGTTTAGATTTAGCTGCATCTTATAGAATTAGCAAAAATTTAAGGGTAAACCTCAGGGCATTCAACCTTAATAATCGTCAAGAATATGAATACATAGGTGGTAATGAAAAAGCGATAAGCCGTATTCGTTATGCCGGCCGCATATATACTGCAAATGTCACTTACAGCTTTTAAGCAAACATAAGACGAAAAGATTATTTATAGGACAATTGATATGAAAAAAGAAATACTAGTTTTGTCTATGATTGCTGCCCTTACTGGTTGTGATTTAGACAATAGCGAAGCAAAAAAAGTAGGTGCTAATTTTAACAATGAATTTAGTACAGAAGTTGGATTTGATGGGACAACCGGAGAAGGTTTCGATGTAGAGATTACCTTTGGACATGGTTCTGCCTCTGGTTTCATCGGTGTAACAGACGTCAACTTTGGCGAAGCTGACCCTGACTATTCGTTGGTACCAGAAGCCCAATACGGCACATTTACTATGACCGAAGCCGGTGATGGTGCGTGGACATATGATCTAGATGAAACTCTATCAGAAGTATTGGCCTTACAAGGTAACCCTACTGCATCACTAACAGACGCTATTACTATAACCTCACTAGACGGTACAACCACTCAGCTAAACATTGTCATAAACGGCACCCCAGCTGAAAGCCCTGCCCAATTTAGAGGGGCTGTTGTTGCTAATGTTTCGTTAACTGAAACATCCGGGTTTGGTAAAGCTGAAGTCTACGATGAAAACTTCCAGCAATCTGCTTTCAAGACCGCTGATGAACCCGGGTTTGAGGTCGTTGCAAAATTTGGAACCTTTACTATTCAAACCGATGGTCGTTGGCAATATGAGCTGGATAATAAGCACCCTGATTTACAAGCGCTTGTAACGCCTGAAGATTCTACTCAAGAGGTATTCACTATTTACTCTGCCGATGGCACCGCGGTTGAATTTACTGTGAATGTGACCGGTGCCCCACTAAATTTTGCTGTTCAAATTCCTAGTGAAACTGATCTTACTAGCGTATTTGCTATCGATTTTCTTCATGGTGGTTTGACGCCTGCAGATGTTAGTGATGGCAAAATATCATTTAGAGCAAAAATCACTGAGGATTTATTGGTCCAAGGTAATTTCGGTTTTACCTGTTCACGTTGGAACGGTAACAATGACGGCGGTGGTGATAATCGAAGAGTGGCCCAATTTTATATGCAACCTGAAGGTTTGTTTGAAATGTGGTCAGCTGAAATCATCCCTGGTGGAAGCTACCTCAATGGTGCAGCTGACTATGCTAGAAATGCAAACAACCAATTTATTACCGAAAAAGTCGTTTTTGACCAGATGTTCTTTAGTGGTGATTGGATGGATTTTCTAATGTCCTGGCGATTTAACCCAGCAACAAATCTAACCTATTTGACCTTGTCAATTGATGGCACCGCGGCATCTTCTCCCCATGGCGCAATCCCAGATGACCCAACACAAACGATTGTTGCGCAAACGGTAGCAGGATCCGCGCTTTATAAATGCCTTGATGAAGCGCGTTTTTGGGTCAGAAAAAGTACAGATGATGGTGGCACAGGTGCATTGTTAATAGATGACATCAAGTTTTTTACGAATATAGATGCCGATGTGCAATTTGATACTCCAGACTTTGAAGAAAGCTTTGTCAATAGCTCAGATGGTGATCCAGTGAAAGATTCAGGCGATCCGCGCTATCAAAACGTGACCACCGATAATATTTTAGTTATCAGAGACCTGTAACTAACGACAACAAATAGTAAACATCGAGTGGCCAATGTCACTCGATGTTATGAAAAGTTCCTAAGAAGGAAACCTATAATGAAAAAACAATTCCTAACGTTATCCCTTGTTGCTGCACTAAGCGCATGTAACGGTGATAGTGACGACGACCAAGTTTTACCCACTGCTGCCAATATTTCTGGCGATATTTCTGGCACAGCAACAAAAGCAGCAGACGCAACAGGTACAATAAACGTAAATGATGTTAACACCGGTGAATCATTGGTGTACCCAGCTACGGTTACTGGACAATTTGGTACGTTTTCTATCAATGCGGCTGGGGAATGGGTCTATGATCTAGATCAAACCAATGAGCAAGTTGTTGCACTGGTTAGCTCCGACATGCCACCATTAATTGACACACCATTTACCATCACTACTGCTGATGGCACCACTCAGGAAGTAGCTATAACTGTTTCAGGAATAGATGTACCCGCGACATTTGGCGGTGCATTACTTTTTTCAGTATTTTTTGACGATGGCAATGCAGATGCTACTGTTACCGTAAGAGATGATAACCCTGCGGAAGCTGGGTTTGCGCCAAACCAAACACCAACCGCCATGTATGGTGCCGTCACATTTGATTCTGATTCTGGTCAATGGACTTATCAATTAGATCACAGCAAAGACGAAGTCGCAGCATTAAACTATGTTGAAGATACTGATACACCACCAACATTAGACGATACCTTTATTATCAGCTCTATCGACGGTACAGAACAAACGGTAACCATTACCATAAAAGGCTCACAATTAGTCGATGCCGATATTGACGGTATTCCTGGTGGCGTTGATGTAGAGCCTGAAGAAGGTCAGGAGCCCGTTTATAACCCCGATGTATTTGTTAATATAAATGCAGCGGAAGCTGATGGAGCACTGACAATCACTGACCCGAATTTTGGACAAGAAAAATTTGAAGTGATGTCAGATATTACGACCACATATGGTACATTTTCATTAGATGAATCAGGAGCATGGACTTACACCTTAAATGGAGAATTAGACGCGATAAAAGCTCACAAAGGCGATGGTGTAACCTTACCAGATCCACTTGTTGACGAAATTGTTGTAAGCGCTGTTGATGGCACAACTGCCGTTTTACCGATTACCATTAACCCATTGGTAGGTGGTAACTTAGCCGCTCAATTGGGTGGTTCAGATGGCAAAGATGCTAAATGGTCTATCGATATTCGAGATAAGACTGATATCCAGGGTAAAGCTTCGTTCATCGCATTATTCCCTGATGGTTCAACTAGAGATGCAAAACTGGTATTCAGTGGCCGTACATGGAAAGGTCGAGAATTACACAGGGTTTATTTAGCTCTTACTGTTAGGCAGACTGGTGAGCTTCGTCTGAATAATGAAACTGGAAATGGTAGATTTCATACTCTCGACAATACTGTTGAAAAAGGAAAACCGTTTTTAGTAGAGTTTACTTGGGATAGCTCTGCAGGCGTACCTGCTCAAGTTTCGCTGGCTATCGACGGTACACTAATAACTTCTGATGCCATGACGTTTAATGCTGACGGCAGCTTTACCTCAATGACTGTAGGCGCTGGACTACAGAACCAAGGGCCTGGTTTCTTTGATGTCCAAACTAAAGGCGGTTCGCCGATTGTTATAGATGACTTCACACTCTACTCAGATGTTGCAGGTACGACAGAAGTATTTAGCGAGACCTTTGAAAGTGCAGATGATAACGACATCCTTGAGGGTAAAGTCTTTGTTCATGAGGCTCTATATAGAGCTGGCTCAAATGGTTCGACAAATAACTCAGTCTCAACTTCTGTGCCATTAACAAAACCTTAGGTAGCATTTCCAATACGCTAAGATATAGCGTGCGAGTCATAAAAATGCCAGGCAGTTACGCTGCCTGGCATTTTTTTATACCTATGCACCAACGACTATTTATTAAGTTAAACAATTAACCTAGTCTGCAAAAGATCGAAGCCCACAGCAGCACAGAGAGCTCATTGTCAGATTTTAGGGCTTGAATTAGTAACTACACGGCGTTCATCCGGATTAATACTGTCAGTTACCGCATAGAAAGGTGCGATATGAATTGAAATCATTTCGGTAGCAAGTAAGAGTGACATCAAAATTTAGAATTGCACGTTGTTTGCAAAAAACTGGCTCTTCCTTACAAAGAATTCGCTATATACTTGCAACTAAATCGACACAGGTTAGTCTTTTGGCTTCAGTGTTGATAATAAAGTTGTTACCAGATCTACAAAATAGGCAAAAACTCAGGTTCGATCTTTTCTGAACAGAGCGATAATTATGAATAAGATTGTTAAATTCTCGGCGAATCGCGTTTGGCGAACTTATCAGGGTGGCAAGCAGCTTGACCTTATCGAAGGTAAGCAAAATCCAAAAGATTCAAACTTTCCTGAAGACTGGATTGGCTCAACAATTGAAGCTCACAATGTAGGGCGAGAACATATATCAGAAGGGCTGGCTATGGTAACTAATGATATCGGCCAGACTTTGCCGTTTCGTGACTTACTGACTAAAGAGCAATTGTATTATCTCGGCACCGATGGCAATTCTGTACGTTCGATGGATGACATTCCCTTGGTGAAGTACCTAGATAGTGCTACACGTTTGCACTTCCAAGCTCATCCAACCCGCGCTTTTGCTCAAGAACGATTAGATTCACCCCGCGGAAAGACTGAAGCCTATGTAATCCTAGAAATCCGCGCTGATGTGAGCGATCCCTATATCTACGCTGGATTTCAAAGATCTCCTAGCCGAGAACAACTTAAGGAATGGATTGAAAGACAGGATATTGCATCCATAGAAAAGTGCTTCGACCGTATTCCGGTAAAACCTGGAGATGTATTTTTGCTTCCGGGCGGCCGTCCACACGCTTTAGGCGAAGGCATTCTAATGCTAGAGATCATGGAACCCTCGGATCTTGCAGTGAGGTTTGAATTTGAACGTTGTGGTTATGTAATTCCTGAACCAGCGAGGTTTATGAATAGGGGAATTGAGACTGCGCTCGATGTATTCAATTTTGAACCTGTTCCTGCTGAAAAAATAGACGAGGAATTTCGTTGTACCCCCAAAATCCTTGCCAACGATAATTTAGGTAACTGTTTAGAAGAGCTCATTGGGCCAGACAAAACATCTTGTTTTAACGTAAAGCGAGCGACGGTCAATGGCAGTTATAAGCGAACAGAAGATGCATTTTTCTATGGTGTTGTAATTGAAGGTTGTGGCTCGTTCCACACAGGAAACGAAATAACTCAATTAAAAAAGTGGGACCGCTTTTTCTGCCCCGCAAGTATCAATGAATTCCAATACCAATCGGATTCACCAATGACGGTGTTGGAATGTTACCCAGGGAGTGAATTGTGAAACAGGCGATTAGGCTCACATCATGCCGTTGGCATTTCTCACATTCGGTAATATCAATATTGAATATACGTTCTTCCGAGCTGGTCATCGGGTTTCGACAATCTTTATTACCTAATCCGGTTCGAGATAAAAGGCAATTTAGCCCCTATTCTGGTAAAGCCAACTTTGTTGTTCCTTCCGATTCTCAAGTCGAAATACCAGTAGGATGTTCGTTACTAATGATGATCCGTAGTTACGATTAGTTCAACACCACTGTATATACTGATAATGACAGATATAGAGGCGTATTCGGAACCAGTGAAGGGATATTGATGAACAGTTGTGATATCGACGCTTACAGGCTGAAAGCGAGTGAGAAAATCGATATTTCCATTGTAGAAGCTATCACAATGAAAAACACTAGATCAGTTAAGCGATATCAAGTGATGGCTTACAAGTCAGTCGTTTTTAGAATCAAAAAAGCTAGCCCAAAATAGGCTAGCTTTATCAATTCTGTCAGTATACTGAATTAGCCCAACAGAGACTTTATATATGAAGCGACATCAGCATTTTGACAATTGTCGAAAAACGCTTTCTGGAATCGAGCGCCACCAGCAGCTGTTCTAACTAAGTCTTGATCCAGAGCTTTTAACGAGTCTACTAAACTGCCTTTTGCAACTGCCGCTTTAACTTCATTTAAAATACCCGCATTTTTTTGTTGCGGCTCGGCACGGTCAAGGGGATAGCCGTTGCCACGATCGCCTGTCGTAAACGCTTTTTCGAAAATGTAACGAATATTAAGTTCAGCGCCCCAACCGAAGCCTTTAGCAAATGCTAAAGAAATTGCGTTTCCGTTGTTTACTTGGTTGAATAAAAAGGCATCAGTAGGCTCTAAACAGTAACCACATAGAACATCTGCGTGTGCGTTTAAAGACATCATCGCACCTTGGCCTGTTCCGCAACCTGCAACCACGAAATCAACCGCTTTCGTACCTAACAATAAGCTCGCTTGAATACCCAAGTGGATGTAGGTTAAATGATGATCATTTTCATCACTCATACCAACGTTAAATACTTCATGACCAAGTGGTTTAACAACGGCTTCTAATTCATTCAAAACAATTGAATTTTTACCTGCTTGGCTATTTTCCATCAATAATGCTATTTTCATTTTTCTACTCTTTCAGTTTTACTGATCAATTTAATTTTCTAGTACACAAAGTCTTTACGCATTGGGGTATCGTTATTAATAAGTACGCCAGCCTCTATTCTTGCACAGCCGTGTTCAATTTTGGGCTAGTACTTTTCGTGAAACACCCGCACCCAAATCTTCTAATTTTACATCATCGCTATACACAAACATTTTCATCTGATATTCGCTACGAATTAGAATGTAGTAACTGATGAAATAAACAGTGAATGATTCTACTTTGAATACAGGTGATTGCAAATGATTTGTTTGACGTAAAATGACGAATAGTGGGCAGTCGATTTTTGAAGAGTGATGGCTATTTTTGGTCTTACTTAGTTGACTTATTGGAGGTCTTTGTAGACAAGGCTAATTTTTGTGTATGAGTTAACAAACTAATATCTCCAACTTCGCCATGACCGGGAACAACTAACTTAATATCAGGATAGCGATTAATGACATTCTGAATCGAATTCGACCATTCATTAATAACTGCGTCACCAGTGTAGCCTAAATCTTTATGGTGTAAACTTTTAATAAAACAGCCGCCGAATAGTATCTTTTCTTTAGGCAGCCAAACAACGATATTATCCTCTGTATGACCTGCTCCGGGGTAAAACACACTTACTAACCCTTCAACTAATTCAAATGTGTTACTTGATATTTCGTCACTGGACGTTTCTTTTTGGTTTGATTTAAGAAGTTTGTTGGTTAGTGATGATGCATAAGTTTTTATTTTTAAATCATTTAAAAGTGACAAATCACCACTAGCATCTTCGTGAAAATGAGTAACGACTGTATTTTTTAAAGTTAACCCTTTAGTTTCAATCCACTTAATCAATTCTCTAGTGCCTTGGGTTGTCCAAGGAGTGTCAATCATATGAGCTTCAGTTCCATTAACAACAACTAGACCTGACGCTTCTATTAATCCCCACGGCTCAACCCTTTTGAAAGAAATATGCTGATAAACGTTATCACTTAACTTTTGTATTTTAAGCGCTTTAGTACCTTCATCGTTTGCAAATACAAAAAAAGGAATAAAGAGAACGATTAGGTTAATAGATTTCATGATGACTCTCATGGTTAGGAGGCCTATAACACCTCGAATAAACGACGAAAACTTGCTGGCTATAATAAGTGTGGATTGAGCCACGAGAATGGGGCCAGTTGATTTATTATAAGCCGCGCGTTCAATGTAAATCTGCGAAGACTTCTGGGTGTTGCTCAGCAATTCGCAGTAACGCAATTGCTGGGCCCTGCGGCGATCTCCGGCCTTGCTCCCAATCTTGGAGTGTTCTAGTGCTGACACCCAACAATCCAGCAAAAGCAGACTGTGACATTTTTAATTTCGAGCGAATTACCTTTGGCGCTGAAGGCTCACTCAATTCTGTTGTTTTAAGTTGAATCTTACCTTTTTTAAATGCTTTTATTTCATTTATACCAGCTAATATTTCTGCACCAATATCTCGACTACTCATTATCAATCGCCTCTGCTAATTGTTTTAAAATATGGCCTTGGATAGTTGCTCTTTCAGATTTGCTATACATAGTTAGCATCCAAATTTCATGTTCAGATTTTTTCCAGTAATAAATTGCTCGAACGCCCCCACTTTTGCCTTTCCCAGCAGATGCCCAGCGTATTTTCCTAACTCCCCCGGATCCTTTAACAATATCACCAGCGTCTGGTTTTTGAAGGAGGTAAGACTGCAATCCACGATAATCATCATCAGATAAATAATCTGACAATATTTCTGTGAATTTGGAAGTTTCTATAAAAACCATAAAATAATTATACGGCAATGCCGTATTTAGTCAACATCCTGAGTAAGTGACTTGTGCCCCTATTGACTGGTACGGACTTGCTGAGTGTCATCTAATTCTTCACGTGGAAGGTTTGATTGAAAACCATCCTCAGTTTTGACTACCTTAATTTTCTAGTCTTTTGTTTTGCATCTCCTTCATCGAATCTGTCTGAACTGAATTAAGAACAACGTATTGCGCTCACCTTGCGCTAAATACGAGTGTATCATTCGGCGAGAAATGGGTGTTATCGGCTTATGTGGACTAAGATTCAAGCCTTACTGTTGATAAACAGCTTTTTAAATGGAGTGAGCTCCACCTCAATTTGAGTTTTGTAGGTATTGCGTGAGCTGTTCACCTGCTTGCGAAATATGAACACGGAGAATTTGCTTTGCAAGGGCAGTATCTCGTTCTCGTAATGCCTGCAACATGGCATAGTGTTCTTCTTGACTTGTGCTCTTGTAGTCTAAATCTTTCGTGTGAAAACCAATATAGCGTCCACATTGTTGATGCAAAGACGACACAGTTTCAAACAAGGTTTGTCTTTCCGCTACTGCATACAAACAAGCGTGAAATTGCCAATTTAACTCGCCGTGTTCTTGAATGGAAAGATTTGGGTTTTCATCTATCGCGACTAAAAAATCAGCGGCTTTGCCTAGATCCTGTTGGGAAATTTTACCGCTAGCATACTCGATTAGCAGGGGTTCAAGATACATACGCATCATGTACAAATCTTCCGCTTCTGTGGCATTTAATGCCGGAACCATTACGCCGCGTTTCCCGGATACTTTTAGCCAGCCTTCATTTTTTAATCGCTGCAGCACGTCGCGAATTGGGATGCGACTGACCTGATATCGTTCGGACAATGCTTGTTGCTTAAGCGGTTCACCTATAGGTAGTTTGTTATCACGGATGTCGAGTTTTATTTGCATATAAAGTTGTTGAGCGGGTTGTTTGGTCATTTTGATTAAGCTCTCATTTGTTCGACAGAAAAACAGTCAACATACCCAACACCAAACCCCAAAACGCCGAGGCAATGCCAAAAAAGCTCATACCTGATGCCGTAACCAGAAAAGTGATTATTGCGGCATCACGGTATTGATTAGACTCTGCTGCACTTTTGAGACTTGAACCTATGGCTCCGATGAGTGCTAGACCTGCCAAAGCTGAAACTAAAGCAACAGGAAAAGCGGCAAATAGACCAACTAACGCCGATCCAAAGACACCTGCAACTATGTTAAAGGTTCCCGAAGAAACCCCCGCAATATAGCGCTTCTTCGGGTCTGGATGAGATTCTTCACTAGTACAAATAGCGGCCGTAATCGCAGCCAGATTAAAGGTGAAACCGCCAAACGGCGCGAACAGAAGAGTCGTTAAACCGGTGGCCGAAATGAGTGGAGATACCGGCTGATCTTGATAGCCACTGGCCTTGAGTACAGCAACACCGGGTAAATTTTGTGATGTCATGGTGACAACAAAAAGCGGGATTCCAATGCCGATCAAGGCACTAATTGAGAATTCAGGAACAATGAAAATGGGTGACGCAAATGAAGTAGTTAGAGCGGATAGTTGCAAACTTTGCTGAAAATACGCAACTAAAACACCAACTACTAATATAAGGGCGATGGCATATCTCGGCAATAGACGTTTACTCAGCAAGTAAGTGCTTAACATGATACCTACCAGTAATGGGGAACTCTGCAATGAGGAGAAAATGCCGATACCAAACTGAACCAAAATGCCTGCTAACATTGCCGCTGCAATGGGTAAGGGTATCACAGAGGTAAGTTTGGCAAACCAACCGCTCAAACCAACAATTAAAATTAAAAAACCAACAAATAAGAATATACCTATGGCTTGTTCCATTGAGGAATTTGTCAGGCTTGTCGCCAATAAAGCCGCTCCGGGGGTCGACCAAGCAATTATGATGGGTTTTTTGTACCAAATAGACAGTCCGATTGAACTGATTCCCATACCTAGTCCTAGTGCCCATACCCAAGATTCAATGATAGCTTGGTTGGCACCTGCAGCCGTCGCGGCTTGGAACACAATCGCCATTGCACTTGCAAAACCTATTAGAACGGCAATAAAACCAGCAACAATAGCGGATAAAGAACAATCTGAGATTAGGTTTTTCAACGCAATATTCACTAAATATGTATACTAAATATAAAAATGTATACATTTTATAGCATTGCCTGACTTAAAATTCAAAGTTCAAAAAGGAAATTCTTAATGGGGAAACGTTTTAGTTAGAGCTGACAAAACTCATCTTAGTTTGCTTGGCGAGTAAAATAAGCAAAGCTCCGCCTATATACATAGTTAAACCGTATACGCCAGCAGAAGTAGCGTATTCAGGTTGTTTGAGTAGGGAAACTGTAATCAATATCGCCATTGCAGCATTTTGAATTCCCACTTCAATACCCAAGGTAATACCATCTCTAGAACTAAGATTAGTAAGCAATCCCAATAAAAGTCCTGCAGCAATTGAAAGTAGGTTTAGCGCTAGCGTCGCGCCAAAAACGGCGGAAAATGAATCGATAAGCGAATGCCGTTCCTCAATTAAGATCGCGAGTATCATTAAGATAACGAAGACACCTGAAAAACGTCGAAAATACGGTTCCAACAGATCAGCGATAGATTCAAATTTGTGTTTTACAAACATCCCTAGCATAACTGGGATTAGCGTAATAATAATCAAAGATAATGTCGTACTAGCCACCGAAAAGTTTGGGCTTTGCTCACCTGAATAGTATTGGATTGCAGTACCAATAATTAATGGAGTAGTTAGCACACAAATAAATGTTGAAAGTGCGGTGAGCGTGACAGAAAGCGCCATATTTGCTCTGGCAAGTTGGCTAAAAACGTTCGACATAGTGCCGCCCGGGCACGCGGCTAATATCATTAATCCAATAGCCAACGATTCAGAAAGTGAGAATATCCAAGCCACAAACAAAGCGGTTAGAGGCATAAATAGAAACTGTCCGATTAAACCGGCAAAAACCGCTTTGGGAAGTTTTAAAACACGCGAAAAATCAGCAAGTGTCAGCCCCAAGCCCATACCAAACATAATCATCGCCAAAACTAAAGGCAATGCAACTTGAGTCAATGCGGAATCTTGCATGATGCTTCGTTAAGCCATTTTTTTCAGTGCACTTAAAGGTGCAATTTTCATTAAGAAGCGCATAAATGCCCAAGGCCATATTGGCATATAGCTATTACCACCTTCTTTTTCAATGGCTTTTACCATGGCTTTGACACCTGTTTCTGTATCCACAATAAAAGGAACTTTTTTAACTTTCTTATTAATGTCGCTGCGTATAAATCCCGGGTGCAGGGTAGATACTTTGATGGGTGTACCAAGGGTTTCGATTCTAAGACCTTCGCTGAGCGAACTTAGCGCTGCTTTTGATGCGGCATAAACGTTTAACGCTCTTCTAGCACCACGCATGGCGCTAATGGATGAAATATTGACTAAATGACCTGCATTTTGTTCTCGAAATATCTCCATGGCAGCTTCACATTGGGCCAACGCAGAAACAAAATTAGTCATGGCAGTTTGGCGGTTCGCATAGAAATAACCCGTACCTATTGCTGCTCCGCGTCCGATACCTGCATTGACAATAATTCTGTCAATTTGCCCAAACTCCGCCTTAAAGGCTTTAAACACATCAAACACTTGTTCATGGTCGTCTACATCTAAAGGCATAATTGATACTTTGATATCGGGATTAATGGCAAGCAATTCAGATTTAAGTTCTTCTAGTTTTTCCATTCTTCTTGCACAAAGTGCCAGGTTTCGGCCCATTTTCGCAAATTCACAAGCCATACCTTTGCCTAAACCAGAACTCGCACCTGTTATTAAAATATTTTTTCTCATGACGTCGTGTTTACCTGATTTGCTGTTGATTAATAAACCTATTTATAGGTGATGAGCTCTTTGTATCTGCCTTCCAAATGGCTGTGATCATTGAGTGTAGACAAGAATAATCGAGAAGACGAGCTGACTAATTTGGTCACGCTAGAATTGACGATGGTCCAATTCACTTGCATGACTTTATTCGGCTCTACCTGCAGCAAATGTTGGCTAACTACAGATATTGGACCGCCTGATGAAAAAACCGCGACTTTTTCCGCCGTTTTAGCTATTTCAATGGTCGCTTTTAGTGCTTTCTTGATTCTTGCTTGATAGTGCTGCCATGTTTCCACATAGTCTGCATCGTGATCGCCAGACATCCATCTGTCCATGGCTTTGTTGAACACTTTTTCAAACGTGGCTTTTGGATTGGGCTGACTTCTCACATACTTTTCAATTGATTGAGGTGTTTTAAACTCGTCTCCGAGTTGCGCAAGAATATCTTGGTGGTCATATTCGTTCCAACCTGAATGAACTGTCGATTCAGTTTGGTCAAACGTCTGGCTCATGGCGTTCAAACACTGTTCAGCAGTTTGTTTATGCCTAACCATACTGCCTAACACCATATGGTCAAACGTACCGACTCGGTCACGCAATGATTCTCCAAGAATGTTAGCCTGTTGATGACCAATTCTTGATAATTCATCGTAGTTTTCTTGACCAAATGACGCTTGACCGTGGCGAATCAAATAAATAACACTCACGTAACCTTCCTTACTCTATCATTTCGAATTTTTGATGGAACGTTTGCAACGCCACAAGAGGTAGTGGACAAAGAACCATAGGTTTTTAAAAGCCGGGTTACGCGTTTGTTTGTGATGGTAACGGAAATAAATTTGTTGAACTATACCCGCTAGGCGAAACAAACCGTACACTTCGTAAAAAGTGAAATCATCGACTTTAAAACCTGTCTTGTCTAAGTAATAATCAATCACTTCTTGTCGACCTAGCATCCCGTTTAAATGAGTTGGTTGGCGGCGAGTTGCTCTTGCAATCCGATCGTCATCAGCTTGAACCCAATAAGCAAGACTGTTCCCCATATCCATTAAGGGGTCGCCTAAAGTGGCCAATTCCCAATCAAGTACGCCAATTATTTTGGTCGGATCCTCGATATCCAATACTAGATTGTCAAATCGAAAGTCATTGTGAGTAATACAGATATGTTCAGTGCTGGGAATATTGTCTTTTAGCCAATCCATAACATACTTAGCACTGGGTACATTCCACGTTTTTGCTTTGCTGTATCTGCTGATCCAGCCCTCTATTTGACGAACGGTATATCCTGCCCCTTTACCCAAATGATCAAGACCAGCAGCCTTGTGATCAACTTTATGCAGTCTAATCAAGCTGTCGAGAGCGTTCGTGCAAAGTGTATTTGCTTGTTGCTTTGACAACGAAACACCCTTGGGAAGGTTGTGTCGCGGTATTAAACCAGTGAATTTTTCCATGACATAAAATTCACTGCCAATAAGATCTTCATTTTCACAGTGGGCAAGCATCTCTGGTACATAATGATAAACAGGTTTGAGAGCCGATTGTAAACGGTACTCACGACCCATATCATGAGCACCCTTTGCCTTGGTACCTTCTGGTGCACGCCTTAAAATGACCTCTTTTTCACCGTATTTCAGGCAATAAGTCCAATTGGACGCCCCTCCGGAATATTGGTTGACTTCTGGTTTGCCCTGTAATTCGGGTATTTGTTTGAGAAGCCAAGGGGATAGGCGCGAAATATCTAGCTCCTCCCCAGTTCTGACCCTACCTGCTTTATCGATACCTGACATTATTTGCCTGCGTATTTTCGAAGTTCTAATCGAGTAACCATGCCCATATGCACCTCGTCTGGTCCATCGGCTAACCGCAATGCACGCGCACCGGCAGCAAATCGAGCCAGCGGGAAATCACCACACATACCAGCTCCACCATGAAGTTGAATGGCCATATCTACCACACTTTCTAGCATTTTAGGTACAACAACTTTGATGGCAGATATCTCAGTCATCGCATTTTTAACGCCAATCTTATCAATTTTCCATGCGGCATTGAGTGTGAGTAACCTAGCTTGATCAATTGCCATTCTAGCTTGCGCAATACGTTCCCCATTGCCACCTAATTTCAATAGTAGTTTGCCAAAAGCTACCCGTGATGTTCCTCTTTTTATGGCCAATTCCAACGCTTTTTCAGCCGCACCAATTGAACGCATACAATGATGAATTCTTCCCGGTCCTAATCTACCCTGTGCTATAGCAAATCCTTTGCCCATCCCCATTATTAAGTTCTCTTTTGGTACTCGTACATTGTTGAAGTGCATCTCACCATGACCAGAAGGAGCATCATAGTCACCATAAGCAGATAGCATTCGCTTAATTTCTATTCCAGGTGTGTCTAGGGGCACTACTACCATGCTGTGCTGGCTGTGCTTGTCATTTTCTGGATTCGACAATCCCATAAAAATGGTAACAGTCGCATTTGGGTGTCCTAAT
This sequence comes from uncultured Alteromonadaceae bacterium, assembly GCA_947503265.1. GTDB lineage: Bacteria > Pseudomonadota > Gammaproteobacteria > Enterobacterales > Alteromonadaceae > Aliiglaciecola. The sequence continues at coordinate 438,277 of CANNDC010000002.1, forward strand.
CCAGTACTCCACCACTTTTTACCATTCATGACAATTTCATCACCATCTTGCTCAATGGTGGCTGCCATATTGGTGGCATCAGATGATGCTACGTCAGGTTCTGTCATACCAAACACCGAGCGAATATCGCCTTCGAGTAACGGGGTTAACCAAGTCTTCTTTTGATAATCTGAACCAAAGTGATAGAGGACTTCCATATTCCCTGTATCTGGAGCATTGCAATTAAAAACTTCTGAGGCCCAGAGCACTCTACCCATTTCCTCAGCAAGCGGAGCGTATTCTAACGTCGTCAGACCTTGCCCTAATTCAGCATCGGGCAAAAACAAATTCCATAGCCCTTGTTCCTTCGCCTTTGCTTTGAGCTTGTTGATAGACGGATGCATTTGCCACTTCGTCCAGTCGCCAGTGGGATTTAGCTCGTGGGTCTCAGCATAGACTTGCTCTTCAACCGGATAGACATGTTCATCCATGAAGGTTTTGACTCGTGCAATATATTCTTGGGTTTTCGCGCTGTGCTCGAAATGCATGGTAATCTCCGTCTAATTCAATTTATACGCTAAAGCTTAACGAATTAGATTGATTGAATGAAATGAAATATAGTATCTGCATACTATGAATTTAATTCATTATTATGTTTGCTGAACAAAAAGGTGCTGCATTGGCTGACTTAAAAGCAATACAACAGTTAGATCTGAATTTACTAAAGGTATTCGAGAGTCTGTATTTGGAACAGAATATGACTCGAACTGCGGAGCGATTACATATCACGCCTTCGGCCGTAAGCCATGCAATTAAACGGTTGCGAGAATGCTTACAAGATCCATTATTTGAACGAAGTAAGCAAAAGATGTTGCCAACTCCCGCTTGCCAGCGGATGGCTCCACTAATTATTGATAACTTAAGTCGTCTTAGGCAAATCTTACAACTTTGGGGGGATTTCGAACCTGAAACTAGTAGACATCACTTCCGCATTGCGATGCATGATGCGATTGAAACAGCCATATTACCGAAACTGACTCGATATCTGGCTAAGCATGCACCCAATGTCACCTATGCCAGCATTAAAATTGAGCGGGCACAGCTAAGCAGAGAATTGTCAGCAGGACATATTGACGTGGTGCTGGATGTTGCTATGCCAATAAAACCACCAGTACTGCACAAAAAACTCATTGATGATGATTTCAGTGTGTTGATAAGTAACAACCACGAACTAGTCAATCAGCAAAAATTTAAGGGTGGCTTTAGTCGAAAAGACTATTTTTCTGCGAAACACATTAGTGTTTCTAATCGGCCAAGTGGTGCGGCGATAGAAGATCTCTTGTTGCAAGAACAGGGTTTGGTGCGCAAAACCACAATACGTTGTCAAAGCTATCAGGCTGCCCGAGAAATTATTCGAAGCGAAAACTTGATATTAACCTTACCGACATCTATTGCCCGCCGATTGCAAGATGAAACATTACAGTTGATCAAATTACCATTCAGTTTAGCGTCAATAGAAACTCATCTGTATTGGCATCAAAATACTGAAGAAGATGCTGCATTGAAATGGTTTAGAGAAATATTTGATACGATGACTGACTAGATGTTGCTAGCCAGTCTTAAGTCAATATTTTGCTTATGCCTTCACAACTTTAGTGTTGGCTATAAGATCGTGTAAACACCTTTTTGAGCTAGAGAATATAAATAAAACATTAACCAAACCTATCAAACTGCCAATCAAAGGGATCTGAGTAACAAGCATGGAAAATCCATAACGTTTTAACAATGCAGTCGAACCGGCTTGATTATCATCCATAGATACGATTTTGATAGCAAAAAGTCGTTTTGCAATTGTCTGACCATGGTGAATTAACAACTTACCATTAATTAACGCAAAGACGATAATCGTAAGTATATTCATACCTAGCATCAATAAAAATCCGGGTTCCTCGCCTGCAGCAAAAGTGTCAAATATTCCGACTAGATACATCACAGGTAATAAAATTAAAACCAGAATAAGTCCATCAACAATAGATGCACCTAATCGAGCCCATCGACTGGCTAAAACTGACTCACCTGCTGGCAACTCAATAGACACGTCAGATTCCGGGGCTTTGTATACTTCATTTTCCATATTTTTTCCTTTTTTTACTTCTTCCAGTTACAACGCATTAATTTAGCAGTAAGTTAGAGCATACGGCAAGACACTATCTCCTTTTTTGATTGTTAACGCCCATTTTGAAAAGCGACGATGACGGGCACGCGGGCCGCGCGCCAAGCTGGGAAAAATCCACTTAAAAAGCCTATAATAAGTGCAAGAGTCGCGCCTTGAATAAACAAATCTGTAGTCAGTTCGAATTGAAAAACGACTTGAGTGAAGCTGCCTCCCAAGGTCGCTGCGCTTAACCCATCAAAGAAAATAAATGCAGCAACAGAACCCACCAATCCGCCTATCACAGCTAGCACTAAGGCTTCAGCCATAGTGCCGACAAAAGCTGAAAAGTGACTAAAACCAATAGCCCTCAATGTCGCGATTTCCCCGGAACGATCGGAAACAGAGGTGTACATAGTATTCAAAGCACCAGCCAGTGCTCCCAGTGCCATAATAGTTGAAATTACACGCCCAAATAGCGCCATATAACTCAAACCTTGACCTTGTTCAGCAAAATAACTTTGTTCACTTTGCACATCTTGATTTAAACGTGGGTCATTCTCTATGTATGCTTTAATTTGTTCTAAATTATCCGGCGATGTTAGCTTTGCTCGCAATGATTGGTAGCTGCTGCCGCGATTATATAGATTTTGAATCACCCTGGAATCTGCCCATAATTCACTTTCAAAAACATTGCCTCCGGTGGTAAAAATACCAACGACAGTGAAGCTGTTTTTCCCAGAACGAATTTCACTGCCTAGTTCAAATCCTTCAAACTCATTTAATATGCTTTGCCCTACAATTAATTCATTGGTGCCCGAAGCAAACATTCTCCCTTGCGTGAGCTGAAAGCTCTCTCGAAGTGCTATGCCTTGCTGACCCAATCCACGCAGAGGAATATTGGCTTTGGTTTGACTAGACTTCTTGATCCCATCAACGATGACATAAAGCTCGGGTGATACCAGTGGGCCGTTTTCATCTGAAGCAATGCCAGGTGCATTCCTGAGTAAATTAACTTGATCATTGGACATGGAACTATTCAATTCAGCTCCCGAGCTAACCCTTAGGAAAAATGCTACGTCAGGACTGCCTGCGCTTTGCAAGGTCGTTTCAAACCCTTTCGCCATGGCCAGAAAGGCAAGCAGAATAGCAACCACTACAGCACTTGCGAACACCATTGCTGCCGACATCCAGAATCGCCGAGGAAGGCTGCGAACATTCATTACGATCACTGCGGTACTTTGTGAAATTAAGCTCATCAGTTAGGCTCCTTGAAATCCGCTAATGATATTCAATCTTAATGCTCGCACAGCAGGGACGATCCCTGTCACTAGCCCGAGCAACAACATGTAACCCAGCGCTTGCAGCACAATGGATTGGTCAAGCACTAAGTTGGGTAAGAAGCGTGATAGTTCTTGAGAGGCGCCTTGGACAATCACAAAAGCAGCGCCTAAACCAAGTAGACCGCCTATAAAAGACAGCATGCAAGACTCGATTAAGATCATCTTAAAAATTCGAGGGGATGAAAAACCGAGGGTTTTCAATACCGCGATTTCATTGGTGCGCTCTCTGATCGCTAATACCATGGTGTTGCCAACTACGACAAGAATGGTAAAGAATGCCATAAACACGACACCAAAAATAATGAGACCAATATTGCCGATTTGTTCGATAAAGGCTTTGTTAAATGCCGCTTCAGTGCTTGTTTCCGTCTCAGCTGCTGAATTAGCAAAGCTTTCATCAATGGCATCGGATACTTGCTGGTTCAAAGAAGCGTCAGTTGTGGTGACAATCAACCATCCTATGTTATCTCCACCCCAAGTTTGAGTTTCCATAAAGTATTTATAATGGAAAACCATATATCCAGTATCGGCCTTTTCATTCTCTCCGCGGAATATGCCATCGATTTGCAGTTGCCATGTTTGAGTGCCATCTTTGTTAGAGAATATATTGGACGACATAGGAATAGTGTCTCCAATTTGCCAATTGAAGGTTTTCGCAATTCTTTCACCCACCAATACACCACGTCGATTACTTTTCCATTGGCTTAATTGTTCTTCTGGAACAACGAGATCGTCATACACGGTGAAATAGGTTTCAGGATCGACAGCCATTGTGACAATTTGATTGGCAGGTTCTTGATAAAACCCACCAAACCAGTTGGCATGGCTGACATCTTTAATGCCCTCAATACTTTTCACTTTATTCACGTATGAATAGGGTAGGGGTTGGGTGAAGTTAATTTTGTTTACCGTAATCAGGCGATTATCCGCCGACATTTCAACTCCGGAATTCAATGCGCCCTTCAAAGCAGTTATTGAACCGAAAATAAGAAATGCGATGAATATCGCAAAACAGGTAAGAAACAATCGTGTTTTCTTACGAGTGAGATTTTTATAGATTAAATACAAATCTTTCATCTTGCCTCCTAAGCGACATTGGCGCTGGGGTCAGTTACAAACTCACCTTTGTCTAAGTGCAAAGTGCGTTTGGCATACTTAGCCGCAGAGGGATCATGGGTAACCATGACGATAGTTTTACCAAACTCAGTATTGAGAAGTTGCAGGGTTTCGAGAATTTCATCGGCTGTTTTGCGATCCAAATCTCCAGTTGGCTCATCACAAAGTAATAATTTCGGATCCGAGACCACAGCTCTGGCAATAGCAACACGTTGCTGTTGGCCACCAGACATCTCGTTAGGCATATGTTTAGCTCTATCGGCCAACCCAACGAGTTTTAAGGCATTTTCGACCCGCTTTTTTCGTTCACTTCCACTAAGTTTGGTTAACAACAAAGGTAGTTCGACATTCCGATATGCGTTGAGCATAGGCATCAAATTATAGAATTGGAATATAAATCCAATATTGTTGGCTCGCCATTCTGCCAACTTGCCCTCGCTGAGCTTATCAATGCGCTTTTGCTCGAAACTGACTTCGCCACTGGTAGGTTGATCGACACCACCAAGCAAGTTCAATAAGGTAGTTTTGCCAGAACCCGATGGCCCCATTATGGCGAGAAAGTCGCCTTGGGCGATTTGCATGTTAAGGTCTTCAAATATGGTAATTTGCTCTTTGCCTTTAACAAACTTCTTGGCAACACCTTGCAAATCGAATAATGCTTCTTCGCTCATCTTGTTCTCCTAATTATTTTTGGAAGGCAACTTTAACGCCCATGTCTGGTAAAATTTTGGCATCAGGTTGCTCTATTTTAATTCTGACTTGTACCGTTGCTTTTGCTCTGTCGGCAGTGGGTATAATTGCGATGACTGATGCAGGGATAGTCCAGTCTGGATAGGCATCTAGCTGAGCTTCAACGGGTTGTTGGGGATACACTCTGCCAATAAACGATTCGTTTACATCCACTTCAATTTCCAAGGAATCCATATCGACTATGGTACAGATACCGGTCCGGGTAAAACCGCCACCCGCTGAGCTAGGGGCAACTATTTCGCCCGGTTGAGCGGCTTTGACCGTCACCACACCAGAAAATGGTGCCCTTATGGTGTGATCATCTAAGCGTTCCTTTTGGCGACGCACTTCAATGTTGGCTACCTGTAAGTCAGCTTTAGCACTTTCTAAATTCGCTTCAAGACTGCGCATCTGCGCCAACGCTCTGGACTTTTCTGCTGCGCTTGAAAAGGTGTTGTCATTTACTCGTTTAAAGTTGTCTTTTGCATCGGTAAGATTGGCTTGAATACTGTTTATTCGCGCATTTAAGACATCAAGCTGGGCCACTGAAAGATCATAATTTGTTTTTGCCAGAGTGTCGTCTAATCTTGCCAGTACTTGTCCTTGTTCCACGACCATGCCCTCTTCGACATTTACCTCCGTAATCAAGCCCATAATCTCGGCTGAGACAGTTGCCATTCTTCTTGCCGTTATATAGCCAGAAGAATTGAGTATCGCTGAGCTTTCTGGAGCAACTCTACTAGTTGATGAAGGCTTTTGAGACGATTCTAAGTCTGCCGATGAACTCACTTGTTCATTAACAACCGCTTTTTCGGTGGAGACTGTCTTAGTATTGTCATTGGCGGAAGGAACTGCGAACTTCAAAGTGACCCAAACAGCAATACATACACAAATGATCACGAGGAATATCACTTGCCACAACTTTACACCTGATGGTTCGGGAACCTCACTACGTTCTATTTTCAGACTTTGTAGTAATTCGCTTTTATCTGTCACTGGCACTTACTTCCATGGCTACATTTGAATCTTATTAAATAATACGCTCATTTAATGTACAGGTTCAGTTTGACAGAAAATGCCTGAAATGGAATAGGCCGAAAGTCACGATGTGATAATAAGCATGAAATGAAGGATAGAAGTAGTTGCGACTAATCGCCGCATATTTTAGTTGATTCTGTATGCCGGTAAGTCAGTGTTGATTACAGTTAAGCCAGACATAGAAAGAAGGCCTTGGTAACTCTCTTCTCCAGTACTGGAAAATTCGAAAATAAATTCGTTATACCAATCTAGTCGCCCGTTGTGAACGGAAAGTCGAGTTTTGCTTCGTGCAATACTAATCAATTGCAAACCGTTTTTTTCACAGTAACGAGTCAGAAATACTTTTGCTCGTTCAGAAATCGCACGGATACGCCAAAATTGTGCCCCAACCACGACGATAACCATCAAAAGGACAATATCAAATAAGTTAAACTGCATCGTTATTTGGCCTTATCACTGTTTTCTGTGGCACTGAAAAGGCTACCAACGGCCGCTGTTAAGGCGTCTGACTTATCAGTCCATCGTAAGGAAGCTAATAGATGCACTCTGAGGCTGGGTATTTGCACTAGATCGCGGAAGACAGCGTGAAAAAGCGCAAAAGACTCGTCCGCTTTGGCAACTGCATCTAAAAATACCTTGAGCAAATCTTGCTGTTCAAAATGACTAAATAGCCGCCCCGAAAGAACGACAAGAATGCCATGCTCGGAGCTTAATTTGTCATTTGAAAGACAGTCCTTGATGACTTGCCTGACTAACCCTTTACAAGGACTTTGAGCCAAACTCCTTATACCGTGCTGCCATAATGCTATATCGTCTGGGTTTTTCGCCAATATACCCACTATCTTTTCAACGAGTTTTACGTCAATAGGGTGATTCTCAAAGCTCGTTAACAAGGCAAATTGCGCCGGCGTTGGGTAGTTTTCGATATTATCGACAAGAGTATGATAAATCGTTTTGTCTTTTAAATTTGCCGCAACATCGGCTAAACCTTGTTGCGGGACAGTTTGCCAATCAATCACCAGTGGAGTTTGTATGTAACGCAAGGCTAAGTCGTAAAATTGCGATTGACCTAAAGCAACTTTTTTTCTACTTATACTATTAAAATCGGCTAATTGGTTTTGATTGGGAATGAATGAGTAGGGATTTTCAGGTAACTGAGCATTTTTGCTTTCAGCATTTTCCAAACCCGCTCCTAAAGCATCAACAATGATTTGTAAGAAGTGGTTGCGAGCAGCTGCGACCAGCATTCCCTGTTCATCAACAGGTAATTTTACGAACCAAATATAGTGTTGAGTAGATCGAGTTTTATCCCAAAAAATAATTCCAAACCAAGCATGTTCTAATCGTGGAAATTGCGGTTGTAACTGACCATTTTCCATATCCAAAAAAGCTTGTGTTGAGACACTGCGAATGGTTCTTCCCATATCAAAGACACGGTAATCCGTACCTGCATGCAATAAAAATTCACTAATGGTCGAAATTGCGCTCTCACTCATGGGGATTTCAAGATATCATTAACAGCTAAACGGGCGTGAAGTATATATTGTGGAGTTAAAGTTAGGAAGATGTCTGACACATCAATAGCCGGTCAAACTAAAAATTTATTGCACGATCTTCAAAAGGCTATGATCGCAAGTTCAATTTGGTCCAGTCGACCGCCAGAAGAATCGGCGTTTAACAGTACAGCCCCTTTTTCTTGTGACACCATGCCGCTGGAACAATGGTTACAGTTTATCTTTATGCCAACAATGGAAGAGCTAGTAGACCGTGGTGCGCCTTTGCCCTCAGAAATTGCGGTATTACCAATTGCTGAAGAATCTTTTCAAGGGCAAAAGTTTGTAGACCTACTTAGTGTCATTGCCAAGCTAGATAATCTACTTTCTTGTCAAACTTCCGAGCCTGAAACTATCCCGGTTCTTGATATTCTCTATCAAGATGAATACATAGTAGCCATTCATAAACCCGCTGGTTTATTGGTTCATCGAAGCATGATCGACAAGCACGAGACACGATTTGCGATGCAATTGCTCAGAGATCAGATAGGCCAGCATGTTTACCCAGTGCATCGTTTGGATAGGCCTACTTCAGGCGTGCTAGTATTTGCACTTTCTTCAGATATTGCTCGTATTTTGACTGAACAGTTCACACTCAAACAAGTCGAAAAAACGTATTTTGCCATTGTCAGAGGGCATGCTGAGGAAAAGGGAAGGGTAGATTACGCTCTCAAAGAAAAGCTAGATAAAATCGCTGATAAAAAAGCCAAACAAGACAAACCAGCACAAGCAGCAGTAACGGATTATCAAACCCTCACTAAATTTGAGTTAGACTTTCCGGTTGGGCGCTATCAATCTGCTCGATACTCATTGTTAAAACTCACGCCAATCACAGGTAGAAAACATCAGTTGCGTCGACATATGTCGCACATTAATCATCCGATATTAGGTGACACGACTCACGGTGATGGTAAGCACAACAAATTCGCTCGCCAGCAATTTCAGTTTGAGGGGCTAGCTTTGACATGCCAAAAGTTAGTACTTACTCACCCAGTTAGCGAAGACAAATTAGAAATACATACAAATTTTGACGAAAGAATGGCCAAACTGTTGAAAGATTGGGATTTAACTCCATCTCAATTGAAGACATTAATATAGAGAATGAAAGATATGGTAGATGTAGGAATTTTTGTAGGTTCAGTTTATGGCAATGCTCAACATGTTGCTGAACAAGTAGAAGAAATGATTGTCGGAAAAGGGCATTCTGTTGAAGTCTTTACTGACCCTAAAATTGAAGATTTTAAACAAACTAAATCTGTCATTATGATCAGTTCTACAACCGGTCAAGGCGATATCCCGCCCAATCTGGAATTCTTTATCATGGATCTGCGTGACACTATGCCACTGATGGAAAATAAACCCTTTGCTGTTGTCGGGTTAGGAGACAGTAGTTACGGTGATTCTTTCTGCGGGGCTGGTAAGCAGATCTTTGAGGTGATGATCGAGTTGCAAGGCAAACAAGTTGATGACTTATTTATCGTAGATGCCATGGAGACGTTGGAACCTGAAAATGAAGTCGTTCCTTGGATTGACAGTGTGTTGCCTAAACTTGTTAGCTAGTCCCGTCATGCTTTGTACCGCGATGTCTAAACATGCTGTTTAGAATTAAAACCCAACGAGAATGGAGGGAATAAACTAGTTACTTGCGACGACGCCGTGAATACGTATATGTACACCTCAACATTTTCCAGTTCTTTTTATCTCTTTGTTTGAATTAACGGATTAAGCT